>NZ_CAMFKO010000040.1 GCF_945957265.1 uncultured Dechloromonas sp.
GAGATCAGCCTCGGTCTCGTGGGCTCGGAGATGTGTATAAGAGACAGCTCCCAGACCGGCGCACCGTTCTGCAAGGCGAGCGCGACCAACTTGCCGCCGGGGTAGCCGACGAACAGGTAGCGATCGGCAAATACCGGCGACCCGGCGCTACGCACGGAGAGCGGCGGGGTTGCCCGCTGGTAGGCCCACTTGCGGCCACCGTCGAGCGGGTCGAACAGGAACACCTGGTTGTCGCCGCTCTTCACAGCCACGCCCTCGTCGCCGACGACCGGGGCGGCAAGAATTTCGCTCGATGCCCTGGCTTTCCAGACGGCCTTGCCGTCGTCGGCGGAAAAGGCCAGGATTTCGCCCTTCGGGGTGCCGACCACGACCAGCTTACCATTGGCGCCTACGCCCGCCGACAACTCCTGCCCGGCGTCGATCTTCCAGACGACCTTGCCGTCCTCGATCCGGCTGATCGTTCCCTTGGCGCTGGCGGCATACACCGCGCCCTCGACGACTGCCGGCGTAAAGACATAGTCCCCGGCCTTTCCGACATTGGCCGACCACGCCATGCGGACGTCCGCCGTCGTCTTGATCGGAGACAAGGCCGGCATCTTGGGCGCCGAACTGGAAAACGGGTTGATCGCATCCAGACCGTCGGAAATGGTCGCACAGCCACCCAGCGACAGGCCGGCCGCGGCGAGCAGGAGAATCAGGCGGCGCGACATCAGGCGGCCTCGCCCAGGCTGTCGAGTTTCTGCTGCAGCAGTTCGCGACCCGCCGATTGCTTGTCGGCCATCTTCTCCAATGCCGACTTGTAGGCGGCGCGCGCCTCGGCCTTCTTGCCCTGAGCCGTGAGCACATCGCCCTTCAGCTCCAGGAAGCGCGTATCGAATGCCGCCGCATGGCTGGATTCCAGCTGCTTCAAGGCTTCGTCGTAGGCCTGCTCGTCCAGCTGGACGACCGCCAGACGCAAACGGGCCAGGTCGCGGATTTCGTTCTTGCCGTTTTCGGCAACCCAGGCGAGCTGGGTCTTGGCGGTTTTCAGGTCGCCGGCATCGAAGGATTGCTTGGCGGCGAGCATCGCGCCCAGCGAGGCATAGGTGGTGCGGCCGAACTTCTCGGCCAGTTCGCCTGCCGCCGCCTTGACCTTCTGGGCATCGCCGACGCCGGCGGCTTGCTCGAGCACGCCATAGACCGCCGCCGCCTTGGCCGACTGCCCGCCCTGGTACCAGTTCCACCCCTGCCAGCCGACGACGGCCAGCGAAGCGGCCATGACCACCCCGGTGACGAGGTTGCCATACATCTTCCACCAGGTTTTCAGGGTGTCGATCTGTTCCTGTTCTTCGAGGTCGTAATGCGCCATGCTGCTTATTCCTCTTCGTCCGAATCAATCAGTTGGCCGATGATGGCTTCGGCCAGCTCATCGACTTTCAGTTTACGTTGCTCCACGCCTTCTTCGCGCAGGGATTTCAGTTGCGCCTCGCCATTGACCGCCTCGTCGTCGCCAATGACGACCGCGAAGGTGGCGCCGCTGGCGTCGGCCTTCTTCATCTGCGACTTGAAGGAACCGCCGCCGCAGTGCAGCAGCACGTTGATGCCCTGGTCGCGCAGGCCTTCGGCGACGCGGAAAGCCAGGCGCGCAGCTGCATCGCCCTGATGCACGAGATAGACATCCGGCGCCGGGGCAGCCGGTTCGCCGCCCGATTCCCGGATCAGCGCGATCAGGCGCTCGACGCCCATGGCGAAACCGCAGGCCGGGGTCGATTTGCCGCCCAGCTGTTCGACCAGGCCGTCGTAGCGCCCGCCGGCGCAGACCGTGCCTTGGGCGCCGAGCTTGTCGGTGACCCATTCGAAAACGGTCAGGTTGTAGTAATCGAGGCCGCGCACCAGGCGCGGGTTGATCGTGAACGGCACGCCGGCGTCGCGCAGCACGCGCTGCACGCCCTCGAAGTGGGCGAGCGAGGCTTCGCCGAGATAGTCGATCAGCTTCGGCGCGGCAGCGCACATGTCCTGCAGCGCCGGGTTCTTGGTGTCGAGGATGCGCAGCGGGTTGGTGTACAGGCGACGCTTGGCATCCTCGTCGAGAATCTCGGCATGCTCCTCGAAATAGGCGATCAACGCGGCGCGGTGCTGGGCGCGCTCCTCGGGCTGGCCGAGGCTGTTGATCTGCAGTTCGATGCCGTCGAGGCCGAGGTCGCCCCACAGGCGGGCGCCCATCAGGATCATTTCGGCATCGATGTCCGGCCCGGCGAAGCCGATGGACTCCACGCCGACCTGGTGGAACTGGCGGTAGCGTCCCTTCTGCGGACGTTCGTGGCGGAACATCTGGCCGATGTAGTACAGCCGGCGTGGAATCTGGTTGGCCAGGCCGTGCTGGATGACGGCGCGCACGCAACCGGCCGTGCCTTCCGGGCGCAAGGTCAGCTGCTCGCCGTTCAGGCTGTCCTCGAAGGAATACATTTCCTTCTCGACGATGTCGGTCACTTCGCCGATGGCGCGCTTGAACAGCGGCGTCGGCTCGACGATGGGCATGCGGATCGGACGGTAGCCATAGCCCTTCAGCCAGGCGCGGATGGTGTCTTCGAACAGTTCCCAGAATTCGGCTTCGTCCGGCAGGATATCGTTCATCCCGCGCACGGACTGGAGAGTCTGACTCATGCTTGCAGTTTCTTCTTGTAGGTGCGCTGGACGTAGCGCTCGATGATGTCCTTGAATTCGGCGGCGATGTTGTCGCCCTTCAGCGTGACGGTCTTCTGGCCGTCCTCGTAAACAGGGGCCGACGGGGCTTCGCCGGTGCCCGGCAGCGAGATGCCGATGTTGGCGTGCTTCGATTCGCCCGGGCCGTTGACGATGCAGCCCATGACGGCCAGCGTCATGTTCTCGGCACCGTCGTAGTGCAGCTTCCACTCCGGCATCTTGGCGCGGACGAAATCCTGCACCTCGCCGGCCAGTTCCTGGAAGAAGGTCGAGGTCGTCCGGCCGCAACCGGGACAGGCCGCGACCATCGGCGTGAAGGCGCGCAGGCCCATGGTCTGCAGGATTTCCTGGGCGACGATGACTTCCTGCGAACGCGAGCCGCCCGGTTCCGGCGTCAGCGACACGCGGATGGTGTCGCCGATGCCTTCCTGCAGCAGCACGGACAGCGCGGCCGTCGACGCGACGATGCCCTTGGAGCCCATGCCGGCCTCGGTCAGGCCGAGGTGCAGCGCGTAGTCGGCGCGCTTCGCCAGTTCGCGATAGATGGCGATCAGGTCCTGCACGCTGGAAACCTTGCACGACAGGATGATCTTTTCGCCGGCCAGGCCGACTTCCTCGGCCTTGGCCGCCGATTCGAGCGCCGAGGTGACCATCGCGTGGCGCATCATTTCGGTGGCGTCGAGCGGTTCGCTGCGCTTGCTGTTCTCGTCCATGATGCGGGCCAGCAATTCCTGGTCGAGGCTACCCCAGTTCACGCCGATGCGCACCGGCTTGTCGTACTTGCAGGCCAGCTCGACCATCTGGGCGAACTGCTCGTCCTTCTTCTTGCCGAAGCCGACGTTGCCGGGGTTGATCCGGTACTTGGCCAGCGCCTCGGCGCAGGCCGGATGCTCGGTGAGCAGGCGATGGCCGTTGTAGTGGAAGTCGCCGATCAGCGGCACGTTGCAGTTCATCTTGTCGAGATGATCGCGGATCTTCGGCACGGCGGCGGCCGCTTCCAGCGTATTGACCGTGATGCGCACCAGCTCCGAGCCGGCGCGCGCCAGTTCGGCGCACTGGATGGCGGTGGCCAGGTAATCGGCGGTATCGGTATTGGTCATCGACTGGACGACGACCGGCGAAGAGCCGCCGATGCCGACGTGCGCAATACGGGTGGCCCGGGTCAGGCGCTTGCTAACGGCACTCACGGATTACTCCAGAACCAGGCGGGCGACATCGCCCTTGGTGTGCGGCGCCAGGTCGACCGGCTGACCGCGCCAGAACAGGCGAACCCCCGGCGCATAGCCGACGGTCAGCGACAACGGGCCCTGGCCGGAAACGGCCTGCTCGGCACCCGCGCTCAGGCGCTGCGAGAAGACGACCTTGTTGTCGCGATCGCGCACTTCGATCCAGGATTCCTTGTCGAAAAGGAAACGCAGCTGCGGTGCCACGGCGGCCGCGGCAGGTGCCGGTGCCGCCTCCTGGCCTGCTCCGCCCTGGGCCGCAGGGGCCGTCGGCGTTTCGGCAGGCGCCAGGACTTGCGGATACATGACCTGCTGCTGCGTCGCCCCCGGCGGGAATACCGGTTCGTTCGCGGCAGCCGGCTGCGACGAGGTCGCGGCCGGCGCTGCGACCTGTTCCGCAGCCTCCTTGCGGGCGAAGGAGTCGAGCAGGGATTGCACCGTCGAGCGCAAGGCCGAGAGGTCGGCCGGCATCAAGGTATAGGCCAGAGCAGCCAGAACGACCAGGCCAACGCCGAGCAGCACGAACTGCCGGTCGCGACGGGAGACGCCCGAGCCGCCGGAGTCCGGCATCGGTGCCGGGCCGGTATCCTGCATGCCGAGATTGCTGACCGGTTTTTCCAGCGTCCGGTCGAGCTGCGCCATCATCGGTGCCGGGTCGAGCTGCATCAGTCGCGCATAGTTGCGCACGAAGCCCCTGATGAAGGTATGCCCCGGAAGCCCGTTCCAGTCGCCGCTTTCAAGCGCCTCGACCTGGCGCGGCCCCAGCTTGAGCGTCTGCGAGATATCGCCGATCTGCAGACCGCGCGCTTCGCGAGCCAGACGCAACTGTTCTCCAACCGGCGTTTCCGTCACGACGACGGGTGCTGCATCGTTCATCGATTCCTGACCACTGACCTGCTCGTTCATTCAAAATTACCCTTCAGGAACTCCTGATACTCCGCCGAAGACGGATAGCGACTGCGGAGCTGCGAAGCGAAACTGCCTTCCGCCACGCGGTTGCCCAGCTTGCGCTCGATGCGCAGCCCCAGCCAGAGCGCCTCGGCGCTCGGCGGCTCCATCATCTTCAAGGCGTCGTTCAAATAGATGCGCGACTCTTCGAGAATGCCGCGACGATAAAACACCCGGGACAACTCGTATCGCGCCTGCATCGCACCGTCGCGGGACATCTGCAGGGCCTTGAGCAGGTAGTTTTGCGCCCCGTCGAGGTCGCCAGCCTTCAGGGCGCAGGAACCCGCGTTGGTGTAGGCGCGATCCGGCGTTTCATACAGCGGGCTCTTCAGCGCGTTCAGGAAGTAGGCGATGGACTGGCGCTCCTTTCCGGTTTCGCAGAGATACCAGCCATAGTTGTTGTTCACTTCCGGATCGTTCGGCGCCATGTCGAGCGCCCGCCGGAAATCGCTTTCGGCCTTGTCGTTTTCCTTCAGCGCCGTGCGCACCAGCCCGCGGATGCTGTAAGCCTGGTAATAGCTCGAATCGGCATTCAGCGCGATCTGCAGCTCATCGAGGGCGACCGCGTAGCTGCCGGCCTGGAAGTACATGGCGGCAAGCTCGGTATGTATCCTGGCGCGATTGCGCGGATCGGTATTCTTCTGCTCCTGGCCCCCCGGGTTGTTGAACTGGTATTGCTGGGCATGCACCGGAAGGACGCCGAGGATGGCCAGCCCGAGGCCGAGCACCCAGGGTTTCAGGGATTGAATAATCACGATCTAGTCTCCACCAGGGGAATCACGCGTCCGGAAGTACGTTTGGTCTTGTCCTTGACCTGCCCGGCCAGCTGGCCGCAGGCGGCGTCGATGTCGTCGCCGCGCGTCCTGCGCGTCGTGGTGACGATGCCGGCCTGGATCAGGACATCGGCGAAGCGGCGCACCCGATCCGCCGGCGAGCGCCTGAACGGCGAGCCCGGGAAGGGGTTGAAGGGAATCAGGTTGAACTTGCACGGCACGTTCCTGACCAGCGCCAGCAGTTCGCGGGCATGGCCTTCGGAATCGTTGATGCCGTCGATCATCGTGTATTCGAAGGTAATGAAGTCGCGCGGCGCCTTTTCCAGGTAACGCTGGCAGGCGGCCATCAGCTCCTTCAACGGGTATTTCTGGTTGATCGGCACCAGTTCGTCGCGCAGCTTGTCGTTCGGCGCATGCAGCGACACCGCGAGGGCCACCGGGCATTCCTCGCGCAGGCGGTCCATGACCGGGACCAGGCCGGAAGTGGACACCGTGACGCGACGGCGCGACAGGCCGTAGGCGTGGTCGTCGAGCATCAGCTTCAGCGCGGCGACGGTATTGTCGAAGTTGGCGAGCGGTTCGCCCATGCCCATCATGACGACGTTGGAGATCACCCGCTCGTCGCCGTGCACCGCGCCCAGCGCGTTGTTGGCCTGCCACAGCTGGCCGATGATTTCGGCCACCGTCAGGTTGCGGTTGAAACCCTGCTTGCCGGTCGAGCAGAAGGCGCAGTCGAGCGCGCAGCCGGCTTGCGTGGAAATGCACAGGGTGCCGCGGTCGTCTTCGGGAATGAACACCGTTTCGACGGCGTTGCCGTTGCCGACATCGATCAGGAACTTGCGCGTGCCGTCGTCCGACAGCTTGTCGGAAACCACGGTCGGCGGGGCCACGACCGCCCTCGCCTTGAGCTTTTCACGCAGGCTCTTGGCGATGTCGGTCATGGCATCGAAGTCCGCCACGCCGGAACGATGCATCCAGCGCAACACCTGCTTCGCGCGGAAGGGCTTCTCGCCCTGCTCGGCGAACCAGGCGGTCAGGCCATCGGCATCGAAATCCAGCAGATTGACGGTCATCGGATACAACTTCAGCCTGGAATTAACGGCCGGAATAGGTGTTCATGCCCGGGAAGAAGAAGGCAACTTCCACGGCAGCGGTTTCCGGAGCGTCGGAACCATGGACGGCGTTGGCGTCGATGGATTCGGCGAAGTCGGCGCGGATGGTGCCCTTGTCAGCCTTCTTCGGATCGGTGGCGCCCATCAGTTCGCGGTTCTTGGCGATGGCGTTCTCGCCTTCCAGGGCCTGGATCATGACCGGGCCGGAGGTCATGAAGGAGACCAGGTCCTTGAAGAAGGGACGCTCTTTGTGCACGGCGTAGAACTGGCCGGCTTCCTGCTCGGACAGCCAGGTCATGCGGGCGGCGATGACCTTCAGGCCGGCGCCTTCGAAACGGGAATAGATCTGGCCGATGACGTTCTTCTTGACGGCGTCCGGCTTGATGATGGAAAGGGTGCGTTCGATAGCCAT
Organism: uncultured Dechloromonas sp.; assembly: GCF_945957265.1. GTDB lineage: Bacteria > Pseudomonadota > Gammaproteobacteria > Burkholderiales > Rhodocyclaceae > Azonexus. The sequence goes on from NZ_CAMFKO010000040.1 coordinate 7,151, forward strand.
GGGTTTGCTCCGAGAAAGCTAGTCAGTTGAAAAACGGATCATTTTAGCAGACTCGGCGCCCAAGCGCCCGCCTCACCGCCCAGCCTGCTTTTCGACCGCCGCCGCGGTCAACGGTTCGCGCAACCAGGCAAAATTGCGGGGGGCGACATACTGCAGCAGTTCCTTGCCATCGGCATCGACGATGACGTCCAGCCCCTTGTCGGGATAGAGCAGGTGCACCCGCTTGTCCGACACGGCCAGGCGCTCGCCGGGCTGACCGAAGCGCTGGACGACCGTGGCCTCGTCGAGATTGACCGTGGGAATGACGCTGATGGCCCTGATCGGCATGGCATCGACGGCGAGCAGATCGTCCGGATGCAGGGTGATCTTGCGGGTCGTGCTTTCCATGTGCTTGGCCTTCAATGCCCGCTCGCGCAAGGCAATGACGGCCTGCTCCGTCGCCTCCAGGGTGATGATCGCGCGAGCCAGCACGAAACCGAGCGAAACCTGGGCATAGTAAGCCTCCAGCGCTCCCGCCTCGTTCGGCTCGGCAATGATGGCCACGTCGAGCTCGCTCCCCAGTTTTTGCCTGACCTCGCCCAGGGTGCTGACGCCGGGACGAAGACCGAATACCGTACTCCCGCCCTGACCGTCGAGCTGTATCTGCCAGGGCAGATTGCTGTTCGGGTCCACGCCCTCCTGCTTGGCCACGCCGGGGATCAGGAAAGGGATGACCAGGGCGGCAAGGACGAGGGCGATCAGCGACAGGGCGAATTTCATGGAAGGGCACGCTCAGGGAGGGTCGCCGATTGTGCCACAGTCCCACCCAGCAAAAAGCCCCGGACGAATCCGGGGCTTTGGCAAGGGCTCGAAGCGCGCAGGCTTAGAGCATGCCCAGCTGCCGCGGCAGCCACAACGACAGGCCCGGCCAGTAGGTAACCACCACCAGGAAACCCAGCATCGAGAGCAGCCACGGCCAGACGGCGACGGTGAGTTCCGTGATGCCCATCTTGGTGATGCCGGACGCCACGTACAGGTTGAGACCGACCGGCGGGTGGCACATGCCGACCTCCATGTTCACCACCATCAGGATGCCGAAGTGCACCGGATGGATGCCCAGCGCAACCGCCACCGGGAACAGGATGGGGGCGAAGATCAGCACGATCGACGACGGCTCCATGAAGTTGCCGGCCAGCAGCAGGATGACGTTGACCGCGAGCAGGAAGGTGATCACCCCCAGGCCGTTGCCCAGCATCCAGTCGGCCAGCGCCTGCGGGATGTTCTCGTTGGTCATGATGAACGAGAACAGCACGGCGTTGGTGATGATGTAGAGCAGCATCGCCGACATGTTGGCCGAGTTCAGCAGCACCTTCGGCACATCCTTGAGGCTCATGTCGCGGTAGATGAACACCGCGCAGATGAAGGCATAGACCGCGGACATCGCAGCCGCTTCGGTCGGCGTGAAGATACCCGAGTAGATGCCGCCCATCACCACCACGATCAGCAGCAGGCCCCAGACCGAGGCGCGGAAGGACTTCCAGCGCTCGCCCCAGGTCGCCTTCGGCTGGCGCGGGTAGTTGAACTTGCGGGCGCGGTACCAGGTGACGCCGCCGAGCACGCCGGCCAGCGCCAATCCGGGGATGACGCCGGCCATGAACAGGGCGCCGACCGAGGTATTGGTCGCCACCGAGTACATGACCATGACGATGGACGGCGGGATCAGGATACCCAGCGCACCCGACGTGGCGATGACGCCGGCGCCGAACTTGTTCGGGAATCCGGCCTTGACCATGGCGGGCAGCAGGATGGAACCGATGGCGACGACGGTGGCCGGGCTGGAACCCGACACCGCGGCGAACAGCGCGCAAGCCAGCACGCCGGCCAGGCCGAGGCCGCCATACCAGTGACCGACCATCGACGTGGCGAAGTTGATCATCCGTTTCGCCACCCCGCCGTGGGTCAGGAAATTACCGGCCAGGATGAAGAACGGAATGGCCATGATCTCGAACTTCTCGATCCCCGTGAACAGCTTGAGGGCCACCGATTCGAGCGGCACTTGGGTCATGGTGAACAGGAAGGTCAACACGGTCAGGCCGAGCGAAATCGAGATCGGCATGCCGGTCAGCATGAGAATGGCCAGCAGACCGAAAATTACCAGGGCGTTCATTGCTGATCTCCTTGCTTGTCGGATGCCTGACGGCGCTCGGCGCCGCCACGACGCTCATCGGCGGCAGGACGGGTATCGACGCGACGCTCGCCCCCCGCGCGGCGTTCGCCGACCATGGTGTGCTTCATGTCCTTCATGTGCAGGTTGTCATCCATGCCGTAGGGGTCGAAGTCGACCGGCGGCACCTCATCCTCGAGGCCATCGACATGACCGTGATCGTGATGCGGCAGTTCGCCCGTTTTCAGGAAGCTCCACGCCACCTGCAGGAAACGGAAGCACATCAGCGAAGAACCCAGCGGAATGGCGCTGTAGACGATCCAGGTCGGCCATTCGAGGTCGGGCGTCGTCGGTCCTTCGTAGATATCCTCAGCCTGGATGCCGAAGGTATTGAAAAATGCGTAGTGCGCCCCGTTTTCCCAGACGAAATGCGCGCCCAGCGTGGCGACGATGCCGGTGAACAGCGCGCCGGCGAGCAGGCCGAACAGGATGAACTTGCGGCGCATGCCGTCATCCAGGCGGTTGATCAGGACGTCGACGCCGACGTGGATGCCCGTGCGCACGCCATAGGCAGCGCCGAATTTTGCCATCCAGACGAACATGATGATGCAGAGCTCCTGTGCCCAGCTGAAATTCAAGGTCAGCAGCCAGTCCTGCAGGCCGGGAATATCGACCCCGGCCAAATAGCGGTGCGCCACCGAAATGAAGATGATCAGCGTGGCCGCGCCCATCAGGAACGTGACCAGCAGCTCTTCGAGGTGATTGAGCGCCTTGTTTAACATGGTGTATTACCCCCGTTTGTAAATCGGGGGCTTTCGCCCCCGACCGTGACTCCCTTGAGACTTACAGGCTATCCGGCTTGAAGCCGATGTCCTTGTATACCGCCTGGATCACTTCCTTGCCGACGCGGCCTTCCATCTTCTGGTGGACCGGAACCATGGCCTTCTTGAAAGCCAGGCGCTCTTCCTTGGTCGGCACGTAAACCGTGGTCTTGCCGCTCTTTTTCACGGCCTCGAGCGAGGCGTCGTTTTCGACCTTGGCGATCTGGTTGGCGTAGCGGGTCGCCTGCTCCATTGCGTCATCCAGCTGCTTGCGGATATCGGCCGGCAGACCGTCCCAGAACTTCTTGTTGACGATGACCGCATAGCCCAGATAACCGTGCTCGGTCAGGGTCAGGTGCTTCTGCACTTCGTGCATTTTCTGGGTATAAAGATTGGAAATCGGGTTCTCGGTGCCATCGACAACGCCGGTCTGCAGGGCCTGATAGACTTCGGAGAAGGCCATGACCTGCGGCATGCCGCCGACGGAGCGGATCTCCTCCTCAAGCACCTTGGACGACTGGATGCGCAGCTTCTTGCCCTTCAGGTCGGCCGGCGACTTGATCGGGGAGTTCAGCGAAAAGGACTTGAACCCGTTGTCCCAGTAAGCCAGACCGCGGATGCCCTTGGGCTCCAGCTTGGTCAGCAGCTGCTTGCCGACCGGCCCGTTGGTCACCTTGCGCAGGTCGTCATAGCTGCTGAAGATGAACGGCAGGTCGAAAACCTCGAACTCCTTGACACCCAGCGGGCCGAACTTGGCCAGCGACGGCGCCAGCATCTGGACGGCGCCGAGCTGCAGCGCTTCCATCTCTTCCTTGTCCTTGTACAGCGTCGAGTTGGCATAGACCTCGACCTTGACCTTGCCGCCGGTCAGTTCGCCGGCCTTCTTGGCGAACATCTCGGCAGCCTTGCCCTTGGGCGTATCGGCCGCCACGACGTGGCTGAACTTGATCACGATCGGCTGCTGGGCGTAGGCGCCGAGCGAAGCGGCGCAGAAGAACAGGCCGGCAAGCAGTTTGGAAATCTTCATGTTTTCTCCTCCAGTTAAGCTGTCGCAAATTACGACTAGGTACAAGTATTACGAAAGGAGGAATCGCTGAGTATTGTGGTTATCCACAGCTGACCGGAAACTGACAAGAAGCTAGCAAGCGACGGTCAACAAAAAACCGCCGGACTTGCCGGCGGTTTGCGTTGCGTGCGTTGCGCTCCTAGTGGTGCTCGACGATCGGACGCGGCACGTGGGGAATGATCACATCCGGCGCATCGTCCAGCACCAGCTCCGGGTTGTCGGCCTCGTCGCTCGTCTCGTCGTTGAGGACGGCATTCATGCGATCGACGTCGAGCGCCTTGCACCACTTGGCGACGACCAGGGTCGCCACGCTGTTGCCGATGAAGTTGGTCAGCGCGCGTGCTTCCGACATGAAACGGTCGATGCCGAGGATCAGCGCCAGACCGGCGACCGGCACGGTACCGACGGCCGACAGCGTCGCCGCCAGCACGATGAAGCCGGAACCCGTCACCCCGGCGGCGCCCTTGGAGGTCAGCAGGAGAATGACCAGCAGGGTGATCTGATGCTGCAGGTCGAGCGGGGTATTAGTCGCCTGGGCGATGAACACGGCGGCCATGGTCAGGTAGATCGAGGTGCCATCCAGGTTGAACGAATAGCCGGTCGGCACGACCAGGCCGACCACCGACTTCTGGGCGCCGGCGTTTTCCATCTTGGCCATCAGGCGGGGCAGCGCGGATTCGGAAGAAGAGGTGCCGAGCACCAGGAACAGCTCTTCCTTGATGTACTTGATCAGCTTAAAGATGGAGAAGCCATGCACCTTGGCGATGGTTCCCAGCACGCCGACCACGAAAATCACGCAGGTGAGGTAGAAGGCGCCCATCAGGTTGGCCAGCTGGACCAGGCTGCCCACGCCGTGCTTGCCGATGGTGTAGGCCATGGCGCCGAAGGCACCGATCGGGGCCACCTTCATGATCACGCCGACAATGCCGAACAGCACGTGCGACAGCTTTTCGATCAACTCGAACACCGGCTTGCCGCGCTCGCCGAAGGCATGCATGGCGTAGCCGAAGAGGATGGAGAAGAACAGCACCTGCAGCATGTCGCCCTTGGCAAAGGCATCGACCACGCTGGTCGGGATGATGTTGATCAGGAAATCGGTCGTCGACTGCATCTTGCCCGGGCCGACGTACTTGTCGAGACCCTTGGTGTCGAGCGAGGCGGGATCGACGTTCATGCCGGAGCCCGGGGCCCAGACATTGACCACGATCAGGCCGATGATCAGCGCGATGGTGCTGACCACCTCGAAATACAGAACCGCGTAGCCACCCGTCTTGCCGACTTTCTTCATGTCCTCCATGCCGGCGATGCCGACGACGATGGTGCAGAAGATGATCGGGGCGATGATCATCTTGATCAGCTTGATGAAGGCGTCACCCAGCGGCTTCATGTCGGCGCCGGCCGACGGATAGAAATGCCCGAGCGCCACGCCGAGCGCGATGGCGATCAGGACCTGGACATACAGACTTTTGAAAATACTTTTTTTCACAAGACATCCCCCACGGATTTACAGTGGCGCGGAGTATGAACACACGATCCCCACGTGCCTATTGTGGTGATCCGAATTGTGGAAAATACGGATGGCTCGGGCCGCGGGCGATTGGTATACGATGCGCACGATGACCACCCAGCCCCTGCCCGGCCCCGGCAGCTCCCGACGCCTGCGCCTACTGCTCGCCCTGCCGAAGTTCGGCATCGTATTGCTGGTCATCGCCCTGATCGCCCTGCTCTGGCTCCTCCAGCGCAATGAAGTCGAGGAAGAACGAACCGCGCTGATCAAGGACGTGCTGTGGCTCGAGCAGAACCTGCGCTTTCACCTGAACGGCAGCGAGGACCACCTGCAGCAGCTGGCGGTCGACCTGGTCCAGCAGCCCGAACCGGCGCGCACCTTCCGCGTCCGCGCGGCGCACATGCTCAAGAACACCCCGGAAATATCGCAAATACTCTGGCTGGATGGAACGCACCGCGTCATCGACGCGCTGCCCAGCTCGGCATTGCCGGACCAGGAAATCGAGGCCTTCGGCCTGGCCTACACGCGCCAGGCTTTCGATTTGGCCAAACAGCTCGGCAAACCGGCGTACAGCGAACCCTTCTTCGCCGACGGCAAGCGCGCCTTTGTCGAACTGATGATCCCGGTATTCGACGGACGCCGCCTGAAGGGAATGCTGGCCGCCGTCTTTCCGCTGGACACGCTGCTCAGCAGCCAGGTCCCGTGGTGGTTCACGCAGAAATACAAGGTCGTCATCATCGACGACAACGACATCCAGTACGCCGCCAAGACCAGCGTCGAAGGCAACAGCGCCCAGAGCTACGAAATCCCCTTCGACCCGCCGGGGCGCGGCCTGAAACTGCGCGTCACCAGCTACCAGAGCGGCGAAAACCTGCTCCCTCGCGTCCTGTCGACCGCCATCATCCTGCTTGCCGGCGGCGTTTTCTGGAGCCTGTGGCTGGTCCGCGACCTGATGCGCAAGCGAACCCGTGCCGAAGAGGCGCTGCGCGGCGAGCACGCCTTCCGGACGGCCATGGAGGACTCCCTGACCGTCGGCATGCGCGCCCGCGACCTCGGCGGCAAGGTCATCTACGTCAACCCGGCCTTCTGCCGGATGACCGGCTTCGACAGCGACGAACTGGTCGGCACCACGCCGCCGATGCCGTACTGGATTCCCGAGCAGATCGACGAAACCTTCGCCATGCACCAAGCCGTCCTGGCCGGCATGGCCCCGCCCGACGGCTTCGAAATGACCTTCCAGCGCAAGGGCGGGGAGCATTTCCACGCCCTCGTCTACGAAGCCAAGCTGATCGACGGCAACGGCAAGCACACCGGCTGGATGGCCTCGGTGCTCGACGTCACCGAACGCAAGCACGCCGAAGAACTGGCCCGGCAGCAGCAGGCCCAGCTGCAGTTCACCTCCCGCCTCGTCACCATGGGCGAAATGGCCTCTACCCTGGCCCACGAACTCAACCAGCCGCTGGCCGCCATCGCCAGCTACAACACCGGCTGCCTCAATCTCCTGGCGCGCCCGGAATGCGCCATCGACGACATCAAGCCGGCCCTCGAGAAAATCGGCACCCAGGCCCAGCGCGCCGGCAAGATCATCCGGCGGGTGCACGACTTCGTCCGCAAGAGCGAACCCAAGCGCGCGCCCTGCTCGCTGAACGACGTGGTCGACGACTGCCTGGGTTTCATCGAGGCCGACGCCCGCAAGCATCGCATCCGCGTCGAGACCCACATCCCGGACCTGCCGCCCATTCCCGCCGACCGCCTGATGCTGGAACAGGTGCTGCTCAACCTGATGCGCAACGGCATGGAGGCGATGTCCGGCAACGAGGAAGCCGACCGCCTCCTTTCCGTGCGCGTCGAGCGGGGAGAACACGAGCTGTCGGTCTGCGTTGCCGACCAAGGCTGCGGCATCGCCCCCGAAAACCGGGCAAAACTATTCACCGCCTTTTTCACGACCAAACCGGACGGCATGGGCATCGGGCTGTCGATCTGCCGGTCGATCATCGAATTCCACCGCGGCCGGCTGTGGGCCGACGACAACCCCCATTCGCACACCGGGCGCGGTACGATATTCACCTTCACCCTGCCCCTGGAAAGCCCATGAGCCATGCCCCCGCCCACCTGGTAGACGACGACGACGCGATTCGCGACGCACTGGCCTGGCTGCTCAAGTCGCGCGGCCTGCCCAGCATCGGCTACCCGTCGGCCGAGGACTTTCTCGAGCAGTGGACACCGGAGATGGCCGGCTGCGTCGTCCTCGACATGCGCCTGGGCGGCATGACCGGCCTCGATTGCTTCGACCGGCTGTGCGAACGCAATTCGACGCTGCCGGTCATCTTCCTGACCGGCCACGGCGATGTGCCGATGGCCGTGGGCGCGCTCAAGAAGGGGGCTTTCGACTTCTTCGAGAAACCGGTCAACGACAACGATCTCGCCGACCGCATCGAGCAGGCCCTGGCCCTGAACGCCCAGCAACGGGAAGCCACCGCGGCCGTCGACTCCGTCCGCTCGCGGGCGGCGCGCCTGACGACCCGCGAAAAACAGATCATGGAGCTGATCCTGGCCGGCAAGTTCAACAAGGTCATCGCCGACGAACTCAACATCAGCATGCGCACCGTCGAGGTACACCGCGCCAACATCTTCGACAAGATGCAGGTCAAGACCGCCGTCGAGCTGGCCAACCTGCTCAAGGCGGGCGCCTAGCGGCCTGCCCCGCCCGCGGGAAAGGGCGCCGCATCGCCGGACGACTCCCTTCCCCGCCGACCGCTAACGCTTCCCTAAGGCATTTTTTTTCGCTAGCATCACGCCAACTTTCCCGTCGCCGTTCGCCGGCGCACCCATCCCTACATTCCATCCCATGAGGAAACCATGAGCGAGCACATCCATTACGTCACCGACGACACCTTTGAAGCCGAAGTGCTGCAATCGCAGCAGCCGGTTCTCGTCGACTACTGGGCAGAATGGTGCGGCCCCTGCAAGATGATCGCTCCGATCCTCGACGAAGTCGCCAACGAATACGCCGGCAAGCTGAAGGTCGCCAAGGTCAACATCGACGACAACCAGGCGACCCCGGCCAAGTACGGCATCCGCGGCATCCCGACCCTGATGATCTTCAAGAACGGCAACATCGAGGCAACCAAGGTCGGCGCCCTGTCCAAGTCCCAACTCGCCGCCTTTATTGACAGCAACCTGTAATCTCCGTAGTCTCCCGACCTGAAGGTGCGTCCTGCACCTTCAGGCAGACGCGACAGGCAAGCTGTCCGGCGTCATTCCCCTCCCCCCAAGCTTCTGCAATCTGCGCCCTGGCCTCCGGGCACTCGCCCGTTCGATAACCGGCGCCACACATTCCCACATGCAACTTTCCGAACTCAAGACATTACACGTCAGCAAACTGCTGGATATGGCCACCGAACTCGGCATCGAAAATGCCAACCGGATGCGCAAGCAGGAGCTGATCTACGCCATCCTCAAGGCCAAGGCCAAGAACGGCGACACCATCTACGGCGACGGCACGCTGGAAGTCCTGCCCGACGGCTACGGCTTCCTCCGCTCGGCCGACACCTCCTACCTGGCCAACCCGGACGACATCTACGTCTCCCCGTCGCAGGTCCGCCGCTTCAACCTGCGCACCGGCGACACGGTCGAGGGCGAGATCCGCACCCCGAAGGATGGCGAACGCTACGTCGCGCTGACCAAGCTCGACCGCATCAACGGCTTCTCGCCTGAAGCCAACAAGAACAAGATCATGTTCGAGAACCTGACGCCGCTGCACCCGACGCGTCACCTCAAGCTCGAACGCGAGATCAAGTCCGACGAAAACATCACCAGCCGCGTCATCGACATGATCGCCCCGATCGGCTGCGGCCAGCGCGGCCTGCTCGTCGCCCCGCCGAAGACCGGCAAGACCGTGATGCTGCAGAACATCGCCCACGCCATCACCGCCAACCACCCGGAAGTCGTGCTCATCGTGCTGCTCATCGACGAGCGTCCGGAAGAAGTCACCGAAATGACCCGCACCGTCAAGGGCGAGGTCGTCGCCTCGACCTTCGACGAACCGGCCACCCGCCACGTCGCGGTCGCCGAAATGGTCATCGAGAAAGCCAAGCGCCTGGTCGAGCACAAGAAGGACGTGGTCATCCTGCTCGACTCGATCACCCGCCTCGCTCGCGCCTACAACACCGTGCAACCGGCCTCCGGCAAGGTGCTGACCGGCGGTGTCGACGCCAACGCCCTGCAGAAGCCCAAGCGCTTCTTCGGCGCCGCGCGCAACATCGAGGAAGGCGGCTCGCTGACCATCCTCGCCACCGCGCTGATCGATACCGGCTCGCGCATGGACGAAGTGATCTACGAAGAATTCAAGGGTACCGGCAACTCCGAAATCCATCTCGACCGCCGCATGGCCGAGAAGCGCATGTACCCGGCGGTCAACGTCAATCGCTCCGGCACCCGCCGCGAGGAACTGCTGCTCAAGCCCGACGTGCTGCAGAAAATGTGGGTTCTGCGCAAGCTGTGCTACCCGATGGACGACCTCGAGGCGATGGAATTCCTGCTCGACAAGGTCAAATCGACCAAGGGCAACCAGGAATTTTTTGACGCCATGCGTCGCGGCTGAAGCCGCAACGCATCGGCAGCTTTGGCTTCGGCCGCCCCTGGCGGGGCTTCACTTCGCAATGCGAAGTGAGCCTCCGCCGCAACAAACCTGCGGTGTGTTGTGACGCCATGCGTCGCGGTTAACCAACAAATATTGCAAGCCCGCGCTTTTTCGAGGATAATCACGGGCTTCCCAGATCGGCCACATCCGCCGGTCGCTCGTTTAAAGGACAAAAGATGAAAGCCGATATCCACCCGAATTACAAAGACGTCGCCGTGACCTGCTCCTGCGGCCACAACTTCACGACCAAGTCGACCATGCACAAGGATGCCTTCCACGTTGAAGTCTGCTCCCTGTGCCACCCGTTCTACACCGGCAAGCAGAAGATCGTCGACACCGCCGGTCGCGTCGAGAAGTTCAACCAGAAGTTCGGCGCCATGCGCGGCAAGGCTGCAGCCTGATCGGCTTGATTTTCGCCATATCGAAAGGCAGCCTGTGGGCTGCCTTTTTCATTTCCGGAAGACATGCCTGATTTTCTCGCCCTGATCCGTCGCGGTATCCGCCTGCCCCCGTCGGGCTGGATGCTCGCCGGCATGCTGGCCTTCTACGTGCTGGCCGGCCTGTTCGGCCGCGACCCGTGGAAGGGCGAGGACGCCGTCCATATCGGCGCCGCCTGGCACATGCTGCACTACAGCGACTGGCTGTCGCCCGACCTGGCTGGCCGCGCCTTCCACGAACCGCCGCTCTATTACTGGAGCGCCGCGCTGACCGGCAAGATATTCGGCTGGCTGCTGCCGCTACACGAGGCGATGCGCATCGCCAGCGGCATCTGGGTCACCCTGGCGCTGATGGGCCTCTACTACGCCAGCCGCGAGCTCTATGGCGAAGACTCGGCGGCGGCCAGCCCGATGCTGCTCGCCGGCTGCGCCGGCCTGCTCTTCCACGCCCACGATGCGCAGCCGATGCTGATCGCGCTGGCCGCCTATGGCGGCGGCCTCGGCGCCCTCGCTGCCATCGGCCGCAAGCCGCGGCTGACCGGCATCTTCTACGGCCTTGCCGTCGCCGCCTGCCTGCTCGGCACCGGCATCGCCCCCACCCTGCCGCTGCTCGCCATCGCGCCGGTCGCCTGGTGGCTGTCGCCGGATCGCCCGAAAGCCCTGCACACCCTGCTCATCGGCCTGGCCATCGCGACCGTGCTGATCCTGCCCTGGCCGCTGCTCCTACTCAACCTGGAAGCGGCCCGTTTCCACGGCTGGCTGGCCACCGAACTGGCCCCCTTCAAGACCCCGTTTTCGTTCACCGGCCTGGGACGTTTCCTCGGCATGCTGCCCTGGTTCGCCTTCCCGGCCATGCCGCTGGCCGCCTGGACGCTGTGGATACGGCGCAAGGACCTGAAGGCGCCGAACCTCTTGCTGCCGCTGGCTTTTCTCGGCATTACGCTGCTCCTGCTGGCCTGGGCCTTCCGGCCGCGCGAAATCCCCTGCCTGCTCCTGCTGCCGCCGCTCGCCCTGCTCGCCACGCCCGGCGCGCTGGCCCTGCGCCGTGGTGCCGCCAGCGCCTTCGACTGGTTCGCGATGTCCACCTTCAGCCTGTTCGCCGTCGTCGTGTGGATCGGCTGGTCGGCCATGGCGCTGGGCTGGCCGAGCAAGCTGGCCGAACGCGCGATCATCCTGCGCCCCGGTTTCGTCGGCCAGATTCACTGGCTGGCACTGGCCGTCGGCCTGGCCGCCACCGCCTGGTGGCTGTGGCTGATCGTCACCGCCCCGCGCTCGCCGTACCGCAGCCTGACGCACTGGACGCTGGGCTTCACCACGCTGTGGCTGCTGGCGACCAGCCTGATCCTGCCCTGGTTCGACTACGGCAAGACCTATCGCCCGGTGGCCCAGGCCATCGCCAAGGCGCTGCCCGACAACCACGGCTGCCTGGCCGAGCGCAACCTGAGCGATACGCAGCTGGCGTCGATGGCCTATTTCGTGGAAATCGAACCGGTGGCAGAGGATTCGAAGGCCGGAAAGGCCTGCGACTGGCTATTGGTCGTCGGCGATACGCGCCGCGAACTGGCGCCGCCGAATGGTCAATGGACCAAGGTGTGGGAGGGCAATCGCCCGGGCGACCGCAAGGAAAAATTCCGCCTCTATCGCCGCTGATGGCTGCGACCGCCGCCCGGCGGTCGCAAACGGTCCGAGATCGCTCAGCCCTTCAGGAAATGTTCCCGGTAGTACTTGAGTTCGTCGATGGACTCGTAGATGTCGGCCAGCGCCGTGTGCTTGCTCTTCTTCTTGAAGCCCTTGTAGACCTCCGGCTGCCAGCGCTTGCACAGTTCCTTCAGGGTGCTGACATCGAGGTTGCGGTAATGGAAGAAGGCTTCCAGCGTCGGCATGTAGCGCGCCATGAAGCGGCGGTCCTGGCCGATGGAGTTGCCGCACATCGGCGAGTGGCCGGCCAGCGAATATTTCTTCAGGAATTCCAGCGCCGCCGCCTCGACCTCGGCCTCGTTCATGGTCGAGGCCTTGACCTTGTCGATCAGGCCGGAACGACCGTGGGTTTTCTGGTTCCAATCATCCATGGCAGCCAGCGTCGCGTCGGACTGGTGCACCACCCATGACGGGGATTCGGCAACCATTTCCAGTTCGGAATTGGTCACCACCATCGCCATCTCGATGATGCGGTCGCCATCCGGATTCAAACCCGTCATTTCCATGTCCAGCCAGACGAGGTTGTTTGCATTGCCTGCCATATAATTGCCCGATTCCTTGAAAACCCCGATTTTCGCACAGCTTGCCCCGACCTTCGTGACCCAGAATTTCACCCTGATCTTTCTCCTCTTCTTCGCGCTGACCCTGACCGTACGCTTGTGGCTGAAGCTTCGCCACATCGGCTTCGTTGCCGGGCATCGCCAGGCGGTCCCAGCCGAATTCACCGCGAGCGTGACCCTGGAAACCCACCAGAAGGCGGCCGACTACACCGTCGACCGCAGCCGGGCTGCGCTGGTCGGCATCGTCGTCGAGGCCGGCCTGCTGCTGGCGTTGACGCTGGGCGGCGGACTGGCCGCGCTGCATGAATTCTGGTCGCCGCGCCTCGACGGCCTGTCCTACGGCCTGGCCATGATCTTCAGCCTGATGGCCGTTTCCGGCCTGGTCGACCTGCCGCTGTCGCTGTATAGCCAGTTCGTCGTCGAGGCCCGCCACGGCTTCAACCGGATGACCCTCGGCCTGTTCTTCGCCGACCTGCTCAAGCAGACCTTGCTCGGCGCCCTGATCGGCGCCCCTGTCATCCTCGCCGTGCTCTGGCTGATGGGCGCCATGGGCGAGTTCTGGTGGCTCTACGTCTGGCTGTTCTGGTCGGCCTTCAACCTGCTGCTGATGTTCGTGTACCCGACCTGGATCGCCCCGCTGTTCAACAAGTTCTCGCCGCTCGGAGAAGGCGAGATGAAAGCGCGCGTCGAAGCCCTGCTCGCCCGCTGCGGCTTCCGCTCCTCCGGCCTGTTCGTGATGGACGGCTCGAAGCGCTCCAGCCACGGCAATGCCTACTTCACCGGCTTCGGCAACAACAAGCGCATCGTCTTCTTCGACACCCTGCTCACCCGCCTCGACCCGCCCGAGGTCGAAGCGGTGCTCGCCCACGAACTTGGTCATTTCCGCAAAAAGCACGTGCTCAAGCGACTGGTGATGATGTTCGCCGGCTCGCTCGCCTTCCTGTGGCTGCTCGGCCAGCTGATCGATGCGCCGTGGTTCTATGCCGGCCTCGGCGTCGATGCGCACAACACGGCGCTGGCGCTGATCCTGTTCTTCCTGGTCATGCCGGTATTCACCTTCCCGCTGACCCCGCTGATGAGCTGGCTGTCGCGCCAGCACGAATTCGAGGCCGACGCCTATGCCGCCGAGCATGCCGCCGCCGACGACCTGATCCACGCGCTGGTCAAGCTGTACCGGGACAATGCCTCGACGCTGACCCCTGACCCGCTGCATTCGCTGTTCTACGACTCGCACCCGCCCGCCGCGCAGCGCATTGCCCACCTCCAGCTGCAGGGGGCCGGAAGCTGATGGAAGGCCGGGTCGTCGCCGCCCACGGCCGGCAATACGTGGTCGAACTGCCCGATGGCACCCGACTGCCCTGTTTTCCGCGCGGCAAGAAGAGCGAGATCGCCTGCGGCGACCGCGTCGACATCCAGCGCACCTCGGACGACCAGGGCGTCGTCGAGGCGATCCAGCCGCGCAGCAGCCTGCTCTACCGTTCCAATGAAATCCGCCAGAAGCTGATCGCCGCCAACGTCGACCAGATCGTCATCGTCGTCGCCACCGAGCCGGGATTTTCCGACGAACTGGTCAGCCGCGCCCTGCTCGCCGCCGAAAGCGAGGAGATCGCGCCGCTGATCGTGCTCAACAAGTGCGACCTGGCCGACAAACTGCCGGCGGCGCGCGAGCGCCTGGCCGTCCTCGCGGCACTCGGCTACCCGATCCTCGAACTGTCGGCCCGCGATCACGCCGAAGACCTGCGCCCCCACCTGGCCGGCAAGACCAGCGTGCTGGTCGGCCAGTCCGGCATGGGCAAATCGACGCTGGTCAATGCGCTGATCCCGGAGGCCAGGGCCGCCACGCGCGAAATCTCGCAGGCCCTCGATTCCGGCAAGCACACCACCACGCACGCCACGCTCTACCATCTGGATGCGGACAGCGACCTGATCGACTCGCCCGGCCTGCAGGAATTCGGGCTGGGCCATCTCGACCGCCAGGAAATCGAAGGCGCCTTCCCGGAATTCCGCGAATACCTCGGCCAGTGCCGATTCCGCGATTGCCGGCACGACCGCGAACCGGGCTGCGCCCTGACCGCGGCGGTGGACAGCGGCAGGATCGACAGGAATCGTTTCGCGATCTACCACCGCATTGTCGGCAATTGACGCGGCGGCCCGCCTGGCCGACACCGGCGTCATATATAGATTAAAGTTGGCAATATTATTACGGTAATGTGATAATTCTCGCAAACTCGCCACCCAGGGGCGATTGGACTTGCGCATGGATATCCGCCCACCGACCATACTGATCGTCGACGACACTCCCGAGAATCTCAGCGTTCTGGGCGAACTTCTGCAGCCGACTTACCGTGTCCGGGCAGCCAATTCGGGGAAACGCGCCATCCAGATCGCCATGGCCGACCCGACGCCCGATCTCATCCTGCTCGATGTCATGATGCCGGAAATGGATGGTTTCGAGGTTCTCGGCGAATTGCGGGCGTCCGAGGTCACGCGCAACATTCCGGTGATCTTCGTCACGGCCATGGACGGCACCTCGGACGAAGAACGCGGCCTCGACCTGGGCGCCGTCGACTACATCACCAAGCCGATCCGCCCGAGCATCGTCCTCGCCCGCGTGCGCACCCAGCTCGAACTCAAGGCGGCACGGGATTTCCTGAGCAACCAGAATGCCTTCCTCGAAGACGAGGTGGCGCGCCGGATGCACGAAAACCAGCTGATCCAGGAAGTCAGCATTCACGCCCTCGCCCGCCTGGCCGAAACCCGCGACCCGGAAACCGGCAAGCACCTGCGCCGGACGCAGGAATACATCCTGACCCTGGCCCGGCGCCTGTGCAAGCACCCGCGCTTCGCCCACTACCTCGACCAGCGGACCATCGACGCCCTGGTCCAGTCCGCCCCCCTGCACGACATCGGCAAGGTGGGCATTCCCGACCACGTCCTGCTCAAGCCCGGCAAGCTGACCCCGGAAGAGTGGGAGATCATGAAGACCCACGCCGAACTCGGCAGCAACGCCATCGCCCAGGCCGAAGCCGACGCCGACAAGCCGGTCGAGTTCCTCGCCATCGCCAAGATGATTGCCCGCTCGCACCATGAGAAATGGGACGGCAGCGGCTATCCGGACGGGCTGGCCGGCGACGACATCCCGATCGCCGCGCGCCTGATGGCCCTCGCCGACGTGTTCGACGCCCTGACCTGCAAGCGCGTCTATAAGCCGGCGTTCTCCTTCGACCATGCCTACCGGATCATACTGGACGGCAAGGGCCTCCATTTCGATCCGGACATCGTCGAAGCCTTCACCAGCGACTTCGACACCTTCGTCGCCATTGCCAAGGCCTACGCGGAGTAAGAGATGCCGCAGCGCCTGGCGCGAACCCACAGGAGAACCCGGGTGTCTCCGTTGACGGCGCGGCCATTTGACCGAATTGCCGCTGTTTCCCGGCGTCCCGCAAGCTGACTCCTCCCATGTCCATCGCCCCCTCCTCGACCCTGGGCTCGATCATGAGCCTCGAAGTGCACACCCTGCCACCCGAGGCGACCCTGCTGCAGGCCGTGCGCAAGATGTCCGACGAGCAGATTTCCTGCGTCATCGTCGTCGCCGAGGGCATCCCGGTCGGCATCCTGACCGAAAGCAACATCGTTCGCGCCTTCCACGCCCATACGCCGGGCGACATGCGGGTCGGCACCCTGATGTCGCAGCCGCTGATCAGCGCCTCGGTCGATCTCGACCTGGTCAGCGCGCGACGGCTGACCGAGGAAAAGCGCATCCGCCATCTGGTCGTCCTCGACGAAACCGGAACGATAGCCGGCATCGTCAGCGACACCGACTTCCGCATGTACCTGGGCAGCGCCGCATTCCGGCACGTGGATGCGCTGGCCGGCGTCATGGATCACGAAATACCGCACCTGCCGCCCGACGCGCCGCTCGACGAGGCCGTCGCCCGCATGATCGAGCAGGATGCCGACTACCTGATTGTCCACGAAGGTGAACTGCCGATCGGCATCCTGACCGAGCGCGACATCCCGCGCCTGCTCGCCCGGCACGATGCGCCCCACGCGCTGTCCCTGCGCGAAACGATGAGCGCGCCGCTGCGCAGCGTGCCGGTCGACATGTCGGTGGCCGGCGCCATGGAAGCAATGACCCGCTTCCGGCTACGCCACATGGTCGTCCTCAACGACGCGGGGCAGATCGCCGGCGTGGTCAACCAGCGACGCCTGCTCGAGCAGCTGGCCCTGGAGCGGATGGAACACGCCCTGCAGCAGGCGCAGCAGGAACGCGACCGCCTGCGCCTGGAAGCCCACCTGCAGATGGCGCTCGATGGCGGCGGCGCGGGAAGCTGGGAGTACCAGCACGATATCGACCGCTACCAGCTCAGCCGGGGCGTGCTGCGCATCCTGGGCTGTTCGGCCGGCGCCGCGCCGCGCACGCTCGCGGCCTGGATGGCGCGCGTCCACCCGGACGACCGGCAAACCCTGGACGCTGCCTTCGACGCCGCCGCCCAGGGCACGACCGAGGCCCAGTACCTCGAATACCGCGTCCGGCACGAGGATGGCCAGTGGCTGTGGATCGAGGACCGGCGCTGCGTCACCGAGCGCCTGTCGGATGGCAGCCCGCGCCTGACCGCCGGGGTCGTCAACGACATCACCGCCCGCCAGAACGACAAGGACAAGATCGACCGCCAGAATCGCGCCCTGCGCCTGATGAACGCCGTCTCCCAGGCGCTCGTCCGCCACCACGACCGGCCGGGGATGCTCGCCGACGTGTGCACCATCATCGTCGAGACCGGCGGCTACAAGCTGGCCTGGGTGGGCGAAGCGATGCACGACCCGGACAAGCGCATCCTTCCCCTCGCCTATTCCGGCAACAACGAAGACTACCTCCTCAACCTGAACATCACCTGGGCCGACGCATGGAACGGCCAGGGCACGATCGGTCGGGCCATCCGGCATGGCCGCCCCTTCGTCGCCCGGGACATCGACCCCGACCCGACCCTGGCGCACTGGCGGGAAGTGGCACAGGCCGGCGGCTTCCGCTCATCGATCAGCCTGCCGCTATGGATCGACGACAAGGTATTCGGCAGCCTGAACCTCAACTCGCCGGATACCGACACCTTCGACGACGACGAGGTGGCGCTGCTGGCGCACATCGCCAGCGAGATCGAACTCGGCATCGCCATGCAGCGTTCGCGCCGCACCCTGGCGCACAGCGAAGCGATGCTGCTGGAAGCCCAGCGCCTGGCCCGGATCGGCCATTTCACCTTCGAGGCGGACGGCGACCTGCTGATCGGCTCGCCCACGCACAACGAGATACTCGGCATCGCCCCCGGCGAAGCGCTGGACACCCGCGGCTGGCTGGCGCTGGTGCATCCGGACGACCGCGAACGCGTCGCCGAATACTCCCGCGACCACGTCTTCCGCAAGCGCCAGCCCTTCGACTCGGAGTACCGGACCATCCGCCGCGACAGCGGCGAGGAACGCTGGATACACACCGCCGGCCAACTGCTCATCGGCACCGACGGCCGGGTCAGCCGGCTTTTCGGCACCAGCCAGGACGTCACCGAACGCAAGCACTTCGAACAACGGCTGAGCCAGAACGAGGCGGCGCTGCGCGAAGCGCAGGCCATCGCCCACCTCGGCAGCTGGACGCTGGATATCGCCAACGACCGGCTGAGCTGGAGCGACGAGGTTTACCGGATCTTCGGGCTGGCCCAGCGCGAAGCGCTGAAGCTCGCCGATTTCATCGACTGCATCCACCCCGACGACCGCGAGCACGTCCTCTCCGACTGGCAGAAAGCGCTGCACGGCGAAGCCTACGACAGCGAGCACCGCGTCCAGTCGGGCAACGCCATCCGCTGGGTGCGCGAGCGCGCCCATATCCGCTTCGACGAATCCGGAAACGCCCTGTCGGCCGTCGGCACGGTCCAGGACATCACCGAGCGGCGCGCGGTGGAGGAGCAGCTGCGCAAGCTCTCCCTGGCCATGGAGCAGAGCCCGCACAGCATCATCATCACCAACACGCAGGCCGAGATCGAATACGTCAACGAAGCCTTTGTCCGGAATACCGGCTACACGCGGGACGAGGTCATCGGCCAGAACCCCCGCATCCTGAATCCCGGCACGCCGGAGGCCGCGCCCCCGGCCGAGCTGTGGGCGACGCTGCAGCGCGGCGAGGTGTGGCATGGCGAGTTCATCAACCAGCGCAAGGACGGATCGATTTTCGAGGAAATGGCGATCATCTCGCCGGTGCGCCAGCCGGATGGACGAATGACGCACTACCTGGCCATCAAGGAAGACATCACCGAGAAGAAACGCATCCAGTCGGAGCTGGAAACCTATCGCCAGCACCTCGAGCAGCTGGTCGACGAACGCACCGAGGAGCTGATGCGCGCCAAGAACGAGGCCGAATCGGCCAGCCGCGCCAAGAGCACCTTCCTGGCCAACATGAGCCATGAAATCCGCACGCCGATGAACGCCATCATCGGCCTGACCTATCTCGCCCAGCGCAACACCCGCGACAAGGATCAGTACGAGCGCCTGAGCAAGGTCGGCGACGCGGCCCAGCACCTGCTGGCCATCATCAACGACATCCTCGACCTGTCGAAGATCGAAGCCGACAAGCTGGTTCTCGAAGACAGCGACTTCTCCCTCGACGACGTCTGCAACCGCACCTGCGAACTGGTGGCGACGCGCGCCGAAGCCAAGCACCTGGGCGTGATCCGCCACTTCGACCCGGCCATCCCCGCCGTCGTGCGGGGCGACTCGATGCGGGTGCAGCAAATCCTGATCAACTTCCTGTCGAATGCCATCAAGTTCACCGAACGGGGAAGGATAGACCTGCGCACCAGCCTGATCGAGGCCGGCAGCGACGACGTGCTGATCCGCTGCGAGGTCAGCGACACCGGCATCGGCATCGCGGCGGACCATCTATCCCGGCTGTTTCAGCCCTTCGAGCAGGGCGACACCTCGACCACCCGCCGCTACGGCGGCACCGGCCTCGGCCTGGCCATCAGCAAGCGGCTGGCGGCCGCCATGCATGGCGATATCGGTGTCGAGAGCGAGCCGGGAAGCGGCAGCACCTTCTGGTTCACGGCGCGCCTGAAACGCGGCACCGAAACCCGGGAAAGACCGCCGGTCGCAAGCATGCCGCCCGCCCACCACCGCCAGGGCGCGCGCGTCCTCCTCGCCGAGGACAACGTCATCAACGCCGAAGTGGCATGCGACATGCTCAAAGGCGCCGGACTCGTCGTCGACCTGGCCCGCGACGGCGCCGAAGCGGTCGATTGCGCCCTGCGCCACGCCTACGACCTGGTGCTGATGGACATGCAGATGCCGGTCATGGACGGCCTCGAGGCCACCCGGCAGATACGCCTACTCCCCGGCTGGCAGCGGGTGCCCATCCTCGCCATGACCGCCAACGCCTTCGACGAAGACCGCGACGTCTGCATGGCCGCCGGCATGAACGACCACATCGCCAAGCCGGTCGCCCCCGACGTCCTCTACGCCACCCTGGCCCGCTGGCTGCCCATCCGCAAGACCGTCGCGGCCGTTCAGGGCACCCCCGAGCAGATTGCCGCCCTCGCCGGCATTGCCGGCCTGGACAGCAACCTCGGCCTGCTGGCGGTGCGCGGCCGCGTGGACTCCTACATCCGCCTGCTCGGCAAATTCACCGAAACCCACGGCCACGATTTCGCCCGCATTCGCCAGCAGCTGGCCGATGGCAACCTCGACGAGGCGCGGCGACTGGCCCACTCGCTGAAGGGGGTTTCCGCCACTCTCGGGGCGGTCCAGGTCAACCATGCCGCGCTGACCCTCGAACTCGCCATCCGGGAAGGTCGCGACCCGCTCGAGCTGCTGCCCCTCGTCGAACGCGCCGAAACCGCCTACCAGCTGCTGCAGGAACAGCTGTCGACCCTGCACGACAATGCCGGCACCGCCGGGCCGGCGGTGGACGACGAGGCCATCCGGAAAGCGCTGGAACACATTCGCCGCGAACTGCAGCAAGGCGAAATGAGCGTGCAGGACCGGGTCAGGCAGGAGGCGAACACCCTCAAGCAAGCCTTCGGGGTTCGCCATGCGCAGTTCGAGAACCTGGTCTCGTCCTTCGATTTCGAGGCCGCGCTCGACTACCTGGACAAGTACGGGCCGGCGGGAAAGGCGTCTTAAGCGCCGTCCGGCAGCCAGTCCAGGATGCCCCTGGCGGCCACCCGCCCGCTGGCGAAACAGGCGGTCAGCAGGTAACCGCCGGTCGGCGCCTCCCAGTCGAGCATCTCGCCGGCGCAAAACACCCCCGGCATCCCGCGCAGCATCAACTGGTCGTCGAGCGCCGCGAAGCTGACGCCCCCCGCCGAGCTGATCGCCTCGTCGAGCGGGCGGGTGGCCGTCACCGGCACGGGCAGATCCTTGATCGCCGCGGCCAGCGCCGATGCCGAGGCCAGCGTTTCGGGCGGGCACAACTCGCGCAGCAGCGCCGCCTTGACGCCTTCGATCCCGGCCCGGCGGCGCAGATGGTTGGCCAGCGAATCGCGGCCGCGCGGCCTGGCCAGGTCGGCCGCCAGCCGCTCCAGGCTGCGCCCCGGCGCCAGGTCCAGATGCAGCGCCGCCCGCCCGTCGCGCGCCAGCGCATCGCGCAGCTCGGCCGCCAGCGCATAGATCAGGCCGCCTTCGAGGCCGCCTTCGGTAATGTTGAACTCGCCCTGCCGGGTCTGCGCGCCCGCCGTCGCCAGCACTGGCTTGACCGCTTGCCCGGCATGACGCTCGCGGAAATACGGCGACCAGTCGACATCGAACCCGCAGTTGGCCGGCTTGAGCGCCTCCACCTCGACGCCGGCATCGCGCAGCACGGGCACCCAGGCGCCGTCCGAGCCGAGCCTGGCCCAGCTGCCGCCGCCGACGGCGAGCAAGGCGGCATCGGCGGCGACGGCAAGCTCGCCGGCCGGCGTGGCGAAGCGCAGCTGCCCGTCGCGCCAGCCCAGCCAGCGATGACGCACATGGAAATGCACGCCCTGCCCGCGCAAGCGGTGCAACCAGGCGCGCAGCAGCGGCGCCGCTTTCATGTCGGTGGGAAAAACCCGGCCCGAGGTGCCGATAAAGGTGTCGATGCCCAGGCCGTGTATCCAGTCGCGCAAGGCCTGCGGGCCGAAGGCGTCGAGCCAGTGCCCGACCAGCCCGGCCCGCGCGCCGTAGCGCCCGACGAAATCGGCCAGCGGCTCGGAATGGGTAATGTTCATGCCGCCCTTGCCGGCCATCAGGAACTTGCGGCCGACCGAGGGCATGGCGTCGTAGATGTCGACCCGCAGCCCGGCCTCGGCCGACAGCACTTCGGCCGCCATCAGGCCGGCCGGACCCCCGCCGACGATGGCGATGCGTTTCGTCGTCGTCATTCCCTGGCCGCCCGGCTTTCGATGGCCGCCGACAGTTCGTCGGGCAGCTCTTCCTCGTCGATCGGGAAAACGGTGACGGCGACTTCGGGCTCGGCCCCGCCGCCGCCCAGGATGATGCCGCGCAGCGGCGAGATGTCGGAAAAATCGCGACCGAAGGACAGCGTGATGTGCTCGGTATCGGGCAGCAGGTTGTTGGTCGGATCGAAATCGACCCAGCCGTACGCGCTGCCCGGCACATGGACCGAGACCCAGGCGTGCGAGGCGTCGGCGCCGATCAGGCGCGGCTTGCCGGGGGGCGGCCGGGTCAGCAGGTAGCCGCTGACGTAGCGGGCGGCCAGGCCCATCGCGCGCAGGCAGGCGATCATCAGGTGGGCGAAGTCCTGGCAGACGCCGCGCTTGTTTTCCAGCACTTCGAGCACCGGCGTGGACACCGTCGTCGCCTCCGGATCGAAGGTGAATTCGCTGAATATCTTGGCCATCAGGGCCTGCACGCCGAGCAGCAGCGGCCGCTCCGGCGGGAAGCAGTCGGCGGCGTAGGCGGCCAGCTCGTGCTTGACGCGGACGTGCGGGCTCTCGAACAGGAAGCGCGCGGCGTCGAGCGCCTCGGCCGGCGGGCTGCTCGAGTCGTAGGCGAGAAGATCGCGCACGGCCTCCCACGGCGGCGAATCTTCCAGGTCGGCCGGCAGATGCGGTTCGACGGCGATGGTCATCACCGAGCGGATGAGCAGGCTGTCGTGCGGCGCGTGGAAGGCGACCCAGGTCACCGGGTTGCCGAAGGCGTCGAGGCCATCGCGCCGCCAGCTCGGCGTCGGCTCGATGTCGACGCATTGTTCCTCGACCCGCTGCCAGGCGAGGATGCGCGGCGACAGGTGCAGTTGCTGCTGCGACAGCGACACCGGGCTGCCGTAGTCGTAGCGGGTTTCGTGCAGCACGTGGTAGCGGACGGCAGTCGTCATCACAGGGCCATGGTCTGCCGGCTGACGTCGCCGACATGGGTGAAGTAGCGCATGCCCAGCCAGTCCGACAACTGGTTGGCGGCCAGTTCGAGACCGTGCAGCAAGGCGGCCAGTTCGATGCAGGGGGCGCTGCTGTGGCTGCGGCTGAACGGCAGGTGCTCGAGCCTGGCGAGATCGAAGGCGCGCAGCCGGTCGACCGCCCCGGCCAGGTCGCCGTCGAAATCGGCGCCCAGTTCGCGCGTCATGCGCTCGAGATAGCGCATCAGCACGTTGGCCTGGAAGAGCACGCCGTGCGGGTTGCTGTCGTCGAATACGAGCAGGTCGACGACCGGCAGCAGCTCCGGCGAGCGGGAATAGCGCGAGCGGTAGGTGATGATCGAGTCCATCAGGTCGAGCAGCCATTCCAGCGATTCCGGGCCGGCGGCCGACGCCATGGTCAGGAAGTGGGCCATGGCCTGCGCCAGGAAGGACAGGCGCTCCAGGCGGCGGCCGATGATCAGGAAGCGCCAGCCGTCGTCGCGCGTCATGTTGTCCATGGCGAAGCCGGTCAGCGACGACGAGACGCCGAGCACGCGGTCGAGGAAGGCGATGGCCTCGGTCAGCGTCGGATGTTTCTTCAGCGCCGCCTGCTGGTCGCGCTGCAGGCGGTTCAGCGAATGCCAGTGGTCGAGCGACAGGCGCTCGCGGACATGGGTCGCCGCCCACATCAGGCTGCGGATGCTGCCGGCCAGGCTGCCCGGCTGGTCGGGATCGTAGATCGCCTCGAGCAGCACGTGCTCGCTGCCGTCCTTGATCGGGCTGTCCTCGTCCGGCTCGGGCAGGACGCCGATCCGCCGCGCCAGGTCCATGGCGGCGACGACCGCCGGCGTCTTGCCGCCGCTGGCGACCACGACGCGCCCGAGGGCGACGCGCAGCATGCGGGCGCTGTCGTCGAAACGCTCGGAATAGCGGCCGAGCCAGAACAGGTTCTCGACCACGCGCGACGACAGGTTGGCGCCGGCGCGGACCAGGTCGCGCACGCCGACCGAGGGCTTGAGCAGCGAGAAATCGCTGACCGGGCCGTTGGTCTGCACCCAGGTGTCTTTCGAGGCGCCGCCGCGCTGCATCGAGAGAATGCGCGTGTTGCCGGCGGTGCCGACCCGGGCCAGCCCGCCCGGCATCACCGAATAGCCGTCCGGCGTCGTCACCGCGTAGGCGCGCAGGCCGACCGGCCGGGCCAGCAGGCGGCGCTCGTGGGCGCGGCTCCAGGTCGGCGCCTGCGACAGCTGGACCATCTCCTGCGCCACGTAGGCATGCGGCCGGGCCTCGATGCGGCGCAGCATGTCGGCGCGCTCCTCGCCCTTCAGTTCGTGGCCGAACACCGGGTCCATGCGCTGCGTCGGGTAGGCCGGCTTGATCACCAGGTCGTCGAAATGCTTTTTCACGTAGTCCAGCGCCGGCTTCTCGCCGCACCACCAGGTGGCGATCGACGGCATCAGCAGCTTTTCGCCGAGCAGGCGCTCGCAGATGGCCGGCAGGAAGCCCATCAGGGCGCCGGAGCCGAGCAGGCCGCTGCCCAGCGCATTGGCGATGACCACCCGGCCGGCGCGCGCGACGTTGAGCAGGCCGGGAATGCCGAGCGCCGATTCGCCGCGCAGTTCGAGCGGATCGCAATAGCTGTCGTCCTGCCGGCGCAGGATGACGTGCACCCGCTTCAGGCCGCGCAGGGTCTTCAGGTACACCGTGTCGCCGCGCACCGTCAGGTCCTGCCCCTCGACCAGCGGGTAGCCGAGGTAGCGGGCCAGGTAGGCGTGCTCGAAATAGGTCTCGTTGTACGGCCCCGGCGTCAGCAGCACGATGTGCGGCTGCTCGTCGCCGTCCACCGGGGCCAGCGCGGTCAGGCCCTCCTGCTTGTCGCGGAAGAAATCGGCGACATGCTGGACGCGCAGGTCGCGGAACATTTCGGGGAAGACGCGCGACACGATGAGGCGGTTTTCCAGCGCATAGCCGGCGCCCGACGGCGCCTGCGTGCGGTCGGCGATGACCCACCAGTGGCCGTCCGGCGAGCGCGCCAGATCGACGGCGTAGCTGTGCAGCCAGACGCCGCCCGGCGGCTTGATGCCGTGACAGGGCCACAGGTAGCCGTGCTGGCCATAGACCAGCGCCGGCGGCAGCAGGCCCTCGGCGAGCAGCGTCTGCTCGCCGTAGAGGTCGGCCAGCATGGCGTTGAGCAGCGCGGCGCGCTGCGCCACGGCGGCCGATACCACGGCCCACTCCTCCGGGGGAATGATCAGCGGCACCGGGTCGAGCGCCCACGGCCGGTCGGCCCCGTCCGGGGCGGCATAGACGTTGTAGGTGACGCCGTTTTCGAGGATGCGGCGGTCGACGAACTCGAGGCGCTGGCGCATTTCCTCCGGCGCCACCGAGTCGAGATGGATAAAGAACTGCCGCCAATGCGGGCGCACGGCACCGTCCGCCGACAACATTTCGTCGTAGCGGCGGGCACTCTGGGGGTAGATGGCGAGGAGCGTGCGGGCCATTGAGCCTTATCCGGCGCAAGCGGGCCGGATCAGTATCAACTCCGGCCCTGCGGTGCGCCTGGCGCGATTATTCTGGGTCAAAAACGTCGCAAGTCTAGCGTAAACGGGTGCTCGGCGCTGATCTCGACCGGCTTCGCCCGCACCGTGCCCGGCGTATGCCCGAAGCGGAAGAAGCGCGCCAGGCGGCGGCTTTCGGCCTCGTAGGCATTGACCGGCAGGACGTCGAAGTTGCGCCCGCCCGGGTGGGCGACATGGTACTGGCAGCCGCCCAGCGAGCGCGACATCCAGGTATCGACGATGTCGAAGACCAGCGGGGCATGGACGCCGATGGTCGGGTGCAGGCAGGAGCTGGGCTGCCACGCCCGGTAGCGCACGCCGGCGACGAACTCGCCGGTGGTGCCGGTGGCGGTCAGCGGCACCGGCTCGCCGTTGCAGGTCAGCACGTAGCGGTCCGGCGCCATGCCCTTGACCTTGACCTGGACGCGTTCGACCGAGGAATCGACGTAGCGCACCGTGCCGCCGACCGAGCCCTCCTCCCCCATGACGTGCCAGGGTTCCAGCGCGTGGCGCAGTTCGAACTCGATGCCCTTGACGGCGAAATCGCCGTATTTCGGGAAGCGGAATTCGAAATGCGGGGCGAACCATTCCTGCTTGAAGGCGAAGCCGGCCTGCTGCATTTCGTCCATCACGTCGGCAAAGTCCTGGGCGACGAAGTGCGGCAGCATGAAGCGGTCGTGCAGCTCGGTGCCCCAGCGGGCCAGGCGCTGCGGCGCGTAGGGCTCGTCCCAGAAGCGGGCGATCAGGCCGCGCAGCAGCAGTTGCTGGGCCAGCGACATGCGGGCGTGCGGCGGCATTTCGAAGGCGCGCAGTTCGAGCAGGCCGAGACGCCCGGTCGGGCCGTCCGGCGAGTACAGCTTGTCGATGCAGAACTCGGCGCGGTGCGTGTTGCCGGTGACGTCGATGAGCAGGTTGCGCAGCACGCGGTCGACCAACCAGGGCGGGATGTAGCCGCCGACCGGCGGAATCTCGCGGAAGGCGATTTCCATTTCGTACAGGCTGTCGTTGCGCGCCTCGTCGATGCGCGGCGCCTGGCTGGTCGGCCCGATGAACAGGCCGGAGAACAGGT
>NZ_CAMFKO010000041.1 GCF_945957265.1 uncultured Dechloromonas sp.
CCGACCCTCTGGTTCGTAGCCAGATACTCTATCCAACTGAGCTACGGGCGCGCTGACAGAGCGGCGCATTATACGTGGCCAGGCGTAGAATGCAAGGGTTTTCCGGAAAAAAGACGATGTCCACAATTTCAGTCCGAATGCCGAAGTATCCCGAATGCTGGTCGAGCTGCGGCTCGTGCGCAAGCGGCGACGTGTTCATCCTGGAATTGCTGGTCAAGGTGGGTGAAGAAGTACAGCGCGACGACAACATCCTGACCCTGGAAACCGGCAAGGTGGCGCTGGACATTCCCACCCCCTACGCCGGTCGCGTCGTGGCGATCCACGTTACAGAGGGCGATACGGTCGATGAGGGCGCGCCGCTGATAACGCTGGAAACCGCCTGAGCAACGCGATCAGCCACCCCACACCGCCCTCGCCCCTCATTTTGGGACGTCGACCTCCATGGCGTTGCGCACCTCGCGCACGCCCCGCACGCCGCTGGCCAGGTCGAGCGCCCGGCGCAGGGCATGTTCGTCGGGTACCGTTCCGGCCACGGTGATCACCGCCGACTTGGCGGAAACCCGTATTTTCGAACCGGCAAGGCCGATATCGGTGCGCAGCAGGGTTTCGACCCGGTCGCCCAGCGCCGAGTCCTGCGCTTCGTTGTTGGCCACCACGGCGGCCAGCACCTGCGGGTCGTCGGTGGCGGCGGAGGACAAGCCGAGCCCGGCAAAGGTGGCGGCAGCGACCAGCGCGGCAGCGAAGACATTGGATTTGAGCATATTGATTCCCTTCTTGTCGTATGTGCCCAGCCCTATTGCGATCTTCGTGCCAGCGGCAAATTTTCCAATCGATTCAATGGGTACATGAATATTCAGCGGCAACGAACGGCGCCTGGCGTCGTGCGCCGGCGACACGTCGATGCGCGGCGCCCTCGCCGGAGCTGGGCGCCGCGGCGAAATCAGCGCTCCGGTTGCGACTCGCCTTCGCTCCGGAACATGGCCGGGGTCAGGTCGTGCTTTTGCAACAGGCGGTAGAACTCGGTCCGGTTGCGCTCGGCAATGCGGGCGGCGTCGGCAACGTTGCCGTCGGTCAGCTTGAGCAGCTGGACCAGGTAGTTGCGCTCGAAACGCTGCTTGGCGTCGGCGTAGGTCAAGGCATCCATGGCCGGCACGCGCAGCGCGCGCTGGACCAGCGCGGCGGGGATCAGCGGCGTCGAGGTCAGCGCGCAGCTTTGTTCGACGACGTTGAACAGCTGCCGGACGTTGCCGGGCCAGGAAGCGGTCGCCAGCGCCTCCAGGGCGTCCGGCGCGAAGCCGTTGATCGGCTTGCCGTACTTGACGGCGAGCAGGCCGGCGAAATGGGCGGCGAGCAGCGGGATATCCTCGCGCCGCTCGTCCAGCCTCGGCAAGGTCAGCGACACGACATCGAGACGGTAATAGAGGTCTTCGCGGAACAGCCCCTGCGCCATGGCGGCATCGAGATCACGGTGCGTCGCCGACAGCAGACGGACATCGACCGGCTCGGCCTTGGTCGTGCCGACCGGACGCACCACGCGTTCCTGCAGCACGCGCAGCAGCTTGACCTGGAGGGCGAGCGGCATGTCGCCGATTTCGTCGAGAAAGAGCGTGCCGCCGTTGGCCGTCTGGAACAGGCCGACGCGGCTGGTGGCGGCGCCGGTGAAGGCGCCCTTGGCGTGGCCGAAGAGTTCGGACTCCAGCAGTTGCTCGGGAATGGCACCGCAGTTGATGGCAACGAACGGCCCCTTGGCACGCGGACTGGCCCGGTGGATGGCGCGGGCCAGCACCTCCTTGCCGGAACCGCTTTCGCCGCGAATCAGCACGCTGGCGTCGGAAGCGGCAACCATGCGCGCATCGGCCATCAGGGCGGCCATGCGGCTGCTGCGGAAGATGACGCCCTCCATCCAGGCATCGCCGCCCTCGCCGGCCGCCAGTGCTTCTTCGCCGGCCGGCAGGGTCGGCTCCGAAAGCTGCAGGGCGCGGTCGATCTTTTCGAGCAGAATCTGGCTGTCGAAAGGCTTGGTCAGGTAGCCGAAAACGCCGCGCGAGGTGGCATCGACCGCATCGGGAATATTGCCGTGCGCGGTGAGCAGGATCACCGGCAGGGTCGGCCGCGTGCGGCGGATTTCCTCGAACAGCGCCAGGCCATCCTGTCCCGGCAGGCGGACATCGCTGACCACGACACGCGGGGAATCGACAGCCACCCGCGCCAACGCCTGTTCGGCCGAACCGACCGCCGTCACCCGGAAGCCGCGCGCCTTCAGGCGCATGGTGAGCAAACGGAGGATATCCTCGTCGTCATCGACAACCAGCACATGGGCGCCCTCGCCTCGCAACGCCTGCCTCATCGCCGGCTCCCTTCCGGCTTGCCGGAACGCGGCCGGGGCGTCAGCGTGCGCTCGATGTCGGCCAGGCTGTCGAGCTTGTCCTGCAGTTCGCCGGCCTTGCGCTGGCTGTCCTTCAATTGCTGCCCCTGCCGTTCGAGCTGGCTTTCCAGCTTCAGGCGTTCGAGATAATTGTCGGCTACCTGCCGGGCCAGCGGCTGGAACGGAGCGGCCGCCGGGTCGCTGGATTTGAGCACGCTGTCGAGCAGCGTCAGCCCCCTGGCGAGATCCTGCTGCACACGAGGATGGCCGAGCAGCATGGCCATGCGGAGCTGGGTATACGGCGTTTGCGGCACGGCGACGAGTATGGAGCGCTCGCGCCCCAGTTCGGCCGGCGTCATCCTGGCAAGGCCGTGGTAATAGGCGAGCGCCGCTTCCGGCGTGGTTTCGTCGCTGCGGACCGGTTTCCTGGCGTTGGTCGACAAGGTCGTGCAGCCGGCCAACAGGGCGACGAACGACAGGCCACACAGCCCGCGACGCATCAATTCGGTTTTACTGCTCATCGGGAATTTCCACGCAAAAATGGGCACCGCTCTCCTGCGGCACCAGATAAACCCTGCCCCCCATGGCGCGCACCAGCTCGCGCACGATGGACAGCCCGACCCCGCTGCCCTGGCGCGGCGCCGGCGCCACGCGCTGGCCCTGGACGAAGGGATCGAAGATCCGCTGGCGGTCCTCTTCGGCAATGCCCGGCCCCTGGTCGATGCACTCGAAGCGGCACAGGCCGTCGGCGCGCGTGACGACGAGGCGGATCTCGCCGTTGTCCGGGCTGAAGTCGATAGCATTGGACAGCAGGTTGTCGAGCACGACGGCCATTTTCTCGGCATCCAGCGTCACCGTCTGCTCGGGCGCCTCGAGGACAACCACGAGCTGGCGCGCCTGGCTGTGCAGCTCCCGGCGCTGAACGACGCCGGCCAGCAGTTTTCGGGGCTTGACCGGAGCCAACTGCAGGCGACGCGCGTCGAAGGCCGCGGCATTCAGGGTAAGCAGGCTTTCGATCTGCTCCTGCAGCCCCCGCACGTTATGCTGCAGGATATCGACCACCTCGCGCTGTGCTTCGTCGAGCGGACCGGGCACCTCCTCGCGCAGCAGCGAAACCCCTTCCTTCAATGCGGTGAGCGGCGTCTTGAGTTCATGCGACACGTGGCGCAAGGCGCGTTCACGGTCGGCCTCCAGTTCGGCGAGACGCTGGCGCAGCCAGTCGAGGCGCTTGCCGAGCTGGCGCAAGTCGGCCGGGCCGCCGACGGTGATCGGCGCATCGAACCGGCTGGCGCCGAGGCGCACGATGGCCTGCTCAAGATGGCGCACCGGGCGGACCAGCCACCAGCCCATGGCCAGGGCCACCAGCAGCGCCCCGAGCAGGGCCAGCCCAATGCGCCCGCCCAGCTTGAGGCGCGCCGCATCCAGCTCGTCCAGCGTCCGGCGGTTCTGCTCCTCGACCCAGCGCTGCCCCGCCTGCTTGAGCAGCCCGTTCAACTCGGCCATGCGCGACAGCAGGGGAATGATCTCGCCTTGCGGGATGTTCTGCTCCAGCCCGCTGCGCAGCGCCTCGGCCACCATGCGCCAGCCGCCGAGCAAGGGCGGCAGCGGTTCGGCTGCCATGCCGTCGAGCCGATCGACGACCGCCAGCGACTGCGCCAGGTGTTCGTCGAAGCGCTGGCGAAATACCGGATTGTCGAGCACGAGATACTGGCGGGCGCTGCGTTCGATATCGACCGTGCGTTCCCCCAGTTCCTGGATGGCAGCGGTCAGCTGCAGGGCCTGATCGCTGCTGTGCCGGCTCTGGTCGACCAGTCTTTCGACGACCAGCCAGCTCTGTATCGCCACCCCGCCCAGCAGCAGGACGATCAGCGTGAAGCCGAGCAACATGCCCTGGCGGAAGGAAATGCGATTCATTTGTGTGCTGATTTGAAGACTCCCACCCAGTTTAGCGGCCGGCAGCGCGTGCCCGATCTCGACAAAGCCCTGGAGCAGTAAAAAATTTCCCATACGAATCAAAAGACTAAACGCGTGTCGCATTTTAACGACAGGACATTTTTCAAGCCTAGACGACTTTCCGGGAAAGGCCAAAAAAACCTGTCGCCATTTGACGACACCCACGCCATTTGTTTCTTGAATCTGGTTTAATTAAATACGCTAATTAACTGTTTTATTTGAAATTGATCGACATGGCACGGATATCGCAATGGGGGATGGGACGAATTTTTGTCAAAAACCTCATCACGGGAGTTTCCATGTTCAGCAAACCGACCATCACCACCCGCAACGACAGCATCACCCGCAAGGACGTCCGTAGCGTTCTCGGATCGGGCAACGGTCTCGCCGGTGCCGTACCCGAACCCAAGGTCGTCACCGAGGCTCCCGCCGCCTCCACGGAAGAAAAAATGACCACCTCCGAAACCGAAACCCCGGTCGCCGCCCGTCTCATCGTCGGCCCCGACGTCAAGCTCAAGGGTGCCGAAATCCTCGACTGCGACACGCTGGTCGTCGAAGGCCGCGTCGAAGCCACCATGGACAGCCGCGTCATCCGCATCGCCGACAAGGGCGCCTTCTCCGGCAAGGTCAGCATCGACGTGGCCGAAATCCACGGCTGCTTCGAAGGCGAACTGACGGCACGCTCGCAACTGATCATCCACGCCACCGGCAAGGTCAGCGGCAAGATCCGTTACGGCAAGCTGGTCATCGACGAAGGCGGCGAACTGTGCGGCGACATCAATTCCCTTTCCCCCGAAAAACCTGCCCAGCGCTACCAGCGCGACGAACCTGTCCTGCCGCTCAGCGCAGTCGCCGGTTGATTACTTTATAGGCACCCCATAGAATGCCCGCCATGCACGATGCATCACCCTTCCACACCTTGCTCCCCCGCCTCCTGGACACCCAGCTGCTGACGGAAGAGCATGGCCCGTCTTCCGATGCGACGACTCCGGTCGACGTACCGGAAATGATCGTCGCACCTGCCGTCACCTATACCCAGCTCCGCGCCTGCAGCAGCCTGGTCCGCCGCATGTACGCCTGGCGCGGCTACCGGCTGGTGCCCAACCGCCTGCAGCCGGCCGACCCCAACCATGTCACCATCGGTGCCTGGCTCGCCGGCGAACTGGTCGCCACCGCAACCGCCTCGCGCGACTCGGCCGCCGGCCTGCTCGCCGACGGCCTCTACAAGGACGAAATGGCCCGCCTGCGCGGCCAGTCGCGGGTGGTCTGCGAAGTTACCCGCCTGGCGGTCGACCTCGACTGCCACGACCCCGAACTGCTCGACGCGCTGTTCATGGCCATTTACCAGTACGTGCGCGCCGTTTTTGGCGGCACCGAGCTGGTCATCGAAGTCAATCCGCGTCACGCCGGCTACTATCGCCGGACCATGGGCTTCCAGCAGATCGGCGGCCTGCGCACCTGCCCGCGCGTCGATGCGCCGGCCGTGCTGCTCCACCGCACGCTGGGCAACGTCCACTACTAAGCCACCCGCCCCCCGCTGCCTGACCGGCCTTCGGTGAACGAAGGCTGGTTATTTGCGCTGAAGCCTCGTAGACTTCGCCTTTTGATTATTTTCCTTTCAGGCAAGCGCAAATGGCTCAATACGTCATGTCCATGCTGCGGGTCAGCAAGATCGTCCCGCCCAAGCGTCAGATCATCAAGGACATTTCCCTGTCCTTCTTCCCCGGTGCCAAGATCGGCCTGCTCGGCCTGAACGGCGCCGGCAAGTCCACCGTGCTCCGCATCATGGCCGGCGTGGACAAGGAATACGACGGCGAGGTGCAGCACCTGGCCGGCGTTTCCATCGGCTACCTGCCGCAGGAACCGCAGCTCGACCCGGCCAAGACGGTCAAGGAAGAAGTCGAATCCGCCCTCGGCGAAGTGATGCAGGCACAGGCCAAGCTGGACGAGGTCTATGCCGCCTACGCCGACCCGGAAGCCGACTTCGACAAGCTGGCCGAGGAACAGGCCCGCCTCGAGGCAATCATCGCCACCGCCGGCTCCGATACCGAACACCAGATGGAAATCGCTGCCGACGCGCTGCGCCTGCCGCCTTGGGATGCCGTCATTGGCAACCTGTCCGGCGGCGAGAAGCGCCGCGTCGCGCTGGCCAAGCTGTTGCTCGAAAAGCCCGACATGCTGCTGCTCGACGAACCGACCAACCACCTCGACGCCGAATCGGTCGAATGGCTGGAACAATTCCTCGTCCGCTTCCCCGGCACCGTCGTCGCCGTCACCCACGACCGCTACTTCCTCGACAACGCCGCCGAATGGATTCTCGAACTCGACCGCGGCCACGGCATCCCCTGGAAGGGCAACTACTCGTCCTGGCTGGAGCAGAAGGAAGCCCGCCTGGAAACGGAAAACAAGCAGATCGACGCCCACATGAAGGCGATGAAGCAGGAACTGGAGTGGGTGCGTTCGAACCCGAAGGCGCGCCAGGCCAAGTCCAAGGCCCGTCTGTCCCGCTTCGAGGAAATGTCCAGCCACGAATACCAGAAGCGCAACGAAACGCAGGAAATCTTCATTCCGGTCGGCGAGCGCCTGGGCGACCAGGTCATCGAATTCGACGGCGTCACCAAGTCCTTCGGCGACAAGCTGCTGATGGACAACCTGAGCTTCAGCATCCCGCCGGGGGCCATCGTCGGCATCATCGGCCCGAACGGCGCCGGTAAATCGACCCTGTTCAAGATGATCACCGGCCAGCAGCAGCCCGACTCCGGCGCCGTCAAGATCGGCCAGACCGTCAAGATGGCCTACGTCGACCAGTCGCGCGACTGCCTGGACGGCTCGAAAACCGTGTTCGACGAACTGGCCCAGGGCAGCGACATCCTGCAAATCGGCAAGTTCGAAATGCCGTCGCGCGCCTATATCGGCCGCTTCAACTTCAAGGGCGCCGATCAGGGCAAGCTGGTCGGCAACCTGTCCGGCGGCGAACGCGGCCGCCTGCACCTGGCCAAGACGCTGATGGCCGGCGGCAACGTGCTGCTCCTCGACGAACCGTCCAACGACCTCGACGTCGAAACCCTGCGCGCGCTGGAAGACGCCCTGCTCGAGTTCCCGGGCTGCGCGCTGGTCATCTCGCACGACCGCTGGTTCCTCGACCGCATCTGCACGCACATCCTGGCCGCCGAGGGTGATTCGCAATGGACCTTCTTCCCGGGCAACTACCAGGAATACGAAGAAGACAAGCGCAAACGCCTGGGCGAGGAAGGCGCCAAGCCGAAGCGGATTCGCTACAAGCCGATCACACGCTGATCAGCAGGGCAACAACAATCGCGGCTTAAGCCGCGATTGTTGTTTGAGCGTATTGAAAACTCATGTTTTTGCTTCCGGCACTGCTAAACGCCCCACTCCGTATAGCCAGACTGCTTCAAGTAGACTTGGCTACCCTCTGCAAACCCTCGCCGAATAATAGCTTTGGCTCTTCGGTTAACAGTTCTGGGAAACGCGCTAAGGCCTGCTTCACGCCCGTGAGTTGCAGATGCGCCTCCCATTCGGCACGACTGCGATACAACTCATACAATACAAAATGCGTGGGCGTATCCTGACTGCGGTTAACCGCATAGACCAAGACCCCTGCTTCGGTAGCAGCGATCTCTGTCAGCGCTTCAAGCAGCGCCATCAATTCCTCGCAGCACTCCGGACGCGCTTGCAGTTCGACCAACAGCATCATGTGTAACTCCTCTCTCAGCTAAATTGATTGAGGAGCCACTGTGCCGCAGAGCTTGCGCGGCGTATTGTAAAAATGCGTCAGCCCCCGGGCCTCGGAAAAATAGGCCTGCGGCGACCGCCCACTTAATTGTCGGAAGTTGCGGCAAAAATGCGCATGATCGTAGTAGTCGTGAGCCAAGGCCGTGTCCAGTATCGTTGCATCGGGATCTAAAAAGAGTTGCCGGCAAGTTTTCTGAAAGCGAACCAAGCCGCGCAGGCGTGCAGGTGAAACGCCCAATACCGCTTGAAAGCGGCGTTCCAGTTGCCTCAACCCCAAGCCACTTTGGGTAGCCAACTCAGCCATCTGCAATACACTCCCCCGTTGGTAGATCGCATCAGCCGCAATCTCCACCAAATGATCGCCGGAGCGCAATTGGCGACGCAGAAAGCCGTGCAACAGTGCCAGCCGTTCGGCGATTGTTGCCGCTTCCAGAAAACGTGAATACAGAACCCGACCAGCCCCACTCCACAACGCCTCCAAATCCAGAACCTGATCATTGAGCGAGGCCAACGGATGATCGGTGAAGCGGGCTAGCATCCCGGTGCGAAAGCGAATTGCCACAAAACCGACTGCACCAGCCTGGCCCAGAGACGAGCTTTCCGATCGAAAACAGGCCAGGTGTGTACCCAAGCCAACGCCGGGAAAAGGTTGGTGATAATGCAAATATATTTCGGCGCCCGTTCCTGGCAATAATGTCGGCCAAACCTCGGCCTGCTCACTTTCGCAGCCCCAGAATCGGTCAATAAATGGCCATAAATCAAGCGGAGGAGGAGAATCGAAGCGCTTCACGGGGGGACAAGAATAGACACTGAGAGCAGCATAGCAACTAGCCATCAAACTAGAGATAGCTTGCGAGCAAGTTAGGCCATTTTTTTACCGGCATTTCGATTTTTGCCGGAATCTCCGGTTGACCGTTGGCGTTACTGTCAACCCAAAAAACGAAATACCAGAATGCAAAACGGGCGCCATTTCGGCGCCCGTCCTTTTTTGTGCCCCGCCATCGCGAGGCACGCAAACCGTGTGTGGAATGTAACGTTATTTTGTCAGTGCTTCAAGCTGGCGGAAAACACAGCCTTGGTCTTTTCGGAAAACTGGAACTCGTTGAAAGCACGGTCGATTTCAGCATCGTTGCGGCCTTCGGAATGATCTTCGAAGCAGATACCGATGGTCTTGCCGTTGGCAGCCAGGGTCTGGAAGGCGAAACGCCAGCGTTGTGCTTCGGCCAGCCGCTCGCGCAGTTCGGCTTCGTTGGAAATCGTGATACCGGCTTTCTTCAGGGAATCCAGGAATTGTTCGAAGGATTCGTTGCTCAGACTGCCCATTTGACTATCTCCGTAGGTATGCGGTGTTTGATCACCATGAGCCTAATAACGACGCAATTTCGATTCGGTTGACACAAAAGTTAGTGCTTTCGAAATGCGATAATCACGCCTATGAAAAAGCAGAACACCCCCGCCGACATTCCGGAAATCCGCGCCGGCCAATCCCTTGATTTGCTGAAGGAATTGCACATCCTGACGCGCGACGGCAAGCTCAACCAGGACACGCGCCGCAAGCTGAAACAGGTGTATCACCTCTATCAGTTCATCGAGCCGCTGCTCGAAAATGCGGAAACCTTGGTCGATCATGGCGCCGGAAAATCCTATCTCGGGTTCATCCTGTATGACCTCTATTTCAAGGAGCGTGCCAGCGGCGAGATCGTCGGCATCGAAACCCGTGCCGAACTGGTCGAAAAATCGCGCGAACTGGCCGCCCGGCTGGGCTTTCCGCGCATGCGCTTCATGGCGTGCACGGTCGAGGATTCGCTGTCGTCGACCGAGCTGCCGGCCACCGTCGATGTCGTCACCGCGCTACACGCCTGCAACACCGCCACCGACGATGCCATCCGTTTCGCCCTGACGCGCAATGCCCGCCATATCGTCCTCGTCCCTTGCTGCCAGGCCGAAGTAGCCGCCGCGATGCGCGCCAGAAAGAACGATTCGCTGGGCAAGACCTCGCTGTCCGAACTTTGGCGACACCCCATCCATACCCGCGAACTGGGCAGCCACCTGACCAACGTGCTGCGCTGCCTGCTGCTCGAGTCGCACGGTTACGACGTGACGGTGACTGAACTGGTCGGCTGGGAACACTCGATGAAAAACGAGCTGATCATCGCCTCGAAGCGCAATCATCCGAGAAAGAATGCCCGCGAACGGGCCGAAGCCATCCTGCGCGAGTTCAATATCGAAGAACTTGCGCCGCGTTTTACGTACTAAGGCGCCATGACCCGAATTCAACACCCGCTCGAACTCCTCGCCCCGGCCAAGAATGCCGATTTCGGCATCGAGGCCATCAAGCACGGCGCCGATGCCGTCTATATTGGCGGCCCGTCTTTCGGCGCCCGCTACGGCGCCGGCAACGATGTCGCCGAAATCAAACGCCTGTGCGATTTTGCCCACCGTTACCGCGCCAAGGTTTTCGTCGCGCTGAACACCATCCTGCACGACTCGGAACTCGAGGACAGCCGGCAACTGGCCTGGCAGCTCTACGAAGCCGGCGCCGACGCGCTGATCATCCAGGACATGGGCCTGCTGGAGATGGACCTGCCCCCCATCCAGTTGCACGCCAGCACGCAGACGGATATCCGCAACCCCGAGAAAGCGAAATTCCTCGAGGATGCGAGCTTCTCGCAGATCGTCCTGGCCCGCGAATGCACATTAAAGGAAATTGTTAGCATTGCATCGCAAACCACTGTTCAATTGGAATATTTTGTTCACGGCGCACTCTGTGTCGCCTATTCCGGACAGTGCTTCATCAGCCATGCGCACACCGGGCGCAGCGCCAACCGCGGCGAGTGCTCCCAAGCCTGCCGCCTGCCCTACACGCTGGTCGATGAGAAGGGCAAGGTGATCACCGAGGACCAGCACCTGCTGTCGATGAAGGACAACAACCAGACCGAGAACCTGCTCTCCCTCGTCGAAGCCGGCGTCAGTTCGTTCAAGATCGAGGGACGGCTCAAGGACCTCTCCTACGTCAAGAACATCACGGCGCACTACCGCCAGCTGCTCGACGGGATCATTGCCGCCAACCCGCAATACACCCGCGCCTCGAGCGGCCGCAGCACCTTCACGTTCGAGCCGCAGCCGGACAAGACCTTCAACCGCGGCTATACCGACTACTTTGCCGGCGGCCGCCAGGACGATATCGGCGCCTTCGATACCCCCGCCTTCGTCGGCGAGTTGATCGGCGAAGTGGTCGAAATCGGCGACGGCTGGATCGTGGTCAATAGCGAGCAGGCTTTCCACAATGGCGACGGCGTCTGCTTCCACGACGCCAACGGCGACGTGATGGGCATGCGCATCAACCGCGCCGAGGGCGACAAGCTCTTCCCGGCCGAGATGCCGGAAGAACTGACGGTCGGCGCGACCCTGTTCCGCAACCGCGACCAGGCATTCGAGCGGGCGCTGGAAAAGGATTCGGCCGATCGCCGGATTTCGCTCAAGCCGGTGCTCTCGGAAACCGACACGGCCTTCGTGCTGACGCTGACCGACGAGGACGGCGTGACGGCCAGCGCAACGCTGCCGCGCAGCGCGGAAATCGGCAGCGAACTGGCCCAGAACCCGGAACAGGCCCTGGCCAAGCTGCGGGAAAACCTCGGCAAGTTCGGCAACACGATGTTCCGCGCCGAGCCGGCCGAGCTGAACCTGACGCAGGCCTGGTTCCTACCGGTCGGCGCGGTCAACGCGCTGCGCCGCGAAGCGACCGAAAGACTCGAAGCCGCCCGCATCGCCAGCCACCCGCGACCGCCGCGCGCGGCTCCGGCAGCCAACCCGGTGCCCTACCCGCAGGAGGAGCTGACCTACCTGGGCAACGTCTTCAATGCCAAGGCCCGGCAGTTCTACGAAAAACACGGGGTCAAGCTGATCGAGGAGGCCTACGAGGCCGGCAACGAGAAAGGCATGGTCTCGCTGATGATCACCCGCCACTGCCTGCGCTACAGCTTCAACCTGTGCCCCAAGGAAGTGAAGCACCTGAAGCCGGACCCGATGACGCTGATGAACGGCAGCGAAAAGCTCGTCCTCAAGTTCGACTGCAAGGCCTGCGAGATGCACGTCATCGGCAAGATGAAGAAAGGCGTCAAGCTCAACCTTGGCACCATTCGCCAGGCCTCCTGCGGCTGAGCGCGTTCAGGTCGGCTTGCGCAGCAGGTCGACCCGCTGGGGATTCAGGAAGGTGGCGCCCCCGGCTGTCATGCAGGACTCGAACTTCTCGCGCACCTGCCGGTAAAGCTCGGGCGACAGCTGGTGATTGGTGTGGGTGACGCGGATCATCCGGCTGTCGAACTGCGCGAAATCCTCGAAAAAACTGCGGGTATCGAAGAACATCTCGCGCTCCAGCAACAGGCTGCCGCTGTCGACGGCCCGGCACTGCGCGGCAAAGGCTGCCTCGCGCACGACTTTCTCGTCGTGGAAGAGCTTGAACACTTCGTTCAGATCGCCGGCGTAGACCGGCTCGGAAATCCAGGCCAGCCCGCCCGGCTTGAGAACACGGGCGATTTCGCGCAGCGCCCGGTCCATCTGCGCCATCGGCACATGGTGCAGGGATTTGAACATCAGCACGATATCGACGCTATTGTCGTCGGCCGGAATGGCCTCGGCGCCGCCGTGACGAAAGCTCACCGTAGGCAGGTCGGCGATTTCCAGGTTGCGTGCATGCTGGATCTTATCGACCTCCAGCGCCACGATCTCGGCCGGTCGGCCGGTTTCCGCCAGCAAGCGGGTCTTTTCGGCCCGACCGCAGCCCAGTTCGAGAACCCTCGCTCCGTCGAACGGCAGTTCGCCGAGCATCAGTCTGATTTCGTTGACCAGGTCATTTCGGTCGGGATCGGCGATTTTCATGGCGCTTCCGCAGGGGTGGGACAAACCGGAATATTAACGGATGATGATCCTTACCATCCCATCCATTTTTCATGACGACAAACCGGCCACATGCTTGCGCTATAGTCTCGCCGTTGATCCCGAATGCCACCTCGTTTCGTCGTCACCATGAAACCGCTACCCTGCCCCTCCTGCCGCCAGACCATGACCAAGCACCGCTTCGAGCGGATGCACCATGGCGAGGTGACGATCGACCTGTGCTTTCCCTGCCAGGGCATCTGGTTCGACGAATTCGAGAGCGTGCAGCTGACGCCGGGCGGCATCGTCGAGCTGTTCAAGCTGATCCATCAGCACCGCGACGATCAACGCCTGCCGCTGCGCGCGCCCCTGAACTGCCCGCGCTGCGACGACAAGCTGCTGCACGGGCTGGATGTCGCCAAGCATGGCGGTCGCTTCAACTACCATCGCTGCCTGCAAAAACATGGGCGCTTCACGACCTTCGCGCAGTTCATGATCGAGAAGGGCTTTGTCCGGCAGTTATCGCCGGCCGAAGTGAGCGAACTGTCGGTCAAGGTGGGGATCGTGCGCTGCACCGGCTGCGGCGCCCCGGTCGATATCCGCAAGGATCACGCGTGCGGGCATTGCCGCGCCCCGATTGCCATCCTCGATGCCGATGCCGTCGAAAAGGCGCTGGCTCGCCTCCAGCATGCCGAAACCCGGCGCACGACGCGCGATGTCGAAGCCCTGGGCGACGCCATCGTGATGCGCGAACGGGCCGCATCGCGCCAGCGAAGACAGCAAGCCGAGACGGAAACCGGGCTGGTCGACGTCATCGACCTGGTATCGGCCGGTTTCGAGCTGGTCTGGCAGGTGATCCGGCGCTGAGCTTGCGCGCCTGACGGCGCCCGGCGCCAACAAATGCGGAAAGCCGGGTATTGGCGGTTACACTCCGCCCTTACCTTTTTCGGCAAAGCCATTCCCGCATGCAAAAAGAAGTCCAGGAAAAACCCACCTACGCCGTTGTGGCGGCCGTACAGTTGCCCCACGTCAGCGACACCGAGTTCGAGGCGTCAATTGCCGAGCTGCGCGAACTGGCCAAGACGCTTGGCTACAAGGTCATCCACACCTTCACGCAAAAACGCGGCAGCTTCGACACCACCGGTTACCTCGGCATCGGCAAGCGCCAGGAAATACACCACTTCGTGCGCGGAGAAGCCGCGGTGGCGGACGATTCCTACCCGCCCACGCCGCACCTGGGGCCGATCG
The DNA here is from genome assembly GCF_945957265.1 of uncultured Dechloromonas sp. GTDB lineage: Bacteria > Pseudomonadota > Gammaproteobacteria > Burkholderiales > Rhodocyclaceae > Azonexus. Next base: position 14,195 of record NZ_CAMFKO010000041.1, read on the forward strand.
AGGCCGTTCTGGTCGACCATGAGATTTCGCCCTCGCAGGCCCGCAACCTCGAACTGGAAACCGGTTGCGAGGTGATGGACCGGACCATGGTCATCCTCGAGATCTTCCATCGCAATGCCCGTTCGCGGGCCGCCAAGGCCCAGGTGGAGATTGCCCGTCTCGGCTACATGGCGCCGCGCCTGCGCGAAATGGCCAAGCTGGCCGGGCCGCAAGGCCGGCAACGCAGCGGGGTCGGCGGTCGCGGCGCCGGCGAATCGCACACGGAAATGGACCGCCGCAAGATTCGCGACCGGATCGCCGAGCTGCAGCTTGAAATCGCCGCCATGGAAGTCGAGCGCAAAACCCAACGGGCCAGGCGCCAGGAACGCCAGGGCCTGGCCGGGGTGGCGCTGGTCGGCTACACCAACGCCGGCAAATCGACGCTGATGCGCGCCCTGACCGGCAGCGAGGTGCTGGTCGCCAACAAGCTGTTCGCCACGCTCGACACCACGGTGCGCGCCCTGCATCCTGAAAGCGTGCCGCGCGTGCTGGTCAGCGACACGGTGGGATTCATCAAGAACCTGCCGCACGGCCTGGTCGCCTCGTTCAAATCGACCCTCGACGAGGCGCTGGACGCGGCGCTGCTGCTGCACGTCGTCGATGCCAGCGATCCCGGTTTCGAACGCCAGCTGGAAGTGACCAACACCGTCCTCGCCGAGATCGGCGCCGACGATGTGCCGCGCCTGCGCGTCTTCAACAAGATCGACCATGTCGGCGACGAGGCGGCGCAGGCCGAATGCGCCGCCGCCTTGCGCGACAAGTACCCCGGCTGCATCGTGATGAGCGCCCGGCGCCCGGACGAGGTGGCCAGCCTGCGGGCCGCCATCGTCGCCTTCTTCCAGCAGGACCTGGTCGAGGCGGAACTCTTCCTGCCGTGGTCGGCGCAGCAGTGGCGCGGGCAGATCTATTCGCAGTGCGAGGTGCTGGAGGAGCGGGCCGATGGCGACGGTGCCTTTTTCCGGGTCCGCGGCGAAGCCTCGGTCCTGCAGGAACTGAACGAGAAATTCCGGCAGGAAAGCGAACGCGACTGACCTTGCGGCCATCGATCCCCGCCGCACAGAGCGGCGGGGCAAGGCCCCCGATGCCCTAGGCCGACTCGGGCGCCTGCAGCACTTTCGGCTTCAGTTCGACATGCCCTTCATCCCCGCCCAGCCAGACGATGCCGTCCTGAACGGTGCATTGCAGGCGCATGCTGCGCTGGGCCAGAGCGGCCAGCGCCTGCCCCTCCTCGACCGACAGCGCCAGCACGCGCAGGTTCTTCTGGCCGGAAACCTTGCCCGACGCCTGCTGCCACCAGATTTCGGCAGCGCGGCCGCCATAGCTGAGCACGACGACGTGGCGCGAACGGTTGCAGGCGCGGCGGATGTCCTTTTCATCGGGCAGCCCGACGTCGATCCAGCGCTCGATGGCGCCAGTGGCATCGAGGTCCCACAGGTCGGCCTCGTCCTCGGTCGACAGGCCGCGTCCGAACACCAGCGTCTCCGAGGCATTCAGCGCAAAGGCCAGCAGACGGACCATCATCCGCTCGTCGGTTTCCGACGGATGCCGGGCGATGGTCAGGGAGTAATCGCCGAAATGCGAGCGATCGAGGTCGGCCAACTGGAGTTCGGCCTTGAAAATAGTTGCAGAGCGCGCCATGCCAGCCCCGGAAAAAGGGCGGATTATCCCACGAGGCGGGAACCCGGCAGCCAAAAACGACTCAATGGAATTAGGATGGAACCCGGTACAATCAGCGTTTCCTGATACAAAGGCTATTGCCATGCGCCAGTTGATTCTTGCCTGCCTGCTCGCCTTCGGCGCGATTGCCCGTGCCGAGGTGATCGACATCGACAACGCCCAGCTCGAAAAACTGAGCAGCAGCGGCGTTCCGGTCATCGACATTCGCCTGCAGAGCGAATGGGAGGAAACCGGCATCCTGGCCGGCAGCAAGCTGCTCACCTTCTTCGACGAAAAGGGGCGCTACGACGCCGCAGCCTGGCTGGAGAAGGTCAAGCCCATCGCCAGGCCGAACGAACCGGTGATCGTCATCTGCCGCAGCGGCAACCGCACCAAGCCGGTGAGCCAGCTCCTGTCGCAGCAGGCCGGCTACGCCACCGTCTACAACGTGAAGCACGGCATCAAGGGCTGGATCGGGGCTGGCGGCCAGGTTGCGCCGGCCGCCCAGGCGATTGCCTCATGCAAGACGGCAAAGACCTGCTAGCCCACGCCGTCGAGCGCAAGCGCTGCGCCAGTTGCCAACGCTGGAGCGGCCCGCGCCGCGCCGGCCAGACACCCGGCATCGTCCTCATCGAATCGGAAACCAGTACCGGACTCTGCCAGGGCGGCCCCTGGGATGGTTCGGAGCGCCGTGCACGCTGCGCCTGCGGTCATTGGCAATGCTGGTTGCCGGCCGCCATGGCGCCCGCCTGACCAGGCCGCCCGGGCTCAGGCCGCCGGGCCGGCCACCATCCACTTCAGCAGGACTTCGTAGAAGTGCTCCGGATCGACGGGCTTGGTCAGGAAATCGTTCATGCCCGCCTCCAGGCATTGCGCCCGGTCTTCGGCAAAGGCATTGGCGGTCATGGCAATAATGGGCACCCTGCCGCCCCGCTCGCGAATCGCCATCGCCGCCTCCACCCCGCTCATGTTCGGCATCTGCATGTCCATCAGGATCGCCGCGTAAGACCGTTTTCCGGCCAAGTCCACGGCCTGCAGGCCGTCTTCGGCGATTTCCACATGCATTCCCGCTTCTTCGAGCAGGATCCGGGCAACTTCCTGGTTGATCGGCTCATCCTCGACCAGCAGCACGGAGGCGCCCGAATAGCCGCCGCGCAGACGATCCATGGCCGAGGCCTCGTCGCTATACCCTTTCTCCGGCATCCGGCTGCCCTTGGGGAAACGGACCGAGAACTGGAATACGCTGCCTTCGCCGCGCGTACTCTCAACCTCGATCCGGCCGCCCATCAGGTTGACCAGATGCTGGCTGATCGCGAGCCCCAGCCCGGTGCCGCCATAGAGCCGCGTCATCGAGCTGTCGGCCTGCTCGAACGCCGAGAACAGCCGCCCCATGTCCGCCTCCGAGATACCGATCCCGGTGTCCCGGACGGCGAAGTGCAGCAGCATGTCGCCGGGCGTGTTGTCGCGGATGGCGACGCTGATGGCGATCGAGCCATGCTCGGTGAATTTGACCGCATTGCCGGACAGATTGATCAGCACCTGCCCCAACCTCAGTGGATCGCCCAGCAAGACCTGATCGGCCAACTCGCCCGGCAGATGGGTCAGCATCTCCAAGCCTTTCACCCTCGCCTTGTGGCCGATCAGGCTGATCAGGTTCTCGAACACCGGCATCAGCTTGAAATCGACCCGCTCCAGGGTCATGCGCTCGGCCTCGATCTTCGAAATATCGAGGATATCGCCGATCACCCGCAGCAGATGGTCGGCGGCCACCTTCGCCTTGTCCAGCTGCTCCTTGCCGACGTGATCGACCATGTGCGACCTGGCCAGCGTGATCATGCCCATGATGCCGTTGAGCGGCGTGCGCAGTTCGTGGCTCATGTTGGTGAGGAAGGTGCTCTTGGCGCGGCTGGCCGATTCGGCCGCCTCCTTGGCGCGAACCAGTTCGGCCGTCCGCTCCTCGACCAGGCGCTGCAGATGATGCCGGTGGCGCTCCAGTTCCTCGCCGGCCGCCTTTTGCTCGGTGACGTCGTAGCAGAAGCCGATAAAGCCGATGAAATCCCCCCGGCTGTTGAAGCGCGGGCTTCCCAGGTCGGCCAGCCAGCGATACCCGCCATCGGCATGACGCAAGCGGTACTCCATGGTGAACGGCGATCGCTGGTCGAAATGCGCGACATGGACATCCACGCAGCGCTGGTAGTCCTCGGAGTGTATCCCCGCCGTCCAGCCATGGCCGAGCTCCTGCTCGAACGTTCGGCCGGTGAAGCGCAACCACGGGTCGTTGAAGTAATCGCACAGCTTGTCGGGCGTCGACGTCCAGATCAGGGCCGAACCGCTGTTGGCAAGGGTGCGGAAATGCTGCTCGCTCTCCCGCAAGCCCTCCTCCGCCGCCCGGCGCGCCGTGATGTCCTCCCCCGACGACAGCGCACCGACGACCTCCCCCGATTCACCGTGCAGCAGGACGCTGCGCCAGGCGACCAGGATCTCCCGGCCCCGGCTATCGACAATCCGGTTTTCGTATTGCTCGAGCGAGGGCCCCTGGCCGGATATCAGCTGGGCGAAGACCAGGCGCAGCGCCGCCCGTTGATCGCTCGCCAGGAAGCGCTCGAACCAGTCCATGCCGATCAGGTCCGCCGCCGGCAGGCCCAGCATCTGCGCCCCCTTGCGGTTGATCATCGCGATCCGCCCATTGACGTCGAGGGCGACGATCAGCACATCGACCACATCCAGATAACGCTGGGCGTTATCGCGCTCGTGCTGCAGCGCCTGGGTACGTTCGCGGATTCTGTCTTCAAGCTGGCTGTGGGAGCGCTGAATCGCTTCCGCCATCTGGTTGAATGCCGACGACAGCTGGTGGATTTCGGCGCTGTCGCCGGCATCAAGCTTCGTGCGCACAGCCAGTTCCCCGCCCCCGAAGCGATGGGCGTCGGTGGCGAGCTGGGCGATGGGTGCCGCCATGCGCTGCGCCACCACCCGCACCAGCAGCAGCGCCCCGAGACTCAGCAACAAGCCGGCCATGCCCAGATTGATCGCCCCGCCCTTCAAACTCTCCAGGGCCTGCGCCTTGCTCTGCACCACCACCAGCGTGTTGCCCTGGGTTCCGCTGAGCGGCAGAAACCTGAAGGCCGCCAGATAGTCGTTTCCGTTCGCATCGGTGAGGGTCAGGCTGCCCTCGAAACCGGGCGCCACGCGGGAAAGCGCCTCGCCCAGACCGGCGTGTTTCCGGGCCTGGGCGATCAGCTGCCCATGGCCGTCGAGCATGATGGTTTCGCTGCCTTGCAGGGTCGAGACCGCCTCTCCGCTGCCCGAGGTGAAATAGGTCGCATCGAGAATGGCGGCCAGAATGCCTGCCGGACGCCCATTGGGCCGCCCGTCGCCGTGCATGTCACGAACCTGCCGCATGATGATCAGGTGGCTGCCGCCGTTCCACGCCACTTGGTCGATCAGTTCGCTGATGCCCACCTGGCTGACCGAGCGGGCCAGTTCGGGATCGAAGAAGGCTTCGCCCAGCCCCTTTCCGGAACCGGAACCGATGATCTTCAAGCTGACCGGATCAATCGCATAGAGCTCGACGTAGCGGTCCGGATAGGCCCGCTGCAGACGGTCGAACAGCCGACCGAGATTGGCGTGAAGATTCGGCGAGCCCTGCACGAACTGCTGGGCCAGGCCGGAATTCTCCGACAGCACCACCATGTCCCCGCGGCGCTCGGTGAGCTTGCTGCTGAAATTCCGCTGCGCATGGTCCGCCGAAATCTCCAGCAGGCGGTTGGCCTCGATCAGGCGCTGCGTACTGGCGCCGTTCATGCCGAGCAACGGCAGCCCGAAGTACCACAGCATCAGGATGCTGCCCATCGCCACGACGAACAGCGCACCGAAATATCGCGTGATGCGTACCGAGAAGGATTGTTTCATCGGAACTCGCCCGTCACTCCGGATAATCGAAACGTCCCGTTTCGGACAGGCGGGTATCGGCCAGAATATTGGGGAGGATATCGTTGTTCATTGCCGATTCGACATTGGCCCAGCTGGCATCGGCCGGCAACTTGCCCAGGCCCTTCAGGAAATCGAAGGCCCCCTTCAACGGCGGCTGGGCGCGCGGATTGACGATGATGCGCGGCGCCGACGGAATGCTCAACAGTTCCCGCCGGGTGATGCCGGCGATCTGCTCAAGGGAGATATCGCTCTTCTTCCCCGAAAACTCCTCGGCATCGTCCTTTACCCACTGCGCCGCCTTTTCCTGATTCCGCCGGGAAGCCCGCAACCATTCGATGGCCCGGACGTAGCCCGCGACCAGGGCATTGACGGCCTGCGGCGAGCGCTTGACGACCTCCCGGGAAATCACGAAATAGTCGGTACTCGACCCCCGGAAGACGATGCGATTGATATCGCTGTTGGCAAGCGCGATGGACGGCGCGGGCTCCCAGGCGGCAAACGCCTCGATATCGCCGCGCGCCAGCGCCGCCGGCATTTCGTCGACACGCATCGGAACCAGCTTGAGGGTTGGCCGGGATTCATGAAAAATTCCCCGAAAATCGGCCTACTCTTCTGAATTAAAAAGCGAATTTTGACTGTCAACACTATTCTTCTTTGCGTTGACGCTCTTTGCCTGTGGTGCCTGCAATGCCGCGAGCCTTTCAAAGATTTTCTCGTGGCTGACGACAACGGATTTTGCCGCCATCAGTTCGGATTCCAGCCGCTGCTCCGTTTCCGCAGCCTCCCGTAGCTTGCTGACGTTCGCTTGATTTTCCTTGTCCAGATCGGCCACTCGCCCGTTGGCTTGCGCCAACTGATCCGACAACTGCTGGTTTTTCACCTCGGCGACGGCCAACTGCTCTTTGACCGAACGCAGTGATCGCACCTCGCCTTCTTGTCGATGAAGTTGGGGTCGTCTCAGAAAACGGACAACAAAGCACGGTAAGCAAACCGGCATTGCCCTTAAGCTGTAGTCACATTGCGACTACAATAGAGCCTCTGAAACCTTCAAGGGAAATGACCATGAGCACCGCCGATACCTATGTCCGCGCTCGCATCGACACCAGCACCAAGGAGCGTGCCGCTGATGCGCTCGAAGCAATGGGGTTGTCCATCTCTGACGCCATCCGCTTGCTGATGCTGCGCATTGCTGATGAGCGCCGGATGCCCTTCGATGTGAAAGCCCCTAACGCCACCACGCGCAAGGCCATTGCCGAACTTGAGGCTGGGAAAGGCAAGCGTTTCGCCAGCGTTGATGACCTGATGGCAGACTTGCATGCGGACCCGACTTCAGGTTCAATGCCTTGAGGCAGAACTTTGAAGGAGATCACGATGAACCCGAGCGAAAAAGCAGTCCTGGCCGGCGGTTGTTTCTGGGGCATGCAGGACCTGGTGCGCAAGCTGCCTGGCGTGTTGCGCACCCGTGTGGGCTACAGCGGCGGCGATGTGCCCAACGCCACCTACCGCAACCACGGCACCCACGCCGAGGCGTTGGAGGTGGAGTTCGACCCCACGCAGACGAGCTTTCGCGACCTGCTGGAGTTCTTCTTCCAGATCCACGATCCGAGCACCCCGGGGCGCCAGGGCAATGACCGCGGCAGTTCCTACCGGTCGGCCATTTTCTACACCTCGGACGAGCAGCTGGCCACGGCGCAGCAGACCATTGCCGATGTGAATGCCTCGGGTTTGTGGCCGGGCAAGGTGGTCACCGAGCTCGCGCCCGCGGGGCCGTTCTGGGAGGCCGAGCCCGAGCATCAGGACTACCTGGTCAAGCACCCCAACGGCTACACCTGCCACTACCCCCGTGCGGGCTGGAAGCTGCCGCGACGCGAGATCGGCTGACGGCCAACGCTCAAGAACGGTGGGGGTCGGCGCGCCAGTGGGCGGGCCGACCCGGTGTGTCTGTTTTTTTCCTGAGGAGATGGTGATGCAATCCCGGTGCATTCAACAGGCGCCCGAGCTGCGGGTGCCGTGGTGGATCGACGGCGAAGGGCGCAGCATGGCACCGCTGAAGCTGTCCGATCTGGGCGACGGGTTCAAAGTGATCTTCTGCTTCCAGCACTGGTGTCCGGGCTGCCACAGCCATGGCTTTCCGACCCTGCAGAAGCTGATCAAGGCGTTGGGCGATCGCGGCTTCGCGTTTGCCGCGGTGCAGACCGTGTTCGAGGGCGCCGAGTCCAACACCTTCGAGCGCCTGCGCGAGACGCAGTTGCGCTACGGCTTGAACATTCCGTTCGGACACGACCCTGCGATCGGACGCGCGTCGTCGCTCATGGCGGACTACGGGACGCGCGGCACGCCGTGGTTTTTGGTGATCGATCCGCTGGACGAGGTGCTCTACAGCGACTTCGAGCTCGACGAGCGGCAGCTGATCGGGGCGTTCGGCGCTTCGAACGATGGTCTCAAGGCGGCCTGAAGTCATGCGTGCGTCCACACCAAAGGCCGTGTCGGAGCCGAAGACGCCGGGGACGGGCCCGGCGTTTCGGCTGCCGTTTGACAACAGCTTCTTCCGGGACATGCAGGGGTTCTATGTGCCTTGGAAGCCCGAGCCGTCCCCGGCCCCGGCCTGGGTGCAGTTCAACGACGCCCTGGCGCTGGAGCTGGGGCTGGAGCCGGCGACGCTGAAGTCTGCGACCGGTCTGGCGTGGCTGTCCGGCGTGGAAATGCCGGCTGAGGCGGCGCCGCTGGCGCAGGCCTACGCGGGACACCAGTTCGGCCAGTTCTCGCCACACTTGGGGGATGGCCGCGCCTTGCTGCTCGGGGAACTCATCGACACGGCAGGACAGCGTCGGGACCTGGCCCTCAAGGGGTCGGGCCGTACGCCGTTTTCGCGCCGTGGCGATGGCAAGGCGGCACTGGGCCCGGCGCTGCGCGAGTACCTCATGGGCGAGGCCATGCACGCGTTGGGCATTCCCACGACGCGTGCGCTGGCGGTGATCCGGACCGGTGAGCGGGTGAACCGCGAGGGCTCGCCCCCCGGGGCGATCTTGGTGCGCGTGGCGGCCAGCCACTTGCGGGTGGGCACTTTTGAGTTCTTCGCGGCGCGGGAGGAGGAGGTGATGCTTCGGCGGCTGCTCGACTATGCCGTGGCGCGGCATGACCCCGCCCTCGCCAAGCTTTCCGACAAGCCCATTCCGATGCTGGAGGCCGTCTGTGAGCGGCAGGCGCAGCTGATTGCACGCTGGATGGGCGTGGGCTTCATCCACGGGGTGATGAACACCGACAACATGAGCATTTCGGGCGAGACCATCGACTATGGTCCGTGTGCGTTCATGGAGGGTTTCGATCCGGCCACGGTGTTCAGCTCGATCGACCGTCAGGGGCGATATGCCTACGGCCAGCAGCCGGCCATGGCGCAATGGAACCTGGCCCGTCTGGCCGAAGCGTTGCTGCCGGTTCTGGACGCCCGCGATATCGACGTCGTGGAACGGGTGGAACAGGTGGTGGCCGGGTTTGCCGTGCGCTTTGACCGGCATTGGACCGGGCAGCTGCGCGCCAAGCTGGGCTTGGCCGCTGAAGAGCCGGACGACCGCGCCCTGGCGGACGACTTCCTGCAGCTGCTGCAGCGGGAAAAGGTGGACTTCACGCTGGCGTTCCGCCTCCTGTCCGACGCCATCACGGGGCCGGATGCCGCACTGCACGACCTGTTCGGACGGGAGCGCCCGGCGCTCTCGGACTGGCTGGCGCGCTGGCGCCAGCGCATGGCCCGGGAGGGAAGGACCTTGCAGGACTGCGCCGCAACGGCGTGGTCGGTCAATCCCTTCGTGATCCCGCGCAATCACCAGGTGGAGGCGGCGCTGTCGAGTGCCGTGGACGAGGCCGACCTCGGTCCGTTCGAGCGCCTGCTGGCGGTGCTGGGGCGGCCGTACGAGACGGTGGAGTCCGCGCGGCCATTCACGCTGCCGGCCTCGCCCGAAGTGGCCGCAGCCCACCGCACCTTCTGCGGCACCTGATTGGGGTACCCAACGATTTCTGAAAGGAGACTTCGCATGACCACAACGAAACAGGAACCCGGTGTCCTTGGCGAAGCGGCCGCTCCCCTGGGTGTGACCCGGTGGGTGGACGCGTCGGGCCAGGCGCTGGAACACTTCGACCTGGACCGCATGCCCGGCCGGTTCAAGCTCATCTTCTGTTTTCAGGACGCCTGCCCGGGGTGCCATGCGACCGGCTTTCCGGCGCTTGCCCGGGTGGTCGACGCGTTTCGGGGGAGCGACTTCGTCGGGTTCGCCGCAGTCCAGACCGTGTTCGAGGACTTCGGTTCGAACACCTGGGAGCGCATGCTGGCCAATCACTCCCGCTACGCGCTGGGCATTCCCTTCGGGCACGACGCCGGTGACGAACAGGACGGCGCGGGTTCGGAGCTGATGCGCCGCTACCGCAACGGCGGCACACCCTGGTTCATCCTGATCGATCCCGATGGCAGAGTGGTCTACAACCATTTCCGAATCGACGCCGACAAGCTCGTCACCTTTCTCAAGCGGCTGGAAAACGAACCGGCGGCACCGGAGCCTGGGCCCGACATGTTGACTTGGAAAGGAGTGATTCAACTGGTGGAAACGGGCAACCCGACGCCACCGCGCCGAGTTGAGCGCAGCGAAGCCGAGTGGGCCCAACAGCTGACGCCCGAGCAGTTCCGAATCACGCGGCTCAAGGGCACCGAACGGGCGCACAGCTCCTCGATGTGTACGCTGTTTTCGCCCGGGATCTACCGGTGCGTGTGCTGCGGCACTGAACTATTCGATGCGTCGACCAAATATGACAGCCGCAGCGGCTGGCCCAGCTTCACGCAGGCCATTGCCCCGGGTCTGGTGGGCTATCACGGAGACAACAGCCACGGCATGGTGCGGGTGGAGACGACGTGCAACGTCTGCGACGCCCACCTGGGTCACGTGTTTCCCGACGGACCCAAGCCCAGCGGTCTGCGCTACTGCATCAACGCCCTGGCACTGGAGAAAGCATGAGCAGCGAAAAGGTAGGCTTCGCTGGCAGCAGCCAGGGTCTGCTGGTGGGTGTCTTGGAACGCCCGGACCATGCACCGTTACAAGCCCTGGCGGTGTTTGCCCACTGCTTTACCTGCGGAAAGAACTCTCTCGCCGCGACCCGCATCAGCCGGGCGCTGGCTCAGCAGGGCATCGCCACGCTGCGCTTTGATTTCACCGGTCTGGGCGAGAGCGAAGGCGACTTCGGGCGCGGTGGCTTTTCGTCCAGCGTGGCGGACATTGTGGCGGCGGTGCACTGGATGCAGAGCACGATCGGCATGCCTGCACTGTTGGTCGGACACAGCCTGGGGGGGACGGCGGCCATCGCGGCGGCTGCCCGCCTCGACGGCATACGGGCGGTTTGCACGCTGGGCGCACCCGCGACGGCCGACCATGTGCTTCGTCACTTCGGTCCGACCAAGTCCGAAGAGGATGGGCAGATCCAGGTCGACCTGGGCGGCCGGGCGTTCAGGATCGCGCCGGCCTTCATTGAAGAGCTCCAGGCCCAAGCCCACGAGAACCCGGTCAAGGGGCTTCGCGCGGCCTTGCTGGTTATGCACGCGCCAAGTGACGCGGTGGTGGACATCGGCGAGGCACAGGACCTGTTCAAGGCGGCCAGACATCCTAAGAGTTTCATCAGCCTGGACGATGCGGACCATCTGCTCACGCGCCCGGCCGATGCGCAGTATGCGGCTGACCTGATTGGCGCCTGGGCCTCGCGGTTTCTGCCGATGCGAGCCGAGCGAAACGATGCGCCGTCGGACCTTCGTGCGGGCGAGGTGTGGGTGGGGGAGCACGATCACGCCTTCTGGCGATCGATGCGAGCAGGTCCGCACCACCTCGACGCCGATGAGCCCAAGGAAGTGGGTGGTGGCGAACGCGGGCCCGATCCTTATGAACTTCTGCTGATGTCGCTGGGCGCCTGCACGTCCATGACATTGCGCCAGTACGCCAAGCGAAAAGGCTATGCGCTCAAGGATGTCCAGGTCAGGTTGCGTCATGAGCGCGCGCACGCGACCGATTGCCAGGAGTGCGGGGATCGCTCGGGACAGGTTGACCACGTCACGCGGCAGCTCCTGCTGAGCGGACCGTTGAGTGAAAGCCAGCGACAGGACCTGTTGCGCATCGCCGATCGTTGCCCCGTGCATCGAACGCTGGAGAACCATCCGGTGATCACCACCACACTGATTCGGGACTGATCCCAACCACACACAAACGAAGGAGACGGAGCATGAGAGCCATCTGGAAAGGCACCACCATCGCTGAGAGCGATGACATCGTGGAAGTTGAAGGCAACGCCTATTTCCCACACGACGCGTTGCGCCCGGAACATTTCAAACCAAGCGATACGCACACCACCTGTCCATGGAAGGGGCGGGCCAGCTACTACGACGTCGTGGTCGGCGAAGACGTGAACGCTGACGCGGCGTGGTACTACCCGTCGCCCAAGGCTGGTGCGGAGGCGGTGACCGGCAGGGTGGCGTTCTGGCGCGGTGTCGAGGTGCGGCCATGAGCGGGGAACAGAGGTTCGACGCGATCGTGATCGGAGCCGGTCAGGCCGGTCCCTTTCTGGGCGCGACACTCGTTGCCCGGGGTATGAAGGTGGCGCTCATCGAGGAGCGTGACCTGGGTGGTACCTGTGTCAATCGGGGCTGCACCCCAACCAAGACCCTACGCAAGTCGGCTCGTGTGGCTCACATGGCGCGCCGGGCCAGCGAATTCGGTGTGCAAACCGGGTCGGTCCAGGTCAACTTCAGGGCAGCGATGGAGCGCATGCAACGCCGGGTGGAGGAGGCTCGCTCTGGCCTGCAGGCCTGGCTGGGCCAGTTGGAAGGACTCACCATCATCAAGGCGCGCGGTCGCCTGGCGGGCCGTGAAGGCGAACAGTTCGTGGTGCTGGCCGGCGAGCATCAGCTGGTGGCGCCCAAGGTGGTGCTGAACACCGGCACACGTCCCTTTGTTCCGCCGGTGCCTGGGCTGGACGAGCTGCCGTTCCTGGACAACGAACGGCTGTTGGCGCTGCGTGAATTACCGTCCAGGCTGGTGATCATCGGCGGTGGATACATCAGCCTGGAGATGGCTCAGATCTTTCGGCGGCTGGGAAGTGAGGTTGCCATTCTGGAAACAGGGCCCCGCCTCACGGCCCGCGAGGACGAGGACATTGCAGCCGCTGTGACCGGAATGCTGACAGCGGAAGGCATCGAAGTGAACACCGGCGTGCGCATTGAGCGGGTCGGCAAGGCGGACAACGACGCTGGCGTGCGGGTGCAGTTGGCTGGTGGCCGCAGCGTGGATGGCAGCCACCTGCTGGTGGCCACCGGGCGAATACCGAACACCGACTGTCTGGGCCTGGAAACGGTGGGCCTGGAGGTCAGTGCGCGAGGCTACCTGGTCACCAACGACCGGCTCGAAACCGCGGTTCCCGGCATCTGGGCGCTGGGTGACATCAATCAGCGCGGGGCCTTTACCCACACCAGCTACCACGATCAGGACATCGTGGCGGAGAACCTGGCCGGAGGGCAACGCAGCGCCGCCGCGCGCGTCGGCATTTATGCCATGTTTACCGATCCTCCGCTGGCCCACGTCGGTCTTTATGAGGCCGACGCGCGAAAACTCGTGACCGAAGGGCGACGCATTTCCCAGGCGGTTCACGCCATGAAGGACGTCAGTCGCGCGAAGGAAGAAGGCGAAACCGTGGGCAAGATCAAGCTCCTCATCGATGAGGACAGTGGTCATTTCCTCGGAGCGACCATGCTCGGGATCCAGTCGGACGAGATCATTCAGGCGATCGGTCTGGTGATGGCCAGTGGCGGCACCTGGAAGTTGGTCCGGGATGCATTGCCCGTTCACCCGACGGTCACCGAGTTCCTGCCCACCATCATTGATCGACGCAAGCCCTTGACCGCAAGTTCTGGGTGAGCCGGAGGACCCACACCATGCCCATCAACCGCTCATTCAGCGGCCGCAATCGCGATGTCCACAACCACGGCGGTCGACTTCCGCCAGGACAGTCCCTGACGGAAGGTTTTCCCGTGCTGACTGCGGGCCCCACCCCAAAAGCCTTGGCGCTTGGCGATTGGCGCTTGACCTTGAAGGTCGGTGTGCGGCCGGTTCGCGTTTGGACCTGGAGCGAATTCCAGGCCCTGCCCCAGACCGAGCAGGTGGTCGATATCCATTGCGTTACCACCTGGTCGAAATTCGACACCCGCTGGCGCGGTGTGACGTTGGACACCTTGTTGCAGGCGGCCGGACTGGAAGCGCCCACGCCTTGGGTGTTGGCGCATTCTCAGGACGGCTACTCCACCAACGTGCCGTTGGCCGATCTGACACAAGGGCGCGCAATGATCGCAACGCACTACGACGACCGACCGCTCGCGCCCGAGCACGGGGGACCGGCACGCCTGTTGGTGCCGCATCTCTACTTCTGGAAGTCGGCCAAGTGGGTCAATGCGCTGCAGTTCAACGAGCGCGACGAGGCCGGGTTCTGGGAACTGCGGGGCTATCACATGCGAGGCGACCCTTTCAAGGAAGAGCGCTATGGATGAGGCTGTTGGTCAACACCGGCTGAGCTGGCAGACCGCACGCATCGATGCGTTGCAGGCACTGACTCCACGCGTCATGCGGGTGGTGCTGCGTCCTGACAGATGGGTTCGCCCGAGGCCGGGCCAGCATTTGGATGTCCGACTGACAGCGGAAGACGGCTATCAGGCACAACGGAGCTATTCACTCCTCTCACCTCCTCAACGTACCGGGCTCTATGAGCTTGGCATTGAGCGTTTGGACGATGGCGAAGTATCCACCTGGTTTCACGACAAGGCCCAGCACGGCGAAACGATTGAAGTCCTCGGACCGGTTGGAGGTCATTTTGTGCTTGACGAGTCGAACACACGACCAGCCTTGCTGATTGGGGGAGGATCTGGCGTCGTTCCCCTTTTGTCCATGGCAGCGCAACGCGTGGGTGCATACAGCCAAGCGCATACAACGCTGTTGGTTGCCGCACGCCATCTTGACGAAGTGTTGCTCTGGCCCACCCTGCAGCGATGGGAAGCGTTTACGCCGCGGTTTCGCAGCCGACTGGCGCTCTCGCGGGATACCTGTGCCCCGCGCGCACAGGACCACGTTGGCCGCATTGATGGAGCCGATGTTGCTTGGGCATTGCAGCAATTGGGTGATGTGGCGACCGAATCTGCGCAGGTTTTCATCTGCGGGCGTAATGACTTTGTCGAGTCCATCGTTCATATGGTCACCGGGCTAAATGTGCCCGAGGTCTCCATCCGCACCGAGCGCTTCGGAAGTTGACTCTCTTTTTTCTCATCTGCCGTGACACCTGAAGACATCCGCCTAACCCGATACGTCTCTGTCCGTTCGCGCAGCGAACGTCTGTGTGCCCCTCTGAGTGCCGAGGACCATGTTCCCCAACCGGTTTCCGACGTCAGTCCGCCGAAGTGGCACTTGGCCCACACCACGTGGTTCTTCGAGACTTTTGTCCTCGCGAAACAACAGCCGGACTATCGACTGTTCCATCCTCTGTATGGCTACCTGTTCAACAGCTACTACGAATCGGAGGGCGCTCACCTGGCACGCCCGCAGCGAGGGAGCTTGAGTCGCCCGACGGTGGCTGAGGTGATGGCGTATCGCGCGCATGTGGACGAGTCCATGCGCCGTATGCTGAAGGAACCACTGGAGCCCGCGGTCGCGGCCTTGGTAGAGCTGGGCATGCAGCATGAACAACAGCATCAGGAGTTGCTGATCACAGACATCAAGTACATCCTGGGCCACAACCCATTGCATCCGGCGTATGACCCTCTGGGCATCGGTCCCCAAGATGTGACGGCCGAACATGATGGAACCTGCCCACCACTGGACGATTGGCTTAGCGTCGAAGGGCAGACGATTCGCATGGGCCACCAGGGGCCAGGGTTCGCCTTCGACAACGAGTCGCCATCGCATTTGGCGCTCATTCAAGGAGTAGACATCCGTGTGGCGCTAGTCACCAATGATGAATACCTTCAGTTCATGCGCGACGGAGGATATCAGCGCCATTCGCTCTGGCATGCGGAAGGCTGGGACTGGGTGCAAACGCTTAAATTCCGTGCGCCGATGTACTGGCAGCCCGACCCTAACCAGCCTGACGGATGGGGTCATTACACGCTCCAGGGGGTGATGCCGCTGACCAGTCAGGCACCAGTCACGCATGTCAGTTACTACGAGGCACACGCTTTCTGCGATTGGGCGGGGTGGCGATTGCCCACCGAGTTCGAGTGGGAAGCAGCGGCAAGCCGGTTCGACTGGGGGCGTCGATGGGAATGGACGCGCAGTGCCTATCAGCCCTATCCCGGTTTTGCCCGCAGCGAGGGCGCAGTGGGCGAATACAACGGGAAGTTCATGGTGAACCAGCAGGTCTTGCGCGGAGCGTCCTGGGCCACATCGCCGGGCCACGCCCGTTTGACATACCGGAACTTCTTTCACGCTCCGTTGCGTTGGCAGTTCACGGGCATCCGTCCTGTTCGCTCGCGGGAGTCCGCATGACTGATCGGGACAGACTGACGGAGCATGTTCTGCAAGGGTTGACGCGACCACAGAAGGCGCTCTCATCCGCTTGGTTCTACGACGATGAGGGCTCGCGCCTGTTTCAGCAGATCATGGCGCTGCCCGAGTACTACCTCACACGCCTTGAGCACGAGCTGCTGCGCTCACGCGCGGATGAGCTTTCCCGGTGGATAGATCCTCGGTGCAGCCCGATCGATCTGATTGAACTGGGCAGCGGCGACGGGGCCAAAACGCTGTCGCTGTGCCAGGCACTGGCGCAACGTGAAGTGGATTGCATCTACAGGCCTATGGATGTGTCCGCACACGCCCTAGCGGATCTGAGCCGCCGCTTTGACACGTACCTCCCCCGCATGGCCATCGAACCGGTGCTGGGAGACTATTTCGAGCATTGGCCTCAGATTGCCGAAGGGCGACGCCAGGTTGCAATGTTGCTGGGCAGCAATCTGGGCAACCTCGACGAACACGGTGCCGTCAAGCTGCTGCAGCGGGTGCATTCGCATTTGCGCCCGGGTGACCTTGTGCTGCTTGGTCTGGATCTGGTCAAGGACCCGGCCATGTTGCGCGCAGCATACGACGATTCACAGGGCGTGACCGCTGCGTTCAATTTGAATCTGCTGACGCGGTTGAATCGCGAGTTGGGCATGGACTTCGATCTGACGAAATTTCGGCACTACGCCAGCTACTGTCCGCTGGAACACGTGGCCAGAAGCTTTCTGGTGAGCCAAGTTGACCAGGTGGTCCACAGCAGAACCCTTGACCGAGGGTTTGTATTCCATGCCGGGGAGACCATCTATACAGAGCAATCCCAGAAATACTCCCTGGCTTCAATCGAACACCTCGCACGCCGAAGCGGGTTTGACAACACCTGCACCCTGACCGACCCCCGAGGCTGGTACGCCATCACCGTCTGGCACCGGCTACCGTTCACCCCAACGCAACAAACGTCGACCTGAAAAAGGAGTCCTAATGAGCAACAAGACCCATCTGCGCCAGACCATGCTGGACCTTGCCGAAGGGCGCCTGCGGTTTGCTGAACAGACCTATGCGCAATACCTGGTCGGTGCGGCGGGCCGCGGAGATGAACCCAGTGAAAGCGATGCGGCGTCGCGGGCCGTCAACAATGCCGCTCTGGCGCAGGCGTTCGAATGCCCCATTCACGATCATCAGGAGGCCCTGGAAGTCTTACGTCAGATCGATTTCGGTCCCCGGGATTCGGTGGAGACAGGCGCCGTGGTTCGCATCGACGGGCGTTGGTTCGTGATTGCGGTTGCTAGCGATGCCTTCCAGTGCGACGGCAACACCTACATGGGAATTTCCACCCAGGCGCCCATCTACGCAGCGATCGCAGATGCCCGAGCCGGTGATGTTGTCAGCTTCCGGCAACGCGAACTGCACATAGAGGAAGTCTTGTGATGCACCTCATTCGAGTCTGAACGATGGGCGGCACGCTGCGCGACTTGGTCCGGCGCTTTCATGGCACAGGTCGACTTGGTGCCATCGTTCTGCGCCCGGATCGCCTCAAGGACGCTGTGTCCGTGCAGGAGGCCAGGGCCGAACCGGGTCTCGGGCTGATTGGCGATCACCGCTCCCTGCGGCTTCGTCAGTCGGATGCGCAACGCCATCGCGAGCTGAGTCTGATCCAGGCTGAGCACCTCAGCTTGCTCGGGGTCTGGACGGGGCAAGCCCCAATTGCCCCGGAGCGTTTGCGGCGCAACCTCGTGATCTCGGGGATCAACATCGCCGCGATGCATTCACCTTTCCGGGAAGAGCGCTTTGTCTGGCGAATTGGCGGTTCGGTCCGCATTGAAATCACGGGGCCATGTCCTCCTTGTTCACGCATGGAGGACGAGCTCGGTGAAGGCGGTTACGCCGCGCTGCGTGGTCACGGGGGCGCCACGGCACGGATCGTCGTAGGTGGCGTGCTACGGGTTGGAGATACCGTTAACCTTGACGTTGAATCCACCGTGGGCTGAGAGCCATGATCGAAGCAGAGCGTACGCCTGGGTTCCTCCATCTTCTCCAGATGACCGGCGGTGCGTCGTGGTTGCACATGTGCATCCACCACCGCGAGACGGAAGGTTTTCTCTCGAGCGCGACCGGCCTGGACAAGCTGATCGCCGCAGCGATGGTCTCTGAAGATACCCGGTCGCGGTTGCGCGTCCACGGGCAGGGTGTGATGGTTCTGCTCAAAGCGATGCATCTGAGAGCTGATGGAGTGGGGCATCCAGAGGACATGGTGTCCATGCGAATCTGGATTGATGAGCGTCGGGTTATCACGACCCGCGAGGAGGATGTGGATCCCATCCTCGAACTTGCAGAAGACATCTCTCAGGGGCGCGGCCCTGCAACGCCAGGTGACTTCCTTTGCGATCTCATCGAAGAGCACCTCGCGGAAGTTTCCGAGCAGGTCGAGATGCTGGAGGATGGGGTGGATCTGATCGGCGGCCTTCTGGTTCAGCACCAGACGGAAGCGGCATGCCCGAGCATGGCCAATACCCAGACCGCGATCTCTGGCTTTCTTCGTCATCTTGGCCCCCAGCGAGCCGTTCTTCAAACGTTGACAACTCTCGTCGTCCCGCCGCTGAATATAAATCACCGAGGCCGACTGGAGGAGCACCTGAACCAGCTGTTGCGGTTGCTCGAAACGCTGGAGAATTTGCGTGACCGTATCGATATCCTCAGTGACCAGGCAAACCGCATTCAGGAGCGACAGCTGAATCAAAGCTCTTATGTTTTTGCCGTGGTATCCACAATCTTCTTGCCCTTGAACTTTGTCACTGGCCTGTTTGGCGCCAATCTTCTGGGACTGCCGTTCGCAGATG
The DNA here is from genome assembly GCF_945957265.1 of uncultured Dechloromonas sp. Classification (GTDB taxonomy): domain Bacteria; phylum Pseudomonadota; class Gammaproteobacteria; order Burkholderiales; family Rhodocyclaceae; genus Azonexus. The sequence continues at coordinate 33,210 of NZ_CAMFKO010000041.1, forward strand.
CCACCAATGGCTTCTGGGTGTTGGTAGGTCTTTGCTTACTAATGAGTGTTGGGTTGGTAGCGGTCTTTCGCTGGTTCAAATGGCTTTAGTAGACGGTTTGTGGACTGTTTGAGATGTATCTTCGGAGCCGTCCATCAAGGACGGGTGCGCTGTTAGGAAAAACGATACGTGCCTGTTGATTCATCAGCACAACTGAGCCAGTGATCACGTCGAATACTGAGCCACTGGGTTGATGGATGTTCTGGCTACTCGGTTGTGGATAAGTCTATCGGGTCTGCTGCTTTTCGATCTCCTTTCTGAGCTTTTGCACGTGGCTTGGACGGTGCCGCGCCAGCGGCACTGGAGTGCTTGAATCGCCAGCTCTCATTGCCTGTCTCCACGATGTGGCAGTGGTGCGTGAGGCGGTCGAGCAAGGCGGTTGTCATCTTGGCGTCGCCGAAGACGCTGCTCCATTCCGAGAAGGTGAGGTTGGTGGTGATCACCACGCTCGTTCGCTCGTAGAGCTTGGAGAGCAGGTGGAACAGCATCGCACCGCCCGACTGCGTGAACGGCAGGTAGCCCAGTTCATCCAGGATCACCAGATCGACGTACATCAGCCGGTGTGCCAACTGCCCGGACTTGTTGGGGTCTCCTCGTTTTCAGTGCAATAAGTGACGGTACGAAAAGCTAGCACTGGC
>NZ_CAMFKO010000042.1 GCF_945957265.1 uncultured Dechloromonas sp.
CTTCTACCCACCGTTTCGTCTACAGGATGGTGCAGTATTTCAGCAGCCTGCTAGGTGTGTTACGTCCCTCGATCTGACAACAGCATCAATTTCTTTGGTTTTCTGGTTTTCATCGACAAACGTCTCTGGTTTGCAAGTTCCAGGCGGAAGATTCCAGTAGGCATCGCACAGACGCCGTGCTTGTGCTTCAAAGCCCATATTTTGTTTATATAAATTCATGTAAGTTTTTGAAGTAATTTATGTTTGTAGAATAATTAATTCGTGATTGGCTCTAGTCATCGCCACATACAACAGCCGCGCCTCCTCATCCTTCCGCCCCTCATCCACTTTGCTGCGCCCAACCCCCGGTATCGCCACCAACGGAAACTCCAACCCCTTGCAGCTGTGCATGGTCAGGAACTTCACCGTGTCTTCCTTCTCTGCGAAGGTGATGTCGTCCTGGTAGGTCACCGGGATGCCGGCTTTGCGTAGGGTCGCCAGCACCGGTTTGCCGATGCCGTAGTCGCGGTAGATGACGGCCATGTCGCTCCACGGGGTGCCGGTTTTGTGGGCTTCCTTGAGGTGTTTGGCGATGTAGTCGGCTTCTTCCTGTAGTGTCGGCAGCTTGATGAGCAGCGGCTTCGGGCCGTGGCGGCCGGCGCTGATGGGGGCGATGAGGGGGATGCCGTCTTCGTCCGAGGCGCTGGGCTTGAGCAGGTCGCTGGCGATGTCGCTGGCCAGTTCGAGCACTTCCTGCGTGTTGCGGTAGTTGATCTTGAGGATGGTGGTGCGGCCCCGGGCCTGGATGCCGAGGCTCTTGAAGCTGATCTTGCCGCGCTTGTCGCGGCCGTAGATGGATTGGGCGTCGTCGTAGAGCACGAGCAGCGAATTGGTGCTCGGGTTGACCATCTGGGCGACGAGCTTGAGCCATGCGGGCTGGAAATCGTGGCCTTCGTCGATGAGTACCGCGTCGTACTGGCCGGCCGGGACGATGTTGGCGTCGACTGCGCGGATCAGGCGGTCGACCAGTTCGGTAGCATAGCGCTCGCTGTCCGGTCCGCTCTGGGGCAGGTCGGCGTTGTAGGCGAGGAGTTGGGCGCGGCACCACTGGTGGAAGGTGTGCACGTGCACCTTGTCGGCCAGCCCCTTGGTTGCCATGGTGTGCTTAAGCCGCTTGGCGAGCGTGCGGTTGTAGCAGAGGATGAGGATGGGCCGGGCATAGACCTTGGCGAGGTGTTCGGCGCGGTAGCCGAGGATCAGCGTCTTGCCGCTGCCGGCTACGCCGTGGATGACGCGGTGGCCTTCGCCGAGGCTGCGCGCCAGTTGTTCCTGCTGCAGGTCCATGACGCGGACGAGGTCGGGGATTTCCGGCTCTGGCGCGTCGAACAGCCCGCCCTGTGAGGGCGTGGCGATGCGGATTTCGGGAAACAGGTGCCAGCGGATGCGGTCGATCTGCGGCAGCGAGAGCGGCACGCTGCGGGCGAATGGGAGCATGCCCCACAGCCGTTCCTGAAAGGCTTCGGCATCGATGCTTTCGGTCATTTCGTCCTGGCAGATGACGCGCTGCGGCTCGATCACGTCGCCGAGGTTGGTGCTGTCGAACTGCTTGCGGCTGATGTTGGCGAGGACGATGCCGTAGCCCCACGGAAAAAGCAGGGTGCCCTGCAGGCGCCCGCTGTTGATGGTCAGTTGCGGGTCGCGCTGAAGCAGGTTGCAGACTTCGTGGGCGTATTGCCGGGCCTGTTCCAGTGGGTTGGCAACGCGCTTGAGGCCGTTGGCGGCGAGGATGCTGGCGCTCTGCCGGTCGATTTCCCGGATGGTGTCGAGCTTCCAGTCTTTCACTTCGAGCACGAGAATGCCGCGGCGCGGGTTGAAGACGACAAAGTCGGGGTGCACGTTGTGCCGGCCGAGGGGGACGTCGTACCAGAGCAGCCAGTCGTCTTCGAGCTTTTGTTCGAGGCGGTAGGCGAGGCGCCGTTCGCCGCCCGTCATGCGCGAGACGCAGGTTCCGATTGCCGGAATCAGTGCTGCCAAGACCACTCCCTCTGTGTTTTATATGTTCTTGGCGTTTGATTATGTCATGTGTGCATGCGGAATGCGTGTGAAAAAATTGGCGAAAACCACCTGCTGTAGGGGAAATGCACACTTTGCGTGCTGTTTTCGATAGCGTTGCTGGTGCCAAAGCAATGTTGAACGTCAGTTGCCGTGCCAGAAATTGGCATGATCGTGCTACTTGGTGGTCAGCAAACGATCTTCCCTGATTTGACGGTCGCTTTACCGGCGACAGCAGCCGGAAATCACACAGGATTCCGTTTTCCCATCGCCTCCCCAACCAGCGTCGCAAAACGCCGGGCCGCCGTTGCCGGCGTGCCGGGGGCGTAGGCGGCGAGCAGGCGTGCCGGCGGCAGGCTGGGCAGGGGCTGGTCGGCGAGGTGGGTGACCTCGGCCATGCCCGGGCCGAGCAGGCTTTGGGGCATGGCGGTGATGCCGAGGCCGCAGCGCACGGCGTGGCTGAGGCCGGTGACGCTGTGGCCGGTGTAGTTGAGCGACCACGCTTGCCCGGCGCGGGCCAGGGCGGTGGTGACGGCGAGGCGGAAGACGCAGTTTTCGCCGAACAGGGCCAGCGGCAGGCCGGCCTCGCCAGGCGCGGTCAGGCTGTCGCGATAGGCGGTGCCGGCCATCCAGACCAGGGCTTCCTGCCACAGGACTTCGCCGTCGGCCGGGGCGCTGTCGCCGCAATGCTTGTACAGGGCGAGGTCGAGCGACCCGGCGGCAAGGGCCTGTTGCAGCGCCTGCGAGGTGTCGGCGTTGAGGGTCAGGCGCAGGCGGGGGTAGAGTGCCCGGAAGACCGGCATCACGGCCGGAAAGACGCTTTCCATCAGCTCCTCGGGCAGGCCGACGCGCAGGCTGCCGACCTCGGTGTCCTGCGCCACGGTGGCGTAGGCCTCGTCGTTGAGGCGCAGGATCTGGCGGGCGTAGGCGAGCAGCGCGGTGCCTTCGGCGGTCGGGCCTTCGACACGGCCCTGCACGCGGCGGAGCAGGGTTTGTCCGAGCACCTCTTCCAGCCGCTTGATCTGCAGGCTGACCGCCGACTGCGTGCGGCCAAGCCGGGCGGCGGCGGCCGAGAAGCCGCCGCTATCGACAATGCAGGCGAATGCGCGGAGGGCTTCGATATCGAGATGGCGGCGCGGCATCATGTGGAAAAGTTGTTTTGAAGTGTAATTAATCAATTTTTGTAATGTAAGGGTAGTCGCTACAGTCTCCTTGAAGCAAGTCCATTTCAACCCAGGAGAACAGCATGCCTTTCATTCGCATCACGCTCGGCAAGAGCATCGAAGTGACCCAACAGCAACGCCTGGCCCGCCGCGCCACGGAGCTGATCGCCGCCATCCTGCACAAGCGGGCCGAGGTGACGGCTGTGCAGGTCATCACGGCCGGGGCCGACGCCTGGTGCATCGCCGGCGATGCCATCGCGCCGATGCTGATCCCGTCGCACGCCGAGCTGTTCATCACCGAAGGCACCAATACGCCAGCCGAGAAGGCCGAGATGATCGCAGCCCTGCATCGTGCGCTGGAGGAAAGCTGCGGCCCCTTGCCGGAGGCGAGCTACATCGTCATTCACGACATACCGGCCGGCAACTGGGGCTATGGCGGGCTGACGCAGGCGGCCCGCCAGCAGGCGCGGCTGGGGCTGTAGGGCATGGCGACGCTGGCGATGCGCGGGGCGCAAAGCGATGAGCGCTGGCTGGCGTTGGCCTTCGTCACCCTGTCCGGTGCCGGCTTTGTCGGTGCCCGTTTGGGGCTGCCGCATGCCGAACCGTTTGCTTTTCTGGCGCTGCGCTTCGGGATCGCCGCCGTCATCCTTGGCGTGATCGCCTTTGCCATCGGCAGGAAGGTACCGCGCGATCCCCGGCAATGGGGGCATATCGTCGCCGCCGGCCTGCTGACGGTGGGGATTTTCTCGGCTGGCGTGTTCTACAGCATTGCCGGTGGCGTCTCGCCGGCGCTGTCGGCCTTGATCGTCGCCCTGCATCCGATCGTGGTCGCTATTGCAGCCCCGGTCCTGCTCGGCGAAAGGGTGGGGGCGCGGCAATGGCTGGGTTTGCTGCTCGGGCTGGGCGGGGTGTTTCTGGTCGTCGGCCACGGGCTGGCGCTCGATCCTTCCCTCGGCTGGCCGGTTGCCTGTTCGTTCATCGGCCTGTTCGGCATGTCGGCCGGCAACCTCTACCAGAAGGCGCGCTGTGCCGACATGCCTTTGTTTGCCGGCAGTGCGGCGCAGTGTGCGAGCTGTGCGCTGGCCTGCGGGCTGGGGGCGGTCGCTTTCGAAAGCGGACATATCGCCTGGACCGGCGAGTTCGTGGTGGCGGTGGGCTGGATGGCGGTCGTCGTCTCGGTCGGCGCGGTCAGCATCCTCTATGTGCTGATCCGGCGCGGCGAGGTCAGCCGGGTGGCCGGGCTGTTCTACCTGGTGCCGGTGGCGGCGGCGGTCGCCGCCTGGCTGCTGTTCGGCCAGGGCGTATCGACGGTGCAATGGCTGGGCATGGCCGTGGCCGGGAGCGGCATGCTGCTGGTGACGCGGCGGCCGGGCTGAACCCGGCCGCCTTGTCGCTTACCAGACGAAGAAGACCAGGCTCCACAGCGTGACCATCAGGCCGACCGGCAGCGCCATGACCAGTCCGGCGATACCCTTGGCGACGATTCCGGCCGTCACCCGGCGCACCAGTTGCAGCGCCAGCCACAGCGTTCCCGTGGCGCCGAGGCCGAGCAGGGCGATGCGGAAGGCGGGCAGCCAGCCGAGCCACAGGTGCTCGGCCTTGAGGTGGGTGACGGTGAGCATCGACAGGCCGAGGATGACGCTGGCGGCGGCCATCGGCGCCAGGGCGAGGGCGAAGCGCTGCCAGCTCAGGTGTTCGCTCTTGAGCAGGCGGGAAGCGACGAAGGGGCCGACGAGGAGCAGGCTGCCGAGCAGGAAGCCGCCGCCGATCAGGTAAGTCAGGATCAGCGCGCCGTCGAGCCAGGTGAACAGGTCGTTGGCTTCCGGGTAGTGGGTGAGCAGCCACCACGGCACGTCGTTGTCGAGCAGGGTGAAGTGCTCGCGTTCCACGAGCCATTCGGCGATGGCCAGCTTCATGTGCAGGAACCACGGGCTGACCGTCCACTGGAAGGCGGCGGTGGCGACGCCGAGGACGCCATAGACCAGGGTCAGCACGTCCGGCGTCTTGGCCGGGTTGTTGAAATCGAGCACTTCTGAGAACGGCGAGCGCCAGGACAGGGCGATGGCGTCGCGCTGGCCGGCGCAGCGGCCGCAGCTGTGGCATTCGCCGGCGCTGGTCATACGCCGGATGTCGACCAGCGGGGCGCAATTGACCGGCTGGTATTCGCCTTCGTAGCGATCCCAGGCGGCGCGGTCGACCTTGTAGTGCAACGGGGCGATCTTGGCGAGTACCGCGAAGACGCCGGAAGCCGGGCACAGGTAGCGGCACCAGATGCGCTTCTCGCGGCCGTAGAGCAGGCCGATGGCGACGGCGGCGACGGTCGACCCGCCGAGCACCAGCAGCGCGGCCTGCGGGTATTCGTAGACGCTGACCAGCTGGCCGTAAACGGTGGTGCAGACGAAGGCGACGAAGGGCCAGCCGGCCCACTTCAGCCAGCCGGGCAGCGCCTTGCCGCGGCCGTACTGGCTGATCCATTCGGAGACGAAGCCTTCCGGGCAGAACAGGCCGCACCAGACGCGGCCCATGGTCACCGTGGCGATCATCACGCCCGGCCACCACAGGCCCCAGAAACAGAACTGGGCGAACAGGCGCAGGTTGTCCCAGATATGGGCGTCTTCCGGCGGCAGCGGGAGGAAGGCGGGGATGACGACCAGTCCGGCATAGACCACGACGACCAGCCATTGGACGGCGATGATCGGGCCGCGATAGCGGCGCAGCAGCAGGCCGAGCTTCTCGACCCGGCTGCGCGGCTGGCTCGGGTGAAAGCGCAGGACATGCTCAGCCACGGGAAGTCCTCCGCCAGGCGAACAGCACGACCGCCCAGTAGCCGGCCCAGACCAGCAGCTCGGACAGCGACGGCCGGGCGCGGTAGCCGGAGAAGTCGGCGATCAGCTTGCCGCCCTTGGTGGTGTCGTCGAGCAGCAGCGAGGTATCCCACACCGGGTCGAGCAGCGGCGGCAGGTAGCCGGCGCCGATCAGGCGGTCGAGCGCGGCGACGAGCAGCGCCGAGGCCAGCACCAGCAGCAGGATGGACGACAGGCGCAGGAGCAGGGCGATGTTCAGCCTGGCCAGGCTCTTGGCCGTGATCCACGCGGTCAGCGCGGCGACCGCCAGGCCGGTGACGGTGCCGAAGGCGAGGGCAGACATTTCGCCGCCCTGGGCCAGGCCGTAGAGGAAGATCACCGTCTCGGCGCCTTCGCGGGCCACCGCCAGCGCGGCGACCACGGCGACGCCGAGGTGGCCGGAGCGCTCGGCGGCCGAGGACAGCTCGGCATGCAGGCGGGCCTTCATGGTCCGGCCGTGCTTGCGCATCCACAGGACCATCTGGGTGATCAGGCCGGCGGCGACGAACAGCGTGGCGGTCTGGAACATATCCAGCGCCTCGCCGGTCAGCTCGTCCTGGACGCCGAGCAGCGCCCAGCCGAGCAGGCAGGCCAGGCCGACCCCGGCGCCGAGGCCGAGAAACAGGGCGCGCTTGCCCTTCCCGGTATCGTCGTTGGCCTGCAACCAGGCGAAAAGAATTCCGGCGATCAGGAAAGCTTCGAGACTTTCCCGCCACACGACAAAAAATGCGTTACCCATGCTGTGCTCCGTACTTGCTGGCTTGGTGGTCTGTTTCGCTCATGACGAAGAGATCCACGGTGTTGAGATGGCTGGCTGGCGGATTTTATTTGGCGACGATGCGGGCCTGCCCGGTTTCCGGGTGGAAATCGTCGAAGAACTTGTAGCTTCCCGGCTTGAGCGGGAAGAAGACCATGGTCCGGGTGACGCCGGGGGCGAGCACCAGTTCCTTCTTCAATTCGAGGCTCTCGAATTCCGCCGCGCCCGGGCCCTCGTTCTTCACCTCCAGGCGAAAGCGGGTGTTGGCGGGGACTTCGACAGCTTCGGGAATGATATGGCCGTTCTTCATCAAGACCTTGAAGGTCGGCATGTCGTCGGCGAAGGCGCAGCCTGCTGCGAGCAGCAGGGCCAGCGCGGCGGAATGGAGAGCGTGTTTCATGCGATCCTCAGTAAGCGATGTTGGCGCGGACGGCGAAGACCTTGACCGACTTGGCATCGGTATTGCCGCCGCCGTTGGTCACGTACTGGAAGTCAGGCGACAGCTCGAATTGCGGGGAGACGCGGTAGCGGTAGTAGATTTCCGCGACCTTTTCCGCCCCCTGCGGGAGGAAGGGGTTGCCGGCCGTCAGGCGGACGACCGAGCTGTCGTCGGGCTGGTCCATCAGGTAGGCCTGCTGCAGCTGGTTGCGGTAGCTCTTGCCCGATTGCAGCCAGGCACCGGCGATACCGATGGCGTCGGCGGCGCGGCCCCAGTAGCTGCCGCTGAATTCCGCACCGGCGGTGAAGGCCTGGTTGAACGGCAGTTCGCCGTTGATCAGCTTGCCGTAGCGCGAGAACAGGGTGATCCCGTCGCCGATGCGCTGGTCGATCGAGACGCCGACGCCGGTGTGCTTGGCGTGATTGCCGTCCCAGTCGGTGCCCTTGCTGCGGTTCCAGCCGTAGATGCGGTAGTTGCCGAGCAGGCCGTCGAAGCGCATCTGTTTTTCGGCCTGCACCATGAGCAGCGGCGTGGTCAGGCTGCGCTGGTAGTTCGAGGCGCGGTCGCCGGCGCCGAACAGGCCGACCGAGACACGCCACGGCTGCGGCTTGTCGAACCAGTTGAAGTAGGAAACGACGAAGCCCGGCTGGAAGCCGTTGGCGTCGACGCCGACTTCGCCGGCCGCATCAAGCATCGGGTTATGCACGAATACCGAATTCAGGAACTGCTTGGATTCGTCGCCGGCCCCCTTGTTCTGGTCGAAGAAGCCGAAGATGTCCATCTTGCCGAAGGTCACCTCCAGCGTTTCCCGGGAGTAGGGCTTGAAACCGAGGAAGGGCAGCGGAATCGCCGCCTGGTACCAGGCCTGGCCGAGGATGGTCACCGAGTCGTCCGGGCTCGAGCCGGAAGCGCGGAAAGCCAGGGCGTTGGGGGCGCTGGAGAAATAGCCGAGGTTCTTGAACGGGGCGTTCAGGCCCAGGCCCTGGCCCATGCGCAGATGGGCGAACAGCTTGTGGTCGATGTCGCCGACCGGCTTGAGCGGCAGTTCGACGGAAACATCGGCCCGGTAGTTGAGCTGCGACGGACCGTTCTCGACGCCGTCCGGCAGGCCGAAGGCCTTCTGGCCGACGGTGGCCAGCGAGGCGCCGACCTTGATGCCGTCCAGGCCCTCGGCGATCTTCGCTGCCTTCTTCATCTCCAGCGCGTCCTTCTCGACGGCCTTGAGGCGGACGGTCAGCTCGGGCTCGTACTGCGACAGGCGCGGGCTATCGAGGGCGGCGTTCACGGCGTCGCTTTCGCTCTTCAGCGTCTTGACCTGCTTTTCCAGGTCGGTATTGCGGGCTTCGAGCTTTTTCTCGAGTTCGGCATTGCGGGCCTCGAGTTTCTCGAGCCGCTCGCTCAGCTTCCTGAGCAGTTCGGCTTCCTTGGGGCCGGCCAGCGCGGGCATGGCCAACCCCGCCGCGACCAGCGCGGCAGTCAGTCTGGCGAGTCGCATGGCTTAGTACCCGCCCTTCTTGCCGATACCGACGTAGGTGAATTCGTATTCGACTTCGATCGGCTTGAACCACGGGCGGACGCCGGTGGCGCGGTCGGTGTGGCGACCGAAATGGGCGTGCGGGTTGGCCGACGGCGGCAGGATGTTGTACTTCACCTTGTACTTGCCCGGGCCGGCCAGCTTGACGTTGTCGCCGTAGTGCGGGCCGTCGTTGGCGACCATGGGCATGAAGTCGCCGGCCACCTTGTAGTCGCCGCCGATCTTGGAAACCTCGAATTTCACAACGAGATAGGGAATCCAGGCGCCTTCCTCGAAACCGTTCGGGTTGTTGGCCAGCGCGTGGATGTCGGCTTCGAGGTGGATGTCGGAGTCGGACGCCTTGCGCATGTGGCCCTCCGGTTCCATTTCGACCGGCTGCAGATACACGGCGGCGATCTCCATGCCGGCGCGCTGTTGCGGCACGCCGATCGGGTATTCGATGGCCAGGGCCGGGGCGGCCAGCGCTGCGGACAGCGCCAGGGCGGAGATGAGTTTCTTGGTGGACAACATGGTAAGACTCCCTGAAAGTCTCTGGCTCACCAGTCATGCCGCCGGCTATACGCTGTAGCTGGCTGGCTAGGGACTGGCTGGCTGGAGGATCGTTGAATAAAAGTTGTAAAAAAGTTCAGCGTTGCTCGGAAGCGGGTTGGGTGACGAAGCCGATCTTGGTCAGGCCGGCGCGGCGCGCGGCGCTCATCGTTTCGGCGACCGTTTCGTAGCGCGTATCCCGGTCGGCCTTGAGATGCATCTCGACATTGGCGTCCTGGGCCACGGCCTCGCGGAATTTCTGCTCCAGGCCGTTGCGGTCGACTGTGGCGTTGCCGACGTAGATCAGGCTTTCGCCGGTGATCGACACCTGCAGCGTCATCGGCTTCTCCGGGGTCGGCGTGCTGGCGGCGCGCGGCAGGTCGACCTTGACCGAATGCGTCATCAGCGGCGCGGTGATGATGAAGATGATCAGCAGCACCAGCATCACGTCGACCAGCGGCGTCATGTTGATTTCCGCCGTCGGCATCTGGGTGCCCGGCGAATTGAAGGAACCCATCGCCATGTTATGCGGCCTCCGTGGCGGCGCGGGCGCGCATCGGGTGGATCTGGGCGCTGTTGGCGACGAAGGGCTTGCCGACGGTGAAGAAGGCGTGCAGGTCGTGGGCGAAGGCGTCGAGGTCGGCCAGCACGACGCGGTTGGCGCGGGTGAAGGCGTTGTAGGCGAAAACGGCGGGCAGCGCGACGGCGAGGCCGGCGGCGGTCATGATCAGCGCCTCGCCGACCGGGCCAGCGACTTTTTCCAGGGCTGCCTGGCCGGACAGGCCGATGGCGACCAGCGCGTGGTAGATGCCCCAGACGGTGCCGAACAGGCCGACGAAGGGTGCGGTGGCGCCGGTGGTGGCGAGCAGGGTCAGGCCGTTTTCCATGCCGGCCTGGGTCACCATCAGTTGCTGGCGCAAGGCGCGTTCCATCTGTTCGGCCGGGTCGAAGCGGGAAGCCAGGCGGCCGGTGACGGACTCGCATTCGTGGTTGCAGCAGTTGGCCTGCTCGGCGAGCTGGGCGTAGGGGCTGTCTTCACCGCCCTGGCGCAGCTTTTCGATGCCCTCGCCGACGCTGGTGGCGGCCCAGAAACCGGCCACTGCCTTGGCGGCGCGGCGGGTGCGGTACCAGTCCCAGGCCTTGGCCAGGATCAGGTACCAGCTGGCGATCGACATGGCGGCCAGGACGTAGGCGACGGTATGCGAGACGAGGTCGCCGGACGCCCACAGGTGGGCGAAGCCGAAGGCGTTTTGTGCGGTTTCCTGCATGTTATTGCTCCAATTTGAAAATGATCGGGACCAGTACCCAGCTCTGCACGGCGGTCTCGCCGCGTTTGGCGGGAATGAACTTCCAGTTGCGGACGGTCTTCTGCGCCGACTCGTCCAGGCGCTGGCTGCCGGATGAGGTCTTTATCTCGACGTTGTCGGCCGTGCCCTGCGCGGTAACCGACACGCGCAGGAGGACCCTGCCTTCCTCGCCCATGCGCCGGGAGAGCGGCGGGTAGGGCGGGGCCGGGTTCTTGAGGTAATCGGCGTCGAAGCGGGCCTGGACGACCGGCTCGGGCGCGGGCGGGGCGGGGGGCGCCGGCTTGACCTCGGGCGGCGTCGCGACGGGCGCGGCGGGCGCGGGCAGGGTGCTTTGCGTGGCTTCGATGACCGGGACGTGCTTCTGCGGCGTCGGCTGCTGGCGTACCGGTTGCGGCTTGACGACGGGCAGCGGCTTGGCTTCCGGCGGTTTTTCCTGGGCCGGCTGGATCAGGTCGACGACCAGCGGCATTTCCATGATCTGCGGCACGACCGTCTTGGCGGCCATGACGATCAGGATGACTCCGATATGGGCGCCGACAACGATCCCGAGAAGGCCGCCGCGGCGGGCTGTGGTGGGGCGGGAGAGGGCGTAACTCATATGTTCTGACTCGAGAGTCGCCCCATAGCACTGCAAAAAACCCTTGGCTCGCTGGCGCGCGGCTTGCTGGCTGTGGGAACGAGAGGTTTACAACGGAGGGAAATTACTTGGTCAGGATCAGTTTGTTTTCACGGGTGACACGCAGCAGGTAGCGTTGGCCGGCGTGTTCGATCTCGACGGTCGGGGCGCCGCGCATCAGCGTTCCGCTGTCGATGCGCGGACGCTGGGCATCCGGTGCGTTGGCCAAGTTTTGGGCGGGCGGTTTGGGCTGGCTGTTCATGGCATTAAAAACAAACGAGAATGGTTTGCATTATTTGGTTAATGAGAATTATTGTCAACAATTAATTGGGCATTCGGGGGCTTTTCCGGTGCCGCGGCGTTCAGCCGGCTGCGGCGTCGGCCGCTTCCTCGCTGCGCAGGTCGGCGAGAATCCGCCCGAAACTGGTGACGCCGCCGCGTTTGACGAAGAGGCAGGGCTTGCCGGTCCGCTTGCATTGCTCCTTCACGCGCCAGTAGGCGTTGTGGCTGATGCAGCCGGCCTGGCAGATGACCAGGTCGGCCGCCGCCAGCGCCCCGTCGATGCGGTGCATGCTTTCTTCCAGGCCGCCGTCGTGGTGCAGGAAGCGGCCGCCCTGGCGTTCCACCGCGTCGCGGTAGGCATCCATGGCGCCGGAGCGTCCGCCGACGCAGAGCACGCATTTACCATCGAGCGTTTCGGCGGCGCTTTCGCGCGGCGATTCGGCATGCGCGGGGAGCGGCTTCTCGGCGTCCGCGCCGCGGCTGGCGGCATTTTCCAGTTCGTCGAGCCGGCGGCGCAGGCGTTCCAGTGTATCCGCCTGTTCGCGGCACTGGGCGACCAGCGCGCTGGCCCGGGATTCGGCATCCTCGGCGCGGCGGGCCAGGGCTTGTCGCTGGCGCAGTTCGGGCACGCTGTCGCGCAGCTTGGCCAGGTCGGCCGACAGGCGGGCGATGCAGGCATCCCGCCCGGCCTGTTCGGCGCGCAGTTCGGTCAGGCGCTCGCCCAGGGCGCGGGTCTCGCTGGCCTTTTCGTTGCGGGCCGCTTCGGCATCCTGGCGCAGGGCATCGACCTGGCGGCGCAGCTCGGCATTTTCCCCGCGCAGCGCCTGCAGCGCCTTGAGGTCGGCGCGCGTACCGGTGCCGATCTGGTGCTGGATCATGTGGATGTCGCCGTAGATTTCGTGCTCCAGCAGGCTGTCGCAGGCCGGGTGCGTCCACGCCGCCCACAGGGCGCCGGGCAGTTCCATGCCGCTGCCCACGGCTTCCTGCCACAGGCGGCGCACGCCTTCCGTCGTCTTGGTCGCGGCAAAGCGACGAACGATCAGGGCATAGCGTTTTTCCAGCGTCTTGTGCAGCAGCTCGGCGAGGATGCTGCGCGTCTCGCAGGCGCCGACGGCGGTGGTGTGCAGGACGAAGTCGCTGGTGTCGCGGGGCAGGTGCATCACCTTGTGCATCAGGGTACGCAGCTCGCTGACTTCGAAGCAGCTGCCGACGACCGGGCAGTGGAATTTATGGGGCACTTCCCACAGGCGGCGCCGGCGCGACGACGTGGTCGTTTCCGGCGTTTCGCTCTTGGGGCGGACCAGGAAGCTGGCATCGATTTCCGGCTTGGGCGGTTTCTTGGCGGCGAAAACGCCGCCGGCAACATGAAAGGGGATATCGGGCATGGTCGGAGTCCGTACAAGGGAGGCTGGCCGACCGGGCTTCCGGAGGCCGGCCGGGGGAAGGTCAGGTTCGGGCGGCGTCGCTCGCCCCGGCGTGCAGGCGGTCGATGGCGTTGTCGCGTTCGCGGGCCAGGCGTTCGCATTCGCGATGGGCCGCGCTCAAGGTGCGATCGAGCTGCCAGACGCGATGGGCGGCGGCGATCAGGGCGTCGTTCTCGGCGCGCAAGGCCACCAGCTGCTGGCCGAGGGCAAGCACGGTCTGGCCGTTTTCCAGTTCGTCGAGGCGCTGACGCAACTGGCGGTTCTGCTCGGACAGACGGTTGGCGGCATTGGTCAATTCGACGATCTGCCGCGTGCTCAAGGTCGCCGCGCGTTTCTGGGCCTGGCGTGACTGGCGCAGGGCCAGGCGCAGCGACAGGGTTTCGGCGGCGCTTGTCGCGGCGTCGGTCTCGCGCTCGATGACGCTGCGATCCTTAAGCGGGGCAAGCATGGCGGGTCTCGTGGCAGGACAGGCGGGCGCTGGCGCGCTCGCAGAGCTTGCGGGTGTCGTCATCGACATCGTCCGCTTCGCAGATCTGGTCGAGCAGGCGGGCGGCGTTATGAGCCGAGTGGGTGCAGCCGGTTTCCTCGTGCAGCAGGAGGAGGCTCAGGGCACCGGCCCAGATTTCGCGGGAAGGCATGGCATTTCCCTTCAGGTCGGAAAGGCGGTCAGAAGGGCCGTGCCGAGCAGCAGGGCGGCAATCGAGACGTGGACGATCAGGCTGTTCATGGCACCTCCTGTAATGAGAATGCTTCTCATCATAAGGGCTTTTTGTTTATTTGCAAATGGGAATTGTTACTATTTGTGACGATGGTATGAACTGCCTGCCGCTCGTCGGGGCTTCAGATCTTCAGCCGGAAGTGCTTGGGGGAGAGTCCGAACTGGCGGCTGAACGCCGTCGAGAAGTTGGCCTGGTTGTTGTAGCCGGCGATTTCGGCGGCGCGCGCGACGCTGATGCCTTCGCGCTGCAGGGCGCGGGCGGCGCGCAACAGGCGCTGTTCGCGCAGGTATTCGAAAATGGTCTGGCCGTAGGTCTGGCGGAACTGCTGCTGCAGCGTGTTGGCGTTGCAGCCGATGTGCTGGGCGATGGCGTTCATGTCGAAATCGTCGGCCTGGCCGCTGTCGAGCAGCTTGCGCAGGCGTTCGATGCGCCGGTAGGCGGTCGGCGGCAGCGGTTTTGCCCTGGCGTCGTGGCCGACGCTGGCCTGGGCCAGCGCCTCGGCGACCAGCTCGAGGGCGCGGCTTTCCTGGAGCAGGGCGTGCATCGGCCCGTCGAACTGCGGCGGACGGATGAGCTGCTCGGCGATCGCCAGGCTGCGCGGCGACGGGGTCCAGGCCTGGATGGCCAGGTGCTGGCGGAAGGTCGGGAAATCCTGGGCGGCCGAGGCGAACCATTCCGGGCTCAGGGTGATGGCGACCATGCGCTCGCGCAGGCCGGCCGGGCAATGGCGCTCGAATTCGACGGCTTCGGTCAGCGTGACGACGGCGCCGCGCGGCCGGCTGGCGATGCCCTGGCCGGCTTCCAGGTCGACCGCCTTGCCGCCCAGCCTGACCTGGGAGTTGCCCTCCAGGCGCAGCAAGACCTTGATGCTCGGCTCGAGCAGGGCGAAGTGGGTGGTCAGGGTCTGCAGATGATCGATATCCGTGCAGTGCATATACAGCCCGCTCCGCAGGTGCGCGACGGAGAAGCTTCCCGACAGGATGGGGGCGCCCGGGTCGCTGTCCGGCAGCATGACCCGGTGGCCGCTGCCGAGGCGCTGGCTCAGCGTGTGGCCGGTGATCGTCTGCAGCTGCCGTTGCGCCGGATGGGCGGCGAGACGGACGGCGGCTTCGCCTGGCGAATTTCGGGTTGAAGCAAACATCTTTCTTCGTTGCACAAAAAAATGGGGTGGCGCTTTTTGCGATACTACCGCCGTTTTTGGTTAATGAAAACCATTCTCATTACTATGTTGGGGTAAATGATGTATTTGAACGGCAGAAATTGGCAGGTCAAGCCCTTGGTCATCGCTTTGGGGCTGGCTTATGCCCACGGGGCCGCCTTGGCCGATCAGGGCGAGCGCTCGCTCGCCTCGGTCGTGGTCAGCGAGCAGGCGTACAGCGACACGACGGCGGTGGTGTCGGCGGAGCGCCTGGCACAGAGCGCGGCGCGCGATTCGCGCGAAACGCTGCAGAACGAGACGGGTGTCATGGTCGGCGGCGGTGGCAGCGCGATGGCGCAGAAAATCTATGTGCGCGAGATCGAGGATACCTTGCTGACGGTGACGCTGGACGGCGTGCCGCAGGGCGGGAACGTCTTCCACCACCAGGGGCGTATCCTGATCGACCCGCAGCTGCTGAAGCAGATCGAGATCGACAAGGGCGGCACGGTCGCCAGCGTCGGCCCCGGCGGCCTGGCCGGCTCGGTGCGCATGACGACGCGGGATGCCCGTGACCTGTTGCGTCCGGGCCAGAAGATCGGCGGCATGCTGATGGGCGGTGTCGCGTCGAACGACGGCTGGAGCACCGGCGGCGCCGTTTACGGCGAAGTGGCCGAGACGCTGGATTTCCTGCTCTATGCCAAGCACAGCGACAACGACGACTATCGGGATGGCCGCGGCGTGACGCAGGAAAAGACGGCGTCGACCCAGGACAGCCAGTTGCTCAAGTTCAAGTGGCGGCTGGCGCCCGGGCACGCCCTGTCGTTCAGCTACCAGGGGCTGCAGGACGAGGGGACGCGCTATCCGCGTCCGCACATGGTCGGCATTCCCGGCAGCAACACGCCGATGCCGCAGAAACTCGAGCAGCAGACGATCAGCGCCGGCTATCACTATGCCGGCGACGGCCGTCTGCCCGCCGTCGACCTGACGGTGTTCGCCGACAACGTCGAAAATACCCGCACCAACCGCGGCACCGCGGCGGTGTTCGGCAAGCCGGTCGGGTATTCCTTCGGCGAGCGCCTGGAGACGAGCGGCGTCAACCTGCTGCTGAAGTCGAAGGTCGGTACGTCGCTGGTGCGTTACGGCTTCAACCATCATCACCGGGAAGCCTCGGCGATCAATCCGCTGAAGCAGGGCGCCGCCGGCGGCACCAGCCGGGAGAGCAGCGATGTCTCCGGGGTTTTCGCCGAAGGCAGCATCCCCCTCGGTTCCATGCTGCTGCTCGGCCTCGGCGGCCGCTACGACTGGTATTCGTATGAAGACAACCATCGCCAGACCTTCGACAGCAGCGGCTTTTCGCCGAATGCCAGCCTGACCCTGCAAGCCACCGATGCGCTCAGCTTCCGCCTCGGCGCGTCGCATACGGTGCGCGGTGCCGGCCTCAAGGAAAGCTTCATGCTCGACAACGGTCCGGGGCCGCTCATTTATCGCAACGTCGCGGGCCTCAAGGCGGAAACCGCCAACAACGTCGAGCTCGGCTTCAACTATGCCGAGGGACCGTGGTCGTTCAAGGGATCGGTCTTCCGGATGACCATCGACGACTACATCAACATGGTCTATCGCGCCGGTCCGCCGGCCACGGCGACCCGCGAGAACGTCGGGACGGTGAAGTCGCACGGCTACGAGCTGGGCGGCGGCTGGAACAACGGCGTCGTCCGCTTCGGCCTGTCGGTGTCGGACGCCAAGCCGATGCTCAACGGCTACAGCCTCGGCGACGGCGATTTCAGCCTGGGGACCACGCTGGGCCGTTCGTGGCAGGCCAGCGCCGGTTACAACCTGGCCGCCTGGAATCTGGATTTCGGCTGGAATGTCCGCACCATGCAGGCGGTGACCTACCGTCCGTCCGGGGCGACCTCGGATGTCAGGAAGGACGGCTATACCGTGCATGACCTGCTGGTCAACTGGCAGCCGCTGGGCAAGGACCGCCTGCGCGTGACCTTCGGCGTGCATAACCTGTTCGACAAGTTCTACTACAACCAGTCCACCTACGGTTACAGCGCCGGCCAGGGGATGGTCCTCGGTTACGCCGACCCGGGGCGCAACCTGCGACTCGATCTGAACTGGAAGTTCTAGTTCCCGGGTAATCAACTGCCCCCGGCCCGCGGCCGGGGGCTTTGTCGTTTGTTGCGGGTGTCTTTCGTGTGAATGCCAATTCTTCAAGCGGTACCGGTCGCGCCGCGTGGCGCGCCATTTCGTCGCGCATCCTGGTCGCGGCCGTCGGCGGTTACGCCCTGTGCTGGTCCCTGTTCCTGGCCTTGTGCGCCTGGCTGCCCTATGAAAAGGTCACCCTCTGGTACCTGACCGGGCAACTGGCGCCGCTGCCCTTCCTGTTCTCCCTGCTGGCCGCCTTCGCCGCCCGCTCGGCCGGGCGGATGGCGGCCTGGATCTTCGGCCTGGCCGGCCTTTTCTACCTGCTCGGGAGGCTGGCATGAACGCCCTCGGCAAAGCCTGGCTCGGCCTGCACGCCTGGGGCGGGATGCTGTTTTCGTGGCTGCTGGTGCCCATTTTCGTGGCCGGCAGCCTGGCCGTCTTCGAACCGGAGATCGGCCACTGGATGCGCCCGGAAATCGACGTCGCCCCGATTGCGCCGTCGCTTGCCGCCGATCTCGCCGAGCGTCGTCTGCACGAGGTGGGCGAGGCGGCGCCGCTGTGGCGGGTGCGCCTGCCGACGCCGCGCGAGGCCGGGGTCGGCGTGTCGTGGGGGGCGCAGCCGCGCCAGCTGACGGAGGAAGTCCTCGCCGCCGACGGCCGCCCGGTGCCGCTGCGGGCCACCCACGGCGGCCATTTCTTCACCGATTTTCACGCCGAACTGATGCTCGGCAAGAGCGGCCGCTGGATCGTCGGCGTCATCGGCATCGTCATGCTCGCCGCCATCGTCTCCGGCATCTTCATCCACCATCGCATCCTGCGCGATTTCTTCACCTTCCGGCCGCGCGCCAACCGGCGGCGCGCCTGGCTGGATGCCCACAACCTGATCGGCGTCGCGACGCTGCCCTTCCTGCTGCTCATCACCTACAGCGGCGTGATGATCCTGGCCGACACCTTCATGCCGGCGGCGACCCAGGCGCTGTACGACGGCAAGCCCGGCGGGCCGCGGGCGGATGCGGTGAAAGCCTTCTCGCGCAAGGCGAGCGGCGAGCCGGCGGCGATGCTGCCGCTGCGCGAGCATCTCGCCGCCGCCGAGCGCATCTTCGGCCCGGGCAAGGTCACGTCGCTGACCGTGCGCCTGGCCGGCGACCGCCATGCCCTCGTGCAGGCCCATCGCACGGTGGACGACCGGCTCGGCGCTGTGGCCGATCATGTCACCTTCGACGCGGTCACCGGCGCGCTGCTCGGCCAGCAGCTGAGCTGGAACCCGATGACCTATGCCTACCGCGCGCAGGTCGGGCTGCATGTCGCGCATTTCGGCGGGCCGGTCGTGCGCTGGGTGTATTTCGTTTCCGGCCTGCTCGGGGCGGCGATGATGGCGGCGGGCACCCTGGTCTTCCTGCGCAAGCGCCGCCAGCGCCACGACACCGGCGCCGTCTCCCGCGTGCTGGAAGGCTGCGGTTGCGCGTCGGTCGCCGGCATCCTGCTCGCCTGCCTGGCCTACCTGGGGAGCAACCGCCTGCTGCCGGCCGGCTTGCCGTCGCGCGACGCCTGGGAGGTCGCGGCTTTCTTTGCGGCCTGGGTGCTGGCGCTGGGGCACGCGCTGTGGCGCGGCTTCCCGGCCTGGCGGGGGCAACTGCTGCTTGCCGGCTGGCTGGCCCTGCTGCTGCCGGTGCTCGATCTGACCACCGGCGGCGGCGACGCGTGGCGCCTGGCGCTCGATGCGACGGCGGTCGTCTGCGGCGGCTTGCTGCTGGCCGCCACCCGTTTCTTCCGCAAGGAGTCGTCATGAACGCCCTGTACGCAACGCTGGCTTTCCTGTTGATTGTCGCCGGCATGGCCGCCCTGGCCATCGGCATGGCGCAGCACCATCGCCAGGTGTTCGGCCGCCCGCCCGGCGTCGTGCAACGCGCCGCCTGGCGCGGTGCCGGCTGGCTGCTGCTGGCGCTGGCCCTGGCGCCGTGCTGGCTGGGCTGGGGGGCGAGCATGGGGAGCGTGCTGTGGGTCGGCCTGCTGGCCGGCGGCGTGCTCGTCGTTGCCGGTGCGCTGGCGGCTGGGCCGAAGGCGGGCTGAGCATTCTTCGTTGCGCCGTGGCCGGCGCAACTGTTCCCGTTGAAAAGCGTACGAACTGTTAGCCATGCGGGCTTCCGGGCGGTGCTCCAATGCGTCGCATAACAGAGGCACATCCGATGCCTCGGCAAGGGAACCCAACAGTCCTGTTTTTTTCAACAAAAGGGACGGAAGATGTTCAATTATTTGCTTAAAGGGGCGGGTCTGCTGGCGCTTTCATTCAGCGCCGCAGCGACGTTCGCAGCCGATGCGCCGACCTTGTCGCCGGACGCGAAAGGCGCCAGCGGCAAGATTTATTTCGAGCGTTGCGCCGGTTGTCACGGCATGCTGCGCAAGGGGGCGACGGGGAAAAACCTCGAACCCGCCTGGTCGCGCAAGGATGCCGATGGCCAGCTGAGCGAAGGGGGAACCCTGAAACTCGGCCAGTCCCGGCTGGAGAAGATCATCGGCTACGGCACCGAGGGCGGCATGCCGAACTTCGACGACATCCTGTCGAAGGACGAAATCAGGAACATGGCCGCCTATATCCAGATGCCGCCCGATGCGCCGCCGGAGTGGAGCCTGAAGGATATCCGCGGGACGTGGAAGCTGCACGTGCCGGTCGACCAGCGGCCGACCCGCAAGATGAACAAGGTCAATCTCGAGAACATCTTCTCGGTCACGCTGCGCGATGCCGGCGAGGTGGCGCTGATCGACGGCGATACCAAGCAGATCTGGGGCATCGTCAAGACCGGGTACGCGGTGCATATTTCGCGCCTGTCGCTGTCTGGCCGCTACATCCATGTCGTCGGTCGCGACGGGCGGCTGGACATGATCGACCTGTGGTTCGAGAAGCCGACGGTGGTCGCCACGGTCAAGGCCGGGATGGAGACGCGCTCGGTCGAAACCTCGAAGGCCAAGGGTTTCGAGGACAAGTACGTGATCGTCGGCTCCTACTGGCCGCCGCAGTACACCATCCTCGACGGCATGACGCTGGAACCCCTGAAGAACGTGTCGACCCGCGG
Organism: uncultured Dechloromonas sp.; assembly: GCF_945957265.1. GTDB lineage: Bacteria > Pseudomonadota > Gammaproteobacteria > Burkholderiales > Rhodocyclaceae > Azonexus. The sequence goes on from NZ_CAMFKO010000042.1 coordinate 20,001, forward strand.
CGTGACGGTGGATGGCGACTATCACCAGGAGCCGCGCGTGGCCTCGATCGTGGCGTCCACGACCAAGCCGGAGTTCCTGGTCAGCGTCAAGGAAACCGGGATGGTCAAGATGGTCGATTATTCCGACCTGACCAACCTCCGGGAAACCACCATCAATACCGCCAAGTTCCTGCATGACGGCGGCTACGACGCAACCAAGCGCTATTTCCTGGTGGCCGCCAATGCGTCGAACAAGGTAGCCGTGGTCGACGTCAAGGAAGGCAAGTTCACCGCCCTGGTCGATACCGCCAAGATTCCGCACCCCGGGCGCGGCGCCAACATCGTGCATCCCAAGTACGGGCCGGTGTGGGCGACCTCCCATCTCGGCGCCGATGTCATCACGCTGATCGGCACCGACCCGGAGAAGCACCCCGAGCACGCCTGGAAGGTGGTTCAGGAACTCAAGAACCACGGGGCCAACTCGCTGTTCGTGAAGACCCATCCGAAGTCCGACAACCTGTGGGCCGATTCGCCGCTGAACCCGGACCCCAAGCTGGCCGGCTCGGTCACCGTCTATCGCGTCTCCGATCTGGCTAACCCGGACCCGCAGCCCGAGGTGATCGACATCGCGGCGGCGGCCAAGCTGGGCAAGACCAAGGGCATCCAGCGCGTCGTGCAGGGCGAGTACAACCAGAACGGCGACGAGATCTGGTACTCGGTGTGGACCGGCAACAAGACCGAGCCGTCGGCCATCGTGGTCATCGACGACAAGACGCGCCAGGTCAAGACGGTGATCAAGGACAAGCGGCTGGTCACCCCGACCGGCAAGTTCAACGTCTTCAATACACAGCACGACGTCTATTGATCGGTTGACGACAGAAGCTCGAAGCCCCGCTGGAAAGTGGGGCTTTTTTGTTTTTGGATCAGTGGTTTATGCCTTGTCTTCGCGGTGATGAACTGTGCCGGTCGAAAACTGTGCCGGCTGAAACTGTGCGCTGCCAATAGACGGGCGACTGTTACCGGAGCGCCGCTTTCCCCCATGGTCTACTGACGCGGTCGGGTTGGCCGGCCGGCGGCTTGCAGCAGCCTTCGCAGTCGGCGGCGGCCATCACGGCGGCGTGCAGGCGCACGCCGATCGATACGCAATCTTAAGGGGAGAAAAATGCGTGTAATAACCAGGCGTCCGTTGGCGCAGTTCATGCTCATCGGGCTGGCTGCCGGCCTGTCCGGCACCGCCGTCGCGGCCGAGTCGCTGCAGGACGTATTGAAGCGCCGCAACCTGTCGCAACAGGATCTGCTGTCCGCCGCCAAGACCTACGTGCCGACCGGCAAGCGCGACGAGTTCATCGCCTTCTCGTCGGGCGGCCAGTCGGGCCAGGTGCTCGTCTACGGCATTCCGTCGATGCGGATTCTCAAGTACATCGGCGTGTTCACGCCGGAACCGTGGCAGGGCTACGGCTACGACGAAAGCTCCAAGGCGGTGCTGGCCCAGGGCAATATCGACGGCCGCAAGATCACCTGGGGCGACTCGCACCATCCGGCCATGTCGGAAACGCAAGGCAAGTACGACGGCCAGTTCCTGTTCATCAACGACAAGGCCAATCCGCGGATCGCCGTGATCGATCTGCGCGATTTCGAGACCAAGCAGCTGGTCGCCAACCCGATCTTCAAGTCGGAGCACGGCGGCGCCTTCGTCACGCCGAACACCGAATACGTCATCGAGGCGGCCCAGTACGCGACGCCGCTCGAGAACCGGAAATTCGCCCCGCTCGAGGAGTTCAACGAAAAGTATCGCGGCGGCATCACCTACTGGAAATTCGACCGCAAGGAAGGCCGCATCGTCCCCAAGGAGTCCTTCTCCGTGGAACTGCCGCCGTACTCGCAGGACTTGTCCGATGCCGGCAAGGGGCCGTCGGATGGCTGGTCGTTCACCAATTCCTTCTGTTCCGAACGCTACGTCGGCGGTATCGAAAAAGGCCGTCCGCCCTACGAGGCGGGATGTTCGGCCAAGGATACCGACTACATGCACGTCGTGAACTGGCGTAAGGCCGCCGAGTTGGTCGCCCAGGGCAAGGCGAAGAAGATCAACGGCCACAACGTGATCATGATGGAGACCGCGATCAAGGAAGGCATCCTCTTCCTGATCCCCGAACCCAAGTCGCCGCACGGCGTCATGCTTTCGCCGGACGGCAAGTTCATCACCGTTTCGGGCAAGCTCGATACCCACGTCTCGGTCTATTCCTGGGAAAAGATCCAGGCCGCGATCAAGGCCGGGCGCTTCGAGAGCAAGGATGCCTACGGCATTCCGGTCATCGGCATGAAGGAAACCCTGCACAAGCAGGTGCAGCTCGGGCTCGGGCCGCTGCACACGCAATACGACGCCAAGGCCTGCGTCGCCTACACCTCGCTGTACGTCGATTCGCAGGTCGTCAAATGGGACTACTGCGAGGGGCGCGTTCTCGACAAGATCGCCGTCCATTACAACATCGGCCACCTGATGACCATGGAAGGCGACAGCGTCGAGCCGAAGGGCAAGTACCTGGTGGCCATGAACAAGCTGTCGATCGACCGTTTCAACCCGGTCGGCCCGCTGCATCCGCAGAACCACCAGCTGATCGACATTTCCGAGGACAAGATGCAACTGCTCTACGACATGCCGGTGCCGCTCGGCGAGCCGCATTACGTGGTCGGGATCGAAGCCTCGAAACTCAAGCCGGGCGTGCGCTACAAGGTCGGCACCGATTCGCGCACCGACAAGCCGCACCCGGGCGCGGTGCGGGCCGGCGAGGAAAAGACGGTCAGGAAGGGCAACAAGGTCGAGGTCTTCGGCACCCTGATCCGCTCCCACATCACGCCGGAAACCATCGAGGCGGAAGTCGGCGACGAAATCACGGTGCACCTGACCAACCTCGAGCGCGCCCAGGACGAAACCCACGGCTTCGCCGTCGGCACCTTCGACGTCCATGCCTCCGTGGAACCGGGCAAGACGGTCACCGTCAAGTTCAAGGCCGACAAGGAAGGCGTCTATCCGTACTACTGCACGGAATTCTGCTCGGCGCTGCACCTGGAGATGCAGGGTTACCTGCTGGTCAAGCCGAAGGGCTGGAAGCCGAGCAAGCCGGCCGCGGCGGAACAGGTGGTCTACACCGAGGACGACTACAAGAAGCAATTGAAGAAGGTGGCTGAAACGCAGGCCGTCATCGACCAGGTCGTCGCCTACATCACCGGCGTCAATTACCGCGATTTCCCGGATGTGGTCGCCTTGATGGACGACGCGGTCGATCAGCTGAACAAGACCAAGGAAACCCGAGCCAAGGCCGAAGAGGCGGCGAAGCGGAAAGACTGGCAGCAGGCGACGCTGTGGGCCGAACAGATCTGGCAGTACCAGGTCAAGGCGGCCGACATCGGCATCCGTGCCAAGAACTACCTCGAGCAGAACGGCGCCAGGAAAACCAAGTAGTCCATGAAATAGTCCGCAACCCCTTCGGTCGGAGGGCGTGCTCCCCCAAACCTCTCCTGGCACGCCTTCCGACTTTTTTTGACATGATCAATCTCCTGCTCCGAACCGCCCTTGCCGGCGCCTTGCTGTGCTTCATCGCGAGCGCCCACGGCGGCGTATCCGCGGCCCAGTCGCTGGCGGCCACCTGCGCCAATTGCCATGGCACCAACGGCCGGCTGCCGACGCCGGAAGCCGTACCGCCGCTCGCCGGCCGGTCGGCCGAATGGATTCGCCAGCAGCTCACCGCATTCCGCAACTACGCGCGGCCGTCCACGGTCATGCAGCAGATCGTCCGCGGATACAGCGACGAAGAAATCGCGCTGATCGCCGATTGCCTGGCAAGGAATGGCGACTGAACGATGCGACGAAAATTCCTGAAAACGATGGGCGGAGGCGCCCTTGCGCTGCTGGCCGCCTGCGCGACCCGGACGGAGCGCGTCATGCCGCGCGTTGTCGTGGTCGGCGGCGGATTCGCCGGCGCGACGGTGGCCAAGTACCTGCGCCTCTGGAGTCGGGGCGAAGTCGCCGTCACCCTGGTCGAACGGAACCGGCAGTTCGTTTCCTGCCCGGTATCCAACCTGGTGCTGGCCGGCGAGCGTTCGCTGGCCGACATCACCCTCGGCTATGCCGGGCTGGCCCAACTCGGGGTCGAGGTCGTCCATGCCCAGGCCGAACGGATCGACCCGGGAAAACGGACGGTTCTGCTCTCCGGCGGCCTTTCCCTGCCTTACGACCGCTGCGTGCTGGCGCCCGGCGTCGATTTCATCAACGAGGACATTCCCGGACTGGCGAGCGAGGCGGCGCAGCGGCGGTTCCCGCATGCCTACAAGGCCGGGGCGCAGACCGTGGCGCTCCGGAATCAACTGGCCGCCATGCCCGACGGCGGGGTGTATGCCTTGTCGATTCCAAGGATTCCCTACGTTTGCCCGCCGGGGCCCTACGAGCGGGCATCGCTGATCGCCGCTTACTTTCGCCGCCACAAGCCGCGTTCCAAGGTGCTGATCCTCGACGCCAACGACGGTGTCGCCTCGAAACGCCCCTTGTTCCTGCAGGCCTGGGCAGAGCTATATCCCGATCTGATCGACTATCGCCCCAACATGCCGCTACGTGACGTCGATGCCGGCAGCGGGGCGGCCATCTTCGACTTCGAGCAGCTGCAGGCCGATGTCTGGAACGTCATCCCGGCCCAGCGCATCGGCCGCATCGCCCGCGAGCTCGGCCTCAAGCTGGCCAACGGCCGGTGGGCCGAGGTCGACTGGCTGACGCTCGAATCGCTCAGCCATCCGGGCATCCATGTGATTGGCGACGCCACTTTCGCGGCGCCGCTGATGCCGAAGTCGGGGCACATGGCCAACCAGCAGGCAAAGGTGCTGGCGGCGGCGCTGGTCAATCTGTTCGCCGGCCGCCAAATCAACCCTCGCCCGAAGGTGATGAACACCTGCTACAGCTTCGTCAGCTTCGAGCAGGCCATGCATGTGGCCAGCGTTTTCGACTACGACGCCGAGCAGGCGACCTTCCTGTCGGTTGCCAAATCCGGCGGCCTGTCGGAGCGTGCCAGCGAACTCGAGGCCGGCTACGCCCACGCCTGGGCCAGGAACATCTGGGCCGACAGCCTGTCCGCCGTTCATTGAACGGCAGCCGGGCGCTCAGCCGAAGCGGGCCATCTTGCGCTGCAGGGTGCGGCGGCTGATGTTGAGCATGCGGGCGGCCTGCGAGCGGTTGCCGCCGCTGCGGGAAAGAATCTCGATGATGTAGTCCCGCTCCACCTCCTGCAGCGATTTCACCGCTTCGCCCGTGTCGTGCTTTCCCGGCGGCACGGCGAGGAGGGGTTTGTCGCCCGGCGCCGGCGGCCGCGGCTGGCCGGCGCCGTGTCCGGCCGGGACTTCGATGAGCGGATGGATCGCTGGGTTCATGCCTGTCTCCCGGACGCCGTCAGCACGGTTTTCCCGGCGCGCATTTCTTCAGCAGCCACAGCGAGATGACGCCGGCCACCTCGTAGGCCATGGCTTTCCGGGCGACGGAGGTCGGGTCGCGTCCGGAGGCGGTCAGGGCGTAGGGGTCGGCACCGGCTTCGAGCAGCAGTCGGGCGTGCGCCGCATTCTGCGAATAGGCGGCGACATGCAGCGGCGTCATGCCGTCGTGGTCGCGGGCGTTCGGGTCGGCGCCCGCGGCGATCAAGGCCTGCAGCCCCCCGGGGGCGGCATTGGCCGCCGCCAGGTGGAGCGGCGTCGAGCCGACTTCGGTCCGGATGTCCCGGCTGCCGGGATCGGATGCGAGGGCGATGGCGACATCCTGCGCTGTACCGGTGCGTGCGGCATTCAGGATCGGGTGTTCGAGGATGCTGGCATTTTCGTTTGCGGCACAGTTGATGGCCATGGCGGCAATCATCGCAACAAGGATTCTCACGTTGAATTTCCCCAATAAATTAGCTTGTTACGGAAATTCTCGCCTTTCCGGCCGGGGGGCGGTGATGACAGCTGGTGACTTAGTCTTGCGGTACAGACAAAAGCTGCCGGGGAAACTGTTCCTATCGAAATCATCGATGGCTGTCACTGTCTGCGCGCCCCGTGTTCTGGTGTACTGGCCGGCATTGGCAAGGCGCCCCGGATTTCGCAGGGGATGGCGTGCGGGAGGGCGGATGAGCGAACAACAATGCGACGACATGGTGGCCTGCATCACGGCATTCCAGGCGCGTTTTCCCGGCGCGGGAATCAGCCGGCAGCTCGTTCTCCGGAATCGCTACGTATTTCATGCCGGCAACCCCGCGCAAGGGCTGTTCCTGGTGATCGACGGCCTGGTCAAGGTGTTCAAGGCGAGTCGTGCCGGGAACGAAAAGATCATCCACGTCGCGGCGCGCGGGGATTTCCTGGCCGAAGTGCCGGTGCTGCTGCAGCGCGGTTACGACACCACCGCGCAGGCTGTTGCGGATGCGGTGCTGTTCCATATCCCGGAAGCGGCCGTCTTTGCCTTGCTGGGCGAGTCGCCGCTGCTCTTCCGGCAGCTGTTGGGCGGCATGGCGCGCAAGGTGCATGACCTGGTCCAGGATATCGAATCCAATTTCAAGGCCGGGCATGAACGGGTCGCCGACTTCCTGCTCTCCCATGCCGCGGAGAGGTCGCCGCAGGACGAGTCACTGAGCATCGTCCTGCCGATCAAGAAAACCGACCTTGCCTCGTGGCTCGGCCTGACGCCCCAGCATTTTTCGAGGATTCTGCAGGATATGCGGCAGAAAGGCCTGATCGAGGTCGACGGGCCGGCCATTCGTGTACCGTCGGTGGACAAGCTGAAAAAGGGCTGGCTGCGCTTTGGCCGGGATGAATCAATGTCGCCGGCCGCCCACTGAGGCATCATGCGGGGGCCGATAACCGCGAGCGAAGGGGAGAAACAAGCATGGTGCGCTACCAGAGTCTGGCCTACGAGACGGAAAAGCTGATTGTCGACGGGGTGCTCCGGCCCGGCGACCGGCTACCTTCCGTCCGCCAGGTGTGCCGGACGCACGCCATCAGCCCGGTGACCGTGACCCAGGCCTACTACCTGCTGGAGAGCCGGGGCCTGATCGAGGCCCGGCCCAAATCCGGCTACTTCGTGCGCGCCCGTCTCGGGCAGCGCCTCAACGAGCCGGAGATGAGCCATCCCGTGGGCAACTCGACCGAGCTCCAGGTCAGCGACTTCATCTTCCAGATCCTGAACAGCGTCAAGGACCCGGCCGTGGTGCCCCTGGGGTCCAGTTTTCCCAGCCCCTTCCTGTTCCCGTTCGACAAGCTCGGGCGTTTTCTCTGCCAGGCGGCGCGGCGCTTCGATCCGCTGTCGACGCTGAGCGACCTGCCGCCCGGCAACGAGGAATTGCGCCGCCAGATCGTGCTGCGCTACCTGTCGCGCGGCGCGGTGGTGGCGACCGACGAGGTGGTGGTCACCTCCGGCGCGATGGAGGGGATCAACCTCTGCCTGCAGGCCGTGACGCAGCCCGGCGACCTGATCGCCATCGAGTCGCCGACCTTCTATGCGGGGCTGCAGGCGAGCGAGCGGCTGGGCCTCAAGGTGATCGAGATCCCGTCGCACCCGCGCGAGGGGATCAGCATCCAGGCGCTGGAGGATGCGCTGCGCCACCATCCGATCAAGGCCTGCCTGCTGATGCTCAATTTCGGCAATCCGACCGGCAGCCTGGTCAGCGAGGAGCGCAAGCGCCATCTGATCGACCTCCTGGCCCGCCACGACGTGCCGCTGATCGAGGACGACGTGTATGGCGAGCTGTACTTCGGCCCGCAGCCGCCCCTGTGCAGCAAGGCGGCGGCGAAGGCCGACCACGTCATGCACATTTCGTCGTTTTCCAAATGCCTGGCTCCCGGCTATCGCCTCGGCTGGGTCGCCGCCGGCCGCTATGCCGAGAAGATCGTGCGCCTCAAGCTGGCGACGACCCTGGCGACGACGATCCCGGTCCAGATCGCCGTCGCCGAATACCTCAAGCACGGCGGCTACGACCACCACCTGCGGCGCTTGCGGCAGCAGCTCCAGTTGCAGGAGTCGGTGCTGCTGGAAGGGGTCGAGCGCGCCTTTCCCGGTTCGACCCGCCTGGCCAGGCCGGCCGGCGGCTACTTCGTATGGCTGGAGCTGCCGGAATCCGTCGATGCGCTCAAGCTGCACCGCATGGCGCTGGACCAGGGGATCAGCATCGCGCCGGGGCCGATCTTTTCGGCCAAGAAGGAGTTCGCCAACTGCATCCGCCTCAACTTCGGCCACCCGCAAACCGAGGCCATGCAGCGGGCCGTCGCCACGCTCGGCCACCTGGTATCGACCCTGTCCTGAGCCGGGTGCTGCGGCCTTCTATCTGTGCCTATTGAAAATCAAACGCGCTGCAACTGTTATCAATCGCGCCCCGGTGATTTACTGATGTCCAGTCACATAGCCAGGAAAACGACATGGACAGGCCGGTCAGCAAGGTTCGCGAAGCGAAGCTCGAACTCTATCGGAAGAAAGGGAAAATCCACGCCAAGGCAGTAGCGGGGCGCTTCAACACGCTGCGCTGGGGCATGGTATGGCTGACCCAGGCCATCTTCTACGGTTTGTGCTGGGTCGATTGGGAGAGCGCCGGTACGGTCCGCCAGGCGGTGCTGTTCGATATCGCCCACGAAAAGCTCTATCTGTTCGGCCTGGTCCTCTGGCCGCAGGATGCGCTGCTGCTGGCCCTGGTGCTGATCGTCGCGGCGACGGCGCTGTTCCTGGTCACCGCGCTGGCCGGGCGCCTGTTCTGCGGCTTTGCCTGCCCGCAGACGGTCTATACCAGCATCTTCACCTGGATCGAGGCGCGGATCGAGGGCGACCACCTGGCGCGCCTGCGCCTCGATGCCGGTCCGCTGACGCCCCGCAAGCTGCTGCTCAAGACGGCAAAGCACGGCATCTGGGCGGCCATTGCCATATGGACGGCGGTGACCTTCGTCGGCTACTTCACCCCGATCCGCGACTTGCTGCCTACCGTCGTCGCGCTCGATACCGGGCCGTGGGAGGCCTTCTGGCTGATCTTCTACGCCGCCTTCACCTATGTCCAGGCCGGCCTGGCGCGCGAGGCGGTCTGCCAGCACATGTGCCCCTATTCGCGTTTCCAGGGCGTGATGTTCGATCCGGCGACGAGCAACGTGGCCTACGACCGCCAGCGCGGCGAACCGCGCAGCAACCGGCGCCAGGCCGGGACGACCGGGGACTGCGTCGATTGCGGCATCTGCGTCCAGGTCTGCCCGACCGGCATCGATATCCGCGACGGCCTGCAGTACCAGTGCATCAATTGCGGCCTGTGCATCGATGCCTGCGACCAGGTCATGGACAAGATCGGGGCGCCGCGCGGCCTGATCCGCTTCGCTTCGGAAACGGCGCTGGCCGCTCCGGAAAAACATCGGCCATGGTATGCCCGGCCGCGGATCGGCGCCTATGCGGCGCTGCTGCTGGTTTTCTGCGGCCTCGGCGCGTGGACGCTGGACCAGCGCTCGCTGTTGCTGGTCGATGTGCTGCGCGACCGTGGCGCCTTGCTGCGGGAAACGGCGGAAGGGGAGATCGAGAACGCCTACACGCTGAAGCTGATGAATCTCGCCGAGGTGCCGCGCGAGTTCGTCGTCCGCGTTGCCGGCATGCCGGGTGCCCGGATCGTCGGCGGGTCGCGCTTCAGCGCCGAGCCGGGCAGCATCCGCCCGGTGTCGCTGACCGTGGCGGCGCCGGCCGACAGCGGCCTGTCCGGCATCCAGCCGATGACGTTTTCGATCGAAGCCGCCGACGACCGCAGCATCCAGGTCGTCGAAAAAAGCAGTTTCGCCTTGCCGTAAATTTTTGCGACCTCATTCGACATGTACCTCTACAACCCCATCGATCAACGCCTGGTGGATGACCGGGTAGCCCTGTATCGCGACCAGACCCGGCGTTTCCTGAACGGCAGCCTGAGCGAGGACGATTTCCGTCCGCTGCGCCTGCAGAACGGGCTCTATGTCCAGCGCCAGTCGCCGATGCTGCGCGTCGCCATTCCCTACGGCACGCTGTCCAGCCGGCAGATGCGGGCGCTGGCCCGGATCGCCCGGACCTGGGACCGCGGCTACGGCCATTTCACCACCCGCTGCAACATCCAGTTCAACTGGGTGCGCCTGGCCGAGGTGCCGGACATCCTGGCCGAACTGGCCAAGGTGCAGATGCATGCCATCCAGACCTCGGGCAACTGCATCCGCAACGTCACCACCGATCCGTTCGCCGGCGTGGCCGAGGACGAGGTCTTCGATCCGCGGCCCTACTGCGAAATCGTTCGCCAGTGGTCGACGCTGGCGCCGGAATTCCTGTTCCTGCCCCGCAAGTTCAAGATCGCCATCGCCGGCGGCGCGGAAGACCGGGCGGCCGTGCGTTTCCACGACATCGGCGCGCTGGCCCGGCGCGATGCCGAGGGGCGGCCGGGTTTCGCCATCCATGTCGGCGGCGGCCTCGGGCGGACACCGATGGTCGGGCAGTGCATCAAGCCCTTCCTGCCGCGCGCCGAACTGATCAATTACCTCGAGGCCATCCTCCGGGTCTACAACCGCTATGGGCGGCGCGACAACAAGTACAAGGCGCGCATCAAGATCCTGGTCAAGGACCTGGGCCTCGAAGGCTTTGCCCGGGCGGTCGAGGACGAATGGGCGCATGCGAGAAACGGGCCGAACACCCTGGCCGAATCCGGCTTCGCCGCCATGGAAGCCTTTTTCGGCGGCCCGCCGCTGCGCCAGCAGTCTCCGTTCGACCCGGTCGATGCCGATGCCTTGCGCAACAACCGCGCCTATTCGCGCTGGGTGGCGCGCAACGTGGCGCTGCATCGCCAGCCCGGCTACCGCATCGTCACCCTCACGCTGAAGAAAACCGGCATTCCGCCGGGGGATGCCACCGCCGATCAGATGGACATCGTCGCCGAGCTGGCCGAGCGCTTCGGCGGCGGGGAAATCCGGGTCACGCACGGGCAGAACCTGGTCCTGCCCTACGTCGCCCGGGAGAATCTGTTCGCCCTGTGGGCCGTCGCCAGCGCCCACGGCCTGGCCACCCCCAACGCGGGCTTGCTGAGCGATATCGTGTGCTGCCCCGGCGGCGATTTCTGCTCCCTGGCCAACGCCCGCTCCATCCCGGTCGCCAAGGCCATCCAGGAACGTTTCGACAGGCTCGATTACCTGTTCGACCTCGGGCCGCTGGACCTCAACATCTCGGGCTGCGTCAACGCCTGCAGCCATCACCATATCGGGCACATCGGGATTCTCGGCGTCGATAAGAACAACGAGGCGTGGTACCAGATCACCCTCGGCGGCCGTGCCGGGAATCGTTCGCATATCGGCCGGGTCATCGGTCCCGCGTTTGCCGCGGCCGACATTCCGGACACCGTCCAGACCCTGCTCGAGACCTACATCCGCCTGCGCCACGACGAGGAGCCGTTTATCGACACCGTCGAACGGGTCGGCCCGGGGCCGTTCAAGATCGCCGTGTATGGAGGAGGCGCCCATGAAGCGAATCATTAAGGACGGCGCGATCGTCGACGATGCCTGGCAAATCCGGGCGACGCCGGATGTCGCGTCTGCCGGCCGGGGCGCGAAAGCCATTCTGCCCCTGCCGATCTACCTGGCCCAGGCCGCCGCTCTTGCCGACAGGCAGGCTGCCGTCGGCGTCCTGCTCGGGCCGGACGACGATCCGGAGGCGCTGCTGCCCCATCTCGAGCGGCTGCCGCTGATCGCGGTCGATTTTCCCGCTTTTGCCGACGGCAGGGGCTATTCGACCGGCCGGCTGTTGCGCTCGCGTTACGGCTTCGCCGGCGAATTGCGCGCGGTCGGCGACATCCTGCGCGACCAGCTGTACTTTCTCGGGCGCTGCGGATTCAACGCCTTCGCGTTGCGCGAAGACCAGGATCTCGAGGCGGCCCTGGCGGCGTTCGGCGACTACGCCTGGCAACCCGCCTGGCAGCAGCAGTCCAGCCGGCCGGGCTGAGTCGCCCCGGGGCCTTTCTCAGAGCGACGCGACGCGGGCAAATTCCTTGCCGAAGAAGGCGGTCAGCACCAGGGCAAGCGGCGTGAAAGCGACAAAGGCATGGGTGACGCGGCGAATGAAGGGGTGGGCAAGGCGGGTTTCGACGAAATGCCGGGCGATCAGGTCGCCCTTGATCCAGACGATGGCGGCGACCAGCAGTTGCAGCCAGGCGTCGCCGTGCAGGTACTCGCTGAGCAGGACGCTGGCCAGGGTCAGGCCGACCAGCGCCAGCCAGGTCTTGACCAGGGGGCGGTAGGCCGCCGACGGAGCGGTTGGGAGCGGATTCATGATTACACCAGGACGTAGAAGAAGGGGAAGATGACCAGCCAGATGATGTCGGTGGCGTGCCAATAGCTGGCCAGCGCTTCCAGGCCGGCGTAATCGTCGGCCGAATAGCCGCCGGCCAGATGGCGGGCGAGAACCCAGAGTATCCCCAGGATGCCCCAGGTGGCGTGCACCAGGTGGTTGAAGGTGAGGTAGTAATAGACCGTGAAGAAAATCCCGGATTCGCCGTTGATGCCGTGGCCCAGATTCCACTGGATCTCGAAGTATTTGGCGACCGGGTAGCCCAGCGCCAGTACGAGTCCGCCGATCAGCCAGTAGAGCGACTGCCGGCGCCGGTTGGCGCGGATGGCGACCACCGAGCAGGCGATGAAGAAGCTGCTCGTCACCATCAGCAGGGTGATGACCGTCCCGGCAAGGCGCGACAGCTTTTCGCTACCCGCCTCGAAGGATTCGGGAAAGTGCGCACGGGCGACGAAATAGACCGCGAAAAGCACCAGGAACTCGACGAATTCGCAGGTGATGCCGACCCAGATGCCCTTGTTGCCGGGGATACGGGAGGTGTTGCCGGTGGCGGGCGGCGTTTCGGGCAAAGGCAGGGCGAGCGAACTCATGGCGACTCCACGTGAATTGATGGCCGATTGTTCGCCTGTTTGGCCTCCGATAACAGATACAGCTGGATTGAATTGGAATGGGCACAGCGAAGCGGGAACTCCGCCCGGAATGCGGCTTGCAAAGACCGGTCATCCCGCAGAAGCCGGAAAGCCGTTCTCCTTGAGCGCCTTCTCGATAGCCGCGGGTTTGAGCGATTTGCCGAACAGCCAGCCTTGCAGGATGTGGCAGCCGCTTTCGTTCAATAGCGCGGCCTGTTCCGCCGTCTCGACCCCTTCGGCGACGATCTCGAGGCCGAGTTGGCGGCCGATGGCGATGATCGTGCGGGCGATGGCGAGTTCTTCCGGGGCATGGGTGATGTTGTTGACGAAGGAGCGGTCGATCTTCAGGCGGTCGAGCGGCAGGCGCGACAGGCTGGCCAGCGCGGAGTAGCCGGTGCCGAAATCGTCCATCGCCAGGCGGACCCCCATCTCCCTCAGGCGGCGCAGGGTGGCGGGGATCGTGGCGTGGCGTTCGATGTCGGCGTAGAGGCTTTCCGTCAGTTCCAGAACGAGGGCGCCGGCCGGCAGCCCGCTCTCGGCCAGCGCCGCGGCGACTCGTTCGGCAAAATCGCCGGCGTGCAGCTGGCGCACGGAAACGTTGACGGATATCGACCAGCCCTTGCCGCGGGGGTAAAGCTCATGCCACGACTTCATCTGCCGGCAGGCCTGGCGCAGCACCCACTCGCCGAGCGGGACGATCAGGCCGGTCTCTTCGGCCAGCGGAATGAACTCGGCCGGGGAGACGGCGCCGCCGGGTTGTATCCAGCGCAGCAGCGCCTCGAAGCCGCTGATCCGGGTGTCCTTCTCGCTGTCCACGATGGGCTGGTAATGCACCTCGAACTGCGATTCGTCGAAGGCCAGACGGATTTTCTGTTCCATCGACAAGCGCTGGCTGGCCTTGATGCCCAGGCTTTCGTCGTAGAAATGG
>NZ_CAMFKO010000043.1 GCF_945957265.1 uncultured Dechloromonas sp.
AGAGTGGTGAGGAAGCGATCAACCACCGCACGCTCAGCATGGCCGATTACACCGGTCCCAGCGAGCGGCGGCGGCAATTCGAGCGGGAACTGATGTGAAGCCAGCGCCACGCTGGCCACTGCATCCGGCACCCAGGGAAGCCGAAGCCCTGTCTTCGTGGCTCAACCGCGTGGCCCTTTGCTATCACATGGAAGTGTCCGAGCTGCTGGAGCACGATCTTGGTCACGGCCAGGTTGATGACCTGGACACCGCGCCACCACTGGCGCTGCTGGCGATGCTCTCCCAGCGGAGCGGTATCGAGCTGGATCGGCTGCGCTGCATGAGTTTCGCCGGCTGGGTGCCTTGGCTACTGGACAGCCTTGATGATCAGATTCCAGCCGCATTGGAAACCTATGCGTTCCAGCTCTCGGTACTGCTGCCGAGACTCCGCCGTAAGACGCGATCCATCACGAGCTGGCGTGCCTGGCTGCCCACCCAACCGATACACCGCGCCTGTCCGCTCTGCCTGAACGATCCGGAGAACCAAGCCGTACTGCTCGCGTGGAAGCTGCCCCTGATGCTGAGCTGCCCACTGCATGGCTGCTGGCTGGAATCCTATTGGGGCGTGCCAGGGCGGTTTCTCGGCTGGGAGAACGCCGACGCCGAACCGCGCACTGCCAGCGACGCGATTGCGGCGATGGACCAGCGTACCTGGCAGGCACTGACGACCGGCCACGTGGAGCTGCCGCGCCGACGCATCCACGCCGGATTGTGGTTTCGGTTGCTACGCACGCTTCTCGATGAGCTGAACACCCCGCTTTCGGCGTGCGGCACTTATGCGGGGTATCTCCGCCAAGTCTGGGAAGGCTGCGGGCATCCGCTGCGTGCTGGGCAAAGTCTGTGGCGGCCGTATGAAACCCTGAATCCGGCAGTACGGTTGCAGATGCTGGAGGCGGCGGCAACGGCAATCAGCTTGATTGAGGTGAGGGATATAAGCCCGCTAGGCGAGCACGCAAAGCTATTCTGGTCCGAGCCCCAAACCGGGTTCACCAGTGGCCTGCCGGCGAAAGCGCCGAAGCCCGAACCCGTCGATCACTGGCAGCGTGCAATCCAGGCCATTGATGAGGCCATCATTGAAGCACGACACAACCCCGAGACGGCACGCTCGCTGTTCGCGTTGGCTTCCTATGGTCGGCGCGACCCCGCTTCCTTGGAACAGTTGCGCGCCACCTTCGCGAAGGAAGGCATCCCCCCGGAATTTCTGTCACATTATGAGCCTAGCCTACCCTTTGCATGCCTTAGACAGAATGACGGGTTAAGTGACAAATTTTGACGTGCAGAGCTTCCCGATGCAAACTGTCACATAATCGAACGTATATGTGACAGGTACGACATGCTGATAGGCTACATGCGGGTATCGAAGGCGGACGGCTCCCAGGCTACCGATTTGCAGCGCGACGCGCTGATTGCCGCCGGGGTCGATCCAGTACATCTTTACGAGGACCAGGCATCCGGCATGCGCGAGGATCGGCCCGGCTTGACGAGCTGCCTGAAGGCGTTGCGAACTGGCGACACACTGGTCGTGTGGAAACTGGATCGGCTCGGACGCGACCTGCGACATCTCATCAACACCGTGCACGACCTGACTGGGCGCGGCATCGGCTTGAAGGTATTAACCGGGCACGGCGCGGCCATCGACACCACGACCGCCGCCGGCAAGCTGGTCTTTGGCATCTTCGCCGCCCTGGCCGAGTTCGAGCGCGAGTTGATCGCGGAGCGCACGATTGCCGGCCTAGCCTCGGCCCGCGCGCGCGGGCGGAAAGGCGGCCGGCCGTTCAAGATGACCGCCGCCAAGCTGCGGCTGGCGATGGCGGCAATGGGTCAGCCAGAGACCAAGGTCGGCGACCTGTGCCAGGAACTTGGCGTCACGCGGCAGACCCTGTATCGGCATGTTTCACCCAAGGGTGAGCTACGTCCAGATGGCGAGAAGCTACTCAGCCGAATTTGATGCCGGCATGAGGCAACGTAGCGACAGCGTGGTTTGTCTCAATGGGAAGCGCTCATGATCGATCTTTGAAGGCCCGCAGCAGTCGTGTCACAGACAGGACGAACAAGCCGGTCAGCGTGAGGGCTGCAATACCCCAGTTCTCCCCGATGAACGCGCCAGCCGTCGTGCCGGCCAGCACAATGGCGAGAATCGGCAAATGGCAGGGACAGGTGAGCACGGCCAGCGCGCCCCACACGTAGCCGGTGAACGGCTTGTGCGTCTCGGCCGGCAAGCGCTCGGGGTTGTTCATGGCAGACTCTCCGCGTGCTGTGCCGCCTTGGTCGGCATGGCGGCCAACTGCACTTCCAGATCGGCCAACGCTTCGCGCCGACGCTCGACGAACTGGCGCAGAACGGCAAGCTGCGCGGCTGTTTCATCGCGGTCCGCCGCATCCAGCGCCCGATACAGCCGCGCCAGTGCGTCCAGGCCGATGCCCGCCTCGAAGGCCGCCCGCACGAAGCACAGCCGTTGCAAGGCGGCGTCATCGAACAAGCCGTAGCCGCCTGGTGTGCACGCCACCGGGCGCAGCAATCCGCGCAGCAGGTAGTCGCGCACGATATGCACGCTCACCCCGGCATCAAGAGCCAGCCGGGACACCGTGTAGGCGTTCATTGAACACCTCCTTTTTCTCACCCGGCGCAGCAGGAAAGCTGCTTCACATCCTTGTTGAAGGTCTGCGCCGCGAGCTTCAACCCCTCGACCATCGTCAGGTAGGGGAACAACTGGTCGGCCAGTTCCTGCACCGTCATGCGGTTGCGAATGGCCAGAGCCGCCGTCTGGATCAGTTCACCCGCTTCCGGCGCGACCGCCTGTACGCCGATCAGCCGATGGCTGCCTTCCTCGATAACCAACTTGATGAAGCCGCGTGTGTCGAAGTTGGCGAGCGCACGCGGCACGTTGTCCAAGGTCAAGGTGCGGCTGTCGGTCTCGATCCCGTCGTGGTGGGCTTCCGCCTCGCTGTAGCCCACGGTCGCCACTTGCGGATCGGTGAACACCACGGCCGGCATTGCGGTCAGGTCGAGCGCCGCATCGCCGCCGGTCATGTTGATCGCGGCACGGGTGCCGGCCGCTGCCGCCACATAGACGAACTGCGGCTGGTCGGTGCAGTCGCCGGCCGCGTAGATGTTCGGGTTGCTCGTGCGCATGCCTTGGTCGATGACGATGGCACCTTGCGCATTGACAGTGACCCCCGCTGCGTCCAGCGCGAGGCTGCGCGTGTTCGGTGTCCGACCGGTGGCAACCAGCAGTTTGTCGGCGCGCAATTCACCGTGCGTGGTGGTCAGCACGAATTCACCGTCCATATGGGCGACCTGGCTGGCTTGCGTGTGCTCCAGCACCTCGATGCCCTCGGCACGGAAAGCGGCTGTCACCGCCTCGCCGATGGCCGGGTCTTCACGGAAGAACAAGGTATTGCGCGCCAGGACCGTGACCTTGCTGCCCAGCCGGGCAAAGGCTTGCGCCAGCTCCAGCGCCACCACCGACGAGCCGATTACGGCAAGGCGTTCGGGAATGGTGTCGCTCGCCAGGGCCTCGGTGGAAGTCCAGTAGGGTGACTCTTTCAAGCCCGGAATCGGCGGGACCGCCGGGCTGGCACCCGTGGCGACCAGGCAGCGGTCGAACATCACGACGCGCTCGCCACCCTCGTTCAAACGGACGGTAAGGCTCTGGTCGTCCTTGAAGCGCGCCTCACCGTGCACAACGGTGATGGCCGGATTACCGCCCAGGATGCCTTCGTACTTGGCGTGCCGCAGTTCGTCGACGCGGGCCTGCTGCTGGGCCAGCAGCTTACTGCGGTCAATCGTAGGCACAGTTGCCGCAATACCGCCATCGAACGGGCTTTCCCGGCGCAGATGGGCGATGTGGGCGGCGCGGATCATGATCTTGGACGGCACACAGCCGACATTGACGCAGGTGCCGCCGATGGTGCCGCGCTCGATCAGCGTGACCTGCGCGCCTTGCTCGACGGCCTTCAGCGCCGCCGCCATCGCGGCTCCACCGCTGCCAATGACCGCTACCTGCACCGGGGGCTCGTTGCCACTGTGCTTTTCGGCGGCGGCCATCCATCCCCGCACCTTGTCGAGCAGTCCGACGCGGTTGTCCGCCAGTGGCGCATCGGCTAGCGTTGCCTTGTAGCCCAGTCCGGCCACGGCGGCAGTCAGCGCGTCCGGCGATGTGCCCGGCACGATGGCGAGTTGCGCTGTGCCCTTCGGATAGGACACCAGCGCCGACTGCACGCCTGGCACTTTTTCCAGCGCTTCCTTGACGTGCGCCGCGCACGAGTCGCAAGTCATGCCGGTGATTTTTAGATGGGTCATGCAACAGATCCTTTATCGTTTGTGGCGCCAGACAATGACGTCCGTTGTGCTGCGGTGCCGTTTTCAGTGACTCACTGCTTGACGCTGGACGGATAGCCCGCGTCTGCGGTTGCCTTGGTCAGCTTCTGCACGCTGGTCTTGGCATCGTCGAAGGTGACGACCGCTTGGCGTGTCTCGAAAGTCACGTCAACTTTGCTGACGCCTTCGACCTTGGAAATCGCCTTCTTGACAGTGATCGGGCAGGCGGAGCAGGTCATGCCCGGTACGGACAGCGTGACGGTCTGGGTGGCGGCCCAGACGGGGGCAACAACGGCGGCGAGGGCGAGGGAGGCAAACAGTTTCTTCATGGTGAACTCCGATCAGTAGAAAAATGGCATGACGTAGGGAAATCCGAGCGCGACCAGAACCAGCGCGGCCACGACCCAGAAAATGAGCTTGTAAGTAGCGCGCACTTGGGGAATCGCACACACATCCCCTGGTTTGCAGGCTTGCGCCGGTCGGTAGATGCGCCGCCAGGCGAAAAACAGCGCCACCAACGCCGCGCCGATGAAGATCGGGCGATAAGGTTCCAACACCGTCAAGTTGCCGATCCAAGCGCCGCTGAACCCCAGGGCGATCAGAACCAGCGGCCCCAGGCAGCAAGCCGAGGCGAGGATGGCGGCTAGCCCGCCAGTGAAGAGCGCCCCGCGCCCGTTTTGAGGTTCAGACATACGCTTGTCCTTTCAAATCTGGATTGGATAGCTTAAGCTTACTTCCGTACCAATGTACGGAGTCAAGCGATATGGAAAAAAATTTGGAGAATCTGACTATTGGCGTTTTCGCCAAGGCGGCCGGGGTCAACGTGGAAACAATCCGGTTCTATCAGCGCAAGGGCTTGTTGCCGGAGCCGGACAAGCCCTATGGCAGCATCCGCCGCTATGGCGAGGCGGATGTGACGCGGGTGCGCTTCGTGAAATCAGCCCAGCGGTTGGGCTTCAGCCTGGATGAGATCGCCGAGCTGCTGCGGCTGGAGGATGGCACCCATTGCGAGGAAGCCAGCAGCCTGGCCGAGCACAAGCTCAAGGACGTGCGCGAGAGGATGGCTGACCTGGCGCGCATGGAGGCCGTGCTGTCTGATTTGGTGTGCGCCTGCCATGCGCGGAAGGGGAACGTTTCCTGCCCGCTGATTGCGTCACTGCAAGGGAAGAAAGAACCGCGCAGTGCGGACGCGGTGTAGCCCGAGGGAACTACGCCTTAGCGTGCTTTATTTTCCGTTTTCTGAGGCGACTCCAACGTCAGAAAAGACCGTGCGGTCGACTTTTGATATTTCGTGCTGTCGCCTTCTGAAAGTGACAGCGCGGCACGGGAATCAAGGCATTGCGATTCTCGAAAATAGTTCTTGAAATTCTATTCTTGATTGCATATCATCTCAACGAGTTTCGATAAGAAAGGATGCCCATGCGACCGTCTGTTGTGCTTGACATGAAGCGAAGCGCAGTGCGTGAAGCGGTAGGCCGCTTTCGCGCCGCGAACCCGCGCGTCTTCGGCTCGGTGCTGCATGGCACCGACCGGGATGGCAGCGACCTCGACCTGTTGGTCGATGCGCTGCCCGGTGCCACGTTGTTGGACTTGGGCGATTTGGAAGAAGAACTGAAATCGCTGCTCGGCGTTGACGTCGATCTGCTGACTCCCGGCGACCTGCCGCCGAAGTTCCGGGCCAAGGTGCTCGCGGAGGCGCAACCGATATGAGCGAGAACCGCCTGCCCGATTACCTCGACCACATTCAGCAGGCCGCAACCGATGCGCGCAGCTTCGTGGAAGGGATGGCCAAGGACGACTTCTTGGCCGACAAGCGCACCCAGCAGGCCGTCATCATGAGCCTGATCGTCATCGGCGAGGCGGCCACAAAGGTGATGGATGGCTACGTCGAGTTCACCCAGGCGCATGCCGACGTGCCGTGGCGCAGCATGCGCAATATGCGTAATCGCATGGCTCACGGCTATTTCGACATCAACCTCGATGTGGTGTGGGAGACGGTACAGGAATGGCTGCCGGCGTTGCTCCAGCAATTGCCCGCCGTGCGTCAGGATGCCGACGATGAAGACCGTAACGACAAAGGCATGGAGCCATGACCAATCAAGCCGCCGATGTTCGGCCCCTCTGGCGTGTTCGATCCCGCGACCTATGAGCCGCGCTCGGGCAAGACCTTCTGGATGGCCGCAACGGACGAGAGTTCGCTGGTGGGCAAGGAGGCAGCAGCCGACACGCTCATCGGCAACTGCACGACCGCACGACCAGCCTCCCGTTCAAATTCGAGTTAGAACTCATATCCAGCCTGTCTGGGGGCACTGTGAAAGAGGGATCTCCGATGACTGTTGAATCGAGAATATTTTCTGTAGCCGAGTATGTTCAGCCGTCCGAAGGCGAGCCTATTCGTTCCGTTGTGCTTGAAACCCGAGACTCAATTATCGTGGTTTGGCATGTCCATCCCGGGCAGGAAATTGCGGCTCACATTCATCCTCACGGCCAAGACACGTGGACTGTTTTGTCGGGAATGGCTGATTACTTTCAGGGCAATGGGATTGTTCGTGCCCTCAGGGAAGGTGAGATAGCCGTGGCAAGACCGGGCCAAGTGCACGGGGCGCGAAATACAGGTACCGAGCCATTTGTGTTCGTCTCGGTTGTGGCATCAGCCAATGCCGGTTTCGTATTGGCTGAGCGATAGAGCCCAATCTCTGGAGTTGGTCCAATGAGCGGTCGGGGAGATAGGTAACAGACATGCAGCGGACACGGCTGCTAAACCAGGTCGCAAACCTCCTTGCGTCGCAGCGTGCCGCAAGCGACGCGATCAATCGAATGGGGTCGGCATGAGACTGAACACCATCCAGTTCCCGACCGCGTAGCCGCCTGTCCTGCCGATCAGGTCTTGACCATCGACGCCTGGGATCAGTCCTGAATGTTCTTGGAGACCACTACGTTATGAGCCGCAGCCGCCGCAAAACACCCATCGTCGGGCACACGACCTGCGGCAGCGAGCGCGAGGACAAGAAGCTCTGGCATCAGCGCTGGCGCACCCGTGAGCGCACGGCGCTGACCAGCGCGTCGCCCGAAGCCCTGAGCGCCCATCTGCCCCTGCTGGAAAACCAGGCCAGCAGCGTCTGGTCGATGGGCAAGGATGGCCGCTCCTACTGGCCCGTCAAGCGCCAGGCCGCCACGGCGGATCGCATCGCCAATCACAAGGGACGCAACCCGCAAGAACGCGCCTCCCTGAAAAAGCGCCTGCTGCGCAAGTGGATGAGCAAATGAAGCTCTCCTTCCATCAGCACATTGCGCTGTTCTGGATGATCGGTGCTCCGGGCGTCTTCGCGCCCGTGATCGAGAACGCCAAGCGGCCCGATGCCGGCGCCGTCATGGCGTGGGGTGTCGCGATCGTGGCGGTGATGATCCTCTTCACCCCTTTGCTGCTGCGCTGTCCACCATTCCGGCGCTGGTATGGCCGGACGGATGCGCTGTCGGAGCGGCAGCGCCAGGCGCTTGCCGAGCGCGGCCTGCGCCGCTACTACCAGACCGCTTTCGATGACGGCTACGTGCCCCGCGTGATGCCCTACGTGTGGCGCATCATCTGGACGGTCGGCGGGTTGATGGCTGTGACCGCCGTACTGCCTACCAACACCGGACGGCCAGCCTTCGATGCCTTGGTGGTCTTCTCGACCTGGTATCCGATAGGCGTGATGCTGCTGGTTTTCGCGTCGAGGCCCCTTGGCCGGTTGATTCGCCAAAGAGCACAGGAGCGGCGGAAATGAGCACGTCAACCATCGAGGCGCTGGCCAGCGCCTGGGCAAGGATTGCCGAGGAAGCGGAATTCCCCGCTGACTACGAGGGGACTGCCACACCACAAGCGCATCGGGCTAGCGAAGCTATTCAGGAGCAGATTCGGGAGCGCATCGTCGCCACCAACGACATGCGGCTGTTCAGCCTGCTGCACCTGCTGGGTCAGGCGTCGCTGCGCATGGAGCAAGCGCTGTGGCCGGAGGATTACGAGCGGATGACGCGCGAGGTTGAGGAAGCCCTGCGGCAAGCCACCGACGCCAACGCCAGATCGTACACCCACGAAGAAGTGATGCAGGCGATGCAGGAACGCATCGACCGGGCGCGAGACAAGCCATGTTGATTGGCTATGCGCGCGTCTCGACGCAGGATCAGAACCTGGAGCTGCAACGCGAAGCCTTGAGCAAGGCCGGATGTAAAAAGGTCTTCGAGGACAAGGTGAGTGGCACGCGGGCAGACCGGCCTGGCTTGGCCAAGACGCTCGAAATGCTGCGCGAAGGCGATACTTTGGTCGTCTGGAAGCTCGACCGGCTGGGCCGGTCGGTCAAGCAACTGGTCGATCTGGTCGGCGATCTGCACAAGCACGGTGTCCAGTTCAGGAGCCTCACCGACTCCATCGACACCGGCACACCATCCGGGCGGTTCTTCTTCCACGTCATGGCGAGCCTTGCCGAAATGGAGCGCGAGCTGACCGTCGAGCGCACCCGCGCCGGGCTGGAAGTCGCCAAGCAGCGCGGCCGCAAAGGCGGCCGCAAGCCGAAGATGACCGACAGCAAGATCGAGTCGGCCAAGAAGCTGCTGGCCAGCGGGGTGCCGCCCAAGGACGTGGCCAAGAACCTCGGCGTGTCCATTCCGACGCTGTACCGCTGGGTGCCAGCCTCCACGCACGCTTAGCGTGCTTTATTTTCCGTTTTCTGAGACGACCCCTATCCGTACAACCCGAACGGTTCGCCGAACGGCCTGACCGCCGTGACCACCGCCGATGGCCGCTTCACGATCATGATGCCGCACCCCGAGCGCGTCTTCCGTACCGTGCAGATGTCGTGGCACCCGGAAAACTGGGGCGAGGATTCGCCGTGGATGCGCATGTTCCGCAACGCCCGCCGCTGGGTGGGCTAAGCGAGTTGGTTGCAAAAAAAGGGAGCGCAAAAGCGCTCCCTTTTTTTACACAGGAAAATTTACTGTTTTTTCAGCAGTGGGTAACCTTGAACAAATACCCGGTCGGTCTGCGCGGCAGGAATGTGACAGGCCTGACAATCTGCCTTGTAGCTGCTAGCTGCGTTTTTCCGCGGATCGTCCGCCTTGTACATGGCCCAGCCCCAGCCGTCTTCCCAGAGCGGATTGCCCGGGAAACGCCCTTTCCCGTCCTTGATCATGACGAACCACACCGCCGGGTCACCCGCCCAATGTACCGGGTTGCCCGTGGTCAGGGGGCCGGTTTCCAGGTTGCGGATTTCCTTGACCAAGGTTGCACCATCCGGAAATACCCCGGTTTTGCGGTAGTGATCCAGTGATTTGCGTTCCGTGTAGACATCGTGGAAGCCGCGCGCTGCCGATTTATCGTCGGTAACCGCCCACGAGCCAAGGTGGACGAAGTCGCTGCGAAAGTTTTTGGGCAGATTGATCTGGCCCTTGCCATCGACGTAGGGTGAGAATGAATCTGCTGCCAGCAATGGCATGGCGAGTGTCGACGCGATTGCTGCAATGACGAGTTTTGTTTTCATGGTTACGCTCCTTTTACCTCGGTTTACCGTCGGAAACGCCATTGAGGGAGGCGTTTCCGACAATGCGGCAGGACTAGACCTTGACGGCCGGAAAATCGACTTCGGTACCTGCGACGTGATTGGCGTAGTTGGTCAGTGTGTTCAGGGCGACTGCCGCCACCACTTCTAGCATCAGTCCGTCATCGACACCGGCATGGCGATACGCTTCCAGATCGGACGAATCCAGCTTGCCGCGCTGTTCCGTCAGCTTCCTGGACAATCCGGCAAGTGCCGCATCCAGCCGGGTCGCGGCATTGCCGTTGCGAGCCTGGGCGATATCATTTGAATTGAGGCCGGCGCCTTGTCCGAGTAGGGTATGCGCGCTCAGGCAATACTGGCAGGCATTGGCTTGACCGACGGCCAGTGCAATGATTTCCCGTTGTGCCGACGTCAGGCGCCCACCGCCGAGCGTGTCGGCGAGACCCAGATAGCCCTTCAGCACCGTCGGTGCGTGGGCAAGCGTGGCAAAAAGATTGGGAACCATGCCCAATTTGCCTTTGACGGCGGAAAGCGTGCTGGCTACCTCGGCATTGGCGTTTGCAGGATTGATGGGGTGAATAAAAGGCATTTCGATCTCCTGGTGATGTCATGCAAAAGTGCATGGGATGGATGATCGGCGTTTTTTTGATACGATATAAATCGATTCGTATCAAATTGCATACTAGGAGTATCATTCATGGACAGGCTTGCGGTACTGCTGCAGCACTACACCCTGAGCACGGAGGTCTTTCATACAGGCCAGTTCTGCGGCCAGGCGGTTTATGACAGTCCGCATGGTTTTCTGCATCTATTGCGGAGTGGGGCTGTCCGGGTGACTTCCGACCGGCACCCGCCATTGCATTTGAATGAACCTTGTTTGTTGCTTTATCCGCGTCAGGCACGCCATGTTTTCATCACGCAGGATGGTGAAGCAGCGGATTTGATTTGTTCCCGAATCGATCTCGGCTCGGTGGCGGGAAATCCGATTGCGCGCGCCCTGCCGGATATCCTCCATGTTCCATTTGCCAAGGTTCCGGAAATGAAAGCGACGCTGGATTTGCTGGTTCAAGAATCCAATGGCTCGTTGTGTGGACGCCAGGCCGCGATGAATCGTTTGTCGGAACTGCTCCTGATCCATCTCCTGCGCTACCTGATGACCAGCGACTCGGTGTCAACGGGTTTGCTTGCAGGCCTGGCCGACAAGCGCTTGTCGAAGGCGATCACGGCCATGCACGAACAGCCGGCGGATGCCTGGACGCTGGAGGGATTGGCCGATGTTGCTGGGATGTCGCGGGCGCGCTTTGCAACCGTATTCCGGGAAACTATCGGCTGCACGCCCGGCGCTTATCTGGCGGCATGGCGAATCAATCTGGCTGGCAAGCACCTGCGCCAGGGAAAGTCGGTGGCATGGACCGCCGATGCCGTTGGTTACGGTAGCGCAGCGGCCCTGGCGCGGGCTTTCCGTATCAATAAAGGACTGTCGCCCGGACAATGGCTGAAGACAGCTGAATAGTGCCGCATTGAACCCACTGGTAGCGGAGCATCCTGGCGATGCACCTCTTCAATCGGTTTGGGCAATAAAAAAGCAGCCATCAAGGCTACTCTTCGTTGAGTACAAACCAGAGGCGGGGAGGATTGCCTATCCGTCGGTGAGAACGGCCCGAGCATCGTCGAGATGGGCAATCAGCCGATGCGCAGCTTCGTTCAGGTCGGGAAGCAGCAGGTCGGCCGAGTCGCCAAGGCCGTTGTTGCTCAGATCAATGATCTCGTTGGCCAGGGCATGAAAATGCCGGTCGGCAGCCAGCAGTGCAGCCAGTACGCTGTTGTTGCCTTCTGCTACCCGCGGCGTCAATTCCACCTCCAGCGAACAGCAACGATGCTCCGACAAAGGCATGTCGGCATAATCCCCGCCGGCAAAGGCGTTGAGGAATTGTCGCCGCCACTGGTTGTGCAAGCGTATGGCGCTGTCGATGTCGATACGCTTCATGAGGGTCGGCCGGGAATCATGAAAAATTCCCCGAAAACTGCCTACTCTTCTGAATTAAAAAGCGAATCTTGATTGTCAACGCTATTTTTCTTGGCGTTGGTGCTCTTCGCCTGTGGCGACTGTAATGTCGCGAGCTTTTCAAAGACTTTCTCGTGGCTAGCGGCAACGGCTTTTGCCGCCATCAGTTCGGCTGCCAGCCGCTGCCCCGTTTCCATGCTCTCCCTTAGCTTGCAGAGGTTCGCTTGGTTTTCCTTGTCCAGATCGGACACTCGCCCGTTGGCTTGCGCCAACTGATCCGTCAACTGTTGGATTTTCACCTCGGCAACGGCCAACTGCTCTTTGACCGAGCGCAATGTTCGTACTTCGCCATCGTGTCGATGAAGTTCACTGTGCGCATGGGTGAGCTCGCTTGATAGACGGGCATTGTCCTCATGACTGCGGATGAGTTCTTGCTGTTTCGCGTTTGCCGTTTCCTTGGCATTACGCAACTCCCCCTGCAAGAACTGGATCTGCTGTTCGAACTGGCGCTGATCCTGCTCCCGTTGTTCCTTCGCTGCGGTTCGGAAATGCGCCAGTGCCTCGCGGGCGTGTTGGTGCTTTTCCTCCAGCGACACACGGTGCGCTTCTTCCTTTACCAGTTGCCCTTCCATGTCCTGGATGCGCTGAGCCATTTGTGCCCGAACGATTCTCTCTTCTTGGAGCACGCTTAGTATTTCGCTGTGGGCTGCTTTCTCTGCACCCAACTCCAGGGCCTGGCGTTCAGACTGGCTGCGAAAGGATTCCACTTCATTACGTAATGTGGCGATGGTGTCGTTCAGCGCCGCAATTTCTGCCTTGTGCTTATCGGTCAGAGCCGCCAAACGCTGATCAGCTTCTTCATGCAGGCGTTCTGCGAGCCTGGCAGCCAGATCCTGGATGGCTTCACTGACCGCGACCTGGGTACCGGTACTGCCGCCTTCCTCTTCTTCGATTTCCTTCAGATAGCGGTGAATCGTGCCTTTCGAGCCGGTATCGCCTAACTCGCTGCGAATTGCGTCGATCGATGGGTAGCGCCCCATCGCCAACAGCTTGTTACGCGCTCTGACGACTTCTGACTTGTAGATTCCTGCTCTGGCCATGGCATCCTCGTATTTCATACCGTATTACGTATTACGATATTACATACTAATCAAACGAAGTTCAATGCAGCGAAAGTAGCAAATATAAGACGCGATAATGGTTGATTATTTGTTGTGATAAGCAATCGAGCGGAAAACTCATGTAAGAGTGGAACGAAATAAACGGTTTGCTTCCTGACAATTTTCGTACGAAAACTTTCAAAAACGTAACGCAGGGGTCAGCTTCTTGTTGGTATCGGAATCCTAAGATGGCATCACGGTTGGACGAGATGAGTCCGACACGATTAACCCGATTTCACAAGGAGAGAACCATGAAAACGAAATTTTCCCAACTGGCCCTGATTGCAGCGATTAGCTTTGCTGCAGCTGGAACGAGCTACGCTCACGAGGATTATTCCGAGGCTGGCACCAATCATTGGCTGAGTCATGTTTCAGAAGCCAAGGGCGCGCCCACAGCCAATCAACTGGCCCCGTATGGCTACGCTGCGTCGAGAAATGCCGATCGCGAAGTCACGCTGTCTAGCGGAAGCAAGTATCTGAACGTCACCCGCTTGGAGACCATCAAGATCAATCTTGGTGGCAAGAGTGTCGTTTGGACCTTCGATACGTTGGGTACCGCCTCCTTCCCGCTCTCCAAGATCGTATCGGGCGCTGATGGTATCACCGTGTATGTGACCGAAAACCCTGCCTACCAGGGCGGTTGATTAACCTGACTGCTGGGTGACGGAATCGTCATCCAGCAGTTGGCAAATTGTCAGGAGCCCCCCCCTACTATTCACATTGCAGTACAACACTTTCTAAGGAGATGAACATGTTGAAGAAAATGCTCGCAATCCTAGCCCTGAGTTCTCTGGGTGTTTCCGCCTATGCCGTTGATGCATCCCAAGTTGAGAAGTCCATCGAACTCAAAGACGGCTCGACGGTTTATATCTTCAAAGACGGCAAGATGGGGATGGAAGACAAGTATGGTCGCGCAACCTACATGGAGTCCGGCCACGTAATGGAAACCAAGGATGGCAAAAAAATCATCATGAACGGTAACGAAATTTGGCGCGTTGACGAATTGCTGCACAAATACCATCGCGGCTAAAAGACGCCATTTGCCTCATCCTTTAGCGGCTCCTTCGGGAGTCGTTCTCATTTTGAAATACCGTTCAAGCATCGCCTTCAATTCCTGACTCCATTGGGCATGATCTCTGGATTGGCCTTGTGCGTATAGCACCGGAGCAACTTGCCGGAAGACGGCATGAATCTTGGGGTCGAAATGCTGGGCATCTTCCCGTTCCATGATGCTCAACGTCTCTTCCAATGACAAGGCTGGCTTGTACGGGCGAACGGATGTCAATGCGTCAAACACGTCGACCAGGGCAAAAATCCGTGCGGCAAGCGGGATCACCTCTCCCGAAAGTCCGTCTGGATAGCCTTTCCCGTCAAAGCGTTCGTGATGATGCCGGATGGTCTTCTCGGCACCGGCCAACCAGGGATTGCCGGCGACGATCTCGATGCCCAGTACGGCGTGAGTCTGCATGACCTGAAATTCTTCGCTCGTCAGCCGTCCAGGTTTCAACAAAATTTGATCCGGAATACCGATTTTTCCAACGTCGTGGAGAAAGGCGCCCAGCACCAGTTCGGTAATGGTTTCCTTGTCAACGCCCAGCGCTTCGGCAAGTGTGACCGCATAGCAGGTAACCCGGTAGTTATGGGCGTCGGTGTCCGCATCACGCTTGGCGATGGCGTTTCCAAGGGAACGCAGCAACGAAAGATTGGACTCCAGGAGACGAGACGACAATGCCACCGTTTGGCCCAGCAGTCCTGACATTAACGGGTAAAGCAACAGCGCTGCTGCGAATACAGATATCGAGGCCGTCAGCACAGCCCCGCGAATCTGCTGTTCTCTCTCGTGCAGCGCCGAGCGGGACACCAGGGTGATTCCCTCAACATAGCCGGCAAGTCGGCCATCATTGGTGCTCATCGGCAGAATGACCTGAACCAGTTCTTCGCCCGCCACCGAAAATCGTTTGCTATGGCTGCCGGGAGGTGTCGGCCATGGATGGCGCTGTTGTCGGGCGATCTCTTTCAGTGCCTCGGGGATTGGCCGCCAAGCATCAAACACCATCTCCGTATTGGGCGCAAAAACTCGAATCCCGACAAACTCATCGGTCAGCAACTGAGCTATCGCGGAATGGCCATCACCTTTCTCTCCGCTGACCGTCATCTGCATGGCGGGCGACTCGAAATGCCTGACCCCCGCTATGGCGCGCTCAAGGGTGCGCTGTTCTACGCGATACGATTCGACCCAGTAGGCAAGACCTCCCGCGAGACTGCCAACCAGAAGCGCACCGATACCGAGGCGCCGCGCCAACATGCGGCGCAATTGCCGGGGGGTTTCGGGAAGCGCCAAGGTTCTCATCTTAAATTCTGCAGCAATTCCATGAAGTGTTTGAAATGCCCGCTGACGCGATCTAGGGAAAACTGGTACATCAGCGAATTTTCCGAGAATTTCTGTCGCTCGGTATCCATTTCCACCGTATTGCCATCGGCAGCAGTTTGATACGGTACATGGTACTTCAGGGGGAATGGTGGTGCCTGCATTCCCCCTGACAGATGGCTAGTAGCGGTGGTAGCCAATGGCAGCGATCCCGATACACCTTTGACGATTTGGGCGGCTTCTTCGATGTCAATATCGACGGCCTTGTAGCCAGGTGTATCGGCGTTGGCGATGTTCGAGGCCAGAAGCTGCTGCCGATAGACACGAACCCCCAGCATTTTCTGCTGAAAATCATGGCCGGCATGACCCCCTTGCCCGACTGAGAAGTGGTTCGGATGGGCAGATGCCGTGTTGGATGCCATTCCGGGAACTTGTCCGCCATGAGCGGGGTGGCCGGCACTGGGGTTGTTGGCTTTTTGGGCAATCGCCTGATTTAATGCTTCGGAGAACGCTCCGTTGTCGATGTTGCCTGGCGCTCCTCCATGCCCCTCATGTCCACCTTGAACCGAAGGTAACGGGGTGTTGGCGGACGGGGGAATGGATGGGAGTCCCGCCATGGCAGCGATTACTCGTTCATGATCAGGATGGCCTTCACCGGATCGATCTGGCCGCCGTCATGCCATTTCAGACCACTGTCCGCCACGGCCGGCTCTGCCAGGCATCCATGATTGCATTCGACGATCCAGCGTTTCTGAAGCACCGTTCGACAATAGTTGTAGGTCAGCATCTTCGGGTCACTGCCGACCGCAAGCGCCAGCGTGCGACATACACATCGATCGCCGTGCTCTGCCGGTTTGCGGATATCCATGGCTGAAATGCAGAGGCCCCGATTTCGGGGCCTCTGCGGGACGGTTACTTGCCATCTCGCGGATGGTAGTGCTTGCTCTGATCCTTGGCCGCCTTGGGTTTCTCGGCTTTAGCATCTGGCATGCTTTGCGGCATGCCGGTTTTTTCCTGGACATGGGAATGCGGCTTGGCAGCAGCCTTGTCAGCCTGTCCTTCGGCGGCCTTCGGGGCACCAGCCTTGTCATCGGCATAAGCGGCACCAGACATGGCGGCACCGGCGAAAAGAACGGCGGCGATGAGGGAAGAGATTTTCATGATCTTGACTCCTGAGTTTTGGGGAATTCAACGGTCCGAATCGAGTGGACAGATACAGTTTGTGCTTCTGTCACTGTCAACAAGGTGACTTGTCGATTACATTGTTGTCAGGAAGCATGGCCAAATACGGATTCACCAAATGCACGATTGCGTCGGCAAGCGCATCGCGCAATTGCCGTTCGCAACACCCCATCAAAATTCCGTCCTCCAGCGCATCCTGGGCCATCTGGCGAAGTTCATCCAGGTTCTCATTGAGCACCTTGATTTTTTCCGTACAGGCAATGGCCTTGCCGGAAGAATCTTGCCAGCGCACCGACCCCGACGAACTCATCATCGAGTTCACTTTGTCGAATGTTGGGCCAGCGCCTGCAAAACCCGGTGCTGGTATTCCAAACTATCGAGGGTGTATGTCTTCCAATACTCGATGGAGGAATAGCCGACAGCAGCCCACCATGCCCTGCTTTGCCCTGAATCATCCAGAGAAAGCAATGAGGTTCGCTCAATGAGTTCCTTGAGCGGAAAAAACTGCATGGAAACCATCTTTTCCAAACAGTCGAGATTCACGCGAAGTAACTGGGAAAGCAAATCCAAATGGAAGTCGGGGGATGCGTTGAAAATTGCGAACGAATTGGGTACGGACATGATTTTCTCCCTGTGGCACGATCAAGGCCCATTGCCTCACGAGGAGAAGTTTGCCTGTTGGTAGCTGTCGCGCCCATAACGGGAGCATTACAACCCGGTCACTATTCCGTCAGCTTGTTGCCGTGCTGCTCACAGAGAGCGATTATTTCTTGAGTCTGGGCGCTTAGCCCCTGAAAGACTTGTTGCCTCCGCCTCTCAAATTCTGCTGCAGAAACCTGCCACTGAGAGTCATGGGGGCCGTTCAGTTCGGCAGCGACAATCCGACGCACATAAGCCAGCGCGGATGCCTTGCCTTGCGTCAGTCGCAACAGATCTGCCCTTGCCGCATCGAAGGCATCGCGATGATGGTCTCTCAGACCGGTGGTGAGCACCACAAGAATGGCAACGGCATCCTCAAACGGTCGCATTGAATTGTCTTCTTTGGACAATTTCCCCCCTGATAGTGCTTTGTTCGAACCATCCGCTATTGGATGCCAACCTTCCGCTGCTCAGCCCGCACATAGGCGGTGATATGGGCGACGTCGTCTGGCGTCACACCTTTCACGGGGGCCATGTCACCAAACTTCCAGTGATGGGCCCGCACACCGTTGGCCACGGCCAACTGGAAGGCCGCATCTGCATGATGTGACGGCTCGTAGATCTTGTGCAGCAAGGGCGGTCCCTTTTCCGATCCCTTCAAGTCGCCGCCATGACAGCCCGCACAGTGATTGGCGAACAGCGCCTTGCCCATGACGGGATTGGGCATTAGGCCGGGGCCAGGTTTGGGAATGCTCCAGCCTTGAGCCAGGGCAAGGCTGGGCAGCAGCACAAGAAGCGATGCAGGAATCCAAAACAAACGCTTGCGCCTCATTGCTCCATCCCCTGTTTCATTCGCCACTGCTTGACCAAGGCGTAGATGGCGGGGATGACCGCGAGCGTCAGCACCGTCGATGAAATCATCCCTCCAACCATCGGCGCCGCAATACGACTCATGACTTCGGAACCGGTGCCGGTACCCCACATGATGGGCAGCAGGCCGGCCATGATGGCGACGACGGTCATCATCTTCGGCCGTACCCGTTCGACGGCGCCTTCCATGATGGCCTCGTAGAGATCATGCAGCGTTGGCGCCTGGTTTTCAGTGCGGCGCTTGGCCTTTAGTTCTTCCCAAGCATGATCGAGGTAAATCAACATGATGACCCCGGTTTCCGCCGCAACCCCGGCAAGGGCGATGAAGCCGACGGCGACGGCGACGGACAGGTTGTAACCGAGCAACCACATCAACCAGACCCCGCCGACCAGCGCGAAGGGCACCGACAGCATGACGATTAGGGTTTCGGTCAGTCGCTTGAAATTCAGGTAAAGCAGCAAGAAGATGATCAACAGCGTCACCGGGACGACGATCTTCATTTTCTCGATCGCACGCTCCATGGATTCGAACTGGCCGCTCCAGGTCGCGTAGTAACCCGGTGGGAATTTGACGTTTTCTGCCACTGCCTTCTTGGCATCCGCGACATAGCCACCGATGTCGCGTTCGCGAATGTCCACGAAGATATAAGCGGAAAGCAACGCGTTTTCAGTCCGGATGCCGGGCGTTCCCTTGGCCACCTCGACGCGGGCCAATTGGCCGAGCGGAATCATTGCCCCCTCCATGGTCGGCACCAGCACCTCGCGGGCAATCTGCTGCGGATCGGAACGAAGTTCACGCGGATAGCGCACGGTGACGCCAAACCGTTCGCGCCCCTCGACGGTCGTGGTGACCATCTCGCCGCCCAAGGCCTGGCCGATGACATCCTGCAAATCGCCGACCGCCAACCCGTAGCGGGCCAACTGCGTGCGGTCCGGTTCAATGTTCAAGTAAAAACCGCCGGTAATCCGTTCCGCGAAAGCCGAGGTGGTGCCCGGAACCGTTTTGACGACCGTCTCAATTTCGCGGGCCAGCCGCTCCATCTCATTGAGATCCTTGCCGAACACCTTGATCCCGATTGGCGTCCGGATGCCGGTCGACAGCATGTCGATGCGCGCCTTGATCGGCATCGTCCAGGCGTTCGAGACGCCCGGGAACTGCAATGCCTTATCCATTTCGGCGATCAGCTTGTCGGTCGTCATGCCAGGGCGCCATTCAGACTCCGGTTTCAGATTGATCACCGTTTCGAACATCTCCGTCGGCGCCGGGTCCGTTGCCGTGTTGGCACGACCCGCCTTGCCATAAACCGAGGAGACTTCCGGGAAACTCTTGATGATTTTGTTTTGGGTCTGCAACAGTTCCGCTGCTTTGGTGATCGACATTCCGGGCAAGGAGGCCGGCATGTAGAACAACGTGCCTTCATTCAGCGTCGGCATGAACTCGGAACCCAGTTTGCTGGCCGGGTAAATCGAGACCACCAGAGCAAGCAGCGCAGCAACAATGGTGGTTTTTTTCCATTGCATGACGCCGGCGATTATCGGACGATAAGCCCAGATCAGGAAACGATTCACCGGGTTCTTCGATTCCGGCATGATTTTGCCGCGAATGAACAGCATCATCAGCACCGGCACCAAGGTCACCGAAAGCAAAGCCGCGCCCGCCATCGAGAAGGTCTTGGTGTAGGCCAAGGGCGAGAACAGACGTCCTTCCTGGGATTCCAGCGTAAAGACGGGCAGGAAGGAAACGGTGATGATGAGCAGCGAGAAGAACAGCGCGGGGCCGACCTCTTTGCAGGCCGCAATCATTGCCTCGATGCGATCCCCGTGGGTATGGTCCTCCGGCAAACGCTCGATGTGCTTATGGGCGTTTTCGATCATCACAATGGCCGCATCGATCATCGCCCCAATGGCGATGGCGATACCGCCCAGGCTCATCAGATTCGAGTTCATCCCCAGCAAGCGCATCGAAATAAAGGCAATCAGCACCCCGACCGGCAGCATTAGGATGGCCACCAAGGCACTGCGCATGTGCATCAGGAAGACGACGCAGACCAGTGCGACAATGAGACTTTCTTCCGCCAAGGTGCGCGTCAAGGTGTCAATCGCACGGTGAATCAGTTCCGAACGATCATAGACCGTCTGGATCGTCACACCCTCCGGCAGGCCTGCAGAAATCTCGCCGATCTTTTCCTTCAGGTTATGGATGACTTCCAGCGCGTTCTGCCCGTAGCGCGCCATGGCGATACCGGATACCACTTCGCCTTCACCATTCAATTCGGTGAGGCCACGCCGTTCGTCCGGCGCCAGTTCGACGCGGGCAATGTCACGGACCAGGACGGGCGTTCCCCCTTGTGACTTGACCACCAGGTTTTCAATATCAACCGTGCCACGCAGATAGCCCTTGCCACGTACCATGTATTCAGTTTCCGCCATCTCGACGACACGCCCACCGACATCGCGGTTCGACTCCCGAATGACTTTTGAAACCGCCGCCAGCGGAATGCCATAGGCGCGCAATTTCACCGGATCAACCGTGACCTGGTAGGTCTGGACAAAGCCGCCAATCGAAGCCACTTCGGCGACGCCATGCGCCTTGGTCAGTTGGTAGCGCAGATACCAGTCCTGCAGCGTGCGCAGTTCTGCCAGCGTCTTGTCCTTGGCGAGTAGCGCGTATTGATAGACCCAGCCCACGCCCGTGGCGTCCGGGCCGATCTGCGGCGTGACGCCCTTGGGCATGCGGCCAGCAGCAAAGTTAAGATATTCGAGTACCCGGGACCGCGCCCAATAAATATCCGTACCGTCTTCAAAGATGATGTAGACGAAAGAGGCTCCGAAGAATGAGAAGCCGCGCACGACCTTGGACTTCGGTACCGACAACATGGCCGTTGTCAGCGGATAGGTCACCTGATCCTCAACTACTTGCGGTGCCTGCCCGGGATATTCGGTATAGACAATGACCTGTACGTCTGAGAGATCAGGCAAGGCGTCGAGCGGCGTTTTCATGACCGCAACGACACCGCCGACAATGACGAAAAGTGTAGCCAGGAGGACGAGGAAGCGGTTGCGTCCCGACCATTCGATGATTTTGGCGAGCATGGTATCCCCTGTCAGTGGCCTGCGTGGGGATTGGCCGCCACTTTGCCAGCCATCGGTTTGATGCTGGTGACGACCCATTCACCGGGTTTGCGCTCGACAAACTCGAAGGCCACCGTCGCACCCGGTTTGAGTCCGCTCAACAGCGCCGGCGTCGCGACCTGGAACTCCATGGTCATGCCCGGCCATTTGAGGCTGGCGACCGGCCCGTGATTGAGCGTCAGCAGACCTGCCTTGGTGTCGAAACCCTCCACCGTGCCCTCGGCCTGATGCCCAACAGCTGCCGACTTGGCTGACTCCGGCTTCGGTTGGCTGCCATGGCTGGCATGGCCGAAACCGCCGACCGCCGCCTTCAGGTTACTTTCGGCGTCAATCAGGAAGTTGGCGGCAACCACCACGGGCTCGCCATCCTTGATCCCTTCGAGCACCTCAACATGGTTGTCACTGCGTTGCCCCAATTTAACCTCGCGTGGCTCGAAACGGCCTTCCTTGGCCTGGACCAGCACGATGCGGCGGGTGCCGCTGTCAATCACGGCCGAGGTCGGTACGGTGACGACCTCTCCTTTGGCCCCGACCGGCAACTCGACCTGGGCGAACATGGCCGGTTTCAGCAACTGACTGGGATTGGGCAGTTCGACTCGCACGGGTACCGTCCGCGTCTCGGCCTTCAGGGTCGGATAGACGTAGGTGATCGTCCCTTCGAACACTTTGTCCGGGTAGGCATTGATCCTGACCTTGGCTTTGGCACCGGTCTTGACCTGACCGATGTCCTGCTCGAAGACGTCAGCCACCACCCAGACCGCCGACAGGTCGGCCACCTGATAAAGCGCCTCGCCCGGCATGAAACGCATGCCCTGCAGGGCTTTCTTTTCGGTGACAATGCCGGCGACCGGTGAGCGGAAAGTCAGCGTGCGCCGTGCTTCGCCGGATTTGGCCAGCGCCTTGACCTGCTCCTCCGAAATATCCCAGTTCTTCAGACGCAACAGGCTTGAATCGGCCAGTTGCTTCATGCCGTCCCGCGCTTGGCCGCCGGCTTCCTTCAGCGACTCGACGCCTTGGGCGGCAATCGCGTATTCGCGCTGGGCGGAAACCAGTTCCGGGCTATACACCTCAAACAGCGGCTGCCCCTTGCTGACCGGCTGGCCCGTGACATTGACGTGCAGGCGTTCGACGTAGCCCTCGAACTTGGGGGAAATCGCGTAGATGCGACGCTCGTCCGGCTCGATCCGACCTGCGGCGCGGACCACCTTGTCAAGGACGCGCAATTGGGCGACTTCGGTCCTCACACCCAGTTTCTGCACCTTCTCGGTGCTGATCTTGATCTGGTTGGCCGATGCCGGTTCGTCGTCCTGTTCTCCCTCATAGACCGCAATGTAATCCATCCCCATCGGGTCTTTCTTGGGCAGCGGCGAAGTGTCGGGCAGCCCCATCGGGTTACGGTAGAAGAGCAGTTTTTTTTCTTTCTTGGCCGGTTCGGCTGGCGCGCTGGCGACCTGTGCCGCATCGCCATGGGAGGCGCCGCCACGTCCGCCCAGCCAGTAACCACTACCGGCGGCCACGGCAACCGCAATAACGCCGATGGTCAGTCCCGCACCCTTGTTCATAGATCTTCCCCTAAAAGACGTTCGATTTCGGCCAGACGCATCTGGGCGTCGACTTGGGCCTTAAGCTGGTTTTGTCTGGCCTGCCGGATTTGGCGTTGGGCATCGAGCAAGGTGGCAAAATCCACCTTGCCGGTCTCGTAGCCGGCCAGCGCCGCCTTGAAGGTCAGTTCGGCCTGCGGCAGCAGGCTGTTGGTCAGCAGGTTTTCCGTGCGACGGGCGGCTTCGATACCAGCCAGGGCCTCGGCCAGTTCGGCGGAGACTTGGTTGGTAGTGGCTTCCTTGCGCGAGCGGGCGGCATTGAGCATCGATTCCGATTCTCGCTCCTGCGCCCGGCGCGAAGACTGCTGCAGCGGGATATTCAGCTCGACCATCAACTCCCATTCCTTGATGGCGCTCTGGTACTGGATGGGGGATACGCCCAGCGTAAAATCGGGATAGCGGTTTTTGTAGGTCAGGTCGCGGGATTTCTCGGCGGCCTTGATTTTCGATTCGTCGGCGAACAGTTGCGGGTTGCGGGTTCGCACGCGCTCTTCCAACGTGGCGTAATCCAGCGCCACGGGAGTCGGCAGCTTGCGCAACTGCGCTGGTTCCTGCAAGGGCGCATTGCTTGGGCGGGCCAGCAAGGCATTCAGCCGGGCATGCAGGTGGTGCTGTTCGGTTTCCAGCGCAATCAATTCGTTGCGCATGTTGGTCTGCTCAACCTGGGCGCGGATAACATCCTGCTGCGCCGCCAGGCCGCCGGAATAACGAACCTGGGCGACTTTTTCCAGGCGGGTCATCAGGTCGAGGATTTCCCGGGTCAATTGCTCGTTGCGATGCACGTAATAAAGCTGAGCGAAATTGACTTTGATCCGCCCGGCCACATCGGCCCATGTGCCCAACGCACGTCCCTTGGCGCCGTCGGCTTCAAGCTCGGCGATTTCGCGCTTCAGGTCACGCTTGCCGAACCAGGGTATGTCCTGCATCAGCAAGTAACGGGTGCTGCCGACGCGATTTGGGGCTAGCGTGGCACTCTGTTCGCCCATCCGCGTTATGTCACGCAACTCGGTCCGAAACTTCGGGTCGGGCAAGGCACCGGCCGGCGTCACCCGCTCGCCTGACGCTTCGGCCTCGGCCTGCATCGCGGCGTACTCCGGATTGCGTGTCTTGGCATAATTGATCAGGCTGTCCACGTTCGCACCAAGGGCGGCGTCTTGGGCAAGCACGGGCGACCCAAAGGCGGTGGCAAGCGCCAGGATCAAAATGGGTAACGGCCTGAGTCGGCGCATGCGACCTCCCTGCAATATTTGTTTTTATGAAGCATGCTGACAGCGAGAGGTAAGCACCGTCTCGCCGTCAGTCGATTGGGTTATTTGGCGGGTTCGAAATGGACGACGGTGATGGCACCATTCACGTTTTCGGCCATGAAGCGAATCTTATCGCCGGTTTTCATCTGGTCCAACCAGGCGACATTGGAAACCTTGAGTACCATGGTCATCGCCGGCATGTTCAGGTTGGTCAGTGGGCCATGCGACAAGGTTACTTTGCCGGCTGCCTTGTCCACTTTCTTGACCTGAGCGTCGATCATCTGCATTTCAGCAGACGCGGCGCTCGGCGAGGCCATGGCATGCCCGGCATGGTCGCTTGCAGCTTGGGCAGAAACGGCGCCGAGGGTGGAAAAGGCGATCAGTGAGGCGGTGATAAGTGCTTTCATGAGTTTCTCCTGTTTGGGGGATCAATGTTTGGCAAAGATGCTGGTTTCGCCACCGGCCTGGACCAGCATCGTGTTGTAGGGGACGGGTCTCGGGCTTTCCATGCCCGGCGATCCTGGCGGCATCGACGGCACCGCGATGCCGAGGGCTTTCGGTTTTTCCTTGAGCAGACGCTGGATGTCGGCAACCGGCACATGGCCTTCGACCACATAGCCGGCCACCTTGGCGGTGTGGCAGGAGCCCAGCCGATCGGGCATCCCCAATTGTTTGCGGGCCGCCGGGACGTCCATGACGTTGTGCGAGCGGACCTCGAAGCCCGCATTTTTCAGATGATCGACCCACTTGCCGCAGCAACCGCAATTCGGGCTCTTGTAAACATCCACCATTTCGCCGGCCGCCACGGCAGTGGAAAGGCCGGCGCCGAGGACGGCGCTCAAAGCAAGAACAAGAAAGGGGTTACGCATGGCGAAGCTCCTGTGTCAGTCGAGTGGCGTCAGTATGGATAGCCGACGCCAACAATTTGCTGTCCGTCGGATTACATTTTTGTAATCTTTATGGGGTTAATGTTTGTGCGCTCCGTGGTCATGGCTGTGCGCATTTTTGCCCTTGGCCACCGGCTTTTCCTCGACCGGGGCTGCTGGTGCCTCTTCGTGGCCTTCCAGTCCGCCATGGGAATGACCGTCACTGGCTGCCACCAGTTGCTCGTAGGCGGTCGCCGACAGCAAAGGCATCTTTTGCAGGAAGGCCGTCAGGTCCCAAATGGCCTCATCCTCCATGCCGCCCTTCGACCAGGCCGGCATACCGGAAGCCTTGATGCCGTGCTTAATGATCCAGAAATCGCGGGCAGCGTCACGTGACGATGGCGCCGCCGGTTTTTCGGAAAGATTGGGGGGAGTCGGATACAACCCCTTGCGAATCTCCGAATCTGGCGCTTCCGGAGACAAATGGCAATTGACGCACATTGCAGCATAGTTGCCGGCCCCGCGTCGCACGCGCTCGGGATCGGCAAGATCAGCCGGGATCTGGATTTCACCCGTACGGCTGGCAATGGCCCTTTCGCGGGCAAACGTCAGCGCCTGGTAGGTGAATGAACTGTGGGGGGTGTCGGCACCGACATCGACGACGCCGGCCACGACGACGATCCCAGCCGTTGCCGCGCCCAAGCCGATGGTAGCCAGAGCGCCCAAGAGTAGTTTGTTCATGATAAATCTCCTGCGATATGGGTGTGATTTCAGTGTTGGCCGTGGCTGCCAGGCTTCCTGACCACGACCTCCTGGGATTGCGCTTTGCCCGCTGGGCGCATCGCGCCCTTGCCGGCATCGTGGCTGCGGGTTGCGGCCGCCACCGGTCCGGTCCATTCATAGGCTTGGGTGTTTTTTGGCTGTTTGTACCATCCCGGATCGCGATAGTCGCCTGGTTTCTGGTCGCGACGGACCTTGAGGACGGAGAACATGCCCCCCATTTCAACCGCTCCATAAGGGCCTTGGCCGGTCATCATCGGCAGCGTGTTGTCGGGGATGGGCATTTCCATCTCGCCCATGTCGGCCATCCCGCGTTCCCCCATCACCATGTAGTCGGGTATCAAATCCGTGATCTGCTTGACGACGCCTCGGTGATCAACGCCAATCATGGTCGGCACGTCGTGCCCCATGGCGTTCATCGTGTGATGGCTCTTGTGGCAATGGAAAGCCCAGTCGCCTTCTTCGTCAGCGAGAAAGTCAAGCTGCCGCATCTGGCCAACCGCCACGTCGGTGGTCACCTCGGGCCAACGCGAGCCGATTGGCGTCGGACCGCCATCGGTGCCACTGACAACAAATTCGTGTCCGTGCAGGTGCATGGGATGATTGGTCATGGTCAGATTGCCGATCCGGATGCGGACTTTGTCCCCCTTGCGGACGTTGAGCGAGTCGATACCGGGGAATGACCTGCTATTCCAGGTCCAGAGGTTGAAATCGAGCATCGTGTTGACCTTGGGCGTGTAGCTGCCGGGGTCGATATCGTAGGCATTCAACAGGAAGCAAAAGTCGCGGTCGACGGTCTCGATAAGCGGGTGGCGGTCTTTCGGGTGGGTCACCCAGAATCCCATCATGCCCATCGCCATCTGCGTCATCTCGTCGGCGTGCGGGTGATACATGAAGGTACCCGGGCGACGCGCGACGAACTCGTAGACGAAGGTCTTGCCGACCGGAATCTGCTTTTGGTTGAGACCGCCCACGCCATCCATGCCGCTGGGCAGGCGCTGGCCGTGCCAGTGAATGGTCGTGTGCTCCGGCAGCCGGTTGGTCACAAAGATGCGTACCCGGTCGCCCTCGACCACCTCGATGGTCGGGCCGGGGCTTTGTCCGTTGTAACCCCACAGGTGAGCCTTCATGCCGGGAGCGATTTCGCGGACAACCGGTTCTGCAACCAAATGAAACTCCTTGACGCCGTTGTTCATGCGCCAAGGCAGAGTCCAGCCGTTAAGGGTGACGACCGGATTGTAGGGACGTCCGTTGGGCGGAGTCAGTGGAGATGCCGTGTCCGGGTTGTCCATGGACACCAGTTCGGGCAACGCGGCAAGCGCGACGGAACTGACAGAGGCAGCCGCCACGGCACCGCCAGCCATGCCAAGGTTTTTGAAAAAATCGCGACGTGTGGTCATGATGGATGTCCCCTTAATGGTCGGCGCGGCCGGTGGCCGCAATGGTGGCTCGGGCCGAAGCATTCAAAGACGGCTTGCCGATCATCGCCATTTCCAAATCACCGCGAGCGATC
This sequence comes from uncultured Dechloromonas sp., assembly GCF_945957265.1. Lineage (GTDB taxonomy): Bacteria > Pseudomonadota > Gammaproteobacteria > Burkholderiales > Rhodocyclaceae > Azonexus. The sequence continues at coordinate 27,254 of NZ_CAMFKO010000043.1, forward strand.
CAGAAATCGCGCAAGGTTTCGATATAGCTGTTGACGCTACCGATCTGCGTCCGGGCATCAGCGAGCAAGTCGAAAACGCCAATCAGCATGCCGTTGTAGCGGAGCATGTTCTCGTCCGAAATCCGCTTGTTGAGGGGGACCACCTCGTCACGGTAATGGCGGGCAATGTCGTAATTGGTTCGGTAGGCGTGATAGGCCTCACGAACCTCCGAGCGGGCATTGATTGCCGATTCGCCGGCACGCTCCACCGCCTGCATGTAAATCGATTCAGCCTTGGCCACCTTGGAACCACCCCAATCGAAAATCGGCAATTCGAAGCTGATTTCGTAGCCTTTCTTGTAGCCGCTGTCGCGTGCGCCTTCGAGCACCCGGGCCGGGCCGACTTCGAGAACGTTGATGAAACGGGTCGCCTTGGACAGGCCAAGATTCTTCGCCAGCGCCTCGGTTTCGAGGCGGATTGCCTGCAGATCGAGGCGTTGGTCGAGCGCCGCCTGCTCGACACCCGGCAACTCGTCGACCGTCTTGGGCAAATCGGGGAGTCGTTCGGGCAAGCGAATGGCATTGCGATCAGGCAGGCCCAGCACGCGAGCAAGGCGTTCGCGTGCCGCGATTGCCGACTGCTCCGATCTGGCCAGGTTCAAAGCCGCATCGGCATAGAACGCTTGCTCGCGAGTCTGGCGCAGTTTGCTGAAATTGCCCACCAACGCCATGCGCCGGGCCAGTTCGGCACCTGCCTCGGCGGCCTGCCTGACTTTACGCAGGTAACGCACGGACTCCTCGGCAGCCAGCGCCGTGTAATAAGCTTGGCGGGCCTCAGCGGCCAGGCGGGCCACATCGATCACCGCCAGTTGCTGCGCCTGGGCGAATTTGCGTTTCTCCACCTCGACCGCCAGCGGCATGGTGATCAGGGCGAAGATGTTGAAGGTCAGCGCCTGTTCAATCTTGTATTCACGGATGCCGTTCTCAGGTTTGCTGGCACGCAACATCGAGAAATGAGGATTGGGCAAGCGTCCCGCCTGTACCAGTTCGGCCTCGCCGATCCCCAGGTCGAAAAACGCCGCCTGCAAGCCGCGATTGTTGTAGAGCGCAAGCTGAATCGCGTCATCCGCCGTTAGCGGATTGGCGAGCAGTTCGCCGACCCGGGCCTGCAGTGTCGAGCGCTCCGCATCGCTGCGCGCCCATTGGACGTCCTTGTCCAGACGCTCGCGGGTCGTTTGCTCGACACGGCCGAATCCGCCATCGTCCGAAAACGTGGCACAACCGGCCAAACCGAGAATTCCGACGGTGGCGACAAGCAGTTTTCCGCGACGCATCGGCAACAAAGAGAGAGCGGACGTCATGGCTTATCTCCGGTCGCCTGTGGGGTGCGTTCAGCAGGGTTTCCGTGCTCATGGGCTGGCTCTCCAGCCGCTTGGCCGGTTTCAAGATGCCCGATGTGTCCGCGCAGGCGACCCATCTCGCCATTGACCTGACGCCAGTCATGCAGCGTCTCATCCTGGAACGGTTTGTAATCCGCGAAAGCCGATTGGTAGGATGTTTCGGGTATCGGTTCCTTGGGCGGATGGGAATCGGCCCAGGCGGGTGTCGCGGCGAGCGCGACCGTTAACGCCATGATTTTCATGATGCCTCCATTGGGAATATGCGGAGTCTTTTGCCCCGATGATCGACATCATGCTTTCGCCAAACCAACATCTTGCTGACTTGCGGATTACATTTTCGTAATCTAGGCAATTGGCCTTTAAAAGCGACGGAAAATGCGCCATCAATAGCCAATGATTGGTGGAGAGAACAATGAAAATTCTTGTGGTGGAAGACGAAACCAAAACCGGCACCTACCTCAAACAGGGGTTGGTCGAGGCGGGCTTCGTCGTGGATTTGGCCGTCAACGGCCTCGACGGACTGCATCTGGCGCTGACCGATGCCTATGATCTGGCGATCCTCGACGTCATGCTCCCGGGTATCGACGGCTGGCAGGTGCTGCAAGGCATTCGCCGGGCCGGCAAGGAAATGCCCGTGCTGTTTCTGACAGCACGCGACCAGGTCGAGGATCGGGTCAAGGGACTGGAGTTGGGCGCCGACGACTACCTGGTGAAGCCCTTTGCCTTCTCCGAACTGTTGGCGCGAGTCCGGACCCTGCTGCGGCGGGGCGGTAAGGCGAAGGAGTCCGAGTTCCTGCGTGCCGCCGACCTCGAGCTCGACCTGCTGCGCCGCCGGGTCAATCGTGCCGGCAAACGCATCGACCTGACCGCCAAGGAATTTGCCTTGCTCGAACTGTTGCTCCGCCGTCAGGGTGAGGTGTTGCCACGCTCATTGATAGCTTCCCAAGTCTGGGACATGAATTTCGACAGCGACACCAACGTCATAGAGGTCGCGATTAAGCGCCTGCGGGTCAAGATCGACGAAGGATACGAACCCAAATTGATTCGTACCGTGCGTGGCATGGGCTATGTTTTGGAGATTATTGATTGACCCCAACCCGCAGTCCCTCACTGACGCTTCGCCTGACCCTGCTGTTTGCGCTGGCCTCGGCCTTTGTGCTGTTCCTACTTGGCCTGCTTATTGGCAATGCGGTTGAACGCCACTTTGAAGAGCAGGATTTGGATGTGTTGAATGGAAAAATGCAGTTGGCGAGGCATATCCTGGAACGAGATCCGGGTAGTCAGCCGAAAGAGACGCTGACCCAACAATTGGACGATGCGCTGACGGGGCACCACGGGTTGATCGTTGTTGTCTATGACCAGAATGGCAAAACGCTGTATGCCAACGAATCCATGGACTTTCCGCAAGACCTACTAAGCATTGGCGCGACACCAAGGCGCGAGCAGCCCGTCAAATGGAACAGCAAAAACGACCAGCCATGGCGGGGGATTTCCTCGATGGTCAAGCTAGGCTCCGATGGCGACGGTAGTTACACCGTGGCAATTGCCACAGAAATCACCCATCACGAGCACTTCATGGAATCTTTCCGGCAGACCTTGTGGGGGTTCATGAGCATGGCAACCCTGGCGATGGGATTGCTCGGCTGGTTTGTCGTCCGGCGCGGCCTATTGCCGTTGCTGGCCATTAAGCGCCAGGCTGCCGAGATTACTGCCAATCGCCTGCATACCCGCTTGCCGGTCGAAGCCATCCCACGCGAATTGGCTGATCTGGCTGACACACTGAATGGCATGCTTTCGCGCTTGGAAGAATCCTTTCAGCGGTTGTCGGATTTTTCCTCGGACCTTGCTCACGAATTGCGAACGCCAGTCAGCAATCTGCTGACCCAGACCCAGGTCACGCTCTCGAAAGCGCGCTCGGCGGATGATTATCGGGACATCCTGGCGTCGAACGCAGAAGAATTCGAGCGCTTGTCGCGAACCATTTCCGACATGCTGTTCCTGGCCAAGGCTGACCACAACCAGATCGTGCCCAACCAGGAGCCGATCGATCTGGCCGAGGAAATCGGCGATCTACTGGAGTATTACGACGTGCTGGCCGAAGAGAAGGCGATTGCTTTGTCGCTCTCCGGTAGTGGTCAAATAGTCGGCGACCGACTGATGCTACGACGTGCTGTCAGCAATCTGCTTTCCAATGCATTGCGCCATACGCCAAATGGCGGGGTAGTCACCGTACAAATCAACGAAACTGATGATGGAATGACGCATATTGCCGTCGAGAACACCGGAAGCGAGATTCCGGCAGAACATCTGCCTCGGCTATTCGACCGGTTTTATCGGGTCGATAGCTCGCGGCAGCGGACCACGGAAAGTTCAGGACTCGGACTGGCCATTACGCGATCCATTGTTCTTGCGCATGGCGGTGGGGTTGATGTTTGTTCAGCCAATGGATTGACTTGCTTTACGCTGTCGCTACCCACTTCTTCTTTGCGCTGACTTGTCGTTTTTGGCTGCGGACAGGGACAGAGCATTCCTAGTGCCACAGTGCGAATCCGGCCATGCCCCAACTCAGACATTTACCTTCCGGGCCATACACACTGACCGACTTACTTCTAGTTTGGTCGATGATCCTCGTAGTGTTCGTCGGCTTCTGGCTTCTCAAGCGATATCTAAAAAAAGCGCAGAAGAAACAGTCCTACACGAAACGTCTCAAAGATCGTTTACAAAATGGCAAGAAACGTTACAAACAATAAGTCTTATGAATCGGCCGGGCACCGTGCAATGCGAATGTGCCTTGCAGCAATTCGGGCAAAACTTAGTACCCGGGGAGAGGTTCGCATTGCAGTCCACACAATTGCTGGGCACCAAGGCTGTGCCGCATTGGGCGCAGTAGCGTCCCCCCAGGGTTGGTCGCTGAGCCGCACTTCGGGCATGGGGGGCCACCGGTAGCGCTATTGGTGGGGGGGCTGAATTTGAGGGGTAACTGTTTCCCCAGCCATGATGACCGCTGCTATCACGACCATGATGACCTCCACCATGCGAACCGGCGACTCCTCGCAAGAGTTTTTCAAAAAATCCCATAACAGCCTCCGTATTTGAGTGGAAGAATGGGTGACCGACGGTTTATGCCGAATCCGGCACGGAGCCCCCGGTCACGAACGGAAGACGCTAGGCTTCAGATGGCTCGTCTATCGATTTCGTGAAGTCCTCCTCGTCGGCATCTTTGCCGTGAGCAAGGCGATATAGAAGCGGCAACACAAGAAGCGTCAGCGCCGTCGACGACAAGATTCCCCCAATCACCACGGTGGCAAGCGGGCGTTGGACTTCCGCACCGGTACCTGTAGCAATCGCCATGGGGACAAAACCGAGCGAGGCGACCAATGCGGTCATCAGCACAGGGCGCAATCGAGTCAGAGCCCCTTCGTGAATGGCATCATCTAGAGTGCGCCCTTCTTCACGTAAATTACGGATGAAGGAAATCATCACCAGGCCGTTCAGCACCGCCACGCCGGACAAGGCGATAAAGCCGATGCCTGCCGAAATCGAGAGCGGAATGTCCCTTAGCCAGAGTGCGACAACGCCGCCTGTCAGCGCAAACGGAATGCCGGTAAACACCAGCAGTCCATCTTTCACGTTCCCGAACATCGCGAACAGCAGCGTGAATACCAAAAGCAAGGCCACGGGCACCACGATCTTGAGACGCTGCGAGGCCGATTCCAGTTGCTCGAAAGTTCCGCCCCAGGCGGTCCAGTAGCCGCTTGGAATCTTGACCTCGGCTAGACGGCTCTGAGCCTCGCCAACAAAGGAGCCGATATCTCGTCCCCGAACATTGGCACTAACAACAATCCGACGCTTACCGTTTTCCCGACTGACCTGGTTCGGACCCGGTGCAATCTCAAGACTGGCGACTTCCCCCAATGGGATATAGGTCGTACGTACATCAACCCCATTTCCGGCAGAAGCCCCCTTCGGCAAAGCTATCGGCAAACGCTTTAGTGATTCGAGATCAGAACGAAGGTTATCCGGCAATCGCACGACAATATCGAAGCGTCGGTCACCTTCAAACATGGTTCCTGCTTCTCGACCACCAATCGCTGTCGAGATTGCATCCTGGACATCACCAATATTGAGTCCATAGCGCGCCGTTTTCTCCCGGTCAATATTCACGGTCAGCATAGGTAAGCCCGTCGTCTGCTCTATCTTGACCTCGGAAGCGCCCGGAATTTTCTCCAATACAGCAGAAATCTTGCTGGCCGTATCGTTCATCACATCCATGTCGTCACCAAATATTTTGATGGCAACATCGCTGCGTACCCCTGAGATCAACTCATTGAAACGCAACTGGATCGGCTGGGAAAACTCATAGGTATTCCCCGGCAGTCTTCCAACGGTCTTTTGGATAGCTGTCAGCAGTTCATCCCGTGATTTCCGTGGCTCCGGCCATTCCGCTTCAGGTTTCAACATGATGTAGCCGTCCGAAATATTGGGAGGCATCGGATCTGAGGCGATTTCGGCCGTTCCCGTTCTCGCGAAAATCCTGTCGATTTCCGGATACTCCGCCTTGAGCCCCTTTTCCAACTGTTGCTGCATGGCTACTGACTGCGAAAGACTGGTTCCTGGAATACGCAGTGCCTGAATCGCGAAGTCGCCTTCATTCAGGCTCGGTACGAACTCACTCCCCATGCGCGTAGCGACCAAGCCAGAGAGAAGAACCATCACCGTCGTGAAGACCAGGACTACCGGCTTGTTCGCCATGACACCAGCCAGAACGGGCTCATACCAGCGCTTGGCTGCCCGCATCAGGAAGTTTTCCTTTTCATCCACCTTTTCACCGATAAACAGTGCGACTGCTGCGGGAATAAAGGTGACGGAGAGGATCATGGCACCTACGAGCGCGGTGACCACGGTGAAAGCCATAGGGTGGAACATTTTTCCTTCAACCCCGGTGAGCGCGAAGATCGGCAAATAGACGATCATGATAATGAGTTGACCGAATAGCAGCGCTCGGCGAGCCTCTTTGGAAGCGGCAAAGACTTCGTGGAAGCGCTCGGTCCGGGTCAATGGTCGCCCGTGATGTGCCTGGGCGTGGGCCAAACGGCGAACACAGTTCTCCACAATGACGACTGCACCATCGATGATGATCCCGAAGTCAAGAGCGCCGAGGCTCATCAGGTTGG
>NZ_CAMFKO010000044.1 GCF_945957265.1 uncultured Dechloromonas sp.
CGCTTCTACCCACCGTTTCGTCTACAGGATGGTGCAGTATTTCAGCAGCCTGCTAAGGCCTCACCAGCCCCCAGAAGCGTTGCAACACCGAGGATGGCGAAGATTGCTGCGGCAATCCGGTGAACAAGTTTGACCGGCATTTTGTCTGCGATTTTGTCGCCCATAATGACTGCTGGCACATTCGCCAACATCATGCCCAAAGTTGTACCGGCAACTACTGCAACCAAGCTCTGATATTGAGCGGCAAGTGCAACGGTGGCTACCTGAGTTTTGTCACCCATTTCCGCCAGGAAAAAGGCAATTAACGTGGTGGTGAATACGCCAAAGCGAGCCAGCTTGGCGTCCTCTTCGTCAAATTTATCTGGAACCAAGGTCCAGGCCGCCATCGCAATAAACGAAGTACCCAATACCCAACGAAGCGTCTCGGGTCCCATCAGCGTGGTAATCCAGGAGCCAACGGCACCAGCAAACCCGTGGTTTGCCAAGGTCGCAACCAAGATGCCCAGAACGATAGGTACTGGCTTTCGGAATTTTGCAGCAAGAATGAAGGCTAGGAGCTGGGTCTTGTCGCCGATTTCGGCGAGGGCAACGATGCCGGTGGAGATGAGAAAAGCTTCCATGGTGTTTCCTTGGCCGGAATTCGACGAATGACCACACCACCTCTCCAGCCAAAGGGAAGGCAGTATGGTCAAAGGTCTTGCCAAGCAATAACCGCTTACGCCATGGTCGGATGACCAAGTATGTTGACGCAAGCCTCTTCAGGTAGAAGAGAGGCTACTCCCCAATGACTGGGCGGCATTCTATCGATTGCTTTTGGGCACGTCTATCTTGGAGGCGATAGTTGTTGCACCCCGCCTCAATCAGAAGAGTTTGTCCGGGGTATAGCGGATGCCAAAGGAAACCCAATGGCTATTTCCCTCGCCTGAAAGCTGCTGACCAAAGGTTGCATCCACCTGGAAAAGGTCGGGTATCACAGAGTAGCGTACGCCCACCTGGCCATAAGACAGACCATGATTGTCGCCAAACGTTTCGGCGATGCCGAGCAGTCTTGGATGCAACTTGAACTCTCCTCCAATGCCCCATGAAGTGCTGTTGAGGCCGGATGCCTTGTCCTTTAGCCAGCCAAGATTAGTGTGGACAATCACCTTGTCGTCGTACATCGAAAAAGAAAGAGGGATGTAGGCATAGGTGTTGCCAAACATGTTTGGCCCAGGATTGATTTCCGGGTGACGAATCGTACCGACCGCCAAGCCCCAACCCCAACCATTGGTTTCTAGTGGGCGGAACAGGGTCTTGGCTTGAAACACATAGTCAGTCGTGGCTTGTTCACCATCAGCTTTAGCCCTGCCACCACCAAACGTGAACTCGAGATTTCCTGTCGGATTGCATGCAGGAAGCGCCCAAATTTCAGTGCTATTGGGATAGACGCGCATCCAGCTTTCAACCTGACAACTCCCGCCTGTGGTCAGGCGAGCATCGTCAGTCACGAAAGGACGAGCGGCAAAGGCAAATGACGGGATGGCAAGGGCTGCACAGGCTAAAGCTTTAAATTTCATTGGCGTTGTTTTTCGATTTCTGTATTCGAGTCCGTTGGAATGTTCGTTCTTGATGGTGTGCCGTCATTACTCTGTTGTACTTGGACTCCAGAAAGCTTGAGTAATGATGGGCGCTTCTGCCAGTCGTCGAGTCAATTGGTCGAGTTGCTCACCTTCGACCGCAGAGGCCAGCAATACCGCTTCGATTTCAACGGCATCGTCACCAAAGGCATGAACCACCATGTCACGCGTCCCGTACTCGGCCTTTTCCAGCATGCTTTCTAGCAATTGCAGTGCTTGTTTCTGATGCTCACGCGGGGCTATGACATACACCGTATTGGTCACTTCCACCGCGAGGGTGTCGATAGGCTGCCGGTTGATTTGATTCACGACCGGGCGAAGCAAGGTATTCGATGCAAGCACGAACAAGGCACCCATCACCGCTTCCAACAACAAGTCAGCCCCAGCGCAAGCACCTACCGCAGCCGACCCCCAGAGCGTTGCAGCGGTATTGAGTCCGCGGACGTTTCCTTCTTCCCGCATGATGACGCCAGCGCCAAGGAAGCCAATGCCAGAGACCACATAGGCAACGACGCCGATAGCGCCCTGGTGTCCGTTAAGGCGGTTGGCCATATCCACAAAAATGGCCGCACCTACGGCGACCAGGACATTGGTCCGCAAACCAGCCGTCCGCTGGCGGTACTGCCTTTCGACGCCAATCAAACTGCCAAGAAGGAAAGCGGTCGTTAAGCTAATAGTGGTATCGGCCAGCGAAGCCAGGTTGATGTGTTCGATTGCTTGCAGGTTCATAGGGCACCACGTATTTACGAAGGGGGCGAAATTGGTTTCGGGATGGCTGCCGGCCTACTTGCCGCCATCCGGCGTTACGGGGTCAACGTGCGTCATCAGGTAGAGCACCGGATGGCGAGACATCACATTCAGCTTGGCTTGCCGGGCAATGGCATGCCCTTCCGCCACCGTTAATTGCCCATCAATTTCGAGATGAACATCAGCCAGAATCATGTCCCCCGTTTTGCGGGTTTTCAGTTCGTGTAGCCCGAGCACCCCTGGTGTGGCCAGAATGTCTGCGGAGATACCTGCAATCTGCTCCTCGGTCGCCGCTCGGTCGGTCAGGTCATGGAGGGCATCCCAGGAGAAAGACCAACCCATACGGGAAACCATGAAACCGACAATCAGCGCGGCAATTGGGTCTAGGAGAGAAAAGCCCAACAGATTGCCGCCAATGCCGATGGCCACGACCAGCGAGGAAGCGGCGTCGGAACGGGCATGCCAGGCATTCGCCACGAGCATGCTGGAGCGAACACGCTCAGCCACCGCCAGCATGTAACGGAAAAGAAGCTCCTTGGCCACCAGTGCCGCCAAGGCCACCCAGAGAGCAGTCATGTGCACTGTCGGAATGCTTTCCGGGGTTTGCAGCTTGTGCGCGGCTGACCAAATCATGCCGACGCCAACAGCCAGAAGTAGTCCTCCGAGGGCCAGCGATGCCGCGTTCTCGTAACGCTGATGCCCGTAATGATGGTCGGCATCCGCTTCCTTCTGGCTGTGCCGAATGGCGAGCAATACGACGAAGTCGGCCACCAGGTCTGACAAGGAATGGATGCCGTCCGCAATCAGACCTTGTGAGCCGGACCAAATCCCCGCCACGACCTGGGAAATGGTCAGCCCGATATTGACGACAACGCTGACCCAGGTGCTGCGCTTGGTTGCTGCCTCACGCTCGGGGCTGGCGTCTTCGTTATCCATCTCGGCAAGGCGGGAGAGTTCTTGTGAATCGTTCATGGCGTAGTTTCAAAAATCAAAAGGCGTCGAATCGAAAATCGCGGAATCCTTGCGCTGTCAGGCCAGTTTCCTGTTTCTCAGTGCCTCTCGCTTCTGATGCAGCTTGAGACCCAGATAAGTGCCCCAGCCCACCGCGCCCATCGCGACCGTGAATGCCGCATAGGAGTATTCCCAAGGGATGCCGCTAGTCATCATCGAGAATTCCGACATCCCGCCCATTCCGGCAAGGATATTGATGGGCATGAAGATGATGGAGAGCGTGGTGAGTTTGTTCACCCGCTGGTTCTGGTTGATGTTGATGAAACCGACGACGGCGTCCATCAGGAAGTTGATTTTTCCGAAGAGGAAGGAGGTATGGCTATCCAGCGACTCGATGTCGCGCAGGATTTGGCGGGAATCTTCACTCTGATGGGTGGAGAGCAAATGACTGCGCACCATGAAAGACAGCGCCCGACGGGTATCCAGGACATTGCGACGTACGCGACCATTCAAGTCTTCCTGGCGGGCAATATCTCCCAGGATTTCCCCGGCCTCATCGTCGGATAGGCGGGTACTCAACACCTTCTTGCCGACCTGTTCCAGTTCGGCATAAACGTCTTCCAGTCGGTCAGCTGAATACTCCGCATCGGCCGCATAGAGGTCGAGCAGGACATCCTTGCCGTCGGTGACATAGCCGGGCTGTGTTCTGGCACGCATACGTTGGAGCCGGAAGACAGGAAGCTCCTCGCTACGCACCGAGAACAGAATCTCGTTGTGCAGAATAAATGCCACAGGGACGTTACGAGACTCGTCGTTCAGATTGAGCAGGAAATCCGAATGCAGGTGAACCTCGCCGTTGTCTTCAATGTAGAAGCGGGCCGAAGCTTCCAGGTCGGTAAGGTTGTCCGGGTCGGGCAACTCCAGGCCAAAATGCTGGCCTACCCATTCTCTGACCTTGGGCGTCGGGGCAACCAAATCCACCCAGATGGGCTGGCAACCGGCAAAGTCCTGCTGTCGTTTGATGTCCGTTTGACGCAGTCGACCGTTGTGCAACTCGAAGATATTGACCATCACCTTGGAACTGGTTTGATGGCCGTCACCCACCAAGGCTTCTCGAATGTCTTCCGAGAGCAACTCAAGGATGTCATCCAGCCGTTCCTCGGCAAGCTCCTTCCAGACAAGCAAGCGCTCTTCCTCGGGGAGCGCGTTCAGAATTAAGGCAACTGATACCGAGGGAAGGCGAGCCAGCAGGTGCCGAAGCTCGGCGATATGCTGGCGTTGAACCAGATTGTCCACCACCTCTTTTCGTGGCGACTCCTGCCGACGGGCCATCTCGCCGACTAGGCGATGTTTGGCGAGAAGTTCCTGAACTTCGAGCAGGTCGTCCTTGACCGTATCCACCTGAATGACCTTGGTCGGTTCCATGGCTTAACCCTCCAAGTCTGGCACGACATTGCACGTTGAAAGGGAACTGGCACTCCAATCGTCGTGCTGGTTGGCTTTACGCATGGCCGACGCAGAGATTGCGAACACTCGTTGCCGGAAAATCCGAGATGTACTGTTGAGCTGACGATTGAAGTTGAAACGCATGGTCTGCCTCCTGAAACACTGAAAGGCGGACACCCATGGCGACCCATGTTGAGGACGTGCTTTGCAAGCCAGCCTGTTCCTTCAGCCAACAGAAACGGCACAGGAGTATGGCTATGGCAGGACATCAGTCATGCGCTTGAGCATGACAAGACCTGGCTGCAAATTGTTGGTGGAATTGGAGGGAGGCCTGGTGACAGGCTTCCTGCGCCGCTTCCCGCTCTTGGCGAGATAGCGGCAGCTGAACTGCGCGTTATCGTGCCGAGAGAATGCTCGTCAATTGGACAGAGCAACAACTATCACTCGAACAAGGGCCCACAGGGGGTCTCCGCGAAATAAAAACGGGCGGATTTTGGCCGAGGAGGATATGAAAGTAAAGTGACAATTCAATGAATTTCCGGGGCGAACATCAATTTATATGACTTTTTTACGGTGCGATACCGTATTGGGACGTCCGCAATGAGATTCGAAGCGGTCTTCCTGCCCGGGCGTCAATCGGTCCGCTTTTGGCCGGGAACTGCCTGATGCTGGCTGATTGCCGGATGAGGGGCAGCACTCGACCCTTTGCAGCCGGTCAGCTTGCACCATAGCCGACATTCAGCTAAATCCAATTTATGCGTATTGGAAATCTATGAAGCGGCCGTTGGCGACCTCATCACGCCGGCCAAAAATGGCCATCCCCATCCGAAGATGACTGGAATAGGAATTGAGATGGACCTACCTACAATAGGCCTGGGTAGGCCCACAGGTAGTAAGTCTTCTACGAAGTATGCTTGGTCGCGCCGTCCGATTCCTTCTGGCGGATTTTTTCGATGTTGTTGGTCCAATCATCCATCGCTGCCTTGTCGTCCAACAAACGAGCGACTGTTTTTTCGGCGACTTCGTGCTTCGATTGCGCGGAAAAAACGGTGGAACGGGATGGGATATTTGACGTCTGTTGATTGTCCATGTGCTGCTCTCTCTCAGTGATGTTTGCCAACGACGAGCTACCAAAAATGGCTGACTTGTTCTTGCTTTGGCTTTTATGTTTTCGGAAATTCTACCGCGCTCTCGGCCGAGGAGCCAATCCGTGCTTTCCACAAAACCCCGGCAATTAACAAATTTGGTGCAGCAAGGTAGAGCTGAAATATGGCTTTCGATAGACTCCGCCGCACCCTGACTCCACGCGCAGCACCATGGCCACCGAAGTTGAACTGAAACTCTACTGCTCCCCCGACGCTATCGCTCGCATCGAGACTCACCCCCTCATCACCGCAGGTGTCGAAACCGGCCCTGCCAAACGTCTCGAAAACACCTACTACGACACGCCCGACTTGGCGTTGCATCAAGAACGCATTGCGCTTCGGCTACGCACGACACCTACGGAACAGCTGCAAACGGTCAAATGCGCCGCCAAGTCTGTCGCCGGCCTATCCGCCCGCACCGAGTGGGAAACCCCCTATACGGGTGCGTTCGATTTCAGCGCTGTCGATGCCCGCAAGGTTCGGGTTTTCGTCGAGGAGCGGCAGTCGAGTTTGGTTCCTGTCTTCACGACATCGTTCGAGCGGCGAACCTGGCGCATCGATATTTCGAAGAAGATTGCCATCCTGGTCATGGTGGACACCGGGCAAGTTTCCTCGGGCGACCGCTTCTTGCCGATTTCAGAAGTGGAACTCGAACTGGTGCAGGGCAATCCGGAAGACCTGCTCGATTTTGCAACTGCCTTGGCCACCCATCTGCCCTTGGTCCCTCATGATGTCAGCAAGGCTGAACGCGGCTATCAGTTATTTTTAAACCAGGTTTCAGGCCCCCAGAAAGCCTCTCCCAGCCCCCTCGGCGCCAAGCAGAGCTCGGCGGAAGCGTTCCAGTTCCTGGCCAGCCAGGGCATGCAGATGTGGCAAGCCAATCTTCTGGGTACCCTGACCTCGCCAGACCAGGAATTCGTGCATCAGTTTCGGGTTTCCCTGCGGCGTCTCAATAGCCTCATCAAGGTCTTCAAACCAGCCTTGCCAGGGCGCTATCAGGCGCAATGGACGGAACGCGTCAAAGCGCTGTCCCAAATCACCGGGGATGTCCGTGACCTGGACGTGATGCGCTCAGGCATTGTGGAACCGATGTTGTTGAGCGATGAACCGCAAATTTCCTGGCATGCCAAGGCCGCACTTGCAGCATTGGATGAGGCGAAGAAGGAAGCCGTCGCGCAGTTGGCACAACTCCAGTACGGCGGCCCCGTCCTCTTGTTTGCGCGCGACTTGCAAGACCTGGACACGGATAATTTTCCGAAGAACCTGCCCCGGTTCGCCGAAAAGCAACTCGCAGGCTTGCACCGCAATGCCGTTAAACGGCTAACCAAGACGCTCAAAGCGCCAACGCCAGAGCGTGCCCATCGATTCCGCATCGCGTTGAAGCATTTGCGCTACTCATGCGAGTTTTTTGCGCCCCTGTTCGACAACGACGAGATGGTGGAATACGCCAAAGCGATTGCCGGCTTACAGGACGCATTCGGATTCATCAACGACTTCCATGTGGCACTCTCCAGACTGCAGGACTGGGTAGCGCAAGCGGCCATCCCGAGAGAAACCCGCGATGCCGTTGCAGCATGGCATACCCCACAGGCGCAAGCGATGTTGGCCGATGCCCTGCATCTTGCCGAGTCGGTGATGAGCCGCTGTCAGCCTTGGTGTACCGAATGTGAGCGACGGGGCCTGACCGAAATTCGGCGTCGCATGCAGCATGACATCAAGCTGCAAGTCGAATAGATGATTGAGTCGTCCGCCACGCCGCGCCCCGAATATCGCGCCCTGGATTTGCTGACAGCGCCAGTGTGGGTTATCGAGGGCCGAGAAAATGAAGTTGTTTTTGCAAACAAGGCTGCGGAACAGCTTTCCGCCAAGTCAGACCTGCACGAGCTGCGCCACGGCAGTCATTCCGCCCACGCCGAAGAACACCTTGCCGCTTATCTGCCGGCACTGCGCGCTTGTGAGCCCATCGTTGAAATCTGGACGCTGCATCGAAATGGAGAGGCTGTTCCGCTGAGTTGCCAATTGTCGTTGCTTGACCAGAGCCCGCAAAACGAGCAAATCCTCGTTGAAGGGATATTGGCTAGCTTGCCGTCCGCTTCTGTTTCTAGGATTTCCGGGCTTGCCGAGCATGGTCTCTACGACCGGCTATTTCATTCGAATGGCGCGCCCATGCTCCTTATCGACCCAGCGGCAGATGGCCTCATCGTCGATGCCAACTTGGCTGCATGTCGATTCTACGGCTACACCCGGGAAAGCTTCTGCCGAATTCATACTTGGGAAATCAACGCGCTCGGTCGTCAGGTCCTGCCCATCATGAGCGAAGTGGCCAAATTGCCGGGTGGCCACCGCCCCCTGAATTTCGTCCATCGCCTTGCGAATGGCAGCCTACGAGATGTGCAGACCTATGCCAGCCCTTTGGAGATGGACGGCAAGCGGCTTATGCTTTGCGTTGTTCACGATGTGACTGAGCAAAAACGCCTCAAGAGTGAACTCGAGTTCGCGGCATCCCGCGACCCGTTGACCGGCCTGTGGAATCGCCGCCATTTTCTCGATTTGCTAGACAAGGCCCGGCAGCAGAAGCGCCGCAATGATGTGGACTACAGTCTCTTGATTCTGGATGCCGACCATTTCAAGAATATCAATGACCAGTTTGGTCACGACAAGGGCGATGAGGTGCTCGTCTTGTTGGCAAGAACCCTTGAAAACCGGGTTCGTGAGACTGACTCGGTGTGTCGCTGGGGAGGGGAGGAGTTCATCATCCTGCTGCCGCAAACGGACATTGGCAACGCAGCCCATCTCGCAGAATGCTTAAGGGCTTTTGTTGCCGAGATACAGATTCCAGCATTACCTTACATTACGGTGAGCATTGGTGTCGCGCAGCATCAGCAAGAAGAGACGACCGAAAGTCTGCTCAAGCGAGCGGATGCTGCGCTTTATAAGGCCAAAGCCTCGGGGCGAAACAAAGTCGTCTGCTGACGTAACATCGGCAATCAATAGAGCGACTTTTTTACACAAAGTCGCCCCATTGAAGCAGAGGACTTATTTCTTCGGGCGCCCCGTCTTGATGCGCTCAACCAGGCCAATCGCCTTGACGAGTTCAGCATCGTCCAACTTGGCCAAAGCCACTACGGCTGCACGCAAGATTTCGCTCTTCTTCACCTCGACGCCAGCAGTCAGCGCACGTTGCTTGAGGGTGGCAAACAGCGCGTAGTCGGTTTCCGGAATGGTGAAGCTATCGCGCACCAGTTTCGGCTTCTTCGGTGCTTGCTTCTTCACCTTGGGAGCTTTTTCTGGCTTCGGTGCTTCGGCAACCTTTTCTTTGGCAGCCGTGGGCGCCTTCTTAACCGGCTTGGCAGGCATCTTCGCTACCGGAGCGGGAGCCGGCTTTTCAGCCACTTCCTTCTTGGCGGGCTTAGCGGCAACGACCTTCTTCTCGACCTTGGGCTTGGCAGCTACTTTTTTGACGGCAGCAGCCGTGGCAACTGGCTTTTGGGGCGCTGGCGCAGCTGTTTGGGCGGTCACCGGTTCATTCTTTTCCACAACCCGGGTAGCGACTTCGGCTGCTTTGACTTCGTCTTTTGCGGGCTGGCCTGCGGCTTCCTTGCTCATTTTGCTCTCCTAAACTGGCATCAAAGGTATAAACTATATAAACACTTTATACACTAAACAGAAGCAAAGCAATTCAGATGCGCAAAATCATGGTGGCCAACCCCAAAGGAGGGTGCGGCAAATCAACCCTGTCAGTTCATATCGCGAGCTGGTTTGCCCGGCACGACGAGATTGTCTATTTGGGTGACCTCGACCGCCAGCAATCCAGCCGACATTGGCTGGAGGCGCGACCTGCAAATCTAGCCACCATCAAGCACTGGGACGTTTCAGTGGATGAATTCAAGCTGCCGCCCAAGCACTGTAACGTTGCCATTCTGGATACGCCGGCAGGATTGCATGGGAAGCGCCTGAAAGAAGTCTTGAATGAGGTGGACAAGGTGGTCGTACCGGTTTCCGCATCGCGTTTCGATATGCTGGCCACCCGTGAGTTCTTTGAGGAGCTTGCCGCAACCAAAGCCGTTCGCAAGGAGCGAGTGGATATTGGGGTGGTCGGGATGCGGGTTGATATCCGTACCCATGCCTATGCCCAGTTGCTGGAATTCCTTCAGGAGTTTGACCTGCCTGTCGTGACGTGCATCGCGCAATCGCAACGCTACTTGCAGGCAGCGGACACCGGCGTCACGCTTTTTGACAATGACATGAATTCGACAGCCGTAGACATCCAGTGGCGCCCGTTGTTGAATTGGCTGATTAGTCGACACTGACCCTTCAGCTTGCCAGCTAGTATTACTTCAAATATAGCCAGGAGATAAACCGTCATGATGCCCATCGAGATTTTCTCTCACAACACGGCAAAGATTACGATTCAGGCAGGGCGGGCGCTGTTCCTAGAAGGCGACGAGGGCAATCAGATGTACGTCCTCGAAACCGGCACCGCCGAAGTCGTTGTTCAGAATCGGGTCGTCGAAACGCTGGCGCATGGCAGCATCGTCGGTGAGATGGGTTTGGTGTCACCCGGACCGCATTCGGCCAGCGTGATTGCCAAGACGGATTGTGAATTCGTCGCTGTCGACGAAAAACGCTTTCAGTTCCTAGTACAACAAACGCCGTATTTCGCCATTCAGGTCATGCGACTGATGGCGGAGCGACTGCGGGCCACCAACAAATTACTGGTAGCTGCCGCAGCCTAGCTACAGTTCTTGTAGAGGAGTGGCGGGAGGGAATACACCGCCACTCAGTGGCTGGCCGCCTTCTCCAGCAAACCCTTCTTGATGGCAATCGAGGTAGGTCCGTTGAACCGGGACGGTAACTGCTTGGCCGTGAACCAGCGGAAGTCGCTGTGCTCGCGATTGAGGCGCGGTGAAAACTCCCGGTCGGCTTTGATTACGAAGTAATGCATATCCCGCTCATCCTGTCCGGAGCGAAACCTTCGGGTGAGCGTATGCAGTTTGGTCAGGCGACCCGGCTTGATGCTCAAGCCTGTCTCTTCACCCAATTCGCGAAGCAGTGCTTCCCGAGGGCGCTCGCCGTTATCGATACGACCACCAAACAGGTTCCATGCCCCGCTTTTTTTGACCTTGGAAGAGCGTTTTCCCATCAGAAATTTGCCGGTAGCCGCACAGTAAATGACGGCCCATGCACCTGCTTGGCTGTATCCCTTGTCCATGTCTGATATTGGCGGCGACGGTTTTCAATGAGTTGCTTTGAACAATGTAAACGATTTATACCGTTCTATTATTTCTGTTCGATGACAACGCTATGAATTCCGTTGAGCTAGGCAAGCGACCGTTCATTAGTGGCCCTTTCCCCCAGTCGTGAACGTCAAAGCTGGGCTAGATACCGGCCACTCAACTGCCTCCAGATATCTCTTGCTTATTCAAAATGGATGGCACCTCGACCGGCGGCTTCTGGCCGGATTGAGGCAGCGCCACCGGCCACTTGCTCGCCCTAAACCAGCCGTTGAGCGGGGTAGTTGAGGCCTCGGCTATTCAAATTGAAAGCTGACCTCAACCGGCAGCTCTTGGCAGGCAACCGTCTGATGCTAATCGGAGGGGCGAATGCTGTTTTTCGTTGCCGCCATTCGCCTGTCTTGAGCGCCAATGGTGCCAGTGCTGCTGCTCTGTACGCAGACATTCAAATGTCTGCTTAGGTGTTCGTATTTTTCATTATGAAAGAGAGAACATAGGACTTACGCCAGCGAGAGGGGTTTTCGAAGTGGGCCTTTTCAAACTCTTTGGCTTCGATGCGTCGATATAGCGTAGACCGGCCAATCCCCAGCAACTGAAGAACATCGTTTACTTTGAGTAGTTGTTCTTGCTCGGGCATTTGTTCTGCACTAGCAGCATTGGATTGACCAAGGAGCTCCGGGGGCAACCATGATTGAACCTTAGATGTCCAGGCGATGACACTCTCTTTGTCGAGTGACATTGCTGATATAGGTAGGGTGGCACCATCTTCGGTATGAGTCAGCCCAGTAATCTTCCTTCGGTCAGCCGCATCTGCTATAGCCTCTGCGCGGTCTGACAGGTCAGGGACTCCCGCCAAATACGGAATGCCATCTTTGACAACAATCAGCTCTTGTTGAGCAGGAAGTAGTCCCTGCCATTCGACGGCAGCTTGTGCGACAGTCAGGCGGTCGCTAAATTTGTTGGCCTTCTTGTATGCATTAACCATGTGCGTGTTGCTCTCTATGTGGTTTGAGGGCGAACGGTGCAAGGACGTCGAGTAGTGGCGGTGCATCACCGCGACCAGACCTCGCGTTACGCAATCTCGGCGTGTAGGCTTTTTTCTTGGTGTTTTCAGCTTCCTCCGCCTTTGCTTCTTCTAATAATTCCTGCTTAAGTTCTGTATGGGCTTGAGCAAGTAGCCCATACAGCTTGTCCCCCCATTTTTGCCAGGCATCATTCATCAAGCTGCGAAGCTCGGCTCGGAAGTAGATACGCCGAATCTTGTCATTGACAGCGTGGGCGAGGCATTTGTCGATAATGTCAGGAGCTATGCCCAGCTCTTGCATCAATGTGGCCATGGTCCTTCGCAGGTCGTGTGGCGTCCAGGGGCCACCTTGAAGAACGAAGACCTGTGAACATTTGGCGCGCCCCTTTAATTCGGTGTCACGTTGCCGGTCACTGACGGCTTTAGTTAGCGTAAGCTTCCTTCGTTTCCCTGAGGCTGATGAGTATCTGAAGAGCCAAGTCTTGCTGGCTTTCTTTGCGCCCTTGCGAAGGCGAAGAATGAGATTGTCTCCATCGTAGAGTTCGTGCTCGTACTTCCCCTCAGGGAGTTGGGTAGTCTCTACTTCTCTAGCGGTTAGTTCCTTTGCCATGGGGCGATTTTTCGTGAAGGGGGAACCGAGCTTACAGAAAAATTTATGCTAAGTCATTGATATAACGAGAAATACGCATTTTGTCGAGGGGGCATCTATCGACGGTGGCTGGTTAGCCTGCCCCTAGTTGAAGGCTATGCATGAGATAGCGAAGTGGCTTGGCCCAAAAATTTGGGGGCCAATTTGGGGGCCAGCATGCATGAACTTCAGAGGGGTATGGCAAAAATATCAGTTGATACTGAGAGGGTGACTTTTTACTTTTTCTGGGATGGGGGGAGACAACCCGGGACAGAAGCGGATATTTAAAAAGTGTTAAACATCAATGAATTGCATGGTTTTTTGGTGTTGTCCCAGCGTTCGTTGCTGTAGTGGTTATTGAAAAAATTCTCACCGTTTGGTATGATTTTTTCCAGTCGCAAGAAAGCTGGGTTCTGAGGCTGACCTTGCATGGGGTGCAAGGGGTCGCGAGTTCGAATCCCGCCGCCCCGACCAAATTAATTAACCGGCCTTGGCCGGTTTTTTAATTTATAGCGTTGAAAAAACCATTGGGAAAAATTAAATTATCACCGTAATTTAATTAAGGAGGTAATCATGGATTTGTCCAGCTTGAGCGTTTCCCAATTGCGCGATTTGCAGCAACAGATTCCGGCTGAAATCAAACGCCGCGAAGCTCAGGAAAAAGTAAATGTCCTGAATGAATTGCGTGCTTTCGCCAAATCCCGTGGTTATGCCATTGAGGAATTATTGGCCAAGGAAGCCAAGGTCAAGGTTTCGGGAAATAAGGTCAAGGTCAAATATCGCCACCCGGAAAATGCCGAACTGGAATGGACCGGCCGTGGCCGCAAACCGAAATGGGTTGAGGCATGGGTGGCGGACGGAAAATCCCTGGAAAACCTTCTGGTCTGAACCATGCGTATTCTGCTGAGTAACGACGACGGTTATTTCGCGCCAGGGCTTAGCGCCCTGGCCGAGGCATTGAGCGATCTGGGCGAGGTGGTGGTCGTGGCTCCCGAGCAGAATCGCAGCGGCGCCAGCAATTCCCTAACGCTCGACCGGCCGCTGAGTTTGAAGAGGGCTCCAGGCGGATTTTATTTCGTCAATGGCACGCCGACGGATTGTGTTCATTTGGCGGTTACCGGCATGCTGGAAGTCATGCCGGATATTATTGTTTCCGGAATCAATCTCGGCGCCAATATGGGTGACGATACGATTTATTCCGGCACGGTTGCCGCAGCAACCGAGGGATATTTGCTTGGTATTCCGTCGATTGCGATTTCCCTGACCAGTTTTGAAGGGAAAAACTTCGCCGCGGCGGGACAAGTGGCGCGTGAATTGGTCGAGCGCCATGTGCGCCAGCCGTTAAAGGATCCGGTGTTATTGAATGTGAATATTCCGGATATTCCCTATTCCGAATTGAAAGGCTTTGAAGTGACGCGTCTCGGACGCCGTCACAAGGCCGAGCCGGTTGTCAAAACGGTTTCTCCGCGCAATGAAACGCTTTATTGGATTGGCGCTGCCGGGGCGGCCGCCGATGCCGGGCCGGGAACCGACTTCAACGCGGTCGAGCGTGGATTCGTGTCGATCACCCCCTTGCAGATCGATCTGACGCATGCGGTTCAGGTTCCCTCCATCGTTCAGTGGATGAAGTGAGTCAAGCGGTGTTGCACGGCATTGGAATGACTTCGCAGCGTACCCGGGCGCGCATGATCGAGCGCCTGCGCGAGAAGGGAATCCGCAACGAGGCGGTCCTCAAGGCCATGGCTGCGGTGCCGCGACACGTGTTCGTCGAGGAGGCGCTGGCTTCGCGTGCCTACGAAGACACGGCCTTGCCTCTCGGCATGGGGCAAACCATCTCGCAGCCCTACGTGGTTGCCCGCATGATCGAGTTGTTGCTCAATGGCCGGAATACCCTTGGCAGGACGCTGGAGATCGGCGCCGGCTGCGGTTATCAGGCCGCCGTTCTGGCGCAGTTGACCAACGAGGTTTATGCCGTCGAGCGTCTGGGGCCCTTGCTGGAGAAGGCAAAGGCCCATATGCGAACCTTGCAGCAGTTCAACGTTCGTCTCAAGCATGCGGACGGGCAGTTCGGCTTGCCCGAGGCGGGGCCGTTCGACAGCATCATCGTCGCTGCCGCAGGTACGCAGGTGCCGCCGGCGCTGCTGCAGCAATTGGCGCCGGGTGGGCGGCTGGTCTTGCCAGTGGGGGCCGGTGAGCAGTATCTTAGTTTCATCGAGCATACGCAGCAGGGTTATATCGAGACCCGTCTCGATGCCGTGCGCTTCGTCCCGCTATTGTCAGGAACACAATGATTCGTTTTTTTGCCGCGCTTATTCCGACTGTATTGCTGACCGGATGTCTATCCCAGCAACCGGCGCCTGCCGTGGACCGGGCGGGCACGGCTGCGCCCCGTTCGACGGCTGCGGCGCAGCCGCTGGGTCCGGGCTACTACACGGTCAAGCGAGGGGATACGCTGTATCGTATCGCGCTTGATCATGGGCAGGATCATCGCGATATTGCCGCCTGGAACACTATTGCCAATCCTTCCGCAATCAAGGAAGGGCAGGTGCTCAGGGTCGTTCCGCCGGGTGCCGCCGAGCCGGCCGACGGGGCGGTGAGCAAGCCGATTGCCACCGCCTCCGGTGTCGAGACGCGATCGCTGGATCAGCCCGCGCCATCGGTAGCCGCCAGTTCGGGTTCGTTGAAGCGGGAACCGCGCGTCGGCAAGGAGCCTTATTCCGACGAAGCCTATGCTCGTCTCAACAAGCAAGCCGAGGCGCCCCGGCCGGTCGAAGCCAGGCCGGAGCCAAAGCCCGAGGCGCCGCCGCCGGTTGCCGCGCCGACGCCGCCAGCGGGCCCGGACGATGTCTCCTGGATGTGGCCGAGCACGGCCAAGGTCACGGCGCAGTACAGCGACGCCGGCAACAAGGGCCTGGATTTCGCAGGCCGGGCGGGCGATCCGGTTCTCGCGGCGGGCGACGGCAAGGTGGTTTATGCCGGAAGCGGTTTGCGCGGCTTCGGGGAACTGGTGATCGTCAAACATAACGCCACCTTCCTGTCGGCCTATGCGCACAATCGCAAGATCCTGGTCAAGGAAGGGCAGCAGGTTGGCCGGGGCCAGAAAATCGCCGAAATGGGAAATACCGACTCCGAATCGGTCAAGCTCCACTTCGAAATCCGCAAGCAGGGCAAACCGGTCGATCCCTCGGCGTATCTCCCGAAGCGATGAGCGAGAGCGGCGACAACATCGAGGGGGATTTCGAGGGGCAACCCGACGAATCGCTGTTGCCGCCGGAACCTGAGGTCGTGGCGCCGGAAATCGAGCTGCTCGAGGATGTCACACAGCTTTACCTGACGGAAATCGGCGCCAAGCCGCTGCTGACGCCGGAAGAGGAACTGGCCACTTCGCGGCTGGTGCGCCAGGGCGATTTTTCCGCCCGCCAGCGCATGATCGAGCACAACCTGCGGCTGGTCGTGAATATTGCCAAGCATTACCTGAATCGCGGCATTCCCTTGCTTGACCTGGTCGAGGAGGGCAATCTCGGCTTGATCCATGCGCTGGAAAAATTCGATCCGGAGCGCGGCTTCCGGTTTTCGACCTACGCGACCTGGTGGATACGCCAGAATATCGAGCGCGGCATCATGAACCAGTCGCGGACCATCCGGCTGCCGGTCCATATCGTCAAGGAAATCAACGTCGTGCTCCGCGCCATGCGGCATCTGGAGGCCGAGGACAAGCGCGATTCGACGGTGGAGCGCGTGGCGGCGCTGATCGACCGGCCGGTCGACGACGTGCGCCGCATCCTGTCGCTCAACGAACACATCGCATCGCTCGATGCGCCGCTGGAAATCGATCCCAACCATACGATAGGCGAGAACATTGCCGACGATAGCGGTGCCGACCCGGAGTCGCTGCTCCAGGTCAGCGAAATCGGCTCACTGGTCGATGACTGGCTGGGGCAGCTTTCGGAGCGTCAGCGCTCGGTGATCGAGCGCCGCTACGGCCTCAACGGCGCCGATGTGGCGACGCTGGATGCGATTGCCACCGACCTCGGCCTGACCCGCGAACGGGTCCGCCAGATCCAGATCGAGGGACTGGATCGCCTGCGCAAGATCGTCAAGCGCGGCAATATCTCGCGCGATTCTCTGCTGTAGCCGGCAGCTGGGCGCACAGCCGGTTGCGGATTTCCTCGCCGAGCTGGAAAACCGACATCGCATAGAAGGTCGAGCGGTTGTAGCGGGTGATCACGTAGAAATTCTCGAAACCCAGCCAGTATTCCGTTTCCTTGTTGGGCGATACCAGGTCGATCAGGGCGACCGTGCCTTGCGGATCGGTTTCGGCACGAACGCCTTTGGCGGCCAGTTCGTCGGCCTTCAGGCTCGGACGGATGCCGGCCTGGAGCAGTGCCGGATCGGGCGCACCATTCGTTGCGGCGGGGACGGCGATAGGCTGTCCGGCTTGCCAGCCGTGTTGCTCGAGAAAACGGGCGACGCTGCCGATGGCGTCGTCGACGCTGTTGCCGAGATCGACGCGCTGGTCGCCGTCGAAGTCGACGGCATAGCGGCGCTGGCTGCCGGGCATGAATTGCGGGATGCCGATGGCGCCGGCAAAAGAGCCCTTCACGGCCAGCGGGTCGAGGTTGTTTTCCCGGGAGAGAAGCAGGAATTGCTCAAGCTCGGTACGGAAAAACTCGGCGCGGGGCGGGTATTTGAAGGCGAGGGTGGCCAGCGCTTCGAGGACCCGGAAGCCGCCGGTATTGCGCCCGTATTCCGTTTCGACGCCGATGATGGCAACGATGATTTCCGGCGGCACGCCATACAGCGCGCCGGCCTTGACGAGTTGTGCCTTGTTTTCCTGCCAGAAACGCACGCCGCCATCGATGCGGCGATCGTTCAGGAAGCGCGGCCGATAGCGTTCCCACGAGCGTTGCAGCGGCGAGCTCGGCGGCTTGATGAGCTGCAGCACCTTGGCGTTCGGGCGGGTCTGGGCGAACTGGGCGAGCAGGGTGTCGGCATTGAAGCCGTGGCGCTGTTCCAGGTCGCGGGCGAAGTCGATGACGGCCGGTTCGTCGGCAAAGCTGGCGACCTGCGTGCCGGCGTGGCCCGGCAGTGCGGTCGACATGAGGAGCAGGGCGGCCAGGATGTTCTTGAGTTTGAAATTCATCGTCGGAGTCGCGCGACGGCCTCGCGCAGTGGGGTCAGGTTGTCGTTGGCGTCGCCGTAGCGGACCCGAAGGTAGGCATCGACGACATTCTGGAAAGGTTCGCCCAGCGCCGGATGTTGTTCCCGCACACGCTGCGCCAATGCCATCGGCGTTTCCCAGGGCGCGCAGTGTACCTGTCTTCGGGCCAGTTGGCGCAGAGCTTTTTGCCAGAGCCGGAGGGCCGGGTCGATGCGCGGTCGTTGATGGAGCGTCCACGCCGTCATGGCAGCAACCAGCAGGCTGCAGGCGATGCCGAGCAGCGTCGCCAGGCTGCGCCAGTCGGTTTCGGGGAGGCCGAGGCGGGACAGGAGTTCGCGCTGGCGTTGCGGGTCGTAGCCCAGGATGTGTTGATTCCAGGCGTTATTGACGGCTTCCCAGCGATAACGCAGGTTGCGCAGCCAGTCGGCGCGCAGCTGCACGAGGGCGGGCAGGGGTTCGCCAAAGGCCAGGGCGTCGACGATTCCGGTTTCGATGCGGGCGGGCGAGACCGAGGCTGTCGGATCGACGCGCAACCATCCCTGCCCGTCGAGCCAGACCTCCGCCCAGGCGTGGGCATCGGACTGCCTGACGACCAGATGTTCATCGAGCGGATTGAATTCCCCGCCCTGGTAGCCGGTGACGACGCGGGCCGGGATGCCGGCCGCCCGCATCAGGAAGACAAAGGCGCCGGCATAGTGTTCGCAGAAGCCGCGGCGGGTCGCGAACAGGAATTCGTCGATTCCGTCCGGGCCGAGGAGGGGCGGTTGCAGGGTGTAGGTGAATTCGGCGGCAAACAGGTCTTGCGCCTTGCGAATGATCTCCTGCGGCCCGCCGCCGGTTTGCCGCCAGCCAAGCGCCAGGGCGCGGGCCTTCGGATTCGCTGCCCCCGGTATGCCCAGGTTGCGTTGCAGGGTCCGCGCATCCTCGACAACATTGAAACGATAGTCGAGGCTGGCGGCCAGCCGGAAACGCTGCCGCTCGGTGACTGGCTGGCGCTGGTTTGCCGCGAGGGCGGTGTTCAGGAACAGGCCGTCGGGCAGATGGACCGGCGCATCGAGAGCCAGTATCCAGCGCTGATTGTGTGGTTCCAGGGTCAGTTCATAGCGGACGGGGGCAGACAGCTTGTCCAGTACGGCCGCGGCGCCCTGGCCGATGTGCGGGCGCCAGGTCGTGCCGTCGAAACTCTCCAGAACCGGGCCGCGCCAATAGAGCTTGTGCCTGGCCGGCGGCTGGCCGGCGAAGCGGGCGCGAAAGGCGATGTCGGCGCTCTGCGCCAGGCGGGAAATGCTGCCGGGCGACATGGTGTCGGACAGGCCGGTCATGCCGGCATGCGCGTCCGACGGGAGCCCCCACAGCGGGCCGGATATCCGGGGAAACAGAACATAGAGCACGAGCATGAACGGAACGGCCTGCAGGCACAGCCTGGCCGCGTAACGCAGGCTCGCGCCGGCGGTGCCCGATGCGCCGCCATGCAGGCGAACCAGGGTGGCGGTCAGCAGCCAGAGCGCGAAGAGCAGCCAGATGCCGGTCGGGATGCTCTGGGAGTAGAGATAGTGCGTGAGCAGCAGGAAGTAACCGAGCACGACGACGACCATGGCATCCCGCCGCGACTTCAGTTCGAGCAGCTTCATCGCCATGAAAACCACCAGCATGGCGACGCCGGCATCGCGTCCGAACAGCGTGCGGAATTCGATCAGGATGCCGCCGCAGCCGGCTACCACGAGCAGGATCAGCAGCCAGCGGCCGGGCAGGCGTTCGTTTTTCCACCACAGGCGCACCGCCCAGCCGAGCAAGAGCAGGGTCGCGGCGCTCAGCCAGGCAGCCTGATGCGTCACATGCGGTAGCGCGGTGGCGATGGCGCACGCAAATAGCCAGGGCGTTGCCTGCCGGTCGAGCGCCTGGTCGGGGCGCGTGCTCATGAAGGGAACAGGGCCAGCGCCTCGAGGCATTGCTGGCAGTGCCGGCTGCCGCGCCCGGGCGGCAGGGACAGATGGGGGAGGCGCAGGCCGTAGGAACTGCCGGCAGCCTCGGCGGCGAGTATCCATCCGGTCAGCATGCCGAGGCGTATTTCGTCCGACAGTTCAGGCGCGGTGTGTTGCCACTCGAAAACCAGCTTGCTTTGGGCGCCGCCGGCGAACGCCTTGATCAGCAGCGGTCCTTCGCCAGCATTGCGGGCGCTGGCTTTCCAGGCGACGTGGCGTGGCGAATCGGCAGGCTGCCTGTCGCGGAATCCGGCAAAATCCTCTTGCCCGCCGTCGCCGTGCAGTTCGCCGCCCCAATGGCTGGTGCCCGCCATCGGCAGCGGCGCCGCAACCGGTTGCGGGTAGACCAGGCAGCGCATCTCCGGCTGAAGATAGGACCAGGCGGTAAACAAGCCCAGCGGGTAGCGGGTTGCCAGGCGCACCCGCGGCAAGGCCAGCCAGCCACGGCGATGCGCCGGCAGCGGCACACGAACCCGGGTCTTGCCCAGGCCTTCTATGGCCGCTCCGACGGGAAGGGCGGCGTCGGCGGCCAGTTCGAGCGCCAGGCGCGGGGCCGTCCGGTCATTGTCGAGCGAGAGCGGGAAAAATGCCGTCTCACCGGCAAAGACGGGCTCGCAACGTCCCGGCGTGACGATCAGGCCGAACAGGTTGCGAAAGGTGTGGATCATGCCGACGATGCCCAGCCCGGCGAGCAGGAAGACCAGGGCGTGGCCCAGCGCCAGGTTGTAGTTGATGGCGCCGAGCAGCATGACGGCCAGGGCCAGCGCGAAGAGCAGGCCGCCGCGCGACGGGACGATGAAGATGCGCCGCTGGCCGAGGCGCAGCGGCCCCGTGCCGTCGCTCTTCCAGCGGAAAAGAAGCTGCTTGAGATAGGGCGTGACCTGGGCGGCGATCTTCACGGCTCAGGGAATCGCGACGCTGCGCATCAATCGCCCGATGTCTTCCATTTGGGCGTGGCCGCCGGTCTGTGCCGTGCGCAGGCGGTGGCGGGCCACTGCCGGCAGCACGGCTTGCACGTCGTCAGGGATGACCATGTCCCGGCCGTCCAGCCAGGCCCAGGCGCGGGCAGCCGACAGCAGGGCCAGCCCGGCGCGGGGCGACAGGCCATGCAGGAACGCCGGATCGTGACGTGTCGCGTCGACCAGCGCCTGAACGTAGTCGATGAGCGGGCCTGCCGCATGGAGCCTGGCCACCGCCTGCTGAACGGCCGGTAGCTCGGCCGGCGAAATCCGGCTGACCAGCGCCTCGGCGCGATGGCGCTGGCCGCCGCTGGCGAGCAGTTCCCGTTCGGCGCCACGGTCCGGGTAGCCCAGTTCGATGCGCATCAGGAAGCGGTCGAGTTGGGATTCGGGCAAGGGAAAGGTGCCGATCTGGTGCGTCGGATTCTGCGTGGCGATGACAAAAAACGGCCGCGGCAGCGGGCGGGTCTGCCCCTCGGCGGTGACCTGGCCTTCCTCCATGGCCTCGAGCAGGGCGCTCTGGGTTTTCGGCGTGGCGCGATTGATCTCGTCGGCCAGCACCAGTTGCGCGAAGACCGGCCCGGGCAGGAACCTGAACTCGCTCTTGTCGCGTTCGAAGATCGAAACGCCGGTAATGTCGGCCGGCAGCAGGTCGCTGGTGAACTGGATGCGCGAGAATTGCAGCCCGAGCAGGCGGGCCAGCGTGTGGGCCAGCGTCGTCTTGCCCATGCCGGGCAAGTCTTCGATCAGCAGATGGCCGCCGGCGAGCAGGCAGGAGAGGGCCAGCCTGATCTCGGTGTGCTTGCCGAGAATGATCTGTCCGGCATCACCCAGTATCCGGTCGAAAGGCTGAGGCGGGCTGGTGAGCGCCGAAATTTTGCTTTTTAGCATCATCGATGTCCGTCGTTGCAGCGTTACGCGATTCTAATGCTTGAAGCAGCCGATATATTGGGACGATAATGGCATTTCGACGTGCGCCTCTTCGTGCGCCGGTTCGCAGAGAGAGAACAAGTGACGACCACTGCCTTCATCACCCATCGTGACTGCCAGTTGCACGATATGGGATCGCATCACCCGGAATGCCCGCAACGTCTCACCGCCATCAACGATCACCTGATCGCCCAGGGCATCGATGCCTACTTCGTCTATTACGACGCACCGCTGGCCACTTTCGAACAACTGCTGCGCGTCCACCCGGCTTCGCACCTGGAGCGCATCAAGCGCGCCTCTCCCGAAATGGGCGTCGTCCATCTCGATCCCGATACCGCCATGAATCCGCATACCTGGCAGGCGGCGCTGCGTTCCGCCGGCGCCGGTTGTCATGCCGTCGACCTCGTCATGAAGGGTGAAATCGAGAATGCCTTCTGCTCGGTTCGCCCGCCGGGCCATCACTGCGAAAAGTCCACGCCCATGGGCTTCTGCTTCTTCAACAACATCGGTGTCGCCGCGATGCACGCCATCAAGGCCCACGGCCTGGAGCGCGTCGCCATCATCGACTTCGACGTGCACCACGGCAATGGCACGGAAGACTGCTTTGCCGGAGATGAACGGGTATTGATGTGCAGCATTTTCCAGCACCCGTTCTACCCCTATAGCGGGACCGACAAGCCGGCAGCCAACATGTGCAACGTGCCGCTGGCGGCGGGGAGCGGCAGCGAGGAATTCCGCGATGCCGTGATGCAGGTGTGGACGCCGCGCCTGCGCGAATTCAAGCCGCAGATGATCCTCATCTCCGCCGGTTTCGATGCGCATTACGAGGACGACATGGGCGGGCTCAAGCTGTTCGAAAAGGACTATGCCTGGGTGACCGACCATCTCAAGAAACTGGCCGCCGAAATGTGCGACAAGCGCATCGTCGCCATGCTCGAAGGCGGCTACGTGATGACCTCGCTGGCCCGCAGCGTCGGCGCACATCTGCGTTCGCTGGCCGATCTGTAAGCGCTTAATCCTTTAGGAAAAGGGCAGGCTGGGGTAAAATCCAGCCTCTTTTTTCATGTTTGCAACGTTTAACCGGATAAATCCATGGCGTTGATTGTTCAAAAATACGGCGGCACGTCGGTCGGCAACCCCGAGCGCATCAAAAACGTCGCCAAGCGCGTAGCCAAGTTCCACGCGCAGGGCCACCAGGTCGTGGTGGTCGTTTCCGCAATGAGCGGCGAAACCAACAAGCTGATCGCACTGGCCAAGGAAGTTCAGGCCAGCCCGGACCCGCGCGAGCTGGACCAGATCTGTGCGACCGGCGAGCAGGTCACCATCGGCCTGCTGTCGATGGCCCTGAAGGGCATCGGCGTCCCGGCCCGCAGCTACACCGGCGGCCAGGTCAAGGTTTTGACCGACAGCACCTTCACCAAGGCGCGCATCCTGTCGATCGACGAAAGCAACATGCGTCGCGACCTCGACGAAGGCAAGGTTGTCGTCGTCGCCGGTTTCCAGGGTGTCGATGCCGACGGCAATATCACCACGCTCGGCCGCGGCGGTTCCGATACCTCCGGCGTCGCGCTGGCTGCCGCGCTGAAGGCCGACGAGTGCCAGATCTACACCGACGTCGATGGCGTCTACACGACCGACCCGCGCGTCGTGCCGGAAGCCAAGAAGCTCGACACCATCACCTTCGAGGAAATGCTGGAAATGGCCAGCCTCGGCTCCAAGGTGCTGCAGATCCGCTCGGTCGAATTCGCCGGCAAGTACAAGGTCAAACTGCGCGTTCTTTCCAGCTTCCAGGACGAAGGGGAAGGCACGCTGATCACTGTTGAGGAAGACAAGAACATGGAACAACCGATCATCTCCGGTATCGCCTTCAATCGCGACGAAGCCAAGCTGACCATGCTCGGCGTTCCGGATACCCCGGGCATCGCCTATCAAATTCTCGGTGCCATCGCCGACGCCAACATCGACGTCGACATGATCATCCAGAACGTCGGCCATGACGGCACGACCGACTTCTCCTTCACCGTCAACCGTGGCGACTTCGCCAAGGCGCAGGGCATCCTCGAAGCCACCAAGGCCAACCTGGGTGCTCGCGAGATCACTGGCGACAACAAGATCTGCAAGGTCTCGGCCGTCGGCGTCGGCATGCGCTCCCACCCGGGCGTCGCCTCCAAGATGTTCAAGGCCCTGGCTGACGAAGGCATCAACATCCAGATGATCTCGACCTCCGAGATCAAGATTTCCGTCGTCATCGACGAGAAATACCTGGAGCTGGCCGTGCGCGTGCTGCACCGCACCTTCGGTCTCGATCAGTAAGGTTTGACCAAAGGGCGCGGAGCCTATATCATCCGCGCCTCGTTGTAGCGGGACTGGAGACGTGGCCGAGAGGTCGAAGGCACTCCCCTGCTAAGGGAGCATGCGGGCAAAACCTGCATCGAGGGTTCGAATCCCTCCGTCTCCGCCAGTGCTGCAACTGCAAACAAGCGTCCTCCGGGACGCTTTTTTGTTTTCAGGGGGTCGGCTTTTCCGTCAGTGCTGCGGCGTAGCGGCGTTTTTCGATGGTGCTCAGGCGCTTGATTCGATATTCCGCCTTGGAGGCCGACGAGCGGTCAGGGTGGGCTTCGCAGCCGATCAGGCGGGCCGGTGGGTGCGAGCGGGTGTAGCGGGCGCCAGTGCCCTTGCAGTGGGCCGCGTAGCGCGCCTCGACATCGACGGCGATGCCGGTGTAAAGGCTGCCGTCCGTGCATTCGATCATGTACAGGAACCAGGTCTTGCTAGTCATGGTCCGGGGCCCGGGCCAGGGCGTCGCGGATGCGCTGAACCGTCTCGTCGGGCTGCGCCCTGGGGGAAACCTCCAGGCCCAGGTCGCGGGCGATGGCGTTGATTCTGGCGGCGTTGAGGGGAATGCCCCCGCGGTCGATCGCCGCGATCAGGCTTCGGGCGCGATCATAATCGCCGGGCGCTTCCGGTTTGCGGAACAGGCGCGCGGAAAGTCGAGCAAAAATACCGGGCTGGCGGTGTGATCCCATACACTGGCGTCTGTTTAAAAAAGCGAAGGATACCGCGATGGATTTGTGGGCGTCGAACGATCGTTGCCGGAAAGCCGTGCGATGAGCGACGTGGTGTTCAGTCGTCGCCAGATTGCCGAGAGCGAATTGCCGATTTATCGAGGCATCTCGATGGTGGAAGTGACCGTGGTCGATAGCCCGGACAAGGCCGAATCGGCCGGCGCTGCCCTGCTGGCGGCAGCGGTTGTCGGTTTCGATACGGAGTCCAAGCCGACCTTTCGCAAGGGCGAGATTTCCACCGGGCCTCATTTGATACAACTGGCTGTCGAGCGGCAGGTCTATCTCTTTCCGGTTTGGTGCGAGGCGACCCATGGGGTCGTCAAGGAAGTGCTGGAAAGCCGGGCTGTCATCAAGGTCGGTTTCGGCTTGGGTAACGATCGCAGTGCCTTGAGCTCGCGCATGGGGATCAAGTTGAACAACGTGCTCGATCTCGGCGAGATTCTGCGCGGCCCGGGGCATCGCGGAACCGTGGGCGCCAAGGTGGCCGTGGCCCATTACTTCGGAGAGAAGCTGATCAAGTCGAAGAAGCTGGGGACCAGCAACTGGGCCAGCCGGCGTCTGGACGAGCGCCAGGTGCTGTACGCCGCCAATGACGCCCATGTGGCCTTGAAGATCTACCATGCCTGGTTGCGCGATACCTCGCGCAAGGACGCAATCCCGATGCACTCCACCAACACTCTGGATAAGCCATGATCGATTCGCTGCCCGAACTCACGCTGCTTGAAACCCGCATTCTTGGAACGCTGCTCGAAAAGCAGCGCACGGTGCCGGATACCTATCCGCTGTCGGTCAATGCCCTGCAATCCGGCTGCAACCAGAAAACAAGCCGGAACCCGGTGCTCGAAACGGGGGAGGCCGAGATTCTCGTAGCGCTCGACGCCCTGAGGGAGCGCGGTCTGGTGCGTGAGGTCAGCGGCAGCCGGGTCAGCCGTTTCGAGCATCTGCTGGAAAAAGTGCTTGGCGTGCCGAGCCAGGCCTCCGCCTTGCTGGCCGTGTTGATGCTGCGCGGGCCGCAGACGGCCGGTGAGTTGAGGTTGAATTGCGAGCGCCTGCATCGCTTTGCCGATATCTCGTCGGTCGAGGCTTTTCTGGAGGAACTCGCTGCTCGTAACGATGGCGCATTGGTCGTTGAGTTGCCACGCTTGCCGGGAGCGCGGGAGAACCGCTGGATGCACCTGCTTAGCGGACAGTCGACCATGGAGTCTAGCGCGGCTGGTGGCAGGGCTGTTGCTGCATCCAATACTGACATCGATGAGCTGCGCTCACGGGTCGCAATCCTGGAGGCCGAGGTGGCCGAATTACGTCGCTTAATACTGGACAGAAACTAATTTGCAGCAAGCTGGCGCGACATTGGGTCGGTGTTTTTTCAGTTCGCGCTTACATAGGATAGATGAGTGCGGGATAATGGCGGTTTGGCGACCGTAATTAGATATCCATTATTGTTTTGTTGCACTTCGAGAGGAAGGCATGATTCTCGTCACCGGCGCAGCCGGCTTCATCGGCAGTAATTTTGTTCTTGATTGGCTGGCTCAGTGCGACGAGGTAGTGCTCAATCTGGATGCTTTGACTTACGCCGGCAATCTGGAGAACCTGGCATCACTTGAAGGCGATGCGCGCCATCTTTTCGTCAAGGGCGATATCGGCGATTTCGATCTGGTTGCCAGCCTGCTCGCAAGGTACAAGCCGCGTGCGGTGGTTAACTTCGCGGCGGAATCGCATGTGGATCGCAGTATTCATGGTCCGGAAGATTTCATCCAGACCAATATCGTCGGCACCTTTCGCTTGCTGGAAGCGGTGCGCGCCTATTGGGGAGGAGCCCTGGAGGGTGACGCGAAGGCGGCTTTCCGCTTTCTGCATGTGTCGACCGACGAAGTATACGGTTCGCTGGAAAAGGATGACCCCGCCTTCAGCGAAAGCAACCGCTACGAGCCGAACAGCCCGTATTCGGCCAGCAAGGCGGCCAGTGACCATTTGGTGCGGGCCTATCACCATACCTATGGTCTGCCGGTATTGACGACCAACTGTTCGAACAACTACGGGCCGTATCATTTTCCGGAAAAATTGATTCCGCTGGTCATCCATAATGCGCTGGCCGGTAAGCCGCTGCCTATTTATGGCGATGGCCAGCAGATTCGCGACTGGTTGTATGTCAAGGATCACTGCAGCGCCATCCGCCGGGTACTGGAAGCCGGCCGTCTGGGCGAGACCTACAATATCGGTGGCTGGAACGAGAAGCCGAACCTCGAAGTCGTGCATACGCTTTGTGCCATCCTGGATGACCTCAGCCCGCGGGGCGATGGCAAGCCGTACAAGGAGCAGATTACTTACGTGAAGGATAGGCCGGGACACGACCGCCGTTACGCCATTGATGCGACCAAAATTGAACGTGAGCTGGGCTGGAAGCCGGCTGAAACTTTCGAAACCGGGATTCGCAAGACGGTTCGTTGGTATCTGGACAATCAGGCCTGGGTGACCAACGTGACGAGCGGTGCTTACCGCGAGTGGCTTGGCAAGCAGTACGGGGCCTGAACATGCGGATTATTCTTACCGGCAAAAATGGCCAGGTCGGTTTCGAGTTGCAGCGCGCGTTGGCACCATTGGGCGAAGTGGTCGCTGTAGACCAGCATGATTGCGATCTGGCGAATCCGGATGCCATACATCGGTTGCTGGCCGGTGTGGAGCCCAGCGTCATCGTCAATCCTGCGGCGTACACCGCGGTGGACCGGGCTGAGTCGGAGCAGGAGCTGGCGCAAGCCATCGACGGAGTCGCTCCGGGCGTCTTGGGCGATGAAGCGGTTCGGCGCGGGGCTCTGGTTGTTCATTACTCGACTGATTATGTTTTCCATGGCGCCAAGGATGGAGCGTATTCTGAAAATGACCTCTCCAAGCAGCAAGGTGCGTATGGAAAGACCAACCTGGTCGGTGAGCGGGGGCTGACGATCGCTACGGCCGATTACCCATTGCCGATTCCTCGGCCAAGCAATTCTCGGCTCGACACCAGCCACCTCCGCCAGACTTTCGGGCTGGAATTACCGAGGT
This sequence comes from uncultured Dechloromonas sp., assembly GCF_945957265.1. Lineage (GTDB taxonomy): Bacteria > Pseudomonadota > Gammaproteobacteria > Burkholderiales > Rhodocyclaceae > Azonexus. Next base: position 27,928 of record NZ_CAMFKO010000044.1, read on the forward strand.
GGCAAAGCGGACTGGATCATGTTTGCTCCAGATTCTTTGATTTAAGGACATTGCATGCGTAAGGGCATCATCCTGGCAGGTGGTTCCGGTACCCGCCTCTACCCGGTCACCTTGGCGGTTTCCAAGCAACTGCTGCCAATACACGACAAGCCGATGATCTACTACCCGCTGACCACGCTGATGTTGGCTGGTATTCGTGACATCCTGATCATTTCGACGCCGCAAGATACTCCGCGCTTTCAGCAATTGCTGGGTGACGGCAGTCAGTGGGGGCTCAACCTGCAATATGCAATCCAGCCCAGCCCGGACGGATTGGCCCAAGCATTCATCATCGGTCGCCAATTCGTTGGCCATGGCGGCAGCGCTTTGGTCCTTGGCGACAACATTTTCTACGGCCACGAGTTTGCCAATGATCTGCGAGCGGCCGATGCACAAACAGATGGCGCAACGGTCTTTGCTTATCATGTGCATGATCCCGAGCGTTATGGCGTGGTCGAGTTCGATGGTGCTGGGCACGCAATCGGCCTGGAAGAAAAACCCAAGGTGCCCAAATCCAATTACGCGGTCACAGGTCTTTATTTCTACGACAACCAGGTGCTCGATATTGCCCGCGATCTTAAGCCGTCGCCACGCGGCGAGCTGGAAATCACCGATGTGAACCGTATCTATCTGGAACGCCAGCAACTGAATGTTCAGGTCATGGGTCGTGGCCACGCCTGGCTGGATACAGGTACGCATGAAAGCTTGCTCGATGCCAGCCAGTTCATCGCCACCATCGAGAAACGCCAGGGGCTGAAAGTGGCCTGTCCGGAAGAGATTGCCTATCGCAAGGCTTGGATTGACGCCATCCACCTGGAAAAACTGGCGCAGCCGATGCTGAAGAACCCGTATGGCCAGTACCTGATGAGCATCCTCAAGGAGAAAGTATTCTGATGAAGGTCACGCCCACCCAGATTCCGGATGTACTCAGCATTGAGCCGAAGGTCTTCGGTGACGAACGCGGATTCTTCTTCGAGAGCTTCAACCTGCGTGCCTTTCGCGAAGCGACCGGGCTGAACATCGATTTCGTCCAGGACAACCACTCCAAATCGGCCCGCAATGCCCTGCGCGGTTTGCATTATCAGGTCCAATGCCCACAGGGAAAGCTGGTCCGCGTTACCCAGGGCGAGGTTTTTGATGTGGCGGTCGATATACGTAAGGGCTCGAAAACCTACGGTCAGTGGGTTGGAGAAATTCTCTCGGCAGAAAACAAGAAACAGCTATGGGTTCCGGCAGGGCTGGCACATGGTTTTGTCGTGCTTTCCGAAACGGCGGAGTTTCTCTACAAGACCACTGATTACTATGCGCCGGAGCATGAACGCTGTATCGCCTGGAATGACCCGGATCTGGGTATCGACTGGCCGATCAGCGGATGTCCGTTGCTGTCGGCCAAGGATGCTGCCGGGCTCGCCTTCCGCAATGCGGAGTAAGCAATATTGCGTGATCGGCCCAAGCGGAGTCGGATTCGGGGGTGAGTTTTCCGGCAATGGAAATTGATCCCTTTCGTGTTCTCGGCCTCGCCAAGGATTCTGCACCGGCCGACTGGAAGCGCGCCTATCGCCGCCTGGCCATGCGCTGGCATCCGGATCGCAATGACGATCCGCAGGCGACGGAGCGTTTCAAGGAAATCAATGCGGCTTACGAGCGGCTGACGACTGCCGACGATCCGGAGGTCGTCGACGAGGAATCCCGTGCGGACGAGGCGCCGGAGGCCACGGCTGAGCAGGATGTCGCGAAGGCCGCGGATATTCGTTTGAACATCGAGGTCAACCTGGATGAGGGAGCCGCCGGGTGCCGCAAACCGATTCATTATTCACGCGGCAAGCCTTGTGCGACCTGCGCAGGCAGCGGCGAGGCCGGCATGTCGCGGACCCGTTTCTGCGATGCCTGCCACGGCAGCGGCCGCGTCCACAATGCCGACCGGGTGTTGGTGCGCTGCGGGGACTGTGGCGGGCGCGGCTTGTTTACCGAACGGATTTGTCCCGATTGCGGCGGCAGCGGCCGGGATGCCGACGATGTCAGCCTGGAAATCACCATTCCGCCGGGCATGCTGCCGGGCGACGAACTGCGCCTGGCCGGGCAGGGCGAGCCGGGCGACGACGCGTTGCAGGCCGGCGACCTGTACCTCACCCTGGTCATCCGTTCGCATCCGCTCTACCGGCTGAACGGCCGCGACCTGCATTTCTCGATGCCGGTCAGCGCGCTGGCGATGATGGCCGGCGCCGACATCGACTTGCCTTCCTTGAGCGGTATTTTCCGGCATGCGCTGGCGACCGGCGCGGCCGAGCGTCGTTCGCTGCGTTTGCCGGGCAAGGGCTATCCGGGGCGGGGAAGGCATGCGGCGGGAGACATGCTGGTCGAACTGCTGCCGGTATTCCCGGCCAAGCTGGGGGCCAGGCAGCGCAAGCTGTTGTTGCAGGCCGATGCGGCCTTGCTCGACGATGCGGCGGAAGCGATGCCGGAAATCGCCGGCTGGCGCGCCGCCCATCTGGCGGACTGAGCGCCTCAGGGGCGCGGTGCCGGGTCGAAGCCGAAGCGCCTTGGGAGGTCATCGGCAGCGATGGCCTGCAGGCGATGGGTGTTCCAGAAAACAGTGCCGGAGCCGCTGCTCATCAGCTCAATGAATGCCTCTTCGCCGGCTGGCTGGCCATCCGGATCGCGACATTCGGCGAGGAAAGCGGCCAATTCCCGGTCGTCGAGCAGGCCGATGCCAAGGTCTGTTTCCAGCACGATGCTCCCGCCTTCGTCGAGGTAGATGGCTTTCACCGTATCGGCAGGCTGCCCCGTATGGCTGACGAAAGCGTTGCCGTCGCGCCGGAATATCCAGGGCGTTGCGGCGAGGGCGACGAAAACCCGCTGCGGGCCGTTCTGCACGAACCAGCGACCCGACGCGTCAGAACCGTACTGCCGGTTCATGAACTCGATCAGGCCGCGGTGCGTGACGCGCTCTCCCTGCAATCGCCAGTCGCCCCGCCGGTCGAGCGACAACCAGTCGTAACAGGCGGGAACGTTGGGCCACTTGGCGATGGCTGAGAGATCGACCGGCATCAGCTTTCGTAGGCTTCCATCGGCGGGCAGGCGCAGTTCAGGTTGCGGTCGCCATACACATCGTCGATGCGATTGACGCTCGGCCAGAACTTGTTGGCCGCCACCCAGGGCAACGGGAAGACGGCCTGCTGACGGCTGTACGGGTGCTGCCAGTCGGCATCCATGACGTCCGCCTGGGAATGCGGGGCATTCTTCAGCGGATTGTTGTCGGCTGTCCACACGCCGTTCTCGATCTGGCGGATTTCCTCGCGGATGCTGATCAGGGCCGCGATGAAGCGGTCCAGTTCGGCCTTCGATTCGGATTCCGTCGGCTCGACCATGATCGTGCCGGCCACCGGGAAGGACACCGTCGGCGCATGGA
>NZ_CAMFKO010000045.1 GCF_945957265.1 uncultured Dechloromonas sp.
GCGGCCTCGTCGACGTGGGCGTTGGCGGCGAGGAAGGTGTCTTTGGCGTTCATGGTCGCCTCCATGGGGAGAGAAAAAGCTGCTTACCCCGCGCTAGACCGCGGGGTAAGCAAAAATCCGGATATTCAGGGGACCAGCAAGCTAGTCGGGGACTCTTGCCACGTGCAAGAGATTGGTACTGCCTGAATGACCGGAGGGGAGGCCGGCGATCACGATGACATCATCGCCGGGAGCAGCAAACCCATGCTGGACAGCGACCCGGCCGGCATCGACGACCATGGTCTCGAGATTGGCGGCTTCCTGGAAGGCCACCGGATGCACGCCCCAGGCCAGCGCCAGGCGGCGCGCGGTTTCGGTGCGCGGCGTCAGGGCGACGATCGGCGTCTTCGGGCGTTCGCGGCTGGCGCGCAGGCAGCTGAAGCCGCTCACCGTATAGGCGATGGTCGCCGCCGGTGCGAGCAGCTCGGCAACGCGGCGCAGCGCGCAGCAGATCGCGTCCGGTGTCGTCGCCTCGGCCGCGCTGTGGCTGGCGTCGAGGCCGATGCGCCAGGCGGGATCGAACTCGACCTCGCTGATGATGCGGTCCATGATCGTCACCGCCTCCACCGGGAACTGGCCGGAGGCCGACTCGGCGGACAGCATCACCGCATCCGCCCCTTCGTAGATCGCCGTGGCGACGTCCGACGCCTCGGCGCGCGTCGGCACCGGCGACTGGATCATCGACTCCAGCATCTGCGTGGCGACCACGACCGGCCGGCCGGCCGCCCGGGCGGCGCGCACGATGCGGCGCTGGATCACTGGCACCTGCTGCGGCGGCAGCTCAACGCCGAGATCACCGCGCGCCACCATGACGCCGTCGGCCAGCGCGACGATACGGTCGAGATGCTCGATCGCCTGCGGCTTTTCCAGCTTGGCCATGATCCAGGCCCGGTCGCCGATCAGCCAGCGCGCTTCCTCGATATCTTCCGGACGCTGGACGAAGGACAGGGCCACCCAGTCGACACCGAGCTCCAGGCCGAAGGCCAGGTCGCTGCGGTCCTTGTCGGTCAGCGGCGAGATCGGCAGCATGACGCCGGGCACATTGACGCCCTTGCGGTCGGACAGCGCGCCGCCGACGAGCACGGTGGTTTCGGCGAAATCCGGCCCGAAGGCATCGACACGCAGGCACAGCTTACCGTCGTCGAGCAGCAGGTGGGTGCCGACCTGCAGCGCGGCGAAGATTTCCGGATGCGGCAGGTTGGCCCGGCCGGCATCGCCTTCGGCCTTGTCCAGGTCGAGGCGGAAGCGGCTGCCCTCGACCAGGGTCGTCTTGCCGCCGGCGATCTTGCCGATGCGCAGCTTCGGTCCCTGCAGGTCCATCAGGATGCCGATCGGCCGGCCGATGTCGGCTTCGACCTCGCGGATCGTCCGATAGCGCTCGGCGTGGTCGGCATGGCTGCCGTGGCTGAAATTCAGGCGGAAGACATCGGCCCCGGCCTCGGCCAGGGCGCGAATCTGCTCTTTGGTGGAACTGGCCGGCCCCAGCGTGGCCAGTATCCGCGATCTGCGAAAGCGCCTCATGCCCCGCCCTCCCGCGCCAGGATCGCGGCAACGCCGGCGCGCGCCACCTGCGCGTCCTCGCCGGCCTTGACGCCGGAAACGCCGACCGCGCCGACGATCGTGCCATCGACGACGATCGGCTCGCCGCCTTCCAGCGGCACAACCGGCATGGCCAGCGCGGCAAAGCGGCCGTTGTTCACCATGTCCTCGAAGGCCTTGCTCGGCTTGCCGCTGAGCACGCAGGTACGGGCCTTTTCGGGCGCCACCTGGGCGCTCATCAGCGGCGCGCCGTCCATGCGCTGCAGCCACAGGGCATGACCGCCGGCATCGCAGACGGCGATGCTCACCGCCCAGCCGCAGGCAATCGCCTCCTGCTCCGCCGCGGCCGCTATCTGGCGCACGTCGTCGAGCGTCAGGGCTTTGATTTGTTTCATTCTTGTCTCCTTGTTATGGGGATCGGCTGCGCTCAGACGATCAGGATGGCGCGGAAGTCGTTGACGTTGGTCAGCGTCGGCCCGGTGACCAGCGCATCGCCCAGCGTTTCGAAGAAACCGTGGCCGTCGTTGGCATCGAGGCTGGCCAGCGGCTTGACGCCGGCGGCCCAGGCCCGGGCCAGGGTGCAGGGAGTGACGAAGGCGCCGGCGATTTCCTCCAGCCCGTCGACCCCGTCGGTATCGCCGGCCACCGCGAAGACGCCGGGTTCGCCGTTCAGGCCGATGGCCAGCGCCAGCAGGAATTCGACGTTGCGCCCGCCCCGGCCCTGGCCGCGCACGGTGACGGTGGTTTCGCCGCCCGACAGCAGCACGCAGGGGCCTTCCGCCGGCTGCCCGCGACGGGCGGACTGCAGCGCGATGCCGGCCATCACCTTGCCGACGTCGCGCGCCTCGCCCTCGATGCTGTCGCCGAGGATCAGCGGCTTGACGCCGGCCGCCTCGGCGACGGCGGCGGCGGCTTCGAGCGCCATCTGCGGCGTCGCGACGAGATGGGTGGTCACCCCGGCCAGGCGCGAATCGCCGGGCTTGACGGTTTCCCCCTTGCCGCTTTCGAGCAGGAAGCGCGCGCCCTCGGGCAGTTCGATGCCGTAGCGGCGCACGATGGCCAGCGCATCCTCGCAGGTGGTCGGGTCGGCGACCGTCGGGCCGGAGGCGATGTCCATCGGGTTGTCGCCCGGCACGTCGGAAATCAGCAGGTTGACCACCCGCGCCGGGAAGCAGGCGGCGGCCAGGCGGCCGCCCTTGATCGCCGACAGGTGGCGGCGCACGCAATTCATCTCGGCAATGGTCGCGCCGGATTTCAGCAAGGCGCGGTTGATCGCCTGCTTGTCCTCCAGCGACACGCCCTCGCCGGGCAGCGGCAGCAAGGCCGAGCCGCCGCCGGAGATCAGGCAGATCACCAGGTCGTCCGGCCCCAGGCCGTCGACCAGCTTGAGCAGGCGAACGGCCGCCTCGCGCCCGGCGGCATCGGGCACCGGGTGCGCCGCCTCGACGATCTCGATGCGCTCGCAGGGCACCGCGTAGCCGTAGCGGGTGACGACCAGCCCTTCGAGCGGCCCCGGCCAGTGGCGCTCGAAGGCCTGCGCCATGGCCGCCGAGGCCTTGCCGGCACCGATCACGATGGTGCGGCCTGGCGGCGGCGCCGGCAGGTAGGGGGGAATGCAATGTTCCGGTTGCGCCGCGTTGACCGCGGCGGCGAACATTTTTCCGAGCAGGTCCCGGGGCGTGCTATTCATGCCGATGACTCCTTGCGAGGTGAAAAGATGGCAGCCTTACTGGCCGATTTCGAAATTTGCCATCTTTTCCAGTGCCTTGACCATCGCCGAGTGATCGAGGCCGGCGCCGCCGTGCGCCGCGCAGGTGTTGAACAGCTCCTGCGCCGTCGCGGTGTTGGGCAGCGCCACGCCGAGCTGGCGGCCGGTGGCCAGCGCCAGGTTCAGGTCCTTCTGGTGCAGTTCGATGCGGAAACCCGGGTTGAAGGTGCGATTGACCATGCGCTCGCCATGCACTTCGAGGATGCGCGAGGCGGCAAAGCCGCCCATCAGCGCCGAGCGCACCTTGGCCGGATCGGCCCCGGCCTTGGCGGCCAGCAGCAGCGCCTCGCCGACGGCTTCGATGGTCAGCGCGACGATGATCTGGTTGGCCACCTTGGTGATCTGGCCGTCGCCGTTGCCGCCGACCAGGGTGATGTTCTTGCCCATCAGCTCGAACAGCGGCTTGACCTTGTCGAAGATCTCCTGCTTGCCGCCGACCATGATCGTCAGGCTGGCCGCCTTGGCGCCCACTTCGCCACCGGAAACCGGCGCGTCGAGGTATTCGCAACCGAGGGCGTTGATGCGCTTGGCGAAATCCTTGGTGGCGACCGGCGAGATCGAGCTCATGTCGACCACGATCTTGCCCTTGCTCAGGCCGGCGGCGACGCCCTTGCTGGCGAACAGCACGTCCTCGACGTGCGGCGTGTCGGGGACCATGACGATGATCACTTCCGAATGCTCGGCGACATCCTTGGCGTCGGTGCACACCACGGCGTGGTTCAGGGATTGCGGAATGGGGCCATGCGAATACACATACAGCGTGTGACCGCCGGCGATGAGGTTGGCCGCCATGGGTGCGCCCATGATGCCGAGACCGATGAATCCGATACGTGCCATTTTCTTATCTCCTGCTCTGTTGGAATTGGGGGTTAGTTGCCTGCCGTCAGGCGGTCGATCCAGCCCAGGCCCTCACGGGTGCCGGCGGCCGGCTTGTATTCGCAGCCGATCCAGCCGCTGTAGCCAAGCCGGTCGATGTGGGCGAACAGCCACGGGTAGTTGATCTCGCCGCTGCCCGGCTCGTTGCGCCCGGGGTTGTCGGCAAGCTGGATGTGGCCGATCTGCGCCAGGTTCCTGGCGATGGTGTTGCCCAGTTCGCCTTCCATGCGCTGCGCGTGGTAGATGTCGTACTGCACGAACAGGTTGTCGGAACCGACCTCGGCGATGATCTCCAGCGCCTGCGCCGTGCGGCTCAGGAAGAAGCCGGGGATGTCGTAGGTGTTGATCGGCTCGATCAGCAGCTTGATCCCGGCCGCCTTGAGCTTGTCGGCGGCAAAGCGCAGGTTGTCGACGAAGGTGCGGCGCGCCGTGTTCTGGCAGGCGCCGGCCGGGACGATGCCGGCCAGGCAGTTGACCTGGGTGCAACCCAGCGCCGTCGCATAGGCGATGGCACGGTCGACGCCGGCGCGGAACTCCTCGACCCGCTCCGGCAGCACCGCGATGCCGCGTTCGCCGCCCGCCCAGTCGCCGGCCGGCAGGTTGTGCAGCACCTGCGTCAGGCCGTGCTTCTTCAACTCGGCGGCCAGCACCTCGGCCGGGAAGTCGTAGGGAAAGAGGTACTCGACCCCCTTGAAGCCGGCTTCGGCGGCGGCCTGGAAGCGTTCGACGAAAGGCAGCTCGGTGAAGAGCATGGTCAGGTTGGCGGCAAACTTCGGCATGGGAAACTCCTCCTTTGGCTTTGTCTTTTAGTCGAGCATCGAGATGGCGGTCGGCGCGTCGGCGCCGGTTGCGGCCAGTTCCTCGAACTCGTTGATGGCGTTGATCTCGACGCCCATCGAGATATTGGTGACGCGCTCGAGAATGATCTCGACCACCACCGGCACGCGGAACTCCTCCATCCAGGCGCGGGCCTGGGCGAAGGCGGGCTGGATGTCCTCCGGCTTGCGCACGCGGATCGCCTTGCAGCCGAGACCTTCGACGACGGTGACGTGATCGACACCGTAGCCTTCGGTTTCCGGCGCGTTGATATTCTCGAAGGCGAGCTGGACGCAGTAGTCCATGTCGAAGCCGCGCTGCGACTGGCGGATCAGGCCGAGGTAGGCGTTATTGACCACGACGTGCAGGTAGGGCAGCTTGAACTGGGCGCCGACGGCGAGTTCCTCGATCATGAACTGGAAGTCGTAGTCGCCGGAGATCGCCACCACCTTGCGCGACGGGTCGGCGGCGCAGACGCCGAGGGCGGCCGGGATGGTCCAGCCGAGCGGGCCGGCCTGGCCGCAGTTGATCCAGTGGCGCTCGCGATAGACGTGCAGGAACTGCGCGGCGGCGATCTGCGACAGGCCGATGGTCGTCACGTAGCAGGTGTCCTTGCCGAAGGCGGCGTTCATCTCTTCATAGACGCGCTGCGGCTTCATCGGCACCTGCTCGAAATGCGTCTTGCGCTGCAGCGTGCGCTTGCGCTCCTGGCAGTCGGCCAGCCAGGCCTTGCGGCAGCGCAGCGAGCCGGCCGCCTTCATGTCGCGGGCGACGGCGATCAGCTGGTCGAGCGCGGCGCCGGCGTCGGAGACGATGCCGTAGTCCGGGCCGAAGACGCGGCCGATCTGGGTCGGCTCGATGTCGATATGGACGAACTTGCGGCCTTCGGTATACACCTCGACCGAGCCGGTGTGGCGGTTGGCCCAGCGGTTGCCGATGCCGAACACGAAGTCGGAGGCGAGCAGCGTCGCGTTGCCGTAGCGGTGCGAGGTCTGCAGGCCGACCATGCCGACCATCTGCGGGTGGTCGTCGGCGATCGTGCCCCAGCCCATCAGGGTCGGGATCACCGGCACGCCGGTCAGTTCGGCGAATTCCTGCAATTTGGCGGAAGCATCGGCATTGATCACGCCGCCGCCGGAAACGAGCAGCGGGCGCTCGGCGGCGTTCAGCATCTCCATCGCCTTCTCGGCCTGGGCGCGGGTGGCGGCCGGCTTGTGCAGCGGCAGCGGCTCGTATGTGTCGATGTCGAACTCGATCTCGGCCATCTGCACGTCGAACGGCAGGTCGATCAGCACCGGCCCCGGGCGGCCCGAGCGCATCAGGTGGAAAGCCTGCTGGAAGACGCGCGGCACCAGGGCCGGTTCGCGCACGGTGACGGCCCACTTGGTGACCGGCTTGGCGATCGATTCGATATCGACGGCCTGGAAGTCTTCCTTGTACAGGCGGGCACGCGGTGCCTGGCCGGTGATGCATAGAATAGGTATCGAGTCGGCCGATGCGGAATAGAGGCCGGTGATCATGTCGGTGCCGGCCGGGCCGGAGGTGCCGATGCAGACGCCGACATTGCCGGCCTTGGCGCGGGTGTAACCCTCGGCCATGTGCGAAGCGCCCTCGACGTGGCGGGCGAGCACGTGATTGAAGCCGCCATTCTTGCGCATCGCCGAGTACAGCGGGTTGATCGCCGCGCCGGGAACGCCGAACACGGTCCCGACACCTTCCTTTTTCATCACCGCGGCGGCGGCGTCAACTGCTCTCATCTTTGCCATATCTCACTCCGTATTTATGTGGGGGTTATTGCGATGGATTCAGGATAGCGATAAAGCCCGGCGGCTTGAATTGCTGCTACCATTGCTTCTGTCGATACTTGGAGTACCGAATGGACCGCTATACTGAAATCCGCAGTTTTGTCCTGGTCGCCGAAAAGGGCAGCTTCGCCGCCGCCGCGCTGATCGAGGGCGTCACGCCGGTGGTCATGGGCCGCCGCCTCGACGGGCTGGAGGCCCGCCTCGGCGTGCGCCTGATGCACCGTTCGACGCGCGGCCTGACGCTGACCGCGCTCGGCGAACAGTTCCTCGAACAGTGCCGGCAACTGCTGCGCGATTTCGACAGCGTCGAAAGCGGCATCAGCGCCGACCGCAGCTCGGTGCGCGGCCACCTGGTGATCTCCGCCCCGGCCGCCTTCGGGCGCCGCCACATCGCGCCGCATGCCCCGGCCTTCCGCGCCGCCTACCCGGAACTCAAGCTGTCGTTCAACTTCACCGACAGCGTCGTCGACCTGGTGCGCGAGGGTTACGACATGGCGCTGCGCATCGGCGAAGTCACCGATCCCAACTACGTCGCCGTGCCGCTCTACCCCAACCGCCGCGTCGTCTGCGGCACGCCGGACTATTTCGAGCGGCACGGCGTGCCGCGCGTGCCGGAAGACCTGGCCGACCACAACTGCCTGGCCTTCAACCTGCAGGGCGGCCAGCAGCGCGGCTGGAACTTCATGCGCGACGGCCGCCTCACCGCCGTCCGCGTCGACGGCGACCTCGCCTGCAACGACGGCGAACTGCTCTACACCTGGGTCAAGGAGGGGCTGGGCATCGGCTGGCGGTCGACCTGGGAAATCCAGGCCGAACTCAAGCGCGGCGAGCTGGTCACCGTGCTCGACGAGTTCGCCGCGCCGAGCTACCCGATCCAGGCCGTCTACCCGCAGCAGCGCTACCTGCCGGCCAAGGTCCGGCACTGCATCGACTACCTCAAGGAAACCTACAACCGGCCGGGTTACTGGGAGGGCGGGCACGCCTAGACTTCCATCAACGGCCAGTCAGTGGTGTCGAAACCGAAGCGCAGGGCGCCCCAGTGGCGCTGGCCGACGCTGACCGGCAGCGACAGCTCGGTCAGGATGTCGCCGTTGTCGCGGGTATAGGTCTGGATGAGGAAGGGCTTGGCGCGGTTGCGCGCCGCCAGCAGCGCATCCGGCGTGTCGAACAGGCGCTTGTGCCGGCTGCGCTCGCGGTCGACGAGCGGGTCGCCGCTGGCCGGATGGGCGTAGCGGCTATTGTGCGTCGGCGCGTAGCCGTTCTCGTCGACCAGCACGCAGAAGCGGCCCCAGGCGAAACGATTCAGCACCTGGTCGATCACCGCCCGGATCGGCTTTTCCAGGCGCGCGTCGTAGCCGGTGCGGTACTGCGCCGGCTCGGTGCCGGGCAGCGGCCGGTACTGGCGGTCGAAGACATCGACGCCCTGCCCCTGCGCCTGTTCGAGCAGCGCCTGCAGCTCGCCGCGCGCCGCCTGCATGGCGTTGATGATGTCGTGGAACTCCCCTTCGCCGACGATGAAGCGCAGCACCAGCTCCTGGATCTTGCCCGACGAGGCGTCGAGCCGGTCGGCGACCGCCTGGCTGTCGCCGAGATGGCCGCAGACCTGCCGGCTGAGCCCGGAAATATCGACCACGTGGCCGTTGACCGAACGGTTGCCGGCGGCGAAATCGCCCAGCGAGCGGGCGATCTCCGCCAGGGCGCCGGCGGCGCGCTCGAAATCGCCCATCATCACGGCGAAGCTGCCGGATGTGCGATCCATGACCTGGCGGGCATGCGCCGCCTCGACCGTGATCTGCTCCGTGGCGTGGCGGGTGTTGCCGACCAGGTCGAGCATGTCGTCGATCTTGCCGGAAATTTCGTCGGTCGCCGCCTTGACCCGCTCGGCCAGGCCGCGCACCTCGTCGGCAACGACGGCGAAGCCGCGCCCGGCCTCGCCGGCCCGTGCCGCCTCGATGGCGGCATTGAGCGCCAGCAGGTTGGTCTGGTCGGAAATGCCCTTGATCAGCGCGACGATGGACTTGATGTTCTCCGAGCGCCGGCAAAGGTCGGCGACCGTTTCCCTGAAGACGACGGTGCGCTCGCTGATCTGGCTCACCCGGTGCGCCGCGTCGCCCAGCTCGTCGTGCGAGGCGCGGGCGATCTGCAGGTTGCCCAGCGTATTGGCGGCAATCTCCTCGGTGGCGCGGCTGACCTCGTCGATGCCGGCTGTCGTCCGGTTGCTGGCTGCCGCCACCTCGCCGGCCAGCCGTTCCTGGACCTCGGCGATCGACGTCGATTCGCTCAGGTTGCGCCGCGATGCGGCGACGCCGACGCCGATGCGGAAGGTCATCAGGCGGGCGTTGTTGAGCAGCTGCCGCATCTTTTTCAGGAAGCGGTTGTAGGCCACGGCGAGGTCGCGCAACTCGTCGTGCGTCAGCATCGGCAGGTCGCGCGTCAGGTTGCCGACGCCGGCGCCGATTTCGTTGAAGATGCCGATGATCGCGGCAATCGGCCGCACGATCAGGAAACGCAGGTACCAGACCATGAAGGCGATGAAGGCGAAGCCGGCCAGCCACAGCCCGACGCCCCAGCCGAACAGCGCATCCATCGCCGGCAACGCCTGGCTGGCCGGCGCCTCCGCCGGCAGCCGGCGGATTTCCTCGCGGGCCAGGTAGATCTGCCCGAGCAGCGCCAGTTGCAGCAGGCAGACCAGGAACAGGCTGCAGAACTTGCGGGTCAGTGAATTCCAGACCAGGCGTTCGCTCAGGTCGTACAGGGTGCGCAAAACAGTCATGCTTGCCTTCAGTTCAGCCCAGGCGGCCGGTCAACAACAGGTAGCCGGGCAGCCAGCCGGTGAGGATGCCCTGGACGATGGCGACGCCGGCGATCGGACGGCCCCACGGCCTGGCGCAGACCAGCTGCAGGAAAAAGAGGAACCACAGGCCGGCCCAGGCCGCCCACGACAGCGCCTGCCACCAGTCCCATGCCGTTTGGGCGGCGGCCAGCGCTTCCGCCGCAATCGGCAGCACGCTCAGCGCGACGAACAGGCTGAACCAGCCCAGCCCGCGTCCGTCGCTGCCGTTGTAGCGGTTGCAGGCAACCCACAGGTAGATGAAGGCGAAGAGCAGCGACCAGGCGGCGCTGCGCACCGAGACCGCGTCGGCCTCGGCGCCGAAGGCCAGTTTCAGCGCCACCGCCAGGCTGAGGCCGCCGGTGAACACGTTGATCGCCGCGATTTCCCGGTCGTCGATGCGCCCGAGCATCCACAAGCCGTTGAGGATCAGCACGGCGCCGACGTAGAAGAGAACCAGCCCCTGATACATCTCAGCCCCGCCCGAAGGCCGCGCTGCCGGCGAAACGCGCCGCACCGCCCAGCTGGCGCTCGATGGCGAGCAGGCGGTTGTATTTCTCGATGCGGTCGGAACGGCTGGCCGAGCCGGTCTTGATCTGGCCGCAGGCGGTGGCCACGGAGAGGTCGGCAATGGTCGTGTCGCCGGTTTCGCCGGAACGGTGCGAGGCGATGGAAGCGTAGCCGTGCTGACGCGCCAGGCGCATGGCGGCCAGCGTTTCGCTCAGGGTGCCGATCTGGTTGACCTTGATCAGGATGGCGTTGGCGATGCCCTTCTCGATGCCGCTGGCGAGGATCGCCGGGTTGGTCACGAACAGGTCGTCGCCGACCAGCTGCACGCGCCGCCCCAGGCGGTCGGTGAGCAGGCCCCAGCCGGCCCAGTCGTCCTCGGCCATGCCGTCCTCGATGCTGAGGATGGGGTAGTCGTTGACCAGCCCGGCCAGGTAGTGGCTGAACTCGGCGCTCGACAGGTTCTGCCCTTCGCCGGCCAGCACGTAGCGGCCGTCGCGGTAGAACTCGGAAGCGGCGCAGTCGAGGGCCAGGCCGATCTCGCGGCCCGGCACGTAGCCGGCCAGCGTGATGGCCTCGACGATCAGGTCCAGCGCATGGCGGGTCGAGCCGACATTGGGCGCGAAACCGCCCTCGTCGCCGACCGAGGTCGGGAAGCCGGAACGGTCGAGCAGGCCGCGCAGGGCGTGGAAAACCCCGACCCCGGCGCGCAGGGCGTCGCTGAAGCTGGCGAAGCCGTGCGGGACGATCATGCATTCCTGGATATCCAGGCTGTTGTTGGCGTGCGCGCCGCCGTTGACGACGTTCATCAGCGGCACCGGCAGCAGCGGCGCTTCACCCGCCTCGCCCATCCCGGCCAGCTGCCGATACAGCGGGCGCCCTTCGGCCTGGGCGGCGGCATGAGCGCAGGCCAGCGAGACGGCGAGGATGGCGTTGGCGCCGAGCCGGGATTTGTCGGGCGTGCCGTCGAGTTCGATCAGGCGGCGGTCGATGCCCGCCTGGTCGCGCACATCCATGCCGCGCAAGGCGTCGGCGATCGACCCCTCGATGTGGCCGAGGGCCTTCAGTACGCCCTTGCCGCCGAAGCGCGCCGGATCGCCGTCGCGCAGCTCGAGCGCCTCGCGCTTGCCGGTGGAAGCGCCGGAGGGGACGGCCGCCCGGCCGCATTGCCCGTTGCTCAGCGTGACGGTGGCTTCGAGCGTGGGATTGCCGCGTGAGTCGAGGATCTCCAGCCCGTTGATGGCAGAAATTTGGGTCATGTCTATTCCGAAAAGGTGAAAAAAAGGTGCCCTCCGGCACCTTTGCGCGAGCTGCCCGCTACGGGCGCTCGCCGAATGCCGGCGGCCCGTCGGGTCGCCGGCCATTGCCGAAAACGGCTTAGAAGTGGAGTTCGGCCTGCAGCGTCGGCGTCGTCGTGCGGATGCCGTCCTTCGGGGCGCTGTTGGTGGCGCTGCGGTCGTGGTAGCCGAACTTGTTGTTCCAGTATTCGTAGCCGACGCCGACCCACAACAGGTTCTTGCGGTTGAATGCCAGCTGGCCGGCATCGAGCATCAGCGACGTGCGCATCAGGGTTTCCGGCGCGGTATTGACGCCGTTGTAGTCCTTGCCCTTCTCGGTCAGGTAGTTCAGGAAGCCCTGGAACTTCAGCGGCAGCGGGCCGGCCTGGAAGGGAATGCCCCAGGCCACGTTGAACATCAGCTGTGTGTCGAAATTGACGTTCTTGGAAACCGTCCCGAAGCCGTTGTGATTCGACTCCTGCGCCGCCAGCAGGCTGACGTCGAGGAAACCGGGAACGTTGAACTTCAGCGTCGGGCCGATGGCCAGGAAGCGCTTGCGCGGGGCGACGGCGGTATCCTTGGTGTTCAGGTCGAAGCCGGCGGTCAGCGCGACATCCTTGACCGGGCCGAAGGAGAAGTCCTTGCTCAGCGCCTTGCCGAGCTGCAGCTGGTGGCGGTAGGTGAGGTAGAACTCGGTGGCGCCGGTGCCGCCGCCCTGCGCCGGGTCGTTGCGGTCGGACTGGAGCACGTCGAGGTTGAAGAAGTTCTGGCCCAGCGCGTAGCCGCTGACGTGGCCGAGCTGCAGCACGCTCTTGGTGACGTCCCTGGTGTTGTTCGGCTCGCGGAACTCCTCGCCGTAGCGGTAGCCGATGAAGGTGTCGCTCCAGTCGGCGGCCTGGGCCTGGCCGGCCAGGCAGGCGAGGGTTGCGGCCAGGGAAACTGCGGTTTTCTTGTGCATTTGAATTATCTCCGTTGTGGTTGTTTATTAGTGTGCGTGGGCCGGGGCGGCGTCGACCGAGCCCTTCTTGCCGGCGCCGTTCAGGAACAGGTTGAGCAGCACGGCCGAAATGGCGGCAAGCAGGATGCCGCTGTGCAGCAAGGGGCCGAGGGCCTTGGGCATGGCGTGGAAGAAGGTCGGCGAAACCAGCGGGATCATGCCCAGGCCGAGGCTGACGGCGACCACGTAGAGGTTGTTGCGGTTGCTGCCCAGGTTGGCGCCCATCAGGATCTTGATGCCGGTGGCGGCGACCATGCCGAACATCACGATGCCGGCGCCGCCGAGCACGAACTGCGGCACCGAGGCGATGATGTGGGCCATTTTCGGGAGCAGCGCGAAAGCCATCAGGATGCCGCCGCCGACGACGCAGACCCAGCGGCTCTTGACCCCGGTGACGCCGACCAGGCCGACGTTCTGCGAAAACGAGGTATGCGGGAAGGTGTTCAGCAGGCCGCCGACCAGCGTGCCCAGGCCGTCGACCCGCAGGCCGCGCGTCAGGTCGTCGCGCGTCACCTTGCGCCCGGTCAGGTCGCCGATGGCCAGGAACATGCCGAGCGACTCGACCATCACGACAATCATCACCAGGCACATCGTGGCGATCGACACCGGGTCGAAGATCGGCATGCCGAAATGCAGCGGATCGACCATGGCCACCCACGGCGCGTTATCGATGCCGGCAAAGCTGACCTTGCCGAGCGCCATCGACACGCCGAAACCGACCAGGATGCCGAGCAGCACCGCGACGTTGGACATGAAGCCGCGACCGAAGCGGGTGATCAGCAGCACGCTGACCAGCACCAGGCCGGCGATGGCCAGGTGCTCGGGCGCGCCGTAGCTCGGATTGGGCACCATCTGGCCGCTGGCGACATCCTTGATCATCGGCTGGCCGCCCGCTGCCCAGTTCACCGTGACCCGCATCAGCGAAATGCCGATCACCGAGATGATCGTGCCGGTGACGACAGGCGGGAACAGCGGCAGGCAGCGCGAAACGAGCGGTGCGAACACCATGCCGAAGATGCCGGCGGCGATGCCCGAGCCGAGAATCGCGTTGATGCCCAGTTCCGGGTTGCCGGCCATGGCCACCATCGGACCGACGGCGGCGAAGGTGACACCCATCATCACCGGCAGGCGGATACCGAGCTTGCCGACGCCAAGGGACTGGATGATGGTGATCAGGCCGCAGCACAGGAGGTCCGAATTGATCAGGAAAGCGATCTGTTCCTTCGGCATCTTGAGCGCGCCGCCGACGATCAGCGGTACCGCGATGGCCCCGGCGTACATCACCAGGACGTGTTGCAGGCCGAGGGTGAAAAGGCGTACCGGCGGCAGCACCTCGTCGACCGGATCGACCTTGTTGGGAATTTCCCCCGTTGTTTTCTCCGACATTGAAACTCTCCTACCTTTGGGTTTTAAGGCCGCCCCCCTGCGCCAAGGCATGAGGAAGCGACACACCGTACCGTTGAGCGTTTTCTTGACCGTCGGATATCGACCGGGGGATAACCCGTTTCGACGCGGTCGGCAGGCTCATGGCCTCGCTCTTGGCAACAGTGTGATTGCAGTGTAGAGAGCCGTGGAAGGACCGCAATCACCGGACTGCGATACGCAACATAACGAATTTCGTATTATTGCGACGCAGCAAGCGACACGCCCCGGCACAACAGGCACCGACAGCTCTTGCATACACTTATTCCGCAGTGCAACATGCGCGGTTCGCCGCCGGCCGGCTTGCCGCCGACTGGCCTTCCGCTATGCTCCGGCCTTCCCGAGCCTCCGCCGCGCCGCCCAGCAGCGCGGAAAACGCCGCCTTCCCCGCAGATACCGATGAAACCCTCACCTCCCCGCCACTTCGCCGGCCTGGCCCTGATCATCCTGTCGCTGGTCTGGGGCTACAACTGGGTCGTCATGAAACAGGTCGTGCCCTATGTCGATCCCTTCGATTTTTCCGCGCTGCGCACGCTGCTCGGCGCCGCCTCGCTGTTCATCTGCCTGCGCCTGCTCAAGCGCCCGCTGGCCATCGCCTCGCCCGGCCGCGTCGCCGTGCTCGGCCTGCTGCAGACGGCGGCCTTCACGGCGCTGATCCAGTGGGCGCTGGTCGCCGGCGGCGCCGGCAAGACGGCCGTCCTGGTCTATGCCATGCCGTTCTGGCTGATTCCGCTGGCCTGGGCGATCCTCGACGAGCGCATACGCGGCGGGCAATGGCTGGCCGTCGCCAGCGCCGGCGGCGGCCTGTTGCTGTTCCTGGAACCGTGGCAGGCCGGCGGCAGCTGGTTCAGCAACCTGCTCGGCCTCGCCGCCGGCCTGACCTGGGCCAGCGCCACGCTCTACGCCAAGCGCCTGCGCGCCCGCCACGACTTCGACCTGCTCGCGCTGACCGCCTGGCAGATGCTCTTCGGCTCGCTGGCCCTGTGCATCGTGGCGCTGGTTTTCAGCAGCCGGCCAATCCAGCCGGTGCCCTACTTCTTCGGCGCGCTGGCCTTCAATGCGCTGCTCGCCACCGGGCTGGCCTGGGTGCTGTGGCTGTACATCCTGCAGAACCTGCCGGCCGGCCAGGCCGGGCTATCCTCGCTCGGCACCCCGGCCATCGGCGTCCTCGCCGGCTGGATCGAACTCGGCGAAACGCCCAGCCCGGCCGAATTCGCCGGCATGCTGCTGATCGGCGGCGCGCTCGCCGGCCTCTACCTGCTCGCGCTGCGCGCCGCGCGGCCGGCCGGCTGAATCGCTCAGCCCTGGCGCTCCGACCACAGCACGCCGCCGGTCGCCCAGTGCTCGCGGCTGACTTCGCTGAGCACGATATCGACGGCATCCGGCGCGCAGTCGAGGACGCGCACGGTGGCTTCGGTCAGGGCAGCGACCAGCTGGCGCTTTTGTTCGGCGCTGCGGCCTGCGAAGAGTTCGACATGCAGGGTCGGCATGGGATTTCCTTTCGTTCAGGAGGCAAAATCGGGACAGCTGCGCCACAGGCGGCGCAGCAGGGCCGGCCATTCGATGGCGCCTTCGGGTTCGGGGTCGGCGGTGAGCTGGGCGTGGCTGCGCGCCAGCACATCGGCGGGCGGCACGACCAGCGCGTCGCCGGCGGCCATGGCCTGCAGCTGGATGCGGCAGGCGGTATCCAGCGTATGCATCAGCACGAAAGCCTCGGCGACATTGCGCCCGCAGACCAGGCTGCCGTGGTTGCGCAGCAGCATGGCGCGATGCCCGCCGAGTTCGGCGATGATCTGCGCCTGCTCGGCGGCATCGAGCGCTAGCCCCTGGTAGTCGTGGTAGGCGATGTCGTTCCAGAAGCGCAAGGCGTGCTGCGACAGCGGCAGCAAGCCGCCCGCCAGCGCCGAGACGGCGACGGCCGCCGGGTTGTGCAGGTGGATGACGCAATGGGCGTCGGCACGCCCCCTATGCACCGCGCCGTGCAGCGCGAAGCCGCTCGGGTTGGCGCGCCGGCCGCTGCCGTCGATGACCTGCCCGGCGGTGTCGATGACGAGCAGGCCGGAGGCGGTGATTTCATCGAAAGCCTGGCCGAAGGCGTTGATCAGGAAGGCATCGTCGCGCCCCGGCAGGCGGCAGGAAAGATGGGTATAGACCAGGTCGTCCCAGCCGCAGGCGGCGGCCAGGCGATAGGCCGCCGCCAGATCGACGCGGGCCCGCCATTCGGCTGGCGCCATGCCGACCGGGCGGCCCAGGTCGAGCACGCCGAGTGTGGCGCCGCACACTAGCTACATGCCGGAATCAGGCCCTGCTCCGCCAGTTGCACTTCGTCGCAGTTGTCGCCGGGACCGCTGCGATCGACGACCAGGAAATCCGAAACGCCGCCCAGCGCCAGCAAGGGGTGATGCCAGACGCCGGTGGCGTAGTTCACCCCCTGGTCGCCGCGCGCCAGGAAAACGCTGAGGTTGGCCGCTGTCGGCGCCGCGCCGGCCGGCGCGACGACGACCAGGTAGGGCCGCCCGGACATCGGCACGAAGGCCTGGCTGCCCTTCGGGTGACGCTCCATCATCGCCACCGCGAACGGCAGCTGGCGCGCCTGGCCGCGGAAGATGGAGACGATCACCTTGCCGTCGGCGCCCGGCTCGATGTTCGCCAGGTCGTGGTAGCGCTCGGTATTGCCGCCGTTGATCGTGAAATGGCGGGCGGCATCGCTCGCCTCGATGACCTCGCCGAAGGGCGCGAAGGCCTCGCGCGTCAACGGCTGCGGGGTCAGGGTGATCGTCGTCATCGCAGGCTCCTTACTTGGCGACCTTGCCCCACAGGCGCAGGCGCGACACGCCGCCGTCGGGGAAGATGTTGAAGCGGATGTGGGTGATCTTGCCGAGCTGGGCGACCTGCTCCTCGAAGGTATGCACGGCATCCATCTGCAGCTTCTGTTCGGGCAGCAGCGTGGCCCAGAACATCGACTGCGTGGTCGCCGAGCGGTCGGTGCCGCCGGTGACGCAGGCGGCCTGGATCGAGCAGCGGTCCGGGTAATTGCCCTTGAAGAAGGCGGTGTCGACTTCGATCTTCTCGACGACGCCCGGGGCGCCCAGTTCGATGACGCACCAGTCGTTGCCCGGCTCGCGGCGGCGGCGGGTTTCCCAGCCGTCGCCCATGTTCACGCCGCGTCCCGGCAGCAGCAGCGCGGTGACGGTGGAGCCGAAGCTGGCATCGTTCCAGGCCACCGGGCGGCCGCCGTTTTCCAGCGCGATGAGGTCGACCAGCTGGCTGGCGCAGGCGTTTTCCAGGCCGCCGACCGGCTGGCCGTAGACGCGCAGGCGGGCGATGCCGCCATCCGGGTACATGTTGACGCGCAGGTGGGTCCATACCGCGTCGCCGGACACGGCTTCGACGATGTGATGGCTGCTCGGGCCGAGCGCGGTAGCGGGCAGGACTTCGGTCCATTGCGCGGCCTGCAGCGCCGCGACGTCATCACTGTCGGAAACGCAGGCTTCGATGGAGACGGCCGGCGGGTAGTTGCCGACGAAGTGGCTGGTGTCGACGTCGAAGCCGCGGATGCTGCCCTTGACGCCGAGCTTGACCAGCGCCCAGTCGTGGCCGGCGACGCGCTTGCGGCGGGATTCCCAGCCGTCCATCCACTTGCCGTTGGTGTCGAACTTGCCCGGCACGAACTGCGCCGGTTCCGGGTTGAGCATGCGCGAGACCTCGGCGAAGAAGTCGTCGGAGGCGGCGAGCGCCTTGGCGCCGAGGCGCGGGTTGGCGAGGTCGACCGAGCGCAGCGCCCAGTCGGGCAGGTCGGCGGCGGGGGCAATGACGGTGGGTCCGGAAGCGTGGCTGGCCATGGTTTTCTCCTGTGTTGTTCTCTGTCAGAGGGTCGGGGCGGTTGCGGGGTTGTAGGGGTGGCGTTCGATCCAGTGACGGGCGATGTCGACGCGGCGACAGACCCAGACCCGGTCGTGTTTTTCGATATGGTCGAGGAAGCGTTGCAGGGCGCGGAAGCGGCCCGGGCGGCCGAGCAGGCGGCAGTGCATGCCGATGCTCAGCATCGCCGGGCGCTCCTCGCCTTCGGCATACATCACGTCGAAGGCGTCGCGCAGGTATTCGAAGAACTCGTCGCCGTGCGAAAAGCCTTGCGGCAGCGAGAAGCGCATGTCGTTGGTGTCGAGCGTGTAGGGCACGATCAGGTGCGGTGCGTCGCTGCCGTCGCTCTTCCTGACCGTCGCCCAGAACGGCAGGTCGTCGCCGTAGTAGTCGGAGTCGTAGAGCAGGCCCTGGTCGGCGACCAGCCGGCGGGTGTTCGGCGAATCGCGGCCGGTGTACCAGCCGAGCGGCTTGTCGCCGGTCAGCCGTTCGATGATCTCCAGGCCGACGCGCATGTGCTCGCGCTCGGTGGCTTCATCCATGTTCTGGTAGTGGATCCAGCGCCAGCCGTGGCAGGCAATCTCGTGGCCGAGCTCCTTGAAGGCGGCGGTCAGTTCGGGATGGCGTTCGAGCGCCATGGCGACGCCGAAGATGGTCATCGGCAGCCCGCGCCGCTCGAACTCGCGCAGGAAACGCCAGACGCCGACGCGCGAGCCGTACTCATAGACGCCTTCCATCGACAGGTGACGATCCGGGTAGCTGGCCGGGTTGAACAGCTCGGACAGGAACTGCTCGCTGCCGGCGTCGCCGTGCAGCACGCAATTCTCGCCGCCCTCCTCGTAGTTGAGGACGAACTGCACGGCGATGCGCGCCCCTTGCGGCCAGTCGGCATGCGGCGGATTGCGGCCGTAGCCGATCAGGTCGCGGGGGTAGTTGGCGTTGGTTTTCATGCGCTTTCTCCGCTCAGGCAAAAAGCGCGTCGAGGCGGAAACGGGCGATCTTGCCGATTTCGCGCAGGCAGGCCTTGAACTCGGTGTCCCGGTCGTTGCGCAGGCGGGCATCGACGCCGTCCATGATCTGGTAGCGGCTCAGGCCCTTGACGGCGATCACGAACGGAAAGCCGAAGCGCGCACGGTAGGCGGCGTTGAGGTCGCGCAGGCGCTGCAATTCCTCCTTGCTGCACTGGTCGAGGCCGGCGCCGCGCTGTTCGGCGGTCGACGCGTCGGTCAGCGTGCCTTCGGCGGCTTCCTTGCCAGCCAGCTCCGGGTGGGCGCAGATCAGGCCGAGTTGCTCCTCGGCGCTGGCGGCATCGAGCACGGCCAGCATCGCGCCGTGCAGTTGGCCGACATCGGCGAACGGGCGGGCCGCCCAGGCGCGTTCGGGTATCCACGGCGAGTGTTCGAAGATGTCGGCCAGCTTGGCGACGAAATCGGCTTGCGGCAGCGCCGACAGGGTATTCAGGCAAATCTTGGTATTCACGCGTCTTCCCCTCAGTCGGCCAGGCTGGCGCCCTGGGCGGCCCAGGTGGCGATCAGCTTGCGTTCGTTGTCGGTCATCTTGGTCAGGTTGCCGAGCGGCATGTAGCCGGTGCCGACGGTTTCGGCCATCTTGGCGACGTGCTGGCCGATCTGCGCGGCGTTCTCCAGCATCACGCCCTTGGGCGGCTGGGCGAAGCCCTCACGGGTCGGCTGGGCGGCATGACAGGTCACACAGCGCTGGTCGATGACCTGCTTCACTTCGCTGAAGGCGATCTTCTTGCCGCCGGCATCGACGCCCTTGGGTGCCATCAGCACGATCAGCGCGACGATCAGCGCGACGCCGACCAGCGGCTGCCACAGCTTCTGCTCGCCGCGATGGCGGAGCACGAAATACTGGCGGATCAGCACGCCGGCCAGCATCAGCACGGCGAGCACGAGCCAGCCGTTGCTGTTGCCGTAGGTCATCGGGTAATGGTTGCTGATCATGATGAACAGCACCGGCAGCGTGAAGTAGGTGTTATGCACCGAGCGCTGCTTGCCGATGATGCCGGGCATGGTATCGACTTCCC
Source organism: uncultured Dechloromonas sp. (assembly GCF_945957265.1). Lineage (GTDB taxonomy): Bacteria > Pseudomonadota > Gammaproteobacteria > Burkholderiales > Rhodocyclaceae > Azonexus. The sequence continues at coordinate 19,785 of NZ_CAMFKO010000045.1, forward strand.
GGCCGGCGCGGATCTGGTCGACCATGCGCTTCTGGCCCGGGATGATGTGGAAGAAGACGTTGGCCGACATCATCGTGCCGAGCATGGCGCCGACGTGGATGTAGGCGCCGCGTGCCGAAAACAGGTGATGCAGCGCGTAATTGCAGACCATCACGAAGACGAAGACGATGGCTGCCAGCAGGCCGTCGCGGCCGACCAGGTTGCGGCACAGCAGGTCGTAGACCAGCCAGCCGGCGGTCAGGAAGGCGATGGAGATGCCGACGGCGGTGGCCGGGGTCAGTTCCATGACGCGGGCGTCGATCAGCGTGTTCGAGGCGCCGATCCAGTACACCACCGCCATCAGGCTCATGCCGGACAACCAGGTCGAATAGGACTCCCACTTCGACCAGTGCAGGTCGTCGCTCAGCGGTTCGCCCTTGGGGCCGGTGAGGAACTTCTGGCTGCAGTAGAAACCGCCGCCATGCACCGCCCACAGTTCGCCGAACACGCCGCGCTTCGCATCTTCCGGCTTCTTCGGGGCCTTCAGCGAGTTGTCGAGCATGACGAAATAAAAGGAGGCACCGATCCAGGCGATGCCGACGATGAGGTGGAACCAACGCAGCAGCAGGTTGGCCCAGTCAAGCAGATACGCTTCCATGTCTGTTTTCTCTGTATAGGGTTATCGGGGTTGCAGTTCGCTTGACTCGCGACTTAGCTGCCGCGGTAGGTGGAGTAGCTCCACGGCGAAACGAGCAGCGGCACGTGGTAGTGCGCCGCCGGGTCGGCGATGCCGAAGCGCAGCACGACCTCGTCCACGAACAGCGGCTCGGGCAGCTGCTGGCCCCGGGCGCGGAAGTAATCGCCGGCGGCGAAGAGCAACTCGTAGGTGCCGGCGACCAGCGCCTCGCCTTCGAGCAGCGGACGGTCGCAACGGCCGTCGTGGTTGGTCTGCGTGTGCAGGATTTCCCGGCGTTCGCCGTCGATGCGATACAGCGTGATCGCGATGCCCTCGCCGGGCGTGCCGTTGGCCGTATCAAGAACATGTGTGGTGAGCTTGCCCATCGTCTGTCTCCTTGTAATGTGCTTCGATGGATTGCAGTCTACGACCGCTTCCGACCTGCCAAAACCCTGATAACCTTATAAGCAATATATAGAAATCGTTATTTTGGTGGCGACTTACATACATAAAATGCAGGCCATGGAGGAAACGCAATGAACATCCGGCGCGAGGAACAGGCATTGGACAGCTATCTGCTGCGGGTTTTCTGCCTCGTCGTCACGGAACGCAGCGTTTCCCGCGTCGCCTTGCGGATGAAGCAATCCCAGCCGGCGATCAGCGCCGCGCTGCGCAAACTGCGCGACATCTTCGGCGACCCGCTGCTGGTGCGCGAGAAAGGCGGCATGGTGCCCACCGAACGTGCCCTCGCCCTGCTCTCCCACGCCAAGAGCGCGCTCGCCGAGATCGACCAGATGGTCCAGTTGCCGGAAAGCTTCGAGCCGCAAACGAGCAAGCTGACCTTCCGCATCGGCGCACCCGACTACATCGCCCCCTCCTTCATGGCCACTGTCGTCGAGAGCTTCCGGCGCGAGGCGCCGACGGCCCGCCTGGTCATCCATTCGCTGGGACCAAATTTCGATTTCGAGCGCTCGCTGGCCGAGGGGGAACTCGACGTGGTCATCGGCAACTGGCCGGAACCGCCGCCGCGCATGCATCTCTCGATGCTGCTCGAAGACCAGATCGTCTGCCTGGTCAATGCCCGCCACCCGCTGGCCAGCAAGGGCATGACCACCGAAAGCTACGCCCGGGGCGTGCATATCGTGCCGATGCCCTACTCGATCAGCCAGCGCGGGGTCATCGACAGCATCCTCGCCTCGCTGCGCATCACCCGGGAAGAATGCGTCACCGTCCAGTCCTTCACCACGGTGCCCTACCTGCTGCAGCACACCGACCTGATCTTCACGACGACGCTGCATTTCGCCCGCTTCTACGCCGACATCCTGCAACTGGCCATTCTGCCGGCGCCGATCGACTTCCCGCCGATGCGCTTCTACCAGTTGTGGCACGAGCGCAACCACAAGTCGCCGGCGCACCGCTGGATACGCCGCATCCTCAGCGACTGCGGCCAGAAGATAAACACCAACCAGGCAAAGACAAAATAAAAAGGCTCCCCTACGGGAGCCCGTGCCGGCAACAGGCGAGCCGATCAGCGGTCGATCGGCACCAGGATCACCGGGATGTCGGCCTTCATCGTCACCTTGTGCGCAACGGAGCCGAGGATGATCTCGCCGATCGCCGTATGCCCGCGCGACCCCATGACGATCACGTCGGCCAGGACGTGCTTGGCGACATCGAGAATACGCTTGGCCGGGTCGCCCTCGACAGCCCGGACGCTGGTCAGGACATCGCTGACGCCCATTTCCGGATGCGCTTCGGCAAAAACGGCAATCCGGCTGCGCAACAATTCCTCGTCCTTGTTATGGCCGGCGGCCTTGATCTGGTCGAATTTCTCTTCCGAAATGAATTCCATGTACGGCAAGCCGGTCGCCGGCAATGAAACGGTCATCGCATGCAACTTCGCCCCGAACTTGGCCGCCAAGCCGACCGCATGGCGAAAAACGGCGGGCGAGCGAGGCGATAGGTCAGAGGCATAGAGAATAGAGTTGATTTCATACGACATGGCACACTCCTTTGAAAACTGTGGATCGCAGTTCAGTTTAAAAGGAGAAGGCAAAGCGAAAATACGAAAGGGCAAATAGCGTTTATCAGCAATCCGATATAACGCCGGCATCCTTTCGATGCCTGCGGCGACAGCGGTAGCGCCCCATCAGCCGATATCAATGAGCAATGCACGCACCAAAAGAAAACGCCTCACCGCCCTGTTCGGGGTCGGTGAGGCGCATGCGTGTCGGGCACGCCGGGAAGAGAGCCTGTCCTATCGACGGACAGGCAGCTCTCCTCGAATGGCTTACATCTCGACAGTCGCGGCGACTTCGACGAACTCCGGAATCTTGTCGAAGTTCATGTAGCGATACACGTCGGCAGCCTTGGCGTTGACCAGCTTGATCTGCTCCATGTATTCCGCAACCGTCACGATGCGGCCGGCCAGCGCGCACATGGCGGCCAGTTCGGCGGAGCCGAGGTAGACGCGGGTGTCGATGCCCAGACGGTTCGGGAAGTTGCGGGTGGAGGTGGAGATCGCGGTCGAGCCCTTGCGGATCTGAGCCTGGTTGCCCATGCACAGCGAGCAGCCCGGCATTTCCATGCGGGCGCCGGACTTGCCGAGGACGCCGTAGTAGCCTTCCTCGGTCAGGATCAGCGCATCCATCTTGGTCGGCGGGGCGATCCACAGGCGGGTCGGGATGTCCGACTTGCCTTCGAGGACCTTGCCGGCGGCGCGGAAGTGGCCGATGTTGGTCATGCAGGAACCGATGAAGACTTCGTCGATCTTGTCGCCGGCGACTTCGGACAGCAGCTTGACGTCGTCCGGGTCGTTCGGGCAGGCCAGGATCGGCTCGGTGACTTCGGCCAGGTCGATTTCGATCACGGCGGCGTATTCGGCGTCGGAATCAGCCTTGAGCAGCGTGCCGTTGGCGATCCAGTCTTCCATGGCGTTGATGCGGCGCTTCAGGGTGCGGGCATCGGAGTAGCCTTCGGCGATCATCCACTTCATCAGGGTGATGTTCGAACGCATGTACTCGACCATCGGCTCCTTGTTCAGGGCGACCGAGCAGGCGGCGGCGGAACGCTCGGCGGCGGCGTCGGAGAGCTCGAACGCTTGCTCGACCTTGAGGTCCGGCAGGCCTTCGATTTCCAGGATGCGGCCGGAGAAGACGTTCTTCTTGCCCTTCTTCTCGACGGTCAGCAGGCCCTGCTTGATGGCGTAGTACGGAATGGCGTTGACCAGATCGCGCAGGGTGATGCCATCCTGCATCTTGCCCTTGAAGCGAACCAGCACGGATTCCGGCATGTCCAGCGGCATGACGCCGGTGGCGGCGGCAAAGGCGACCAGGCCGGAACCGGCCGGGAAGGAGATGCCGATCGGGAAGCGGGTGTGCGAGTCACCGCCGGTACCGACGGTATCCGGCAGCAGCAGGCGGTTCAGCCAGGAGTGGATGACGCCGTCGCCCGGACGCAGCGCAACGCCGCCGCGGGTGCTGATGAAGGACGGCAGTTCGCGGTGCATGCGCACGTCGACCAGCTTCGGATAGGCGGCGGTGTGGCAGAAGGACTGCATCACCATGTCGGCGGAGAAGCCGAGGCAGGCCAGATCCTTCAGTTCGTCGCGGGTCATCGGGCCGGTGGTGTCCTGGGAACCGACGGTGGTCATCTTCGGCTCGCAGTAGGTGCCCGGACGGATGCCGGTCACGCCGCAGGCCTTGCCGACCATCTTCTGGGCCAGCGAGAAGCCCTTGCCGCTATCGGCCGGGTTCTGCGGCAGGCGGAACAGGGTGGATTGCGGCAGGCCGAGGGCTTCACGCGCCTTGGTCGTCAGGCCGCGGCCGATGATCAGCGGAATACGGCCGCCGGCACGGACTTCGTCGAGGATGACCAGGGTCTTCAGCTGCGACTCGGCGATCACGGCGCCGTTCTTCAGCGCGGTGACCTTGCCGGAGGCTTCGTCGACCTTCAGTTCGATCTCGTCGCCCATGTCCATCTGGCCGGCGTCGATTTCGATCGGCAGCGCGCCGGCATCTTCCATGGTGTTGAAGAAGATCGGAGCGATCTTGGAGCCGAGGCAGACGCCGCCGAAACGCTTGTTCGGGACGAAGGGAATGTCTTCGCCGGTGAACCACAGCACCGAGTTGGTGGCGGACTTGCGGGAAGAACCGGTACCGACCACGTCACCGACGTAGGCGATCAGGTTGCCCTTGGCAGCCAGCTTTTCCAGTTGCTTGATCGGGCCACGCGAACCGGCTTCGTCGGCTTCGATGCCCGGACGCGGGTTCTTCAGCATGGCCAGCGCGTGCAGCGGGATGTCCGGGCGCGACCAGGCGTCCGGGGCCGGCGACAGGTCGTCGGTGTTGGTTTCGCCGGTGACCTTGAAGACGGTCAGCTTCTGCGAAGCCGGCACGGCCGGGCGCGAGGTGAACCACTCGCCGTCGGCCCAGGATTGCATGACGGCCTTGGCGTTGGCATTGCCGGCCTTGGCCAGTTCGGCGACGTCGTGGAAGAAGTCGAACACCAGCAGGGTCTTCTTCAGGCCTTCGGCGGCGACGGCGCCGCAGGTGGCGCAGCCGAGCAGGTCGATCAGCGGCTTGACGTTGTAGCCGCCGAGCATGGTGCCGAGCAGTTCGGTCGCCTTTTCCTTGGAGATCAGCGCGCAGGCTTCCTCGCCCTTGGCGACCTTGGCCAGGAACTCGGCCTTGACCTTGGCGGCATCGTCGACGCCGGCCGGCACGCGGTAGGTGATCAGTTCGACCAGAGCGGCTTCTTCGCCAGCGGGGGGATTCTTCAGCAGGGCCACCAGTTCGGTGGTCTGTTGCTTGGACAGGGGCAGCGGGGGGATACCGAGGGCTGCACGCTCTGCAACGTGGGCGCGATAGGCTTCAAGCACGGCGACTTCCTTTCGTAAAGGGTTGCTCTGGGAAACGAATATTTTACGACAATGGCGGCGGCCGATTGGTTCGGCTTGTAGCTTCCCGAGGCCGGCTCGCAAGTCTTATATATGATAGCTTATCTTCAGGGATTTGCCATGTCCTTGATGTGCACTGCAACACGCATATTGCTCAAAACTTGAGCAACCCAGGAAAACAGCTTGCCCGACAAGCCCTTACGCAAACTGCCCAGAGCTTATCCACAGACTTACCCCGGCAAAACGGGGATAAACGTTGCTTATCCCCACACCGATAGCCACCAAACAATTCGATTAAAACGAAATGTTGATCTGTAAATTTCGTCTATTTCAGACCATCGAAGCGTTCTAGGATGACTGCTCCCCAACCGCAAAAGGAGCGCATCATGCATATCGACATTCGAGCCCAAGGATTCGAGCTCTCTCCCGCCCTGCGCGAGCACGCCGAGCGCCGCCTGGGATTCGCCCTGAGTTGGGCCACCTACGACATCCGGAAAGTGGCCGTGCGGCTTTACGACATCAACGGTCCGCGCGGCGGCGAGGACAAGTGCTGCCGCATCCAGATTCCCCTGCCCGGCGGCAGCGACATCGTCATCGAGGACACCGAGTCCGACCTGTATGCCGCCATCAACCGCGCCGTCGACCGGGCCGAACGCTCGCTGGCCCGCCGCCTCGAACGCCAGAACAAGCACCGGCGCGACAGCCTGCGGGAGATTTTCCGCACCGATGCGACCCAGGACGAAGAGCCGGAACCGGCATCGGCCGCGCATTGATGGCCAATCGCCTGCCACCTTCGGCATGGCCCGCGGCGTGCGGCAGCCATGCCTGAAGCCTGCGCCAGCACGCGCTGCCCGGATGCACGGTCGCCCGGGCAGCAGCTTTACCGCGGACAGCAGGTTGCCTTCCTGACGCAGCATGGCAAGGAGCGCGTCGTCGCGCCCATCCTCGCCGACATGCTGGGTTGCCGCGTCGAACGGATCGGCGGTTTCGATACCGATCAACTGGGCAGCTTTACCCGGGAGATTCCGCGTTACGGCAAGCAGCTCGAGGCGGCCCGCCGCAAGGCCCGCATCGGCATGGAGTTGAGCGGCGCGTCCATCGGCCTGGCCAGCGAAGGAAGTTTCGGCCCCGACCCCCACACCGGCCTGTTTCCATGGAACATCGAGGTCATGCTCCTGGTCGACGACCTCCGGAAAATCGAGGTGGTCGGCATTCATCAAGGACCGGCCAGCACCGATCACGCTTGGATCGTCACCTGGGCGGAGATGGAGGAGTTCGCCACGCGCATCGGCTTCCCGGAGCAGCACCTGGTTCTTCGCCCTTCCAGCGAGAACAATCCGCGCGTCCGCAAGGGCCTGGCCGATTGGCCTTCCCTGAAAACCGCCTTCGCCTGGGCAAAGCTGCTCTCGTCCGCCGGGACGAGGATTTTCGTCGAGCGCGACCTGCGGGCCCACGGCCACCCCGAGCGCATGGTCAACATAGGCAAGGCCGCGCTGAACCTCGCGGAGAAACTGGCCTCCCTGTGCCCGCACTGCGCAACGCCCGGCTTTGCCGCCGCCGAAGCGGTACCCGGGCTGCATTGCGCCGAATGCGGACTGCCCACCCGCGAGTACCGGGCGGAAATCTGGAAATGCCTCCGCTGCGAATACCGGGAAACGCGCCAACGCAGCGACGGCGTAACGACGGCCGATCCAGTTTCCTGCGGCTATTGCAATCCCTGAGCCGAGCGGCAAACAGCGCACCGCCCAAAATTTAGGCACAGCAGCAAAAGCGCTGCGCCATCAATGATCTAGCGAGCTTACCCAGTGTTTATCCACAGACTTACCCGACCGAAACGGGGATAAACAACATTTATTCGACAGCGCCCGGAATTGCACAAAAAACAGGCGCCGCAATTAAACAAACAACAAATCAAAGACTTGGGAAAACACCCCAGTGTTTATCCACAGGCTTACCCAGAGCAAACGGGGATAAAACGCGCTATCCCCTTTGCCCGAACCCCTCGTTTACAAGGCCTGTGCCATCAGCGAAGCGTTGCCGCCGGCCGCGGTGGTATTGACCGTCTGGACGTGCTCGCACAGCAGGCGGAACAAGGGGTAGCGCCCCTGTTCCTGCGGCATGAGCAGGGGAACCAGCGGGCCGTCGCTGGCCGCCAGCCGCTGCTGCAGGCTGCGCCTGACCTTGGCATCGCCCTCGTGGAGCACGCCGCCGGCCAGGCAGGCCTCGGCAAACACTGCCTTGCGCCATCCCGCGCTCACGGCCTCCGGCAGGCGGCTCAGCACGGCCTTGGCGACCGCGTCGTAGCGATACAGGCCTGGCGTGGTGTCCGCGGCGCTCAGCAGCACCGGGACATTGCCCGTCGCCAGGACGGCCGCAATCTGGCGCAGCAGGCCGGCCTCGCTGTCGGCCAGGCAAAACAGCTCGCCGCGCGGCGAGAAATCGAGGCGGTTGCTTTCCCCGGTCGGCCCGGGCAGGTCGGCCGCGCACCCCCACGGCGTCAGCGCCGCGTACTCGCGGCACAGCGCCTGCAGTTCCGTCTCCCTGGCGTCGCCGGCCCAGGCGGCAAGGCGCTCCAAGGCTTCCAGCCCCTGGCCGGCGGCCGGACGGTCGAGCCCGAGGACGGCCGGAGCCGGATTGAGCGCCGCCGACAGGCGCGGCAGATAGAGCGGCCCGCCGGCCTTCGGCCCGGTGCCCGACATGCCCTCGCCGCCGAACGGCTGCACGCCGACCACGGCGCCGACCATGTTGCGATTGACGTAGCGGTTGCCGGCACGCACGCGGCCGGTCACCGCCTCGATGCTTTCGTCGATCCGGCTGTGCATGCCGAAGGTCAGGCCGTAGCCGGTGGCGTTGATGGCATCGACCACGGCCAGCATGTCGCGGGCGGCAAAGCGCAGGACATGGACGACCGGCCCGAACACCTCGCGCCCCAGTTGATCGAGGCGATCGATCTCGATCAACGTCGGCGGCACGAAGCAGCCCCGGGCGCAGCTCAGCGGCAGGGAAATCTGATGGACGCGGTGTCCGGCCTGGCGCATGGCGGCGATATGCCCTTCCAGCACGCCGCGCGCCGCCTCGTCGATGACCGGGCCGACATCCGTCGCCAGGTCGGCCGGATTGCCCATGCGCAGTTCGCCCATGGCGGCGCGCAGCATGTCGACCAGGCGGTCGGCGATTTCCTCCTGCACGCACAGCACGCGCAAGGCCGAGCAGCGCTGCCCGGCGCTGTCGAAGCCGGAGGCGATCACGTCCTGCACCACCTGCTCGGCCTGTGCCGACGAATCGACGATCATCGCGTTCTGGCCGCCGGTTTCGGCGATCAGGCAGGTTTCCGGCGCATCGGCCGGGCGTTCGGCCAGGCTGCGGTTGATGATCTGCGCCACTTCGGTCGATCCGGTGAAGATGACGCCGCGCACGCGCACGTCGGCGGTCAGCCGGGCGCCGACCGTCTCGCCGCGTCCCGGCAGCAACTGCAGCGCGGCCGTGGGTATCCCGGCTTCGTGCATCAGGCGCACGGCCAGCGCGGCGATCAGTGGCGTCTGCTCGGCCGGCTTGGCGAGCACCGGCGAACCGGCCGCCAGGGCGGCGATGACTTCGCCGGTAAAGATGGCGAGCGGGAAATTCCACGGGCTGATGCAAACGACGACACCGGGTTCGGCAAGCGCCGGAGGCAAGGATTCGATCCGGGAGGCGTAATAGCGGCAGAAATCGACGGCTTCGCGAATCTCGGCCACGGCGTTGCCCCAGCTCTTGCCGGCCTCGCGTATGCACAGGCTGAGCAGTTCGCTGCGCGCATCCTCCAGCTTGTCGGCGCAGGCGCGCAACAGCCGGGCGCGTTCGCCGACCGGAACGGCCGACCAGTGCCCGACGAAGGCGCTGGCCGAGGCGAGCGCCATGTCCACCTCCGCTGCGCTGGCTTCATGGACCCGGCCGACCACGTCGTCGCGATCCGCCGGGTTGAAGACAGCCTCGCACTGCCCCCCCTCGCCCTCGCCGTGCGCCAGCAGGGGCCTGGCTTCCCAGCGGCGCTCGCGCAAGGCGGCGAGCTCGGCGCCCAGGCGGGCGATTTCCGGATCGTCGGCGAGATCGAGGCCGGACGAATTGCGCCGCGCCGCGCCATAGAGGTCGGCCGGCAGCGGAATCGCCGGATGCGGCTGGCCTTGCCATTGATCGACCACGGCCAGCGGAGAAGCGACCAGTTCGTCGATGCCGACCTTCTCGTCGACGATGCGATTGACGAAGGAGCTGTTGGCGCCGTTTTCCAGCAAGCGGCGGACGAGGTAGGGCAGCAGCGTCTCGTGACGCCCGACCGGCGCGTAGATACGGCAGCGCAGGCCATCGCTATCGCGGCCGACGACGTTGCCGTAGAGCGCTTCGCCCATGCCGTGCAGGCACTGGAATTCGTAATTGCTCACGCCGCGGTCGGCGGCCATGCGTTCGACGCAGGCCAGCGTATGGGCATTGTGGGTGGCGAACTGCGGGTAGATGACGTCGGCGACATCGAGCAGGCGCCCGGCGCACACCAGGTAGGAGAGGTCGGTATGCGCCTTGCGGGTGAACACCGGGTAGCCGGACTGCCCGTCGACCTGCGCGCGCTTGACCTCGCTGTCCCAATAGGCGCCCTTGACCAGGCGGACCATCATGCGCCGCCCGGCCTGGCGGGCGATGTCGGCGAGATGCGCGATGACCAGCGGCGCCCGCTTCTGGTAGGCCTGGACGACGACGCCCAGACCTTCCCAGCCCTGCAGCTGCGGCTCGAAGGCCAGGCGCTCGACCAGCTCGAGCGAGATCGACAGGCGATCGGCCTCCTCGGCGTCGATGTTGAAGCCGATTTCATAGTCGCGGGCCAGCGCCGCCAGCGCGAACAGGCGCGGATAGAGTTCGTCCATCACCCGCCGGTGCTGGGCGCGGACGTAACGCGGGTGGAGCGCCGACAGCTTGACCGAGATGCCGTCGCCGCCGACCACGCCGCGGCCGTTCGCCTTGCCGATGGCGTGGATGGCCGCCTCGTAGGCGGCGCAATAGCGCTCGGCATCGGTCGCCGTCAGGGCCGCTTCGCCGAGCATGTCGAAGGAATGGGTGAAACCGCGTTCGACGTTGGCGCGGCTGCGCTCCAGGGCGTTTTCAATCGTTTCGCCCATGACGAACTGCTGGCCGAGCAGGGTCATCGCGAATTCGACGCCGCGCCGGATCAGCGGCTCGCCGCCGCGCCCGATGAGGCGCGACAGGGCGCTGCCCAGCGTTGCCTCGCGGTGCGTCGCCACCAGGTTGCCGGTGATCATCAGGCCCCAGGTCGCGGCATTGACGAACAGCGAGCCGCTCTGCCCGAGGTGGGCGCGCCAGTCGCCCTTGCTGATCTTGTCGCGGATCAGCCGGTTCATCGTCTCGGCATCCGGAATACGCAGCAGCGCCTCGGCCAGGCACATCAGGGCGACGCCCTCCTGGCTGGACAGGGAAAACTCGTGCATCAGGTGATCAACGCCGCTCGCCGTCCTGCGCTGGGCGCGCACCGCGGCGACCAGTTCGCCGGCCCGCCGGGCGACGGCCGCCTCGTCGAGCGGCCGGGCGCGGTATTCGGCGGTCAGCGCGGCAATGCAGGTCGGCTCGTCGGCGCGGCAAAGGGCCGCCATCTCGGCGCGGCGCTCGGCAAAACGGAGATGGGGTTGATTCGGGGCATTCATGGTGGGCACTTTCACGACAGGGAGCGGCTTGCGCCGCGCTCCGGCGCTCCGCCCCGAAATTTCAGGATTGATACAGGCGCAGCAGGGTGCTCTTGCCGAACAGGCTCTCGACCAGGTCGACCGCCAGCTCGGCCGTCATGTTCCGATGGTCGAGCGCCGGGTTGAGTTCGACGATGTCGAGCGATCCGAGGCGGCCGGTGTCGGCGATCATTTCCATGCACAGCTGGGCTTCGCGGTAGGTCGGGCCG
>NZ_CAMFKO010000046.1 GCF_945957265.1 uncultured Dechloromonas sp.
CGAAGGCGGTCGTACCGTCGGCGCCGGCGTCGTCGCCAAGATCATCGAGTAATCGTTCTTTTTGAAAACCGGGGTGGGTAACGCTCACCCCATCGTTCTTTGGAAGCCAAGAAAATGCAAAGCCAAAAAATCCGTATCCGTCTGAAGGCCTTCGACTATCGTCTGATCGATCAATCCGCCCAGGAGATCGTCGAGACCGCCAAGCGTACCGGTGCTGTCGTTCGTGGTCCCGTTCCGCTGCCGACCCGCAAGCAGCGTTTCGACATCCTGCGTTCGCCGCACGTGAACAAGGCTTCCCGCGATCAGCTCGAGATCCGTACCCATTTGCGTCTGATGGATATCGTCGATCCGACCGACAAGACTGTTGATGCCCTGATGAAGCTGGATCTGCCGGCTGGCGTCGACGTCGAGATCAAGTTGCAGTAATTGTAGTTTTGCGGATATAATCCGCGCCTTTCGGGGGTGGCCGGCAACGGCTGCCCATTTGTTGTTTTACATCGACCGGCCAATCGCAGCCGGCGATGAGGAGAATAACCATGAGTCTAGGCCTTGTTGGTCGCAAGGTTGGCATGACTCGCATTTTTGCCGAGGATGGCGCGTCCATCCCGGTAACTGTGCTTGACGTGTCCAATAACCGCGTGACCCAAGTCAAAACGCCGGAGATCGATGGCTACGCAGCCATTCAGGTCGCATTCGGCAAGCGCCGTGCCTCTCGTGTTTCCAAGCCCCTGGCTGGCCATCTGGCCAAGGCAGGTGTGGAAGCCGGGCATGTGCTCAAGGAATTCCAGGTCGAAGCTGATCAACTGGCCAATTTCAAGGCCGGCGATCAGATCGCTGTCACCATCTTTGCCGAAGGGCAAAAGGTTGATGTGACCGGTACCTCGATCGGTAAGGGTTTCCAGGGTGGTATCAAGCGCCACAACTTCAGCTCCAACCGTGCTTCCCACGGTAACTCGGTGTCGCACAATGCGCCGGGTTCCATCGGTATGGCGCAGGATCCGGGTCGTGTTTTCCCGGGTAAGCGCATGGCCGGCCATCTGGGCGACGTGCAGTCGACCCTGCAGAGCCTGACCATCGTTCGCGTCGATGCCGAGCGCCAGCTGCTGCTGGTCAAGGGCGCTGTTCCGGGTGCCAAGGGTTCTGACGTCGTCGTGCGTCCGGCAGTCAAGGCTTAAGGGGGCGACATGGAACTGAAGGTTATTAACGAACAAGGTCAGGAAGCTGCCAAGCTGCAGGCTTCCGATGTGCTGTTCGGTCGCGAATTCAACGAAGCGCTGGTGCACCAGATCGTCGTCGCCTACCAGGCGAATGCCCGTTCTGGCGACAGCAAGCAGAAGGATCGCTCCGAAGTCCGTCACACCACCACCAAGCCGTGGCGTCAGAAGGGCACCGGTCGTGCCCGTGCTGGCTCGAACGGCAGCCCGCTGTGGCGTGGGGGCGGTCGGATTTTCCCGAACTCGCCGGACCAAAACTATTCCCAGAAGGTTAACAAGAAGATGTTCCGCGCCGGCATGGCTGCGATCCTCTCCGAGTTGGCCCGTCAGGACCGTCTGGTGGTGATCGACGATCTGTCCATCGATGCGCCGAAGACCAAGCTGTTTGCCCAGAAGCTCAAGGGCATGGGTCTGGAAGGCAATCTTCTGGTTGTTACCGACGAGCTGAACGAGAACCTCTACCTCTCGTCGCGCAACCTGCCCAATGTTCTGGTCCTGGAAGCCCAGGAAGCTGATCCGGTTTCCCTGGTCCGCTTCAACAAGGTCCTGGTTACCAAGAATGCCGTGGCCAAGTTCGAGGAGATGTGGGGATGAATCAAGAGCGTCTGATGCAGGTGCTGCTGGCACCGCAAATCTCCGAGAAGGCTACCTACGTTGCCGACAAGCATGAGCAAGTGGTTTTCCGTGTCGCATCCGATGCGACCAAGCCGGAAATCAAGGCTGCTGTCGAGCTCCTGTTCAAGGTTGAGGTTGAGGCCGTTCAGGTCGCCAACGTCAAGGGCAAGGTCAAGCGCTTCAAGGGTGCAACCGGCCGTCGCAAGGGCTGGAAGAAGGCCTACGTGAGCCTGAAGCCGGGTCAGGAAATCAATTTCGTTGAAGGGGGCAATGCGTAATGGCTCTCGTTAAAGTCAAACCTACCTCCCCGGGTCGCCGCGGTGTTGTCCAGGTGGTCAATGCCGATCTGCACAAGGGCAAGCCGTTTGCCGGCCTGGTCGAGTCGCAGTCCAAGAACGCCGGTCGCAACAACAACGGTCGTATCACCGTTCGCCATCAGGGCGGTGGTCACAAGCAGGCTTATCGCGTCGTCGATTTCAAGCGCAACAAGGACGGTATCCCGGCCAAGGTTGAGCGTCTGGAATACGATCCGAACCGTACCGCCAACATCGCTCTGGTGTGCTACGCCGACGGCGAGCGCCGTTACATCATCGCCAACAAGGGCATGGTGGTCGGTCAGCAGATCATGAGCGGCTCGGAAGCCCCGATCAAGTCTGGCAATGCGCTGCCGATCCGCAACATCCCGGTCGGTACCACCATCTGCTGTGTCGAGATGATGCCGGGCAAGGGTGCGCAGATCGCTCGCTCCGCCGGTACTTCCGTTCAGCTGCTGGCGCGCGAAGGTTCCTACGCCCAGATTCGTCTGCGTTCCGGCGAAGTTCGTCGTGTGCACGTCGAGTGCCGCGCCACCGTCGGTGAAGTCGGTAACGAAGAAAACAACCTGCGCAAGATCGGCAAGGCCGGTGCTCAGCGCTGGCGTGGCATTCGTCCGACCGTCCGCGGTACCGCGATGAACCCGATCGACCACCCGCACGGTGGTGGTGAAGGCAAGACCGGCGAAGGTCGTGTTCCGGTTAACCCGTGGGGTCAGCCCACCAAGGGTTACCGTACCCGCAGCAACAAGCGCACGAACAGCATGATCGTTCAGCGCCGTCACAAGCGTTAAGGGGTAGGAAATGGGACGTTCTCTCAAAAAGGGCCCGTTTATTGATGCGCACCTGATCGACAAGGTCGAGGCAGTTCGCGCCACCAATGACAAGCGCCCGATCAAGACCTGGTCGCGTCGTTCGACGATCCTCCCCGAGTTCATCGGCCTGACGATCGCGGTCCACAATGGCAAGCAGCATATCCCGGTGTTCGTCACCGAGAATATGGTCGGTCACAAGCTCGGCGAGTTCTCGCTGACCCGTACGTTCAAGGGTCACACCGCCGGCAAGAAGGCCAAGAAGTAAGGAGCTGACATGGAAACTCGTGCAAGTCTGCGGGGCGTACGCCTCTCTGCGCAAAAAGGCCGCCTGGTGGCGGATCTCGTGCGCGGCAAGCCGGTTGGTCAGGCTCTCAACATCCTGGCCTTCAGCCCGACCAAGGGCGCTGGTATCATCAAAAAGGTGCTGGAGTCGGCTATCGCCAACGCCGAGCACAACGACGGCGCTGATATCGACGAACTGAAGGTGAAAATCATCTACGTCGAAAAAGGCATGGTGCTGAAGCGTTTCACCGCGCGCGCCAAGGGTCGTGGCAATCGGATCAGCAAGCCGACCTGCCATATCTATCTGACCGTTGGTAACTAAGGAAGAGCCATGGGACAGAAAATTCATCCGACTGGCTTTCGTCTGGCCGTCACCAAAAACTGGAGTTCCCGTTGGTACGCCAACAGCAAGGACTTCCCGGGCATGCTGCAGGAAGACGTCAAGGTACGCGAGTACCTGAAGCGCAAGCTGGCGCACGCCTCGGTTGGTCGCGTGCTGATCGAGCGTCCGGCCAAGAATGCCCGCGTCACCGTTTACTCCGCCCGTCCGGGCGTGGTCATCGGCAAGAAGGGCGAGGACATCGAACAACTGCGTACGGACCTTCAGCGCATCATGGGCGTTCCCGTCCATGTGTCGATCGAAGAAATCCGCAAGCCGGAAATCGATGCCCAGCTGATCGCCGATTCGATCGCCCAGCAGCTCGAGAAGCGCATCATGTTCCGTCGCGCCATGAAGCGCGCGATGCAGAACGCCATGCGCCTCGGTGCCCAGGGTATCAAGGTGATGAGCGCCGGCCGTCTGAACGGTGCTGAAATCGCCCGTAGCGAATGGTATCGCGAAGGTCGTGTGCCCCTGCACACCCTGCGCGCCGACATCGACTACGCAACTTCCGAAGCGCTGACCACCTACGGCATCATCGGTATCAAGGTCTGGGTTTACAAGGGCGACATGCTCGACCGTAACGCCCAGCCGGTCGCCGAAGAGCCGGCAGCCGAAGAGCGTCGTCCGCGTCGCGCCCCGGGCAAGCCCGAAGGCGACAAGCCGCGTACCCGCACCGTCAAGAAGGCTGACGGTGATGCTCCGGCCAAGCGCAACGTCAGAAAGGCAGGTGCCTAAATGTTGCAACCTAATCGTCGCAAGTTCCGCAAGGAGCATAAGGGCCGCAATGAAGGTCTGGCGACTCGCGGTACGAAGGTCTCCTTCGGTGAGTGGGGTCTCAAGGCTATCGGTCGCGGTCGCCTGACGGCTCGCCAGATCGAAGCTGCCCGTCGCGCCATGACTCGTCACATCAAGCGCGGTGGCCGCATCTGGATCCGTATCTTCCCGGACAAGCCGATTTCCAAGAAGCCGGCCGAAGTTCGTATGGGTAACGGTAAGGGTAACCCGGAGTATTGGGTCGCCGAAATCCAGCCGGGCAAGGTCCTTTATGAAATGGATGGTGTCAACGAAGCGCTGGCTCGCGAGGCATTTGCACTCGCCGCTGCCAAGCTGCCGATTGCCACCACCTTCGTGACTCGTCATCTGGGGTAATCATGAAAGCTAGTGAATTGAGAACCAAGAGCGTGGACGAGCTCAACAAGGAATTGCTGGACCTGTTGAAGGCCCAGTTCGGTCTGCGTATGCAGCTTGCTACCCAGCAGCTGTCCAATACCAGCCAAATGTCCAAGGTGCGTCGCGATATCGCTCGTGTGCGCACGCTTATCCGTGAAAAGGCGGTGCAGCAATGAGCGAAACCACCAGCATCAAGCGCACTCTGATCGGTCGCGTTGTCAGCGACAAGATGGACAAGACGGTTACCGTCCTGGTCGAACGTAAGGTCAAGCACCCGATGTACGGCAAGGTGATGGTTCGTTCCAAGAAGTATCACGCCCATAACGACGGCAACACCGCCAAGGCTGGCGATCTCGTCGAGATCGTCGAAACCCGCCCGGTTTCCCGTACCAAGACTTGGGCTGTGACCAGCGTTCTGGAAAAGGCGATCGTTGTATAACGAAAGTTTTTAAAAACGCTTGCGCAGTATAAAAAGAAGCCGGTATAATCCGGCTTCTTTTTTGCGGGCGCCGTCCTGGTCCCGTAAAGTTGTTCGACCCGTACGGGTTCCAAGACTGACCGCGCAAGCGGATTAAGTTGGAGTTAATTTAAATGATTCAGATGCAGACGATTCTGGACGTCGCCGATAACACCGGTGCGCGTTCGGTAATGTGTATCAAAGTGCTGGGTGGCTCCAAGCGCCGTTATGCTGGTATTGGCGATATCGTCAAGGTCAGCATCAAGGACGCTGCGCCGCGCGGTCGCGTGAAGAAGGGTGATGTCTACAACGCCGTGGTGGTTCGTACCGCCAAGGGTGTGCGTCGTCCTGATGGCTCGCTGGTACGCTTTGACGGCAATGCCGCAGTCCTCCTCAACAACAAGCTCGAGCCGATCGGCACGCGCATCTTTGGCCCGGTGACCCGCGAACTGCGTACCGAGCGCTTCATGAAGATCGTGTCCCTGGCTCCGGAAGTTCTGTAAGGAGCGGATGATGGAAAAGATTCGCAAGGGCGACGAAGTCGTCGTCATTACCGGTAAAGACAAGGGCAAGCGCGGCACCGTCGTGCTTCGTGTTGATAGCGAGCATGTGGTTGTCGAAGGTGTCAATCGTGCCAAGAAGCACGTCAAGCCGAACCCGATCAAGGGTGTGGCCGGTGGCATCGTTGACAAGGACATGCCGATCCATATCTCCAATGTTGCGCTGTTCAATGCAGCAACCAAGAAGGCCGATCGTGTCGGCATCAAGGTGCTCGAAGATGGCCGCAAGGTTCGCGTGTTCAAGTCGAACGGCGAACTGGTGAACGCATAAGGAATCGACATGGCGCGTTTGCAACAGTTTTACAAGGACACCGTTGTTTCCGACCTGACCAAGCAGTTCGGCTACAAGTCCGTGATGGAAGTGCCCCGCATCACCAAGATCACCCTGAACATGGGTGTCGGTGAAGCGGTCGCCGATAAGAAGGTTCTGGAAAACGCCGTTGGCGACATGCAGAAGATTGCCGGTCAGAAGCCGGTCACCACGAAGGCTCGCAAGTCGATCGCCGGCTTCAAGATTCGTGATGGCTACCCGATCGGTTGCATGGTCACCCTGCGTGGTCCGCGTATGTTCGAGTTTCTGGATCGCCTGGTCACCATCGCGCTGCCGCGCGTTCGTGACTTCCGTGGTATCTCCGGCAAGGGTTTTGACGGCCAGGGCAACTACAACATGGGTGTCAAGGAACAGATCATTTTCCCGGAAATCGAGTACGACAAGATCGATGCTCTGCGGGGTATGAACATCAGCATCACCACGACCGCGAAGACCGATGCAGAAGCCAAGGCGCTGCTGACGTCCTTCAAGTTCCCGTTCAAGAATTGAGGCAATCATGGCAAAACTTGCTCTGATCAACCGTGAAGAAAAGCGCCGCAAGCTGGTGGCTCAGTACGCCAAGAAGCGCGCTGCCCTGGAGGCAATCTTCAACAACGCGAGCCTGTCGGACGAGGAGCGTTACGAAGCCCGTCTGAAGCTGCAGGCCCTGCCGCGCAACTCCAGCCCGTCGCGCCTGCGCAACCGCTGCCAGCTGACTGGTCGTCCGCGTGGCGTTTTCCGTAAATTCGGTCTGTGTCGTAACAAGATCCGTGAACTGGCCTTCAATGGCGAGATCCCGGGTGTTGTTAAGGCCAGCTGGTAATCAGGAGATACAGAAATGGCTATGAGCGATCCGATCGCGGACATGCTGACTCGCATCCGCAACGCCCAGCTCGCCGAGAAGGCGTCTGTCTCCATGCCCTCGTCCAAGGTCAAGGCCGCTATCGCTGCCGTCCTCAAGGATGAAGGCTATGTCGAAGATTTCGCAGTCCGTCAGAACGACGGCAAGGCTACCCTCGAAATCGCCCTCAAGTACTACGCTGGCCGTCCGGTCATCGAACGTATCGAGCGCGTTTCCAAGCCTGGCCTGCGTATCTACAAGGGCTGCGAAGATATCCCGCGCGTCATGAACGGCCTGGGTGTGGCGATTGTGTCCACCCCGAAGGGTGTCATGACCGACCGCAAGGCCCGCGCTACCAAGGTTGGTGGCGAAGTCCTGTGCATCGTGGCCTAAGGAGCTGACCGATCATGTCTCGTATTGGTAAGAATCCCGTCGTGCTGCCGGCCGGTGTCGAAGTTAGCGTTGGTGAGCAAATCGTCGTCAAGGGCCCGCTGGGCACCTTGAAGGCTGCTGCTCATCCGGCCGTCACCGTTGCCGTTGAAGGTCAGAGCGTTGTTGTTTCCAAGGTTGCTGGCGCCGAGAATGCGGCTGCCATGTGGGGCACCATGCGTGCCAACCTGAACAACATGGTGACCGGCGTTTCCAAGGGCTTTGAGCGCAAGCTGCAGCTGGTTGGCGTGGGTTACCGTGCCCAGGCCGCCGGCGACACGCTGAATCTCTCCCTCGGCTTTTCTCATCCGGTCGCGCACAAGATGCCGGCCGGCGTAAAGGTTGAATGCCCGACCCAGACGGAAATCGTCATCAAGGGTGCGGACAAGCAACAAGTCGGTCAGGTAGCTGCCGAAGTTCGTGCGTATCGCAAGCCGGAGCCCTACAAGGGCAAGGGCGTTCGTTACTCGGACGAAGTGGTGGTTATCAAGGAAACCAAGAAGAAGTAAGGGTGGCATATGTTTAACAAGAAGCAAGCGCGTTTGCGCCGTGCCCGCAAAACCCGGGCCAAAATCGCCGAACTCAAAGCTGTGCGTCTGTGCGTTAACCGCACGAACTGCCACATTTACGCCCAGATCATTTCGCCCTGCGGCGGCAAGGTTCTGGCTTCGGCTTCCACGCTGGACAAGAACGTTCGTGGCGACGTCACGAACGGCGGTAACAAGGCTGCTGCCACTGCTGTTGGCAAGCTGATCGCCGAGCGCGCCAAGGCCGCCGGTATCGAGCAGGTGGCCTTTGATCGCTCCGGTCTCCAGTACCACGGTCGTATTCAGGCGTTGGCTGAAGCCGCGCGTGAAGGCGGCCTGAAGTTCTAACCGACGGCGAAAGGACGAGGTTAAGAAATGGCTAAACCTGAAAGAAACAAGAAGCCGCAACAGGCTGAAGAGCGCGACGACGGTCTGCGCGAGAAGATGGTTGCGGTTAACCGCGTCACCAAGGTGGTGAAGGGCGGCCGTATCCTCGGTTTCGCTGCACTGACCGTGGTTGGCGATGGCGATGGCGCGATCGGCATGGGCAAGGGCAAGTCCCGCGAAGTGCCGGTGGCCGTGCAGAAGGCAATGGAAGAGGCCCGTCGCAAGATGGCCAAGGTCAGCCTGCGCAACGGTACCGTTCATCACACCGTCATGGGCCGTCATGGTGCAACCACCGTGATGATCCAGCCGGCTCCGGAAGGTACGGGCATCATCGCCGGCGGCGCCATGCGTGCCGTCTTCGAAGTTGTCGGCGTGACCAACGTTGTGGCCAAGGCTCACGGCTCCACCAATCCTTACAACATCGTGCGTGCCACCATCGACGGTCTGTCGAAGGTCAATACGCCGGCAGAAATCGCTGCCAAGCGTGGCCTGTCTGTTGATCAGATCCTGGGGTAAGTCATGGCTGACAAGAAAATCACTGTGAAGCTCGTCAAGAGCATCATCGGCACCAAGCAGGACCATCGCGCCACCGTGCGCGGCCTGGGCCTGCGCAAGCTGAACAGCACCTCTGTACTGGAAGACACGCCGGCAGTGCGCGGCATGATCCAAAAGGTTCAGTATCTCGTAAAGGTTGAGGGTTAAGCCATGCGTCTGAATACCATCAAACCGGGCGAAGGCTCGAAGAAGGCCGCCAAGCGCGTCGGCCGCGGTATCGGTTCCGGCCTGGGCAAGACCTGCGGCCGCGGCCACAAGGGTCAGAAGTCCCGTTCCGGCGGCTTCCACAAGGTTGGCTTCGAGGGCGGTCAAATGCCGCTGCAGCGTCGTCTGCCGAAGCGCGGTTTCAATTCGCTGACCCGCGCCCGCAACTACGAAGTCCGCCTGACCGACCTGGATCGTCTGCCGGTTGACGAAATCGACCTGCTGGCTCTGCAAGCAGCCGGTATCGTTCCGGGCGATGCGCTGTCGGCCAAGGTCATCCTGTCCGGTGCCATCAGCCGCAAGGTTGTCCTGAAGGGCGTTGGCGCCACCAAGGGTGCCAAGGCTGCGATCGAAGCCGCTGGCGGCTCCGTCGCCGAGTAACAAAGGGAAAGGTTAGAACGTTGGCAGCAAATCCCAATACCGTAGGCAAGGGTGGCAAATTCGGCGATCTCAAGCGCCGGCTTTGGTTCCTGCTGGGCGCTCTCGTGGTTTACCGCATCGGCGCGCACATTCCGGTTCCGGGGATTGACCCCAACGTTCTGGCTGACCTTTTCAATTCGCAGCAGGGCGGCATCCTGGGCATGTTCAACATGTTCTCGGGTGGTGCCTTGTCGCGATTCACCATTTTTGCACTGGGGATCATGCCGTACATTTCGGCGTCGATCATCATGCAATTGATGAGCGTGGCCAGTCCGCAGCTCGAAGCCCTCAAGAAAGAGGGTGAAGCCGGCCGCCGCAAGATCACGCAATACACCCGTTACGGTACGGTCATCCTCGCCCTGTTCCAGGGGCTGGGCATCGCCGTGGCCCTCGAGGCGCAGGCTGGCCTGGTCAATGACCCGGGCTTCATGTTCCGCCTGACCACGGTGTCCACCCTCCTTACCGGGACCATGTTCCTGATGTGGCTGGGTGAGCAGATCACCGAGCGCGGCCTGGGTAACGGCATCTCGATCATCATCTTCGCCGGTATCGCCGCCGGTCTGCCGAATGCCATCGGTGGCCTGCTCGAACTGGTTCGTACCGGTGCCATGCACCCGCTGACCGCACTGATCATCTGCGTGCTGGTTGTCGCGGTTACCGGTTTCGTCGTCTTCGTCGAGCGTGGCCAGCGCAAGATTCTGGTCAATTACGCCAAGCGCCAGGTCGGCAACAAGATTTACGGTGGCCAGAGCTCGCATCTGCCGCTGAAACTGAATATGTCGGGCGTCATTCCGCCGATCTTCGCGTCGTCCATCATTCTCTTTCCGGCAACCGTGGCCAACTGGTTCGGTTCCAGCGAGTCGATGCTGTGGTTGAAGGACGTAGCTGCCACCCTGTCGCCGGGGCAGCCGATCTACGTGATGCTCTACGCCGCCGCGATCGTATTTTTCTGCTTCTTCTACACCGCACTGGTTTTCAATTCCAAGGAAACCGCGGACAACCTGAAGAAGAGCGGCGCCTTCGTTCCGGGTATCCGCCCGGGCGAGCAGACCGCACGCTACATCGACAAGATTCTGATGCGCCTGACCCTGATCGGTGCCGCCTACATCACCGTCGTGTGTCTGCTGCCGGAATTCCTGATTCTGAAGTGGAACGTGCCGTTCTACTTCGGTGGTACCTCTTTGTTGATTATCGTGGTCGTTACCATGGACTTCATGTCTCAGGTGCAGGCTTACGTGATGTCGCACCAGTATGAAAGTCTCTTGAAGAAAGCAAACTTCAAGGGTTCGCCGATGATCAAGTAATAGTTACTCATGGCAAAAGAAGATTACATCGAGATGCAAGGCGAGGTTGTCGAGAACCTCCCGAATGCGACCTTCAAGGTCAAGCTGGAAAATGGACATATCGTCCATGGCTTTATCTCCGGAAAGATGCGCATGCACTACATCCGCATCCTTCCTGGCGACAAGGTTACCGTCCAATTGACGCCATATGATTTATCGAAAGCCCGGATCGTTTTCCGGGCCAAGTAAAAAGTTCTCTACGCAATAAACCGCAGGGCAAGGAATCACGGCTGCTTCCAAGCTCTCGCAGACGAGGAGTAAAACATGAAAGTTCAACCTTCAGTGAAGCGCATTTGCCGCAACTGTAAAGTTATCCGCCGCAAGGGTGTCGTGCGCATCATTTGCAAGGATCCGCGTCACAAGCAGCGCCAGGGCTAAGCCCTGTCGAGTCGGCATTCGTTAATTTTCGAAATATTGGAGCGATAGAATGGCCCGTATTGCAGGGGTAAACATTCCGAACCATCAGCATGCTGAAATCGCGCTGACCGCGATTTACGGCATCGGCCGCACCCGCGCACAGAAAATCTGTGATGCAGCCGGCATTGGTCGTACTACCAAAATGAAGGACCTGTCCGATGCGGACATGGACCGTCTGCGTGACGAAGTGGGCAAGTTCACCGTTGAAGGTGACCTGCGCCGCGAAGTCACCATGAACATCAAGCGCCTGATGGACCTCGGTTGCTACCGTGGCCTGCGCCATCGCAAGGGCCTGCCCTGCCGTGGTCAGCGCACCCGTACCAATGCTCGTACCCGCAAGGGCCCGCGCAAGGCCATCGCTGGCAAGAAGTAATAGGGACTGAACATGGCAAAGACTGCACCTAAAGTTCGCAAAAAGGTCAAGAAGAACGTAGCCGAGGGCATCGCCCACATCCACGCTTCGTTCAACAACACCATCATCACCATTACCGATCGCATGGGCAACGCGCTGTCCTGGGCGACTTCCGGTGGCGCCGGTTTCCGCGGCTCCCGCAAGTCCACCCCGTTCGCCGCCCAGGTCGCTGCCGAAGCGGCTGGCAAGGCTGCCCAGGAATGCGGTGTCAAGAATCTGGAAGTCCGCATCAAGGGCCCTGGTCCTGGCCGCGAATCTTCTGTCCGCGCACTGAACGCGCTGGGCATCAAGATCACCGCGATTTCCGACGTGACGCCGGTGCCGCACAACGGCTGCCGTCCGCCCAAGAAGCGCCGCATCTAAGGAGAAAGACAAGTGGCTCGTAATCTCGATCCGAAATGCCGTCAGTGCCGCCGCGAAGGCGAAAAGCTGTTCCTGAAGGGCGAAAAGTGCTTTACCGACAAGTGTGCCATCGAGCGTCGTTCTTACGCTCCGGGACAGCACGGTCAAAAATCCGGCGCCCGTCTGTCCGACTACGGCGTCCACCTGCGTGCCAAGCAGAAGATCCGTCGCGTCTACGGCGTGCTGGAAGGCCAGTTCCGCAAGACCTTTGCCGAAGCTGACCGCCGCAAGGGCCAGACCGGCGAAAACCTGCTGCAGCTGCTGGAAGCCCGCCTGGATTCCGTCGCCTACCGCATGGGTTTCGGTGCTTCCCGTACCGAATCGCGCCAGGTCGTCCGTCACAACGGCGTTCTGGTTAACGGCAAGCGCGTCAATATCCCGTCCTACCTCGTCAAGCCGGGCGATGTCGTCCAGCTGACCGACCGTGCACGCGCTTCCCTGCGCTGCAAGGCCGCTCTCGAGGCCGCCGAATCCCGCGGTTTCCCGGAGTGGATTTCGGTTGACGTCAAGGAAGGCAAGGGCACGTTCAAGGCCATGCCGCAACGTTCCGAACTGCCGGCGACCCTGAACGAAGGTCTCGTCATCGAACTTTACTCGAAGTAAGCACTGAGCAGAGGATCTAGCCCATGCAAAGCAGTGGACTTCTGAAACCCCGTATCATTGACGTGCAGAGCGTTTCGCCCGTGCAGGCCAAGGTGGTCATGGAGCCGTTCGAACGCGGCTATGGCCATACCCTGGGCAATGCACTGCGTCGCATCCTGCTGTCGTCCATGGTCGGCTACGCGCCGACTGAAGTCGGCATCGATGGCGTGCTCCACGAGTACTCCACCGTTGATGGCGTGCAGGAAGATGTGGTCGATATCCTTCTCAACCTGAAGGGCATCGTCTTCAAGCTGCACAACCGCGACGTCGTGAACCTCAAGCTGGTCAAGGAAGGTGAAGGCGCTGTTCGTGCTGCTGACATCGAGTTGCCGCACGACGTGGAAATCATCAATCCGGAACACGTGATCGCTCACCTCTCTCCGGGCGGCAAGCTCGCCATGGAGATCAAGGTCGAGAAGGGTCGCGGCTATGTGCCGGGTAACGTGCGCAACCTTGGCGACGCCAAGACCATCGGCAAGCTGGTTCTGGACGCTTCGTTCAGCCCGATCCGCCGCGTGGCCTACGCCGTCGAAAGCGCCCGTGTCGAACAGCGTACCGACCTCGACAAGCTGATCGTCGATATCGAAACCAACGGCGTCGTCGAGCCGGAAGAAGCCATCCGCTACGCAGCCCGCGTACTGATGGAACAGCTTTCCGTCTTCGCCGATCTGGAAGGCACGGCCCCGGTGGCCGAGGCTTCCAAGCCCGCCCAAGTCGATCCGGTTCTCCTGCGTCCGGTCGATGATCTCGAACTGACGGTTCGTTCCGCGAACTGCCTGAAGGCCGAGAACATCTACTACATCGGCGATCTGATCCAGCGTACCGAGAACGAACTTCTCAAGACCCCGAACCTGGGTCGCAAGTCGCTGAACGAGATCAAGGAAGTGTTGGCCGCACGCGGCCTGACGCTGGGCATGAAACTGGAAAATTGGCCGCCCGCCGGTCTGGAAAAGGCGTAAGCCTTTTCCGATCAGGGCAGTCAAGGGACGCCTGCAGAACATAGAAAGGATTAACCATGCGTCACCGCAATGGACTTCGCAAACTGAACCGCACCAGCAGCCATCGCCTGGCGATGCTGCGCAACATGACCGTTTCCCTGCTCCGTCACGAGGCCATCAAGACCACGTTGCCGAAGGCCAAGGAACTGCGTCGTGTCGTCGAACCGATGATCACCCTCGGCAAGAACCCGACCCTCGCCAACAAGCGCCTGGCATTCGACCGCCTGCGCGACCGTGAGATCGTGGTCAAGCTGTTCGCCGAGATCGGCCCGCGCTACGCTACCCGTCCGGGTGGCTACCTGCGCATCCTGAAGTGCGGCTTCCGCGTCGGCGACAATGCGCCGATGGCGTTCGTCGAACTGCTGGACCGCCCGGAACCGACCGAGGCTGTCGAGATCGAGGAATCGGCTGGCGAATAAGCCAGTATTGCTCAAAGAAAAAGGCCGGAATTTCCGGCCTTTTTTATTCCTGGGATTATTCCTGGGATCGGCCCCGGTTTCAGGGGCAATCGATCAGCATCAGCGACACGTCGTCGCTGGCGGGCGTTCCGTTCTGGTGGGCTTGCAGCGCGGCTTCGATCTTCGGGAAGCGGTCGCCGGGCGAGGTGTTCGCGATCGCCTGTATCAAGCCCGAGGTCCCGAACTGCTCGTCGGCCGGGTTGGTGGCTTCGAGCAAACCGTCCGAGCACAGGACGAGCTGATTTTCCGCTTCCCACGAAAAGGCGATGGGTTCTCCGCCCAGTTCCGAGCTGGCGACAATCCCGAGCGGCAGGTTGGCGGATGGGAACGTCTTGGTGGTGCGGCCCCAGCGATCGAACAGGAAGGCCTCCGGCGTCCCGCCGACCCAGATTTCGCCCTGGCGCGATTGTTCGTCAAGGCAAACCAGGGTAATCGCGACAAAGCGGCCGACCGGCATCGATTCCTTCAACTGCTGGTTCAGTTCGAGGATGATCTCCTGAACCGTCCGGTTCAATTTGGTCATCCGGTAGAAAAGCGCAAGCACGGGCAGGGCGCTGATGGCGGCGGCCAGGCCGTGCCCGGTGGCGTCGGCCAGCAAGGCGTAGAAACGGTTGTCGGGCGAGCGGGTGGCGGCGACGATATCGCCGCTGAAGTGTTCGGCGGGGATGACCTTGTATTTCAGGCGACGGTCGCGCAGGCCGCTGCGGTGCAACTGCTTTTCCATCAGGCGAAGCGCCAGTTGCTGTTCGGCCTGGGTCTGGTCGTAGTAGGTTTGCAGCTGCCGGGCGTTGGCCCGCAGCTGCTGCTCGGCTTGCTTGCGCTCGGTGATGTCGCGAACGACGCAGATTTCCATCTGCTGGTTATCGAGCATGACCTGGCTGATCGACAGCGTTGCCGGGAACTGATGCCCGTCCTTGTGGCGGGCCAGCACTTCCTGCTCGTTGCCGCTGACCGCAGGTGGGGTCCCGCCCGGCTGTCCGGCGCGTTTGGCCGAGGCCTCGTCGGGCAGCAGCATGGCGATGTTGCGGCCGACTATTTCGCTCTGGTTCCAGCCAAAGATGCGTTCCGCGGATAGATTGGCGGAAACGATGACGCCCTGGTCATCCGACGTGATGATGGCGTCGAGTACGTTGTCGGAAATGGCCTGGACCCGATGCAGGGAGTCGATGGCCACCTGCTGCATCGATAGCGAACGCTGCATGGAGCGCAGCTTGGCTTCGAGGACGACGAAGTTGATCGGCTTGGTCAGGTAGTCGTCGGCGCCGGCGTCGAGGCCTTCCACCAGGTTTTCGTCGCGATTGAGCGCCGACAGGAAAATGACCGGCGTCCATCGGTCGCGGGTCATGCCCTTGATGCGCCGGGCGGCCTCGAAGCCGTCCATGACCGGCATCATGATGTCGAGCAGCACGAGGTCCGGGGATTCGGTTTCGAACTTGCGGACCGCCTCCTCGCCATTCTCGGCCAGGATGACCTCGTGTCCGAGCTTCTTCAGGAATACCTGGAGGATGTGCAGGTTGGTCCGGTTGTCATCAACCGCCAACACCTTCATTTTGGACATCAGGGCATGCATGGAGGAGGGGCCAGCGCCAACGAAAAAAATTGCCATCAATCCTATCACGCCGCGGGAACGGCGTGACCGGGCGACAGCGGCGAAACGGGCGCTTCAGCCCTGGTTTTGCTGTTCTTCCTGCTGCTGGAGCATCCACATCGTCGCGTATTGACCTCCCGCGGCCAGCAGCGCCGGGTGGGTGCCCCGTTCGATGACGTGGCCGGCGCTCATCACCAGTATTTCGTCCGCATTCATGACGGTCGACAGGCGGTGCGCGATGATCAGCGTCGTGCGTCCGATGGCGGCCTGCTCGAGCTGGGCCTGGATGGCGCGTTCGGTCGCCGAGTCGAGGGCCGAGGTGGCTTCGTCGAAGATCAGGATGGGCGGGTTCTTGAGGAGCGCCCGGGCGATCGCGACGCGCTGCTTTTCGCCCCCGGACAGCTTGAGCCCCCGCTCGCCAACCTTGGTGTCGTATTTGAGCGGCAGGGATTCGATGAAATCGTGCAACTGCGCGGCGCGGGCGGCGGCCATGACTTCCTCGCGGCTGGCGGTCGGCCGCCCGTAGTTGATGTTGTAGAAGATGGTGTCGTTGAACAGCACCGTATCCTGAGGAACGATGCCGATGGCCGCGCGCAGGCTGCCCTGGCGCAGGCTGCGCAGGTCATGCCCGTTGATGCGGATGGCGCCGCCGCGCACGTCGTAGAAACGGTAGAGCAGCCGGGCCAGGGTCGATTTGCCGGCGCCGGAATGGCCGACGACGGCGACGGTCTTGCCCGGTGCGATGGCGAAATTCAGGTTCTTCAGGATTTGCCGATTGGCTTCGTAGGCGAAGTCGACCGCGTCGAAGTTGATCTGCAACGGTCCGGATGGCAGTTCGCGGGCGTCGGGCGAATCGGCGATTTCCTGATTCTCGTGCAGCAGGTTGAACATCCGTTCGATGTCGGTCAATGCCTGGCGGATTTCGCGGTAGACGATGCCGAGGAAGTTGAGCGGCATGTACAGCTGGATCAGGAAGGCATTGACCAGGACCAGGTCGCCGATGGTCATCTGGCCGGCAACGACGCCGCTGGCGGCGCGCCACATCATGGCGGTGACGCCGAGGGCGATGATCGCCGCCTGTCCGAGGTTGAGGTAGGCGAGGGTGGTCTGGCTGCGGGTGGCCGCGTCCTCCCACTTGAGCAGTTGCTCGTCGTAACGCCGGGCTTCCCAGTCCTCGTTGTTGAAATACTTGACCGTCTCGTAGTTGAGCAGGCTATCGACGGCGCGCGTGTTGGCGGCCGAATCGTTTTCATTGACCGCCCGGCGGATGTCGATGCGCCAGTTGCTGACCCGGACCGTGAACACCACGTAGGCAATCAGCGAAGCGAGGGTGATGAGCACGTAGCCGATGTCGTACTTGACGAAAAGAATCGCCAGCACGAGTCCGATCTCGACGAGCGTCGGCAGGATCGAATACAGGGTGTAGGAAATCAGGCTCGAGATGGAGCGGCTGCCCCGCTCGATGTCGCGGGAGACGCCGCCGGTCTGGCGCTCCAGGTGGAAGCGCAGCGACAGGGCGTGCAGGTGGCGAAACACCTCCAGCGACACCTGGCGTACCGCCCGCTGGGTGACGCGGGCGAAGAGGATTTCGCGCAGTTCGGTAAACAGCGAGGTGGAGAAGCGAAGGATGCCGTACAGCGCGAGCAGCAAGACCGGGAGGGCCAGCACCTGCTGTTCGCCGCCCAGGCCGTCGATCATTTCCTTGAAAATCATCGGCACGCCGACGTTGGCGAGCTTGGCGCCGATTAGGCAGCCCAGCGCGGCGAGCACGCGCAGCCGATAGCGCCACAGGTAGGGAAACAGCGTGCGCAAGGTCAGCCACACGTGGGTCTGGGCAAGCGCCTGGCCGGCGGGCGGTTTGGGGAGGGCGGTGGAGCGGCGCATGGGGGATGAGAATCGAATTGTTATGGTCGGGCAAGTATATGAAAACCGCCCGCTTTACGGGAAAATCCCGCTGTACATTCGTTACGGGTGAATCATGACTTCCGCTTTCCTTGCGCTTCCCGCCAAGCACTGCACGCTGCGCGTCGTACCGATGCCGGCCGACCTCAACCAGAACGGCGACGTATTCGGCGGCTGGGTGATGGCCCAGGTCGACGTCGCCGGGGCCATTCCCGCCATGCATCGCGCCAAGGGGCGGGTGGCGACCGTTTCGGTCAATTCCTTCATGTTCAAGCAACCGATCTCGGTCGGTGACATCGTCAGCTTCTATGCCGACATCGTGCGTGTCGGGACGACCTCGATCACGGTGCGCGTCGAAGTGTACGCCGAGCGGAATTACGCCGCTCCGCTCATCGTCAAGGTCACCGAGGCCGAGTTGACCTACGTGGCGATCGACGGCAATGGCATGAAACGGAATGTTCCGCCCGAAAATTGACCGGAAATGGTCTAAAATCCGACGGTTAATCAATCACCCGCCCGCTAGCGAGCCACCCCATGAACAAACTCACCTTGCGTACCGTGCCGGCCTTGATGCTGCTGGCCTTTTCCGGCATGGCTTCCGCCGCCGCGTTCCAGCTCTGGGAGCAAAACGCCAGCGGCCTGGGCAACGCCTACGCGGGTTCGGCGGCGGTGGCCGACAATGCCAGCACCGTGTTCTTCAATCCGGCCGGGATGACGCAACTGACCGGCTTCCAGCTCTCGGCCGGGGTGGTCGGGGTCGGGCCGAGCTATGAATTCCGCAATGACGGCTCGAGCGCTACGGGCAACAACGGCGGCGATGCCGGTGGCTGGCATGCCGTACCCAATCTCTACCTGTCGGGCCGCGTGACCGACCGCCTCTCCCTGGGCTTCGGCGTCTCGGCACCCTTCGGCCTGGCGACCGAGTACGACAGCGGCTGGATCGGACGTAGCCAGTCGATCAAGTCGGAGATACGCACGATCAACTTCAACCCGTCGGTGGCCTATCGCGTCAATGACAAGCTGTCCCTCGGCTTTGGCGTCAACTACCAGAAAATCGATGCCGAGCTGACCAATTCGCTGTCCCGCCTGAAGGGCGACGACTCCGCCTGGGGCTGGAACGTCGGCGCATTGTTCACGCTGTCGCCCGCCATGCGGGTGGGCCTGTCCTATCGCTCCTCCATCAAGTACACCCTGGAAGGAACGATGAATGGAACGATTCCGCTCAGGGCCGACGTCGAACTGCCGGATACCGCCATCCTGTCGGTGTGGCAGCAGGTCTCCGACCGCTGGGAAGCGATGGGTGATCTGTCCTACACCCGCTGGGGCACCCTGCGCTCGCTGAACGTGGTCAGTCGCGCCAGCGGTGCGACGCTGGGCACGGAATCGTTCAACTATGACAACGCCTGGCGCGTCGCCTGGGGCGCCGCCTACAAGGCCAGCGACGCGGCCAAGCTGAAGTTCGGCATCGCCTACGACCGCACGCCGGTCAAGGACTCCGATCGTTCCGCCCGCGTGCCGGACAACAGCCGCCTGTGGCTGTCTCTCGGCGGGCAATGGAATACCGGCCGCTACGGCAAGATCGACCTCGGCTACAGCTACCTCTACGTCCGCGATCCCGACATCAACATGAACAAGAACGGGACGACCCTGCGCGGCAGTTACGATGCGGGCGCCCATATCGTCGGCGTGCAGTACTCGGTAGGCTTCTAAGCCAGAGCGGAAGCGTTCGGGGTGCCGACACTGGAGCTGGCGGGCGTGAGCTTGGGGATGCGCGAGGCGCTGATCGTCCTGATCGCGCTGGTCGCCCTCTACATGCTCTTCGTCGTGCTCCGCATGCGCCATTTGCGTCGGCAGCAGGTGTCCCCGCCACAGCAGGAGCCGGCGCCGGCCCTGGCGGCCGAGGCCGGAGATACGGACGAAAGCGGGCCGGCGGCCCCGGATGACGAAGCCGCGCCGGAGCCCGACCGGGACGATGCGCCGCTGCACCTGGGCCGGGAAGTCTTGCGCTCCGGGCTCGAGCAGGAGCTGGCCCAGCTGCGCGACGAGGTGGATGCGGTGCGTGGCGAACTGGCGGCATTGCGCGCCGACATGCATCATGAGCTGGCCTCCCTGAGGGCCTGCCAGACGGTCTCGCCGATTTACGGCGACGCCATGCAGCTGGCGGTTTCCGGGTACGATGCGGCGGCCATCGCGGAACGTTGCGGCATAGCGCGGGCCGAGGCCGATCTGGTCGTCGCGCTGGCCAAGAGTCAGGAGCGTTGAGGCAGGCATGGCGGAACAATCGAACGGACCGGATAACGACAACGCCGCAGGCGAATTGCGTGGCCAGCTGAGCAAACGGCTCGCGGTGGCGGGCGTGCTGGTGGCCATGCTGCTGGGCGTCCTGGCTTTCTTCGATTACCTCGCGAACCCGCCCGAAGACTCGGAAGCGGTGGTATTTACCAAGCCTGTCCCGGTGGCGCCGCAGAAAGCGGTGTCGCAACCGGTCACCCCGACGGAAAACCTGCCCGAGCCTCCGGCGCCCGAAAAAACCGAGGCAGTTGTGGAGACGCCGCCCCCGCCCACGGTCGAGGCGCAAGCTGCCGCGCCCGTCGACAGCAAGCCGGAAGTGCGCGCCGATCAACGGCCGTCGGCCCCGGTGGCCGGTCACCGGCTGGCGCCGGCGCATCCCCCGGCTGTCGTCGCTCCCGCGCCGGCCAAACCGATCGCCGAAGGGTCGGCGGAACCGACCGGCCCGGCGCCGCGCCCGACGCCGTCGCTGGAATCGGCACCGGCACCGACACCTGCCAGACCGGTGGCGCGCCTCGTCGAGCCCCGGCCCGTGGCGCCGATCCTGCCGCCTACGGTTTCCCGGCTGTTTTCGGGCTTCGTTCTGCAGGCCGGCGTGTTTTCCAGCGCCCAGCGGGCGGAGGAGCTGCATGCCCGGCTGACCTTGAGCGGAGTGCCGTCAACGCTGGAAACCCGTGTTCAGGTTGGCCCCTTCCGCACCAAGCACGAAGCGGAGGCGGCACAGGCGAAGCTGAAGGAGCTGGGGGTCGAAACCATCCTGGTGCCGCCGCGCGGCAAAAACCAGTAGTCCGCTTTCACCGGCAACAAAGCGCCGGGCGAAACGCCTGATCAGGGCATCCCGGGCAAGCGGGGCAGGCCGAGGCTGCGGCGCACATCGCGATGCAGTTGCAGGGGCGGCGGCAGCGGCATGCCGTAGCCGCCGCGCCGGTCGTCGTAGCCGCGATGGTCGTGGCGGCGGTCGCCGTAACCGTCGTAGTAGCGATATCCCGACTGGTAATAGATGCTGGTCGTCGGATAGCCGTAGACCGGGTAGGTCTCGACGTAGGCCGGCGGTGGCCGCTGGTAGCCGACCGGGTAGGTCGGGACGACGGTGCAGGCGCTCAGGCCGCCCAGCAATGCGGCGGCGAGAGTAAGGCGGAGGGCGAGCGACTTGCGGTTCATGGTGGCGATATTCCGTGCTTGGGTAAGCAAATAACGCAGCGGCGTCGCGTCGGGCCTACGCAGGCTTGTAACAATTCGTTAAGCGGGCGGCGTGTCGCATGTTTCGTGCGCCTTGCGGATGCGCCGGGCAAACACATTCATTTCCTTCGCGGCCTGGATGTCGCCCTTGGCTTCGGCCACGGCGATTCCCCGTTCGTAGGCCGTCAGCGCGAGAAGGTCGTCGCCGGCCTCGACG
This sequence comes from uncultured Dechloromonas sp., assembly GCF_945957265.1. GTDB lineage: Bacteria > Pseudomonadota > Gammaproteobacteria > Burkholderiales > Rhodocyclaceae > Azonexus. The sequence goes on from NZ_CAMFKO010000046.1 coordinate 21,327, forward strand.
AGCGCCTTGCCGAGCGCCTTCCAGGCGGCGGAGTAGGCGGGGTCGCGGTCCACGGCGGCCCGGAAGCTGGAGGCCGCCTTGTCCGGCGCGCCGGCCTTGAGGTATTCGTTGCCGAGCGAGAAGCGGAGCAGGGCGCCGTCGCGCGGGCCGTCGAGCATTTTTTCCAGGGATTCGATGCGTGGGTTCATGTGGGGTCGGGGCTAAAATAAGGTTTTCGCAAAACAGGACAGGAAGAGTTTCCCATGGCCAAGACCATCATCGCCACACCGAACGCCCCGGCCGCCATCGGCACCTATTCGCAAGCCGTGCGCGTCGGCGACACCGTTTACCTGTCGGGGCAGATCGGCCTCGATCCGGCCTCCATGCAGATGGTAGACGGCATCGAAGCGCAAATCGTTCGCGTTTTCGACAATCTCAAGGCCGTGGCCGAAGCCGCCGGCGGTTCGCTGGCCGATGTCGTCAAGCTCAACGTCTTCCTGACCGACCTGGCCAACTTCGCCAAGGTCAATGAAACGATGGCCCGCTACTTCAGCGAGCCCTTCCCGGCCCGCGCTGCCGTCGGCGTCAAGGAACTGCCGCGCGGCGCGCTGGTCGAGGCCGACGCCGTGATGTTCATCGGCTGATCGCCACGCATGACGACCGGCGGAGCCCCGGCTCCGATTCGCGCTTCCGACGCCCTGCTCAAGAAGCTCGCCAAGATCGGCCTCCACAGCGAGGCCGATTTGCTGGTTCATCTGCCGCTGCGCTACGAGGACGAGACGCGGGTCACGCCGGTGAACCGTGCCTTTGGCGGCGAGCCGGTGCAGGTCGAGGTCGTCGTGCACGGCAACGAGGTGCAATACCGGCCGCGCCGGCAGATGGTGGTGCGGGCCGGCGACGACAGCGGCGACATCACGCTGCGCTTCTTCAGCTTCTATCCGAACCAGCAGGCGGCCTTGAGCGAAGGCTCGCGGATCCGGGCGTTCGGCGAGGTGCGCGGCGGCTTTTTCGGGGCCGAGATGGTGCACCCGCGCTTCCGCAAGGTGGCCGACGACGAGCCGCTGCCGACGGAAATGACGCCGGTGTATCCGACGACCGCCGGGCTGTCCAGCTCGGCGCTGCAGAAGCTGATCGGCAAGGCGCTGGTGGCCGGCGACCTGTCGGAAACCCTGCCCGACGAACTGCGCCAGCGCCTCAAGCTGCCCGGCCTGGGGCGCAGCCTCAAATTCCTGCACATGCCGCCGCCGGGGACCGAGCTCGATACGCTGCATGCGCGCAACCACCCGGCCTGGCGGCGGGTCAAGTTCGACGAGGTGCTGGCCCAGCAGCTGTCGCTGCGTCGGGCCTACCTGGCCCGGCGCGAGCAGGGGGCGCCGGTGTTGCGGGCGCGGGACGACCTCGGGGCGCGCCTGCTCGACAGCTTGCCCTTCGGCCTGACCGGCGCACAGGCGCGGGCGATGGCCGAGATCGGCGCCGATCTGGCCCAGCCCTACCCGATGCAACGCCTGCTGCAGGGCGATGTCGGCGCCGGCAAGACCATCGTCGCCGCGCTGGCCGCCTGCCAGGCGATTTCGGCGGGCTGGCAGGCGGCTTTCATGGCGCCGACCGAAATCCTTGCCGAGCAGCATTACCTGAAGCTGCGCGACTGGCTGGCGCCGCTCGGCGTGCGCGTCGCCTGGCTGTCGGGCAGCCTGAAGAGCAAGGCCAGGCGGGAACAGCTGGCGGCGACGGCGGCCGATGCGCAACTGGTCGTCGGCACCCATGCGCTGATCCAGGACGGGGTCGATTTCGCCCGGCTCGGGCTGGCCATCGTCGACGAGCAGCACCGTTTCGGCGTCGCCCAGCGCCTGGCGCTGCGCAAGAAGGGCAACAATCCGCACCAGCTGATGATGTCGGCGACGCCGATTCCCCGCACGCTGGCCATGAGCTATTACGCCGACCTCGACGTGACGGTGCTCGACGAACTGCCGCCGGGGCGGACGCCGATCAAGACCCGGCTGGTCGCCGACAACCGGCGCAGCGACGTGGTCGGCTTCATCGGCAAGCATGTCGAAGAGGGGCGGCAGGCCTACTGGGTCTGCCCGCTGATCGAGGAGTCGGAAGCCCTGCAGTTGCAGACGGCGCAGGATACCTACGAGCAGCTGTCGGCCGATCTGCCGGGGCTGCGCGTCGGACTGGTGCATGGGCGGCTCAAGGCCGACGAAAAGCAGGCGGTGATGGCCGCCTTCGCCGCCGGCGACATCGACGTGCTGGTGGCGACGACGGTGATCGAAGTCGGCGTCGACGTGCCGAATGCCAGCCTGATGGTCATCGAGCATGCCGAGCGTTTTGGGCTGTCGCAACTGCACCAGCTGCGCGGGCGGGTCGGTCGCGGCCAGGCCGAATCGAGCTGCGTGCTGATCTATGCCGGGCCGTTGGGCGAAATCGCCCGGCAGCGCCTGAAGATCATCTTCGAGAACACCGACGGCTTCGAGATCGCCCGCCAGGATTTGCAGATCCGCGGTCCCGGCGAATTCGTCGGCAGCCGGCAGAGCGGCGTGCCGCTATTGCGCTATGCCGACCTGGAAATGGATGCCGACCTGATCGACATGGCGCGCGAAGTGGCCGAGGAGATGCTGGCCGCGCATCCGGCCCTGGCCGAGAAGCACCTGCAGCGCTGGCTGGGGTCGCGCGAGGAACTGCTCAAGTCCTGAGGGGCTTCAGGCGGCCAGGGGACGCCGGGCCGAGGCCGCCACGCCTTCGCTCAGCGTTTTGAGGACCGGCAGGCGCGGGCCGTCGCGCAAGGAAATCATCCCGGTCGGAATGCGGGCTATGTCCGGCGGCACGGTTTCAATGACCAGGTCGGCGGCGTGCGCCGACTGCTCGACGACCCGGCGCGGCATCAGCGTCCACCCGAGGCCGACGGCAATGCAGCCGAGGATGCCTTCCAGCGTGCCGAACTCCATGGCATCGGACAGCGCGTGGCCTTGCTTGCGCTGCCAGGCGATGGCCCGGGTGCGGTAGGCGCAGCCTTCGCGGAACATGATCAGCGGCAGCATGACCGGATCGCAGCCGGCGGCGTGGACCTGCACCAGTTCCTCGACCACCAGTTCCTCGAAGCGCAGCTCGGGATGGACGACGGGGCCGGCGACGAAGGCGCAGTCGAGCTTGTGGTCGAGGACTTTGCCGGTCAGCTTGCTGGTGGTGTCGGTGAACACGCGCAGTTCCAGGCGCGGGTGGCTGGCCCGCACGGCCTTCAGGGCGCCGGGCAGGTGCAGCGCGGCGAAGGTTTCCATCGAGCCGATGCGCAGCTCGCCGACGCTTTCGCCGGCCTGGCGCACGGCGCTCGCCGTCTGCCTTTCCAGCGCCAGCATGCGGCGGGCGTAGTCGAGCAGGACGCGGCCCGAGGGCGCCAGTTCCAGCCCGCGTCCCTTGCGGAAGAACAGTTCGGCGCCCAGCTCTTCCTCGAGCTTGCGTATCCGGCCGGTGACGTTCGACTGCACGGTATTCAGCTTGCGCGAAGCGGCCAGGATGCCGCCTTCTTCGACGACGGCCTGGAAGGTGCGGAGGGCGATCAGTTCCATCGATATATCTCAATAAAAGAACGATCTGTTCAAAACAAATCATTTGTGCCGATAATTTAGCGCGGATATGGTGTCGGCTCAAGCCAAAAAAGGAGAGAGCCATGAACTCGCAGAGCGCGCGCCTGAAGGTGCTGAGCGCCGGGATTTTCAGCCTGCTGCTGACCTTCGGGGTCGCCCGTTTCGCCTACACGCCGCTGCTGCCGATCATGCAGCAACAGGCCGGGCTGGGGCTGGCCGAAGCCGGCTGGCTGGCGGCGCTGAACTACGCCGGCTACCTGAGCGGGGCGCTGGTCGCCTCGGTGATCAGCGACCTGGTCCTGAAGGATCGCCTCTATCGCATCGGGTTGGTGGTGGCCATCGTCAGCACGGCGATGATGGGCCTGACCAACGACCCGTGGCTGTGGACCCTGTCGCGCTTCATCGCCGGCCTCTCCAGCGCCGCCGGCATGCTGCTCGGTACCGGGCTGATCCTGAACTGGCTGATCCGCCACAACCACCGGCCGGAACTGGGCATCCATTTCGCCGGCATCGGGCTCGGCATCGCCGGCTGCTCGGTGGCGGTATGGGCGATGGTGGGCAGCTTCGACTGGCGCGAGCAGTGGTTCGCCTTCACGGCCATCGGCTGCCTGCTCATCGTTCCCGCCCTGGCCTGGCTGCCGGCGCCGGATACCAGCCTGGTCACCAAGAGCGGCGAGCCGATGCGCGACAACCCGCCCAGCCCGCTGTTCCTGCGCCTGTTCATGGCCGCCTATTTCTGCGCCGGCTTCGGCTACGTGATCAGCGCCACCTTCATCGTCGCCATCGTCGATGGCTTGCCCGGGCTGGCCGGGCAGGGGGCGCTGGCTTTCCTGGCCATCGGCCTGGCGGCGGCGCCGGCGGCCTTCAACTGGGACCTGATCGCCCGCTACACCGGCGACCTCAACGCCCTGATCCTCGCCGCCGTGCTGCAGATCGTCGGCATCGTGCTGCCGGTGGCGGTCGGCGGGCTGCTGCCGACCCTGTTCGGCGCGCTGCTCTTCGGCGGAACCTTCATCGGCATGGTCAGCCTGGTGTTGACCATGGCCGGGCGCTACTACCCGACGCGGCCGGCCAAGATGATGGGCCGGATGACGCTTTCCTACGGCGTGGCGCAGATCATCGGGCCGGCCATCGTTGGCTGGCTGGCGACCCGGCTGGGCAACTATTCGATCGGTCTGTATCTGGCCGGCGGCGTGATGGTGGTTGGGGTCGTGCTGCTGGTTATACTGAAAGTCGTGGAAAAACGGGATGCGGCGCCGGCCCCCTGCCTGCAAAACTGATACGGAGTAAGCGATGTTCAAGGGAATCCTGATCGAGAAGGACGAAGCCGGTTACCGCGCGGCGGTGAAGGATATCGACGAGGCGCAGTTGCCCGAGGGTGACGTCACGGTTCGCGTCGAATGCTCTTCGCTGAACTACAAGGACGGCCTGGCGATCACCGGCAAGGGCCCGGTGGTGCGCAAGTTTCCGATGGTGCCCGGTATCGACATCGCCGGCACGGTCGAAGCCAGCGCCAACCCTGACTACAAGGTCGGCGACCGCGTCGTGCTCAACGGCTGGGGCGTCGGCGAAACGCATTGGGGCGGCCTGGCCCAGAAGGCGCGCCTCAAGGGCGACTGGCTGGTGCCGCTGCCGGCGGCCTTCTCGGCGCAACAGGCGGTCGCCATCGGCACCGCCGGCTATACCGCCATGCTCTGCGTTATGGCCCTGGAGCGCCACGGCGTCAAGCCGGGCGACGGCGAGATCGTCGTCACCGGTGCGGCGGGCGGCGTCGGCAGCGTCGCCATCGCCGTGCTGAGCAAGCTCGGCCATACCGTGGTCGCGGTCAGCGGCCGGCCGGAAGAGGCCGATTACCTGAAGCAGCTGGGCGCTGCCGAAGTGCTCGAGCGCGGCGCCTTCTCGGCGCCCGGCAAGCCGCTCGGCAAGGAGCGCTGGGCGGGGGCGGTCGATGTGGTGGGCAGCCACACGCTGGCCAATATCTGCGCCACGACCCGCTATCGCGGCGTGGTCACCGCCTGTGGCCTGGCCGGCGGCATGGATTTTCCGTCCAGCGTGGCGCCCTTCATCCTGCGCGGGGTGACGCTGGTCGGGGTGGATAGCGTGATGTGTCCGCGTCCGGAGCGGCTGCTCGCCTGGGAGCGCCTGGCGCGCGACCTGGATGTCGCCAAGCTGGCCATGATCACGCACGAGGTGTCGCTGGCCGAGGCGATTCCGACCGCCGCCCTCCTGATGGACGGCAAGGTGCGCGGCCGCGTCGTCGTCGACGTCAATCGCTGAAGGGAGCGGCCATGCCTTACGTCAATATCAAGATCACCCGCGAAGGCGTCACCGCCGAGCAGAAGGCCCGCCTGATCCAGGGCGCGACGCAGTTGCTGGTCGATGTGCTGGGCAAGAACCCGAAGACGACGGTGGTCGTCATCGACGAGGTGGATACCGATAACTGGGGTGTCGGCGGCGAATCGGTCACGGTGCGCCGGGCGCGCGGGGAGTGATTCAGGCGCCGTAAAAAATTGATGGCGGCGCGGAACTTTTTTCGCTGCCGCTGTCTACTTCGCCTCTAATAAACCCAAACCCAACAGAGGCATTCATGGACGAGCTTTCCTACTTCGGCATCGGCTTCGCAGTCGTCATCTTCACCCTGGCCTGCTTCATGGCCTCCAAGCTGGCTTCGAGGAAGGCTTACCACTAAGTTGCGACAGCTCGACAGGCCTGCCGGTCAAACGACAAAGACGCCCGATGAACTTCATCGGGCGTTTTCAATTGTGGCAGCGGAAGCAATTGAAGGGTCGTCAGCAATCGGTCAGGGTGTGACGTGCATTATGAAAAATCGATATAAGCAGTATTTTGCAAGGGGGCTTTTCCAACGCGAAAAACTAAATTAATATAAAAATCAGCAATACCGAAAATAATAAATGAATTCGATAAGCAAATCATTTTTCGGAGACAAAATGCGTAATACATCCATCAAGGCCAGACTGGCCATCGGCTATGCCATTCTCTTGTTGCTGATCGTGATTGTCGGCGCGGCCGGCATCAGGGAACTGGGAACGATCAATGGCAAATTGAACGAAATCACCAGCATTAACGACGTCGAAAAGGACATGGCGCTGCGTTTGCGCATCAACGTCGATGTCCAGGCTATCACGATTCGCGACATCGTCCTGGCACTCAATGCCGAGGAAAGAAACAAGGCCAGCGAGCACCTGAACCAGTTGCGCGGGCAGTTTGCCGAGCGCCACGAAAAGCTGATGAAGATGTTCCAGGCCTATGAAGGGCAGCCGAACGAACTCGAGCAGATGAGCAAGATGAAGGCGGAGAGCGACGCGGTGAAGCCGTTCTTCGACAGCATTCGCGAACTCGCGCTGGCCGGCAAGACGGCGGAAGCCATGGCCAAGGCGCCGGAAATAGCGAGCCGCCTGAAAGGCCTGCGGGAGGCGACCGAGGCCCTGGCCAAAATCGAGGACGAGATGAACGTCAGCGCCATCAAGGAAGCCCAGGCGTCGTATGAAAGGGCGAAGACCACGTTGATCAGCGTGATGCTGGTTGCCGTGCTGCTGACGGTCGCGGGCGCCTGGCTGCTGACCCGCTCCATCACGCTTCCCATGGCCAGCCTGGAAAGCACCCTGAACAAGGTCGCCACCGGCGACGTCAGCCTGCAGGTGACGCAGAGCGGCCGGGATGAACTGACCCGGATGGAAAGCTCGACCGCCCAGATGGTCAAGTCGCTGAGCGATGCCATCGGGCAGGTGCGCAGCAATGCCGACAACGTGGCGGAAAACGCCGGCCTGCTCAGCGGCGCGGCCAAGCAGGTGCGTGAAAGTTCCGAGGCGCAGTCCGAGGCTTCGTCGGCAATGGCGGCGGCGCTGGAGGAAATGTCGGCGAGCATCAATCACGTCGCCAATCTTTCGCAGGATGCCCGCCAGATGGCCCAGAACGCCAGTACGGGCGCCGACAGCGGCGCCCGCCAGGTGGCCGCCATGCTCGACGAGATCGGCCGGGTGGCGAAAACCATCGAGGAAAGCGCCGAGAGCTCGCGCGCCCTGGATCAGGAGTCCGAGAAGATTTCGACCATCGTCAACGTGATCAAGGACGTCGCCGACCAGACCAACCTGCTGGCCCTCAACGCCGCCATCGAAGCGGCACGTGCCGGCGAAACCGGGCGCGGCTTCGCGGTCGTCGCCGACGAGGTGCGCAAGCTTGCCGAACGGACGACGACCTCGGCCCAGGAAATCACCAGCATGGTCAGCGGCATCCAGGAGCGCGCCCGCCGGATGAGCGGCAGCATGGCCCACACCGTCGACCAGATGCGCGAAGGGATGCAGATGGCGGAACAGGCCGGCGCGGTGATGGGCACCATCAACGACGGCGCCAAGCAGGTTACCGCGGTCATCGACGACGTGGCGATCGCCCTGAAGGAGCAGGCTTCGGCCAGCCACGACCTGGCGAATCGCGTCGAACTGATCGTCCAGATGGTGGATGAAAACTCGTCGGCGGTTAGCTCGGTGGCCGGTTCGGCCGGCCAGCTGGACCATCTGGCCGGCGATCTGCTGAACGCCGTTTCTCGCTTCAAGACCGCCTGACGCGGGCTGGCGCTGCGGTGGCCCGATGGCGGCCGCAACGCCCCCCCCGTCAAAAAGCAGAAAGCCGCCCGCGGGCGGCTTTTTTCATGGCCGGCCTCAGGCCATGAAGGCCTCGATCAGCCGCGCCACTTCCTCCGGCTGGTCGTGGTGCAGCATGTGATCGGCGTTCTCGATCCAGCGCTCGCTCATGTTGGCGAAGCAGGCCTGGCGGGCTTCCCAATCGCCGGGGCGCTGCTCGAAATCGCGCACCACCCAGGACTGGCGGCCGGCTACCCAGAGTACCGGGCAGCGCACCTCGCGCCAGATGGCCATCGACTCTTCCAGGCGGAACAGGTAGGGCGAGAAGTTCTTGTGCCACGGGTCGCCGTTCCAGATCACGCCGTGACGGCTTTCGCCGGCCTTGTTCTGCCCTTCGCCGATCTTGGCCAGGTGGCGGGACAGGTAGTCGGCGCGTTCGGCGGTCAGGAAGCGGTCGGTCTTCATCAGGCGGCGGGCGAAATCGGCGCGGTCCTGGTAGACATGCAGCTTCGGCACCTCGCGCGTCTGGTCCAGCCATTGCCGGTAGCGCTCCGGCGCCATGTCGGGCGTCGTCGGGGCGATGCCGAAGCCGTCCAGCGTGACCAGGCGCTCGACCCGCTCGGGGCGGATGCCGGCGTACAGGCAGGAGAGAATGCCGCCCATGCTGTGGCCGACTAGCCGGACCTGCCCCTCGGGCGCGTAATGGTCGAGGATGGCCTCCATGTCGCCCATGTGCTCGGCGAAATAGTAGGGGCGGTTCAGCCATTGCGAGGGGCCGAAGCCGCGCCAGTCGGGGGCGACGATGTTCCAGTCGCGCTGCAACGCATCGACGACGAACTGGTAGGAGGCGGAAACGTCCATCCAGCCGTGCAGCAGGAACAGCGTGGGCGCTTGCGGGTCGCCCCAGCGCCGGACGTGGAGGCGAAGGTCGGGGAGGTCGAGATGGTCGGAGCGGGAGGGGCGCATCGAGATCAGCTGGCGAGCAGTTTGTTCAACGCCGTTTCCAGGCGTTCCGGGGTGAAGGGCTTGGACATCCAGCCGCTGGCGCCGGCGGCGCGGAAGGCGGCTTTCATCTCGGCGGAGGTTTCGGTGGTCAGGACCAGGATGGGCACGCTCCGGTTGTTGCTGCCGGCGCGGACGGCCTTGACCATGCCCAGGCCGTCGAGGCCCGGCATGTTCTGGTCGCAGATGATCAGCTCGAGCGGCTCATGCCTGACGACTTCCAGGCCGGCGCGGCCGCCCGACGCTTCGAGGATGCGATAACCGGACGGCTCCAGCGTGGCCTTCAGCATGTTGCGG
>NZ_CAMFKO010000047.1 GCF_945957265.1 uncultured Dechloromonas sp.
TCGTCGATGCGCGGCGCCTGGCTGGTCGGCCCGATGAACAGGCCGGAGAACAGGTAGGACAGGCTGGGATGGTTGTGCCAGTAGGCAATCAGGCTGCGCAGCAGGTCCGGCCGGCGGAGGAAGGGCGAATCGTTCGGCGTGGCGCCGCCGAGCACGAAGTGGTTGCCGCCGCCGGTGCCGGTGTGGCGGCCGTCCATCATGAATTTCTCGGTGGTCAGGCGGGTGTGGTAGGCCGCTTCGTAGAGGTGGGTGGTCTGCTCGACCAGTTGCGCCCAGGACTTGGCCGGGTGGATATTGACCTCGATGACGCCGGGGTCCGGCGTGACGCGGAAATGCGTCAGGCGCGGATCGGACGGCGGCTCGTAGCCCTCGAGGATGACCGGCAGTTGCATTTCCTCGGCCGTCGCCTCGACGGCGGCGATCACTTCGAGGTAATCCTCCAGCTTCTGAGTCGGCGGCATGAAGACGTACAGCTTGCCGTCGCGCGGCTCGGCACACATGGCCTGGCGGGTGATCCAGGCCGCCGACTCCTTGTCGCCGGGTGCGGTGTCGGTCGGCTTTTCCCAGGGGTGCCCCTGTCCATCCGGACCGCCCCGACCGAAGGCCGGGCCCGGCACCCGCATCTGGGCGCGGGCCGGTTTCTGTCCGTTCGCCAGCGCCCGGTACGCGGCGTGACTGGGCAGCGGCGCCCTGGCCATTTCGGCGTCGGGCGGATTGATGTAGGGATAATCGCTCTTCGCCGTCCACGGCTGCGAATCGAGCGGCAGGCGATAGCCGAGCGGCGAATCGCCGGGAAACAGGTAGCAGCGCTCCGCGCGCAGGAACCACGGGCCGGTCTGCCACGCGTCGCCGACGTTCTTCATGATCGGCAGCACATGGCCGACGGTATGCGTCATGCCCTGCGTGAACACCTTCATCAGCCGTTCGCGCTCGAGTGGATCGTCCACCCGCGAATCGAAGGGATCGACGTTGCCGGGCAGGCGGCGCTCGCGCCACAGGTAGTAATAGACATCCTCGTAGGCCGGGAAGACATGCTCGGATGTCACCCCCAGGCGCTCGGCGACGCGCTTCAGGAAGCGGCCGGCCTGCTCGGCGGTGGCGCCGTAGTCCTGGCGCTCGTCGGCATAGAGGGCCGGGGCGTTCCAGATCGGCTCGCCATCCTTGCGCCAGAAGCAGTTCAGCGACCAGCGCGGCAGCTGCTCGCCGGGATACCACTTGCCCTGGCCGAAGTGCATCAGGCCGTTGGGCGCGTATTTCTCGCGCAGCTTGTGAAACAGTTCGGCCGCGTAGAAACGCTTGGTCGGGCCGAGGGCGGCGGTGTTCCACTCGGCGCCGTCGGGGTCGTCGCTGGCCACGAAGGTCGGCTCGCCGCCCTGGGTCAGGCGCACGTCCATGGCCTGCAGCCTGGCGTCGATGGCCTGGCCGAGGCTTTCGATCTCGATCCACTGCGCGTCGCCATAGGGCTTGGTGACGCGCGGCGCCTCCCAGACGCGGGTGACCTGCATGTGGTGGGCGAACTCGGTCTCGCATTCGTCGATGCCGCCGGTGACGGGCGCCGCCGAGGCCGGCTCCGGCGTGCAGGCGAGCGGAATGTGGCCTTCGCCGGCGAACAGGCCCGAGGTCGGGTCGAGGCCGATCCAGCCGGCGCCCGGCAGGTAGACCTCGGCCCAGGCGTGCAGGTCGGTGAAGTCTGCTTCCGGGCCGGAGGGGCCGTCGAGCGACTTGACGTCCGGCGTCAGCTGGATCAGGTAGCCGGACACGAAGCGGGCGGCCAGGCCGAGGTGGCGCAGGATCTGCACCAGCAGCCAGGCCGAGTCGCGACAGGAACCGGTTTTCCTGGTCAGCGTTTCCTCGGGCGTCTGCACCCCCGGCTCCATGCGGATGGTGTAGCCGATGTCGCGCTGGACCTGGGCATTGAGCGCCACCAGGAAATCGACGCTGCGCTTCTTCTCCAGCGAGATGCCGGCGACGTATTTGTCGAATCGCTTGCCGCCGGCCACCTTGTACAGATAGGGCGTCAGTTCGTGGCGCTGCCAGTCCTCGTAGGCAAACGGGAATTCCTCGGCGTGCGGTTCGAGGAAGAAATCGAAGGGATTGATGACCGACATTTCGGCGACCAGGTCGACCTCGAAGCGGAACTCGCGGGTTTTTTCCGGGAACAGCAGGCGGGCCAGGTAGTTGCCCTGCGGGTCCTGCTGCCAGTTGATGAAATGGGTCTCCGGCGTGATCTTCAGCGAGTACGACAGGATGCGCGTCCGCGAATGCGGGCAGGGGCGCAGGCGGATGATCTGCGGCCCCAGATTGACCAGGCGGTCGTAGGAATAGTGCGTGACGTGGTTGAGGGCGACGTGAATGGACACTTGCGGCTCCGGGCAGGATGACTGGCAGGTTAAAAGCAAAAGGCGAACCATCCCGAAAACCCGTGCTTTGTCCCGATTACGATGTTGCCATGCACTTCATGAAAGCCCGATGACGCCGCAACGCACCAAACGGGGGCGAATCGACGCCGCCGGCGGCACGGGTTTTCCGGGCCGCTCTGCGCCACCCGCGCCGCCACCCTGGCCACCATTCGCAAGCAATTTTGCTGCAGTGCACAATTTTCGGAAAAAGTGCTCTATACTGGCGTCGATTTCATTCATTACCCCCCACCTAGGAAACCGCCATGTCCATCAATACCGAACAGTTCGCCGCCGCCAACAAGGCCACCGTTGATTCCCTGCTGGCTGTTGCCAACACCGCCCTCGCCTCCGCCGAGCGCATCGCCGCCCTCAACCTGAACACCGCCCGCAGCGCCCTGGAAGACACCGCCTCCGGCGTGCAGACCGTGCTCTCCGCCAAGGACCCGCAAGCCGCCTTCGCCGCCCAGAAGTCGCTGGCCCAGCCGGCTGTCGACAAGGCCGTCGCCTACGGCAAGTCGGTTTACGAAATCACCAGCGAAGCCCAGCAGGAACTGGCCAAGATGGTCGAAGCCCAGTTCGGCGAATTCCAGAAGTCCGTCACCAAGATGGTCGACCTGGCCGCCAAGTCCGCCCCGGCCGGTTCCGAAAGCGCCGTTGCCGCCATCCAGAGCGCCGTTGCCGCCGCCAACTCCGCTTTCGGCAACATGAATGCCGTGGCCAAGCAGTTCGCCGACGCCACCCAGGCCAACATCGCCGCGCTGACCAAGCGCTAAGATCCGGCTTCAGCCGAAAAAAAGGCCCTGCGTCACCCGCAGGGCCTTTTTTCTGGTACAAAGCCGAGCCATTGAAATGCAGGGAGAGTAACGCATGTCTGACCAGGACATCGACCAACAAGCCGAACGCATGCTGGAAGCCGCGCTGGGCGGCATGACGCCGCACGAGGCCTTGCTGGAAGCATCGCGCGCCGAGAGCGCCGACGTCGATGCGCGGGCCGCGGCGGTCGCCAGGAACCGCGAACGCGCACTGAAGCTGCTCGAAGCCATCGAGAAATCGCTGGGCTGATCGCCCGCCCAGCCATTCATCCGCGCCGGCGAGTCAGGGCAAGGCCGCCAGCCAATCCTTGATGCAGGCGTAAACGCGGGCGTCGCAGGTCAGCCCCATGTGGGCGATGCCGCCGAGACGCGCGCTATCGACGTTGCCGGTCACCGGATGATCGGTCGCGCTGCCCAGGGTGACCAGTCCGTCACCGAACCACTCGGCCAGCGGGTGGTCGACATCGTCGGTCAGCGTGCTGCCGATGAAACGCAGGGCCACGGCATGCGGGGTTTCCGGCCTGGCGCCGGGGCCGTGGCGCAAATCCTTGATGCCCTGGCTGCGGGCATCGGCCACTTTTCCCAGCGGCGCGGTCACGCGACTGAGCTTGAGCGCCTGGCCGGCCAATTCGCCAAGCCGTTCGACCGGCGACCCGAGGTGGGGCGAGCCCAGGCAAAGCAGCATGCGCAGGGAGCGCAACCAGCGCAAATCGTCCTCTGCCGCCCGTTCGCAGGCGGCGCGCGCAATCAGCCCGCCCATGCTGTGGCCGATCAGCACCAGTTCCCGAACCGGCACCGGCCAGCAGGCGACGAGCCTGTCGAGCAGGATGGCCAGTCGCTCGCCGTTTCCGGCGATCGGCAAGCCGGTGTTGTAGCGCAGGTAGAGCGGCTCCAGGGCGAAATCGGCGAGCAGCTGGCGGCCGAAATCGATCTCGCCTGCGTTGGCCGGCGACCAGCAGTGTTCGTCGAAGGCCAGGCCGTGAACGAACAGGCAGAGGCGTCCGCCGCTGTCCGGGAAAGCCGCCGCCAGCGCGGCGCTGTCGATGGCGAGCGGCACGTCGTCGCGATACAGGGCCATGTCGATGGCCAGGACATTGCCCATCTGCGCCAGATGGTCTCCGAAAGCGGCATTCAGGGCGCTGCGCACGCCGCCCAGACGGCCCGGCGGCGCCTCGCCGGGCGGCAGCTGTTTTTCGAGCAAGGCGCCCACCCCCAGCAGGCCGCCGCTGCCGTGCTGGATGGCGGCATAGACGCCGCCGGCGATCAGGTCGTGGGCCTGGCGGACGAGCCCGGCCGGCAGGGCGACGCCGGGTATCTTGTCCAGGGTGTCGAAGGTGGTCGCGGCAATGGCCCGGTGCATCTCTTCGACGCGGGCGGCGGTTTCCTGGACGGCCCCCCGGGCGGCATCGCTGTAGCCGGACTCGGCCTCCGGCGTGGGCGGCGGCGGTTTGCGTTTCATCGCGCGGCGCCGTGTCGTGCTGCGCAGATGAGGGCGGCGGGCATCCCGATCGGCGACATGGGCAGGATCAGGACGCCGACGAACTGTCGTCGCCGCCGCCCCGCCGCTGCATGAAGCGGCGGCAGGCCAGGCGCAGGAAATCCATCTGTTCGCGGAAGTTGCGGCAACCGCGGCACATCGCCAGATGCACTTCGAGTTGCAGCTTCTCGCCCGTGCTCAGCGGGCGATCCTGGGCTTCCGACATCAGCCGCGTGGCTTCCTTGCAGTTCAGCATGCGCGCTCTCCGGGTGCGAACCAGCTTCCCTCCAGGCAGCGGCGCAAGCCGTTGCGGGCGCGATGCAGGATCACGTTGCAGTTGCTGACGGTGAGGCTCAATTCACGGCAGACCTCGTCCGTCTCGAATTCCAGGAACTCGCGCATCATGAAAACGCGGGCCGTCTTTTCCGGCAGATGATCGAGGCAGGCTTCGAAGACCTCCCAGAAACGCTCCTCGCGCAGGGTGTCGGCCGGATCGCCCCAGCCGAACGGGCGCGTTTCCGGCCGCCAGTGCGCGTTGTCCTTGAACAGGGCGTCGAAGGTCTCATCCAGGCCGGCCTCGTCGTCGCCCAGCGCGGAGACGTTGGTGGTTCGGGACTGGACGCGGATGAGGTCGACGATCTTGTTGCGCAGGATAGAAAAAACCCAGGTCTTCAGCGCCGAGCGCCCGGCAAAATCGCGCGCCCCGGCCAGGGCGGCGACCAGCGCCTCCTGCACCGCGTCTTCCGCCAGCGTCGCATCGCGCAGTTGCAATTGGGCAAACTTCAGCATGTCGCGGCGCACTTCCGCAACGAATTGGTCATCGATTAACGGTTTGTCGGACAAGAGAGGTCGATGCATTCAGGGAGTTGACAGGGTTTTCGGTGCAACGCCGCCGAATCCAGGCATCGATGGACAGTTTCCCGGGGCCGTGCAGCAGCAGTGGCAACAGCATACCAATGAACAGCACCGGAAGCTTGAAATTACCCTGCCCGCTGTCGGTAAAGACATAGCCCTGCATCAGTTCGCCGTAGCTGCCCCAGGACTCCGGCCAATGCACGGCGGCGATGGCCACCACGGTGAGAACGGTCAGCGAGATCGAAACGAAGCGGGTGGCCAGGCCGACGACCAGCGCGATGCCGCCCAGCAGTTCGAACCAGGTGGCCATCTGCCAGCTGATTTCCGGCGGAACGACGTTGAACGGGAAGGGAAAGCGCTCCTGGATGTCGGCAAACCAGTTGTGGCCGTGGAGTTTTTCCAGGCCGGATTCGAAGAAGTCCCAGCCGAGCAGGATGCGCAGGCTGAGCAGCCCGATCCACAGGCCCAGCAGGTCGATGCCATCGAGTGTCCGCAACGCGATGTTCTTCATGATTGGCTCCCCAGGATGACGCCTTGCCGCAGCAGGTCGTCGAGCAGCCCGGCCCCGAAGCCGAGCAGCTTCTGCGGATCGGGATAAGCGAGTTCGTCGGCCAGGCGCAGGATGGCCTGCCTGCCGGTCGGCGCCTCGGGCGCGCGCAGGAGATCGATCAGGCGCGCGGTGAGCGGCGTGACTTCCGAAAACCGTACCGTATCGTCGCCGTCGCGATAGACCAGCAGATGGGTCGGCTGCCGCTTGCGCGGACGATAGTCGGCGCCGATCCGATGGACCGGCCAGGCGTAGGCCAGGTTCATCAAGGCCGGGTTGAGCACCACCCCTGCTTGCATCGGGTCGCCCGCCGGATCGGCCTGCGGCCGGGGCGCTTCCATCACGTCCACCGCCAGCTCGGCCCACTCGTAATGCGCCAGTTCGGGCAGCCAGCGGGGCAAGGGCTGAGCGATGCCCGAGGTGCCGAGATAGCGGGCGAATTCGCCGGGAATCTCGCGAAACCACGGCGAGTGCATCGGCCAGTCGCGCAGGAAGCCGCGGCACAGGCGGCGCCAGCGCGCTTCGCCGAGCAGCTGGCGGCAGACCGGGAAACAGCTATCGACGAAACCGCACAGGTTGTTGAAGACCAGTTCGCGATAGACGGCAACCAGGCCCTCCGGTGTCCCGGCCGGGCGCGGCACGCGATGCGGATCGCGCAGATGGCGCGCGAAGGCGTGCTGGAACTGCTGAAAGCCGGGCTGCATCATGCCACCTGCCTTTCTGCCGTATGCATCTGCGCCTGCAGGCGGGCGATGCGGCCGACCTCGGCGCTCAGCTGCGCCAGGTCGGGGATGTTGAAGTCGCGCTCGAGGCAGGTGGGAATGTCGCTGCCGATGCGCCGGTAAGTCTCGGCCAGCAGCGACCATACCGGGTCGATCACCGCGGCGCCGTGCGTATCGACCAGCAGGCCGTCGGCCTCGACATAATGGCCGGCGACATGGATGTAGCAGGTGCGCTCCAGCGGCAATGCCTGCAGGAAAGCCAGGGGATCGAAGCCGAAATTCCGGCTATTGACGTAGATGTTGTTGACGTCGAGGTGCAGCAGGCAGTCCGCCTCATCAACGACGGCCGAGATGAATTCCGCCTCGCTCATCTCCGCCCCCGGCGGCGCCACGTAGTACGAGGCGTTCTCGATGCCGATCCGGCAGCCAAGGATGTCCTGGGCCTGGCCGATGCGCCCGGCCGTCCACCGCACGGCCTCCGCGCTGAGCGGGATCGGCAGCAATTCGTAGAGGTGGCTGTCGTCGGCGCACCAGGACAGGTGCTCGGTGTAGAGGCCGATCCCGTGCTCGGCCATGAAGGCCCTGATCCGCCGCAGCAGCGCTGAATCCAGCGGCGCCGGCCCGCCCAGCGACAGGGACAGGCCGTGGCAGACGAAGGGATGGCGCTCGGTGAAATGGCGCAGGTCCCGGGCCGACCGGCCGCCCATGCCGGCCCAATTTTCCGGCGCCAGCTCGAAGAAGTCGATGCCCTCCGGGACACCGTTGCGAAGTTCGGCGATCAGTTCCCGGCGAAAGCCGAGCCCTGCGCCGCCAAGGGGGCGATGGTTCATGACGGTTCCTTGTGGTGTCCCGGTCCGGGCGGCGACGGGCCGCTGGCGCGCGCCGCCCGCTCCCCTGCTTACTTCTTGTCGGCGCCGCACTTGGCTTCGCCGCACTTGCCATCCTTCTTCTTGTCGGCCATGCCCTTCTTGTCGGCACCGCACTTCGCCTCGCCGCACTTGCCGTCCTTCTTCTTTTCCATGCCGCCCTTGCGATCGGCGCCGCACTTGGCTTCACCGCACTTGCCGTCCATCTTCTTGTCGGCCTGGGCCAGTTGATAGCCGTCCTGCAACGGCTTGGCGGCAAACGGATTGTCGGCCGCATGGGCGACGGAACCGAAGGTGGCGGCTGCGAGCAGCGAACAGGCGGTCAGGGAAACGAGGTTCTGCTTTTTCATGATTTTCTCCGTAGTGGTTGGGATGTCGCGAGCGCATTGTTCGTTCGCTCGAAGGATTGGTCGGCACGGCCACGCATTTCTTACACCCCCGAGCGTTTTTTTTCGAACGATGGAAAATCGGCCGGCGAACCCATGCCGGGATTGACGTAAGCCACAGCCAAGCCTAGCCTGATGAGTGCGATGCAAGCGGACGAGCCGGTTCGGCGACTCCGTTTTTGGTCACCCGCCAGGAGGACCCGGCGTGAGCGGAAAGTCGACGGCAGACGGACAGCACGACAGCGAGGCTATGGCGACGGCGGCGTGCGCGGGCGCGCATGCCCATGCCGCTGTCCAGCCGCGCCATGTGTCGCTGCGCACCAGCCTGTTCGTCCTCGTCCTCATCTGCGTGCTGCCCGGCGTGGCGCTCTGCGCCTACCTGGTCCTCGCCAACTACCAGCTGGAAAAGCGCCATATGGCCAGCGAGACGGAACGCCTGGCCGGGCAGATATTGGTCGAGCTCGACCGCGAGCTGGCCGCCATGGAATCCGGCCTGCGCGTGCTGGCCACCGCCGAACAGCTGAAAAGCGGCGAATTGCACCGCTTCCATGAAATCGCCCGCGCCGCCCTCAAATCCCAGACGGCCTACGCCTACGTGCTGATCGACCCGCAGGGCAGGCAGATTCTCAATACCCTGCGCCCCTATGGCACGCCGCTGCCGGCCAGCGGCAACCCGACGCAGCTGGCGGAAATATTCGAATCCGGCAAGACCGTCCTCACCGATCTGTTCGTCACGCCCCTCGCCGGGAAACAGGTCATCGCCCTCGGCGTGCCGGTCTATGGACGGGACGGCACGATCATCTACACCCTGGTCATCGGGCTCCTTCCCGAGCAGTTGATCCAGCTGCTCAACCGCCAGCCGATCCCGAGCGGCTGGCTGGCCGCGATCATCGACGGTTCCGGAACGGTGGTCGCGCTGTCCCGCGACGGCGAACAGTTCGTCGGCCGCAAGGCGCTGCCCGATCTGCGCAAGCGCCTGCAGGACGACATGCACGGCTCCGTATCGACGACGACCGAGGACGGTACGGCGGTGACCACCGCCTACGCCCGCTCGGCGCGCTGGAACTGGAGCGTCGCCACCGGCGCCCCCAAGACGCTGATCGAGGCCGGGATGTTCCGCCTGTTCACCGGCATCGGCCTCGCCGCGCTGTTCTTCATCGTCGCCGGCAGCTGGCTGGCCATCGTGATCACCCGCCGCGTGCTGTCGTCGGTCGAATACCTCAACGACGCCGCGCTGGCCCTGCGCGAAGGCAAGCCGCTCGCCCCGCCGCGGATACAGCTCTACGAAGCCGAGGCGGTCGGCGAGGCCATCGTCAAAGCCTCGCACCTGATGGCCGAGGTGCATCACCGCGCCTACCACGACCCCTTGACCGAACTGGCCAACCGCGCCCTCTTCTACGAGTTGCTCCAGCACCAGCTGGCCGTCGCCGAGCGCGAAAACGGCCGGCTCGCCGTGCTCGCCATCGACCTCGACAATTTCAAGGTGGTCAATGACGAAGAGGGGCACCCCGCCGGCGACCACCTTCTCGAAGCCGTCGCCCGCCGCATCGAATCGACCATTCGGGCCTCGGATGCGGCGGCCCGCATGGGCGGCGACGAGTTCTCCATCCTGCTCGTCGATGCCGACCGGGAAAGCGCCGTGGAAACCGCCCAGCGCCTCGTCACGCGCCTGGCCGAGCCCTACGACGGCATTCGCAGCCCGGTCAGCGCCAGCATCGGCATCGCCATCTACCCGACGCACGGCAAGGACATCTGCCAGTTGCTGGAAAACGCCGACCGCGCCTTGTACGTCGCCAAACACGGCGGCCGCAACGCCTTCCGGCTGGCCGTCGACCGCCCGACCGCGCCCGGCGGCTGAACGGCGCGGGCGGATTGTTCGATCGACGCGCCTCCGCTATCCTGCTGCCCGCAACCCAGCCCAAGGAAGAGTCGTGTTCTACATCGTCGAAAGCAGCAAGTCGTTCTACGAAGCCAATCTCGACCTGGGGCCGGTGATCGAGCGCCTGGGTTTCGTCGTCCTGCATCGCCAGGACCTCGGCGAACTGCTGCAGCGGCGGGGAATCGACTTCGACGAGGAGTGCCAGGTGCATGAGGTCATCAACTACCGCCACGCCGCCGACCTGCTCAATATCGACATGCGCCTGAGCCTGGCGCTGCCCTGGCGCATCTCGGTGTTCACCGAAAACGGCACCACCCGGATCGGCCTCGTCCGCCCGCCGGCGCTGGCCGCAGCCTGCTGCGGCGACGGCGAGGCGGCACGCATCGTCGCCGACATCGAAGCCCGGCTGATCATGGTCGTGGACGAAACGCGCTGAAACCCCGCCCCCCGTCACCTTTCCCCTTGCCCGCCCGATGATCGTTCGCCCCCACCTCCACTGGTTTCGCCTGCTCTTCGTCTGGCGCGGCTCGGTACTGCCGTACATCGCCACCCGCCTGCTGCTCGTCCTGGCGGTATCCGTCGCCAGCGTCCTCAGCCTGGACTGGTGGATGAACGCCCATGCCGCCTCGGCGCTGTCCATCCCGCCGTTCACGCTGATGGGCGTGGCGCTGGCCATCTTCCTCGGCTTCCGCAACTCGGTCAGCTACGAACGCTACTGGGAGGCGCGCAAGCAGTGGGGCGCCCTGCTCATCGCCGCCCGCTCGCTGACCCGCGAAATCGCCAGCTTCGCCCCTCCTGAAATCGAGCTGCAGCAACGCGTGGCGCGCATGCTGGCCGCCTTCGCCTACGCCCTCAAGCACCAGCTGCGGCGCACCGACCCGCGGGCCGACCTGGCCTGCCGGCTCGACCCGGCACTGGTCGAGCACGTCTGCGCCGCCCGCTTTCCGCCCGCCGTCCTGCTCCTCGCGCTGGGCCGCGAACTCGCCGCCGCGCAGCGCAATGGCGCGATCAGCGACCTGCAGCTGCTGGCCATGGACCGCAACCTTAACCTGCTCACCGAAGCCTCCGGCGCCTGCGAGCGGATCGCCAACACCCCCATTCCCTACACCTACCGCGTGCTGATGAACCGGACGGTGATGGTCTATTGCCTGCTGCTGCCGGTCGGCCTCAGCACCTCGATCGGCTGGCTGACCGCCGTCGTCGCCCCGTTCATCGCCTACACCTTCCTCGCCCTCGACGTCATCGGCGAACAGATCGAGGAGCCCTTCGGCACCGAACCGAACGACCTGGCCCTGGCCTCGATGTGCCACGGCATCGAAGCATCGGTCTGCGAGCTGGTCGGCGAAACGCCGCGCAGCGCGGCGCCGGCAGTCGTCGATTACGTCGTGACCTGAGCCGCCGGGCGTCAACGCATCAGCTTGCCGCCGGCGCCGATGATCGTCAGCTCGACGAACTGGCTGCCCTCGTGGCTCTGCGGCGAGAAATCGACGACATGGCCGCCCAGTTCGAACGGCGCGCCTTCCAGCGCCTTGACCACGGCATCGCGCGTCGCTTGCGGGCCGGCCCGGCGGAGCGCCTCGAGCAGCACCTTGCCGTAGATGAAGCCTTCCATCCCGGTCACCGTCGGCTGCGCTTCCGGGTGCCGCCGGCCCAGCGCCTTCTGGTACTCGCGCGCCAGCGGCATGACCCCGGAAAACGGAAACGGCACCACCTGCACGATACCCAGCCCGCGTGCCCGTTCGGCACCGATCCGCTCGACGATCTCGCGGTCGTTGTTGACCGACAGCGCGTAAAGCTGGGCGACGCCGCCGCGCGCCCGGTAGGCCTGGACGAAGGCGGCCGTGGCCTGGGTATTCGATGCCATGACGATGGCCTGCACGGCGCTCGCCTTGAGCAGGGTGTCGACCGCCGCGTCGACCTGGGTCGTGTTCTTGGCGTATCCGGCGCTCGCCACCAGACTCAGGTTGCGCTTGGCGAGCGCCTTGCGCGCCGACTCCAGGCCGTCCTGGCCGAAGGGGTCGTCCTGGTAGAAGACG
Organism: uncultured Dechloromonas sp.; assembly: GCF_945957265.1. Classification (GTDB taxonomy): domain Bacteria; phylum Pseudomonadota; class Gammaproteobacteria; order Burkholderiales; family Rhodocyclaceae; genus Azonexus. The sequence continues at coordinate 11,980 of NZ_CAMFKO010000047.1, forward strand.
GCGAACTGGCGGCTGCCGATGGCGGACGCCATTTCAACCAGCTTGTCCATCTCCGACTCGTAGCTGGCGCGCAGATGGAACACCAGCGGATGCCCGGGCTGGCGCAGGTTGACGGCGCCGGTGCGGACGCCGACGATGGGCAGGCCCAGCTCGTCGACGACGCCCTGCTTGAGGAGCGCCGCCATGTTCCCGGTGCCGACCAGGCCGAGCAGCGCCACCGGCTTGTCCGGCCGCCGGGCGACCTCGCGGGCCAGGCGCACCGTCTCTTCCACCTTGTAGCCGTCGTCCAGCGATTCGAGCACCACCTTCTGGCCCTGCACGCCGCCCTTGTCGTTGGCTTCGCGGAAGGCCAGCTCGGCCCCCTGGCGGAGCAGTTTGCCAGTATCGGCCAAGGGACCGCTGAGCGGCGCGATCTGCACCACCCTGAGGTCGGCGTGGGCCGCGCCCGAGCAGAGAAAAACCGCCAACGCGAGCCATCCGGCACGCGCACAAGTTGCCTGAAAACGCCTCACAGCCACCCCTTCCGAAAAGATACTCGATGGCGCCGCGCATTTCCGCGCCGCCCATATTCCACATTGCAGAATTTATATCCGCATGATGAAACCGAGAACTGTGGCTACTACGTAACGCCGCCAAGGCCGGCGGCGCCGGGCGTTTCCTGCGGGTCGCGGGCAGCACGTATAATCGGCGCCTCCCGATTTCACGCCGCCCCACGCCCATGCCCGCCGTCCTACGTGCCGCCCTCATCCTGTCCGTCACCTTGCTGGCCGCCTGCGGCGAGCCCGAGGACACCCGCCCGGGGCAGCCGGTCAAGCAGCGCCAGCAAGCCTTCAAGGAGATCATCAAGTCCTTCGAGCCGATGGGCGTGATGCTGCGCAAGGGGCCGTACGACGCCGAACGCTTCGGGAAATTCACCGCCGAGCTGGTCGCCAGGCGCGACGGACCGTGGAGCCACTTCGGCCCGGATACCAATTACCCGCCGACCAAGGCGACGCCCGAGGTGTGGAGCCAGCCCGCCGCCTTCGACAAGGAAAAGCAGGCCTTCCTGGCGGCCACCGACCAGTTGCAGGCCGCCGTCCAGGGCGGCGACAAGGCGGCCATCGAAAAAGCCTACGACGCCGTGCACGACGGCTGCAAGTCCTGCCACAAGCAGTTCAAGGCTCGCTGAGGACCGCCCATGTTGCGCATCACCGAACTGAAACTTCCGCTCGACCATGCCGCCGACGCCCTGCGCCCGGCCATCTGCCAGCGCCTGGGCATTGCCGAAGCCGACCTGCTGGACTTCAGCATCTTCCGCCGCGGCTACGACGCCCGCAAGAAATCCGCCATTGCACTGATCTACACGCTCGACTGCACCCTGCGCGACGAAGCCGCCGTGTTCAAGCGCCTGCACGGCGACCGCAACGTCGGCCCGACGCCTGACATGGCCTACAAGGTCGTCGCCCGGGCGCCGGCCGGCCTCGCCGAGCGGCCCATCGTCATCGGCATGGGCCCCTGCGGCTTCATGGCCGCCCTGCTCCTGGCCCAGATGGGCTTTCGCCCCATCGTGCTCGAGCGCGGCAAGATCGTCCGCGAGCGCACCAAGGACACCTGGGGCCTGTGGCGCAAGAACACGCTGAACCCGGAATCGAACGTGCAGTTCGGCGAAGGCGGCGCCGGCACCTTCTCGGACGGCAAGCTGTACAGCCAGATCAAGGACCCCAACTTCTACGGCCGCAAGGTGCTGGAAGAGTTCGTCAAGGCCGGCGCCCCCGAGGAGATCATCTACGTCAGCAAGCCGCACGTCGGCACCTTCCGGCTGGTCAAGATGGTCGAGAACATCCGCCAGAACATCGTCGACCTGGGCGGCGAAATCCGCTTCGAGGCCAGGGTGGACCGGCTGCTGCGCGAGGACGGCCAGGTCGTCGGCGTCGAACTCGCCGGCGGCGAGCGGCTGATGAGCCGCCACGTCGTGCTCGCCGTCGGCCACAGCGCCCGCGACACCTTCCAGATGATCCACGACTGCGGCGTCTACGTCGAAGCCAAGCCCTTCGCCATCGGCTTCCGCGTCGAACACCCGCAAACGCTGATCGACAACGCCCGCTTCGGCCCCAGCGCCGGCAACGAAATCCTCGGCGCCGCCGACTACAAGCTGGTGCACCACTGCAAGAACGGCCGCGCCGCCTACAGCTTCTGCATGTGCCCCGGCGGCCAGGTGGTCGCCGCCACCTCGGAACCCGGCCGCGTCGTCACCAACGGCATGAGCCAGTATTCGCGCGCCGAACGCAACGCCAACTCGGCCCTGGTGGTGAACATCGACCCCGAGGATTTCCCCGGCGATTTCAGGAAGAACCCGCTCATCGGCATGGATTTCCAGCGCCACTGGGAGTCCGCCGCCTTCGTCGCCGGCGGCGGCGACTACAGCGCCCCGGCGCAAAAGATCGGCGATTTCCTGGCCGGCCGGCCGTCCACCGCGCAAGGCAGCGTCGAACCCTCCTACCAGCCGGGCGTGCATTGGACCGAGCTGAGCGCCTGCGTGCCCGCCTACGTCACCGAGGCGCTGCGCGAGGCGATCCCCGCCTTCGACCGCCAGATCAGGGGCTTCGCCATGGCCGACGCGGTGCTCACCGGCGTCGAGACGCGCACCTCATCGCCGATCCGCATCAAGCGCGGCCCCGACTACCAGAGCATCAACACCCGCGGCCTCTACCCGGCCGGCGAAGGCGCTGGCTATGCGGGCGGCATCCTGTCGGCGGGCGTGGACGGCATCAAGGTCGCCGAAGCCGTCGCCCTCTCCATGCTCGCTACCCCGCCGCAGGCCGCATGAGCGTCGAACTCGGCGTCCCGCTCAGCAGCGGCCTCTACGAACAGGCTCTGAAAAGCGCCGCGGCGACGCACCAACCGGTTGAGCAGGTCGTCGCCTTCTGGGCCGAGATCGGCCGCCACGCCCTGGCCTCCCCGGACCTGACCGTGCAGGTGCTCGAACTCGTGCTGCGCAACGAACCCGAAATCGACAACGACACCCCGCCCCGCGAGGTCGTCGATCACCTGTGGAAGGCGCTGCGCGACAGGGCGCGCCAGGGCGGCTGAGGACGGGCGCGCGCCGCCGGGGATGTTATCGGCAGTTGCCGATGGTCGATTGCTGCAGCCCCCAATTGCCGCATGGGTTCGGGTACGCCCCGCCGGTTGCCAGGCCGTGCTGTTCCCGCCAGACCCCCTCGATCCACGAAAACATGCTGTCCAACGCTGGCGGCAGCAACACGAAGCGATTTCCGGTGAAGGACCGCCAGGCATCGTATTGCTGTGGGCGAACGGTGGTCAGCAGGGGGATACCGGATGCCATCAACAGAAACAGTTCGGCAGCCACGCCTTTTCCCGCCGCCTCCGACGACGAAAAGCGAGGGAAGATGGCCAGGTCGGCGCCATCGCGCACGATGTCCTTCATGTGACCCGCCAACGCGGATTGTTCATCTCGCCCGCCGGAGGTATTCGAAGCGGCCTGGTATTGATCCGGCGTGTAGCTGCGGCACGAATCCAGGTCGATGAATGCGGGACACACATTCCCGCTGGGTTGCCACGCCGTCGTGGCCAGAATCCCGCGGACCCACCACCCCCGCTCCCTGAGCGATAGCGCGAAGCTGGCCAGCAAGTCCTCCACCGCCGGAGCGCTGTCGGCGGTAATGGCAGCCACGGAAAAAGGCGATGAATTCGTTATATCCATTTGTATATATCGATAGTCGCGTTCGTAGAAATTTTCCAAGAGCGCGAAGACTTTCAGGGGTTCCCGGATTCGTAATGTACTTTTGTATATAACGAATCACAATAGACCTTTCGACTTAAGCGCCGAGGGATTGCGGACGGATAAACGCCCCGTCCGCCCCGCCGGGCACCGAGAAACCCCCGCCTTTCCCCCGGGAAAATCCGATAATAGCGGCCGATTCGTTTTGAACCCTATCTGGAATCCCTGCATGGAAATCAAGGTCAACTTTCTCGACAAGCTTCGCCTGGAGGCCAAGTTCGACGACTTCACGGTCATTGCCGACCAGCCCATCCGCTACAAAGGCGACGGCTCGGCGCCGGGGCCGTTCGATTACTTCCTGGCTTCGTCGGCCTTGTGCGCGGCCTACTTCGTGAAGCTGTACTGCGACACGCGCAACATCCCGACCGAGAACATCCGCCTGTCGCAGAACAACATCGTCGATCCGGAAAACCGCTACCAGCAGATTTTCAAGATCCAGGTCGAGCTGCCGGCGGATATTTCCGACAAGGATCGGCAGGGCATCCTGCGTTCCATCGACCGGTGCACCGTGAAGAAGGTGGTGCAGGCCGGGCCCGAGTTCGTCATCGAGGAGGTGGAAAACCTGGATGCCGATGCGCAGGCCCTGCTCACGCTGAATGCCGATTCGGCGACGCAGACCTACATCGCCGGCAAGGACCTGCCGCTCGAGCAGACCATCGCCAACATGTCGGGCTTTCTGGCCGGCCTGGGCATCAAGATCGAGATCGCCTCGTGGCGCAACCTGGTGCCCAACGTGTGGTCGCTGCACATCCGCGACGCGCACTCGCCGATGTGCTTCACCAACGGCAAGGGCGCGACCAAGGAAAGCGCGCTGGCGTCGGCGCTGGGCGAGTACATCGAGCGCCTGAACTGCAACCACTTCTACAACGACCAGTTCTGGGGCGAGGAGATCGCCAACGCGGCCTTCGTGCATTACCCGGACGAGCGCTGGTTCAAGCCGGGCCGCAAGGATGCGCTGCCGGCCGGCATCCTCGACGACCACTGCCGGGCAATCTACAACCCGGACGGCGAGTTGCGCGCCTCGCACCTCCTCGATACCAACTCCGGCAACACCGAACGCGGCATCTGCACGCTGCCCTACGTTCGCCAGTCGGACGGCGAAACGGTCTATTTCCCGACCAACCTGATCGACAACCTGTTCCTGAGCAACGGCATGAGCGCCGGCAACACGCTGGTCGAGGCGCAGGTGCAGTGCCTGTCGGAAATTTTCGAGCGGGCCGTCAAGCGCGAAATCCTCGAAGGCGAAATCGCGCTGCCCGACGTGCCGGCCGAGGTGCTGGCGAAATACCCCGGCATCGTGGCCGGCATCGCGGAGCTGGAAAAACAGGGCTTCCCGGTACTGGTCAAGGATGCCTCGCTGGGCGGCGAATTCCCGGTCATGTGCGTGACCCTGATGAACCCGCGCACCGGCGGCGTGTTCGCCTCCTTCGGCGCCCACCCCAGCCTGGAAGTGGCGCTCGAGCGCAGCCTGACCGAGCTGCTCCAGGGGCGCAGCTTCGAAGGCCTCAACGACCTGCCCCGGCCGACCTTCGAAAGCAACGCCGTCACCGAGCCGAACAACTTCGTCGAACACTTCATCGATTCCAGCGGCGTCGTGTCGTGGCGCTTCTTCAGCGCCAGGTCCGATTACGACTTCGTCGAGTGGGACTTCTCCGGCCACGGCGAAAACTCCAATGCCGACGAGGCCGCGACCCTGTTCGGCATTCTCGAAGACATGGGCAAGGAAGTGTACATGGCGGTCTACGACCAGCTCGGCGCCACCGCCTGCCGCATCCTGGTGCCGGGTTACTCGGAGATTTACCCGGTCGAGGACCTGATCTGGGACAACACCAACAAGGCCCTGGCCTTCCGCGCCGACATCCTGAACCTGCACAGGCTGGACGACGGCGCGCTGGAAGCGCTGCTGGAGCGCCTGGAGGACAGCGAACTCGACGACTACACCGACATCATCACCCTGATCGGCGTCGAATTCGACGAAAACACCGAGTGGGGCCAGCTGACGATCCTCGAGCTGAAGCTGCTGATCAACCTCGCCCTGCAGGATCTCGCGGCGGCCAAGGAACAGGTCGAGGCTTACCTGCAGTACAACGAGAATACCGTCGAGCGCGGCCTGTTCTACCAGGCCCTGAACGCGGTGCTGGAAGTGCTGCTCGACGACGAACTGGAGCTGGCCGACTACGAGGCCAATTTCCGCCGCATGTTCGGCGACCCGCGGATGGATGCCGCCATCGGCTCGACGGATGGCAGCGTGCGCTTCCATGGCCTGACGCCGACCAGCCTGAAACTGGAAGGGCTGGACCGGCACCAGCGCCTGATCGACAGCTACCGGAAGCTGCACGCCGCCCGGGCCAGGGCGGCGGCAAGCTAGCGGCAGGCCCGGGGGTCAGAGGGCAGGCCGCTGGCCGGCCAGGGGCGCGAGATTGCCGGACAAGACCTCCTGCCCGTCCATGAAAAGACGGACAGCCTGGCCTTGCCGGCGAACCTCGTGGCATTCCTCGGGCTCCCGGGACTTCGCCCAGCGCCAGCACAGCCGGTTGCCGCTAACCCGCCAGCGGCCCTGGGCAGCCTTGCCCATGTTCATGCCGCGCAATTCCCCGTCCGCGCCAAACTGGTAGGCGAAATGGACGCCGTCGCCGAGGTCCTGGTCGGCAAAGGCCCGGCTGAGCGCCTCGCCGCGCAGGCTCGCCCAGCCCTTGTCGGCCGCAGCCGCGCCGAGGGCGACGACCATGGCCGCCACGGCGACCAGCCGGTGCGCGGCGCGGCTCACAGGATGAAGGTCTTGAGCAGGAAGCCGAGCAGCGCGCAGCCGGCAATGACCTGGATGACGTTCGCCTTGAAGCGGAACAGGGCAATCGCCGCGCCCAGCGCAATGAGCGCCGACACCCACTCGAACGAACCGGCGAAACCCTGCGGCCACAGCACGTGGTAGCCGAAGAACAGCGCCAGGTTGAGGATGACGCCGACCACCGCCGCTGTGATGGCGGTCAGCGGGGCGGTGAATTTCAGGTCGTTGTGGGTCGTTTCGATGAAGGGGCCGCCCATCAGGATGAAAACGAAGGACGGCAGGAAGGTGAACCAGGTGACCAGCGTGGCGGCCAGCGCACCGGCCAGGAACAGGCCGTCCGGGCCGAATAGCGCCCGCATTTCGGCGCTTTGGTAGCCGCCGACGAAACCGACGAAGGTAACCACCATGATCAGCGGCCCGGGCGTCGTTTCGCCGAGCGCCAGGCCATCGATCATCTGCGTCGGCGTCAGCCACCCATAGCCGCCGACCGCGCCCTGATACACATAGGGCAGCACCGCATAGGCGCCGCCGAAGGTGAGCAGCGCCGCCTTGGTGAAGAACCAGCCCATCTGGGTCAGCGTATGCGCCCAGCCGTAATGGGCGGCGAGCAGCGCCATCGGCACCAGCCACAGCAGGCTGCCGACCAGCGCGGCCCTGAGCAGCTTGCCCCAGGCAAACAAGGCATGCTCGGGCGTCGGCGTATCGTCGTCGATCAGCGCCGGGCCGAAGGATTTGTCCGCCTTGCCGTGCCCGCCGCCGGCCTTGAACTTGTCCGGCGCGATGCGTCCGCCGACGTAGCCGATGGCTGCAGCCGCCGCGACGATGGCCGGGAAGGGCACATTGGCAGCGAAGATGGCGACGAAGGAAGCGGCGGCAATCGCCCACAGGACGTTGTTCTTCAGGGCGCGCGAGCCGATGCGATGCGCCGCCTGGACGACGATGGCGGTCACCGCCGGCTTGATGCCGTAGAACAGTCCGGCGACCAGCGGCATGTCGCCAAACGCGATGTAAACCCACGACAACCCGATCAGGATGAACAACGAAGGCAGCACGAACAGGCCGCCGGCGACGATGCCGCCCCAGGTCCGGTGCATCAGCCAGCCGATGTAGGTCGCCAGCTGCTGCGCCTCCGGCCCGGGCAGCACCATGCAGTAGTTGAGGGCATGCAGGAAGCGGCGCTCAGAAATCCAGCGCCGGCGCTCCACCAGCTCCTGGTGCATGATGGCGATCTGCCCGGCCGGGCCGCCAAAGCTGATGAAGCCGAGTTTCAGCCAGAACCGGAAGGCCTGCCAGAAGCCGACATCGGCCGGCCGGGCATCGGCTGTTGCGGGGGGTGGGGTCAGGGGTGTCGTCATGCTTTCGGGCCTTTCTCGAAGGAGGCCAGCAGTCCGTCGAAAATGTGGCTGGACAGGGCCAGCAGTTGGTCGTCGTCGGCGATGGCGTCGCGCAGGCCGGCCAGGGCGCTCTCGATGCCCGCCGCCTCGGGCGGCTGGACGCCGCCCACGTCGAGGAAATGCACCAAGGCGCCGAAGCGTTGCAGGGCGGGCGTTTCCAGCCCGAAGCTGGCGAGCAGCACTTCGACGCTGACCCGGGCGCCGACATGGGTGAAGGTCGCGCCGTCGAAATCGAAACCCAGCGCATCGGCCGGGCAGTCGGCCGGCGTCGCCAGCCACAGAATGCTGGCCTGCGGGTCGATATGGCGGCGAATCAGCCAGGCGCAGGCCAGCCGGTCCACCCAGGGCCGGCGTCGCGTCGCCCAACGGCGCCCCTGGTAATCCGCGACATTCAGGCGGGCAATGGCCTCGTCGCTGACCGGCTGCGGCTCATCGGGAGACAAGGCCCGGGCCACCCGCTGCTCGAGGTCGCGCAGCGCGGCATCGGCCTGCTTCCGGGCTTCGCCGGGAAAGAAGTCGATGGTCGCCAGGCTGGTGTACGCCTTGCGCAGCCTGCGGGCCTGCTTCAGGGCATCGTTGGCCGTGTCCGGGCCCAGGGCGCCCCGGGCGGCGGCAATGTCGTCGAGCAGGGTGGCGAAGTCGGTGCCGCGGTCGAAAAGCGCGACGAAGTTGCCGTCGTCGGGCTCTTCGAGGCGAACGACCAGCGCCGTCCCCTCGGCCGCGCGCACGTCGGCGGCCACGGCATCCAGCGTGCGCCGGCAATCCTCGCGTTCGGGCATCAGGTAGACGCCGTCGCGGAGGACGGCGGCGCCCGAGGCCTTGAGGCTGCGCCAGGCGCGCATGCGGGCCGTGGCGTTCTCGGTGGGCAGGCTGGTAATGAGTGCGATCCATGTATCCATGAACGAATTCTACAATTCAGTAGCGAATTCTACAAATACGTCCTTACGCTACAGATTCCCGGATCATGCGCGCCATGCCGCAACACGAGCCTCAGCCCGCCTGCCCGGGCGGTGCCTTGCGCAGCGCCTTTCCCCAGCGTTTTTCCAGCGCCCCGGTCGCCGCCGCTTGCAGCAGCTTCTGGAAGCTCGGGCATTCGGCGTGGCTGGGCGCCGGGCAGGCGGCGGCGTGGCGCAGGCCACTGCTCACCGCTTTCAGGCGCTTGATCAGGGCGTCGATTTCATCGGCCTTGGCGGCCAGCAGCTGGCGGTCGATGTTGGGCGGGCCGTAGGGCGACAGCATGGAGCGGATTTCATCGAGCGAGAGGCCGGCCGCCTGCCCGAGGGCGATCAGTGCCAGCTGGTCGAGCACGTTGGCGGCGTAGCGGCGGCGCGCGCCCTTCTCGCGAACCGAGGCAATCAGGCCCTTCTGCTCGTAGTAACGCAGCGCCGACGAGGGAATGCCGGTCTGTTTGCTGACTTCGGAAATATCCATCGCGACGCCCCTTGACTTGAAGTTAACTTCAACTTCTACAGTGCACGCCAGGGTCGCTTTCGTCAACTTTCAAGGAGTGTGCGATGACATCGTTGGCAGACATACTGAAGATCATCCTCATCGGCTGCGGCGCCACGCTGCTCATGGACATCTGGCTGATGTTCCTGAAGCGGCTCGGCGTGCAGACGCTCAATTTCGCCTTCATCGGCCGCTGGGTCGGGCACCTGTTCCGGGGGCGGGTCGCCCATGCGTCCATCGCCCGGGCGGCGCCGGTGGCGCATGAAACCCGGCTCGGCTGGCTGACCCACTACGCCGTCGGCATCGCCTTCGCCGGCTTGCCGGTCGGCCTGGCCGGCCGCGCCTGGCTGAATGCGCCCTCGCCCGGCGTCGCCCTGCTCACCGGCATCGCCACGGTCGTCTTTCCGCTGCTGGTGATGCAGCCGGCGATGGGCCTGGGATTTGCCGCGGCGAAAACCCCGGCACCGCTGCACAACTGCCTGCGCAGCCTGGCCAACCATGGCGTCTTCGGTCTCGGCCTCTTCCTTTCCGCCAGCGTCGTCGCCTGGATTTCGCGATGAACGCCCTTCCCCCACCCCCGAAATCCACAGCTTTCCCGGAGAAAACCCCATGATCCCCAAGAAATACGCCCCCATGCTGTTCAGCCTCATCCTGTCCGGACTGATGTCCTGCCTGGTTTCCGGCATCGCCACCTACCGCGCCGCCGGCCTCGTCGACGGCTTCTTCGCCCTCTGGTCGTCGGCCTGGGTGGCCGCGTGGCTGCTGGCGTTTCCGACGGTGATGCTGGTCGCGCCCTTCACCCAGCGCGTCGTCCGTTCACTGGTCGCGGAAAGCTGAAGGCCCGCCCCTGACGGCGGCTCACGCCGGGCCGCCGTCGCCCCACGCCCCGCCGGCGGCCAGCTGGGCGACATCGCGCCCCGGCGGGGCGCCGAACAGCCGGCGGTATTCGCGGCTGAACTGCGAGGGGCTTTCGTAGCCGACGCGGTGGGCAGCGCTGGCCGCGTCGTGGCGGTCGCTCAGCATCAGGCGGCGCGCCTCGTGCAGGCGCAGCTGCTTCTGGTATTGCACCGGCGTCATCGAGGTCAGCGCCTTGAAATGGTGGTGCAGCGAGGATTTGCTCATGTTCGCCAGGTCGGCCAGGTGGTCGATGGTCACCGCCTGCGCCAGGTTGTTCTTCAGCCAGTCCATGGCGCGGACGATCTGCTGGCTGTGGCTGCCGGCGGTCGCCGTCTGCTGCAGCAAGGCGCCGAGCGAACCGGTGAGCAGGCGGTAGAGCAGTTCCCGTTCGATGATCGGGGCGAGCACCGGGATGTCGTCGGGCGTGTCGAGCAGGCGGAGCAGGCGCAGCGCGGCACCCTGGATGTCGGCATTCATCTCGCCGATGCCGAAGCCCCGGTCGACGGCGGTTTTCGGGTGCTTGTTCGGCATGTTGGCAACGAGATCGGCAATCTTCAGCGGGTCGATGCCGATGGCCATGCCGAGGTAGGGTTCGCTCGGACTGGCGATGGTCACCCGCGACGAGACCGGCAACTCCACCGAGGCGACCATGTAGTGCCGGGTGTCGTAGTCGTACACCGCGTCGCCGACGAGGATGCGCTTGGCGCCCCGGGCGATCATCGCGAAGGCGGAATTGACCACGGCGCAGGTCGGCTTGTCGGCGATGCAGCCGCGAAACAACAGCAGGCCCGGAATCGCCGTTTCCGCCTTGTCGGTGCCGACGCAGTGGCGTTCGATCAGCGCCACCATCTCGGCGCGCCGGGCGGCGAAGCCCGCCTCGTGCATGGCATCGGAATTTTCTGTCGGGCTCGCAGTCATAGGGTACGCATCTCTCGCGAAGGGCTTTCGGCCGGTTGAACGCTACGTTGTGCAGGGTAGCGGCTTATGGCCGAAGGCGCGAGCCGGTTCCGGACAACTTTGGACGATCAGGCAATAAATCCGAATTTTTGGGTTATCGGCGCCAGCCCGTAGTGTCCGACACTAGGCACCAGCAAAACGACAAATCCGGCTGCCGCCAGCGCCGGCCATGCAACCTGACGAGGAACCCGCAGATGATCAAACTCAATGTAAACGGCAAGGCGGTCAACGTCGATGTCGCCCCCGACACTCCGCTGCTCTGGGCCTTGCGCGACACCCTGCAGCTTACCGGCACCAAGTACGGCTGCGGCCAGGCCATGTGCGGCGCCTGTACCGTGCATCTCGACGGCGAGCCGACGCGCTCCTGCGTGCTGCCGGTTTCCGCCGCCGTCGGCCGCAGGATAACCACCATCGAGGCTGTAGATTCCGGCAAGGTCGGCCATGCCGTGCAGGAAGCCTGGCGCAAGCTCGACGTAGTGCAGTGCGGCTACTGCCAGTCCGGGCAGATCATGAGCGCCGTGGCGCTGCTGTCGCACAACCGGAAGCCGAGCGACGCCGACATCGACGCCGCGATGTCCGGCAACCTGTGCCGTTGCGCCACCTACGTCCGCATCCGGGCCGCCATCCACGAAGCCGCCAAGACCCTGGCCTGAGGAGCAGAGCATGAACGCGAAACTGAACCCCTCCGTGCTGGCCGAAGGCGCCGACCTGTCGCTGCACAACCTCAGCCGCCGCCGCTTCCTGCACGGCGGCGCCGCCCTCACCCTCGGCTTCGTGCTGCCCGCCGCGGCCGCCGACAAGCTGCCCGCGGCCGGACCGGGCAAGGCCGGCGACGGCCTGGCGGCGGCCGTCAAGTTCGAACCCAATGCCTTCCTGCGCATCGGCGCCGACAACAGCGTGACGGTGATCGCCAAGCACCTGGAAATGGGCCAGGGCACCCATACCGGCCTGGCCACGCTGGTCGCCGAGGAGCTCGACGCCGACTGGGCGCAGGTCAGGGTCGAAGGCGCGCCGGCCGACGCCGCGCGCTACAACAACCTGTTCTGGGGCCCGAGCCAGGGCACCGGCGGCAGCACGGCGATGGCCAACTCGTGGGAACAGCTGCGCAAGGCGGGCGCCGCCGGCCGGGCCATGCTGGTCAACGCGGCAGCCAGGAAATGGGGCGTCGCGGCCGGCGACATCGCGGTCAGCAACGGCGTGCTCAGCCATGCCGCCAGCGGGCGTAAGGCCAGCTTCGGCGAACTGGCCGTGGAAGCCGCCAAGGAAGCGGTGCCGGCCGAGGTGAGGCTGAAGGACCCCAAGGATTTCAAGCTCATCGGCAAGCACGCCAAGCGCAAGGACAGCGCCGCCAAGACCAACGGCAGCGCGCGCTTCACCCAGGACGTGCACCTCCCCGGCATGTTGGTCGCCGTGGTCGCCCACCCGCCGCAGTTCGGCGCCACCGTGAAATCCTTCGACGACCGCAAGGCGCGCCAGGTCAAGGGCGTCGTCGATGTCGTCGCCATCCCGCAGGGCGTCGCCGTGCTGGCCAGGGATACGTGGAGCGCCAAGAAGGGCCGCGACGCCCTGAGCGTGGTCTGGGACGACAGCGCCGCCTTCAAGCTGGGCAGCGCCGAAATCCTCGCCCGCTACAAGGAAATGGCCAGGACGCCGGGCAAGATCGCCCGCCAGCAGGGCAACACCGACGCGGCCTTCGCCGCAGCGGCCAGGGTCGTCGAGGCCAGCTACGACTTCCCCTACCTGGCGCACGCGGCGATGGAACCGATGAACTGCGTCATCCAGCTCACCGCCGACGGCGCCGAGGTGTGGAACGGCGAGCAGTTCCAGACCATCGACCAGGCGGTGCTGGCCAAGGTGCTCGGCCTCAAGCCCGAGCAGGTCAGGCTGAACATGCTCTACGCCGGCGGCAGCTTCGGGCGGCGCGCCTCCAAGGATGTCGATTACCTCGTCGAGGCGGCGCACATCGTCAAGGCGATCAAGGGCCGGGTGCCAGGCAACCCCGCGGTCAAGCTCGTCTGGCTGCGCGAGGACGACATGCGCGGCGGCTACTACCGCCCGCTGTTCCACCATGCGCTGCAGGCGGCCATCGACGCCAACGGCCGGCTGACCGGCTGGCGGCACCGGCTGGTCGGCCAGTCCATCCTCATCGGCTCGCCCTTCGAGGCTTTCCTGGTCAAGGACGGCATCGACGGCGTGTCGGTCGAAGGCGCATCCAACCTGCCCTACGCCATCCCCAACCTGACCGTCGACCTGCATACGCCGACCGACATCAAGGTGCCGGTGCTGTGGTGGCGCTCGGTCGGCTCGTCACACACTGCCTTCTCCACCGAGGCCTTCCTCGACGAAGTGGCGGCGGCGATGGGCAAGGACCCGGTCGCCCTGCGCCTGGAGCTGCTCGCCGAGCACCCGCGCCACGCCGCCGTGCTCCGCCTGGCCGCCGAGAAGGCCGGATGGACGACCCCGCTGGCGGCCAAGCCGGGCGAACGGCGCGGACGCGGCGTGGCGGTGCATGAGTCGTTCAACTCCTACGTCGCCCATGTCGCCGAGGTGACGGTGGCCCGTGACGGCACGATCAAGGTCGATCGCATCGTCAGCGCCGTCGACTGCGGCACGCCGATCAACCCGGACAACATCCGGGCGCAGGTCGAGGGCGGCATCGGTTTCGGGCTGTGCGCCATGAACAACGCCATCACGCTCAAGGACGGCAAGGTCGAGCAAGGCAATTTCGACGGCTTCGCCCCGCTGCGCATCGGCGACATGCCGCAGGTCGAGGTGCATATCGTGCCCTCGCAAAAGGCGCCGACCGGCATCGGCGAACCGGGCGTGCCGCCGGTGCTGCCGGCGGTGGCCAACGCCGTTGCGGCGGCGACCGGCAAGCGCCTGCGCGACCTGCCGTTCGACACCCGCGCCCTGGCGGTGTGACATGGACGGCCTGGATACGCAGGTCCTCGACGCCGCCCGCCGCTGGGCGGCGGAGGGTCGCCGCTTCGCGCTGGTCACCGTGGCCCGCACCTGGGGCTCGGCGCCGCGCCCGCCGGGTGCCTGGATGGCGGTACGCGACGACGGCCGGGTGATCGGCTCGGTCTCCGGCGGCTGCATCGAGGACGACCTGATCCGGCGCGTGCTGGCCGGCGAGTTTGCCGGCGACAGCGCGCCTCGCATCGTGCGCTACGGCGTCACCGCCGACGAGGCGCACCGCTTCGGCCTGCCCTGCGGCGGCACCCTGGAACTGGTGCTGGAGCCGGCGCCCGACGCCGCGCTGCTGGCCGACCTGGGCGAGCGCCTGGCCGGCGGGCAACTGGCCCTGCGCCGCGTGTCACTGACCAGCGGCAGGGTCGCCATCGAGCCGGGCAGCGCCGGCGACAGCCTGCAGTGGGACGGGGAAACGCTGGTCACCCTGCACGGCCCGGCCTGGCGCCTGCTGATCATCGGCGCCGGGCAGATTTCGCATTACCTGGCGACCATGGCGCAGGCGCTCGGCTACCGGGTCTTCGTCTGCGACCCGCGCAGCGAATACGGCGACGGCTGGCAGGTGCCGGGCACGACCTGGGTGGCCGGCATGCCGGACGACGCGGTGACCGAACTGGCGCTCGACCCGCGCAGCGCCGTCGTGGCGCTGACCCACGACCCCAAGCTCGACGACCTGGCCCTGCTCGAGGCCCTCAAGTCGCCGGCCTTCTACGTCGGCGCGCTGGGTTCGCACGCCAACAACGCCAAGCGCCGGGCGCGTTTGCTGGAATATTTCGATCTCTCGCAGGCCGAGGTCGACCGGCTGCACGGCCCGGTCGGCCTGCCCATCGGCAGCCGCACGCCGCCGGAAATCGCCGTCTCCATCCTGGCCGAGATGACGGCCGTGAAGAACGGGACGCACGCTCGCGCAACCACCCCGGTTGCCGACCCCTACGCCTGCCGCGTCGCATGAGCGACATCGTCGGCCTGCTGCTGGCCGCCGGCATGAGCCGGCGCTTCGGCAGCGACAAGCGCCTGCACCGCCTGGCCGACGGCACGCCGCTGGCGCTGGCCGCAGCCCGGCGCCTGCTTGCGGCCTGCCCGATCAGCATCGCCATCGTCCGCCCCGGCGACGACGAATTGGCCGCCCTGCTGACCGAGGCCGGGCTGCGGGTGACGGAATGCCCGGATGCGGAACACGGCATGGGTCACAGCCTGGCCGCCGGCGTTGCCGCGACAGCCGACGCCGCCGGCTGGCTGGTGGCGCTGGCCGACATGCCGGCCATTGCCCCGGCCAGCTACGCAGTGGTACTTGAAGCCCTGCGCGCCGGCGCCCCGCTCGCCCGCCCGGCCCACGGCGGCCGCCCCGGCCACCCGGTCGGCTTTGCCGCGCGTTTTCGCGACGATCTGCTCGCCTTGCAGGGCGACCAGGGCGGCAAGGCCATCATCGACACCCACCGCGACCTGCTGACGATCTGCCCGGTCAACGACCCGGGCGCGCTGATCGACATCGACACGCCCCCGGCACCCGGCCCGCGAACCTAGCGCGGCCCGCCGTACTCGTCGGCGAGCGCGTCGTAGTGGGCGTGCGCCTCACTTTCCAGGATACCGGCCGCGTACCACGCCTGCATCGCCAGATGCGCCCGCATCGCTTCGCTGTAGGCGGCGGCCAGCGGCGGCAGCGGCACGTTGTAGATGTGCAGGCGCCAGACGACCGGCGCATACATGGCGTCGGCCACCGAGAAATCGCCGAACAGGTAGGGGCCGTCGCCGGTGGCGAAGCGCGTCCGCGCCTCTTCCCAGATTTCGATCACCCGGTCGATGTCGCGCTGCACATCCGGCGTCGGCGGCTTGCCCTTGAGCTTGAGCTTGAGGTTCATCGGCATGGCGGTGCGCAGGCTGACGAAGCCGGCGTGGATCTCCGCCGAAATGCTGCGCGCCCGCGCCCTGGCCTGGGCGTCGGCCGGCCACATCGCCGGGTGCCGCTCGGCCAGGTATTCGGCGATGGCGATGCTCTCCCAGACCTGGAAGCCGTCGTCGTGCAGGCAGGGCACGCGGGCGTTGCCGGCCAGCGGCTTGAGCGCCGCGTTGTAGTCGCGCCCGGCCACCGACACCATGTGCTCGGCAAACGGGATGCCGAAGTGCTTCATCAGCAGCCAGGGGCGCAGGGACCACGACGAGTAGTTCTTGTTGCCGATATAGAGTTCGAACATCGCTTGCTCCCGATTCAATGGACACC
This sequence comes from uncultured Dechloromonas sp., assembly GCF_945957265.1. Lineage (GTDB taxonomy): Bacteria > Pseudomonadota > Gammaproteobacteria > Burkholderiales > Rhodocyclaceae > Azonexus. Next base: position 28,428 of record NZ_CAMFKO010000047.1, read on the forward strand.
CGACAGGTGCTTGCCGGCCTCGCGCCGACTGAGTGATGACAGCCGGCTACCCGGACCGTTCAGAAAATCGACAATCGCCTGCGGCTCGCTCCGGGCGAAATCGCGCAGTGCCCAGCCGATGGCCTTGCGGATGAAGAAATCGGTTTCGCCGGCCAGCGTCAGCGCAGCGCCGAACAGCCGCTCGCGGTCGGTGGCCTGGCGCCAGCCGAGCTGGTGCAGCATGGCGACGCGGCGCACCCACAGGTTGGGGTGACGCAGCGCGGCATCCATGTGCCGCGTCACCGCCGGGTCGGTCCGCCGGGCGGCGAACAGGATGTCGCCGACGACGCCGGCCAGGCCATCGACGGTGTCCCACCACGACTTGTCCTGGACCAGCCCGAGCAAGGCGTCGAGGTCGCCGACGCCGAGCGTGCGCTGCTGGCGGTTGAGCAGGTCGACGGCGACGTACTGGCATTCCCGTTCCGGCATGCACCACAGCGCGCGGGCGTTGGCCAGCAGCTCGCCGGCGGTCTGGCGCGGCTTGAGCAGCGGCATCACCGCCGCCCGCCGGGCCGGGGCCGGGATGCCGAAAAACGGGAACTGGTCGCGCTGGTAGGCCCGCATGGCCGGCGCCCGCTGCGGGTCGGCCACCGCGTGCAAGGCCAGGCGCACCTGGGCCGGCCAGCCGTCGGGAAACGGAGCCGCCCCGCTCATCCCGGCCGGAAGCTGTCCGGCGCGATGCCGTAGCGGGCCAGCTTGTCGTAGAGGGTTTTCTTCGGCGTCTGCAGCAGTTCGGCCGCCCGCGCCACGTTGCCGCCGGTCTGGCCGAGTGCCCCTTCGATGATGCGGCGTTCGGCGGCATCGACCTGCTCGGCCAGCGACGACGCGACGGCGACGGCGGCTTCGCTGCCGCCCAGTGCATCCGGCATGCCCAGCGCCCAGCGTTCGGCGACGTTCTTCAGTTCGCGCACATTGCCCGGCCAGTCGTGCGCCGTCCACCGGGCGAGGTCGGCCGGCGTCCAGCTCGCCGGCGGGCGCTGGAAACGGGCCGCGGCTTGGTGCAGGAAATGCGCCATGAGCAGCGGAATGTCCTGGCGGCGCTGGCGCAGCGGCGGCAGGTCGAGGCTGACGACGTTGAGCCG
>NZ_CAMFKO010000048.1 GCF_945957265.1 uncultured Dechloromonas sp.
CTTCCACCTTGATCAGCACGGCGCCTTCGCTGACGCGGGAGCCGAGCTGGACCAGCACTTCCTTGACCGTGCCTTCGATCGTGCAGGGCACATCCATCGTCGCCTTGTCGGATTCGAGGGTGGCGATGGCATCGTCGATCTTGATGCTGTCGCCGACCTTGACGAACAGGTCGATGACCGGCACATCGGAAAAATCGCCGATATCGGGAACTTTGACTTCAACGAGACTCATGGTCACTCTCCCTTAGACGATCATGCGACGCATGTCGGCCAGCAGTTCGGCGACATAGACGTTGAAGCGGGTGGCCAGCGCGCCGTCGATGACGCGGTGGTCGGCGGTCAGCGACAGCGGCAGGGTCAGGCGCGGCACGAATTGCTTGCCGTCCCACACCGGCTTCATGGCCGACTTGTTGACGCCGAGGATGGCGACTTCCGGCGCATTGACGATAGGCGCGAAGTAGGTGCCGCCGATGCCGCCCAGGCTGGAAATGGTGAAGCAGGCGCCGGACATGTCGGCCGGCTTCAGCTTGCCGTCACGGGCCAGCTTGGCCAGTTCGCCGGTTTCCTTGGCGATTTCGAAGACGCCCTTCTTGTCGGCATTCTTGACCACCGGAACGACCAGGCCGTTCGGGGTGTCGGCCGCGAAGCCGATGTTGAAATACTTCTTCAGCACCAGGTTGTCGCCGTCGAGCGAGGCGTTGAATTCCGGGAAGCGCTGCATGGCCTTGACGCAAGCCTTGATCAGGAAGGCGAGCATGGTCAGCTTGTTGCCGGTCTTCTCGTTTTCCTTGTTCAGCTGGACGCGGAAGGCTTCGAGGTCGGTGATGTCGGCATCTTCGTGATAGGTCACGGCCGGGATCATGACCCAGTTGCGCGACAGGTTCTGGCCGGAGATCTTCTTGATGCGCGACAGCGGCTTGACCTCGATTTCACCGAACTTGGCGAAGTCGACCTTCGGCCAGGGCAGCAGGTCGAGCACGCCACCGCCGGTGACACCGCCGCCAGCCGTGGCGACCGGGCCGGAAATGGCACCGGACAGCACGCCCTTGACGTACTTGGTCAGGTCTTCCTTGACGATGCGGCCCTTCGGACCGGTGGCGGCGACCTTGCTCAGGTCGATGCCGAGTTCGCGGGCATAGGCGCGGACCGACGGCGAGGCGTGGACCTTGGAGCCGATGGGCAGGGCCGGAGCCAGTGCGGCGGCAGCGGCGGGGGCGGCAGCCGGTGCGGCAGCAACCGGGGCCGGCGCAGCAGCGGCCGGAGCGGGAGCGGCGGCTTGCGGTGCGGCAGCCGGAACCGAAGCGGCGGAACCGCTTTCGACCTTGATCAGGACGGCGCCTTCGCTGACCTTGGAACCGAGCTGGACCAGCACTTCCTTGATCACGCCGGCAACGGTGCTCGGCACGTCCATGGTGGCCTTGTCGGATTCCAGCGTGGCGATTGCGTCGTCGACCTTGATGCTGTCGCCGACCTTGACGAACAGGTCGATGACCGGCACGTCGGAGAAGTCGCCGATATCCGGCACCTTGACTTCGACCACGCCACCGCCGGCAGCGGGGGCGGCAGCCGGGGCAGCGGCAGCCGGAGCCGCTGCGGCCGGCGCGGGAGCAGCGGCTTGCGGGGCCGGGGCGGCCGCGGCAGCGCCGCTTTCGACCTTGATCAGGACGGCGCCTTCACCGACCTTGGAACCTAGCTGGACGAGGATTTCCTTGACCACGCCTTCGACGGTGGAAGGCACGTCCATGGTCGCCTTGTCGGATTCCAGGGTGACGATGGCATCGTCGATCTTGATGGTGTCGCCGACCTTGACGAACAGGTCGATGACCGGAACTTCGTCGAAATCGCCGATATCCGGGACTTTGACTTCGATGATTTGGCTCATTGTCGTCTCCTCCCGATTAAACCGACATCGGATTCGGCTTGGCCGGATCCAGGTTGTACTTGACCAGTGCGGCGGCAACCTTCTCGCGCTCGATCTTGCCTTCGTCGGCCAGGGCCTTCAGGGCAGCCAGGGTGACCCAGTGGCGATCGACCTCGAAGTGGTGGCGCAGCTTCTCGCGGGTGTCGGAACGACCGAAGCCGTCGGTGCCCAGCGTGACGTAGGTGTTCTTGACGAACGGGCGGATCTGCTCGGAGAACAGCTTGATGTAGTCGGTCGCGGCAACCACCGGGCCTTCGGCGCCGGCCAGCTTCTGCTCGACGTGCGACAGCTTCGGCGCTTCGAGCGGATGCAGCAGGTTCCAGCGGGCGGTGTCCTGGCCGTCGCGGGCCAGTTCGTTGAACGACGGGCAGCCCCAGATGTCGGCTTCGACGCCCCAGTCGGCCTTGAGCAGGTCGGCGGCGGCGATGACTTCGCGGAAGATGGTGCCGGAACCCAGCAGCTGCACGCGCAGCTTGCCTTCGCCGCCCTTCTTGAACGCATACATGCCCTTGATGATGTCGGCTTCGGCGCCCACCGGCATTTCCGGGTGCTCGTAGTTCTCGTTCATCACCGTCAGGTAATAGAAGACGTCTTCCTGCTCGACGTGCATGCGGCGCATGCCGTCCTGGGCGATGACGGCGACTTCGTACTGGAAGGTCGGGTCGTAGGAGACGCAGTTCGGGATCAGGTTGGACAGGATCAGGCTGTGGCCGTCTTCGTGCTGCAGGCCTTCGCCGTTCAGCGTCGTGCGACCGGCGGTGCCGCCGATCAGGAAGCCGCGGGCGCGTTGGTCGCCGGCGGCCCAGCACAGGTCGAGCACGCGCTGCATGCCGAACATCGAGTAGCAGATGTAGAACGGAATGGTCTGCACGTTATGCACGGAGTACGAAGTGGCGGCGGCGATCCAGTCGCTCATCGCGCCCGACTCGTTGATGCCTTCCTGCAGCACCTGGCCGGTCTTCGACTCCTTGTAGAACATCAGCTGGTCGTGGTCTTCCGGCACGTAGTTCTGGCCTTCCTGGTTCCAGATGCCGACCGAGCGGAACATGCCTTCCATGCCGAAGGTGCGGGACTCGTCCGGCACGATGGGCACGACGTTCTTGCCGACATTCTTGTCCTTCAACATCATGTTCATGATGCGGACGATGGCCATCGTCGTGGACAATTCGCGGCCTTCGCCGGATGCCTTGAGCAGGGCGGCAAAGGTGTCGAGCGGCGGGATGGCCAGCGGCTCGGCCTTGCGGCGGCGCGACGGCAGGAAACCGCCGAGGTCCATGCGGCGTTGGCGCATGTACTGGTATTCCGGCGAATCCTCGGCGAACTTCAGGTACGGCAGTTCTTCCAGCTGGTCGTCGGCGATCGGCAGGTTGAAGCGGTCGCGGAAGCGGCCGATCTGCTCCTTGTCCATCTTCTTCTGCTGGTGCGAAATGTTCATCGCTTCGCCGGCCTGGCCCATGCCGAAGCCCTTGATGGTCTTGGCCAGGATCAGGGTCGGGGCGCCCTTGTGGGTGACGGCGGCGTTGTAGGCGGCGAAGATCTTGAAGATGTCGTGGCCGCCGCGGTTCAGCGCCCAGACTTCGTCATCGGTCCAGTCGGCGACCAGCGCCTTCAGTTCCGGGGTGTTGAAGAAGTTTTCGCGGACGTAGGCGCCGTTCTTGGCCTTGAAGGTCTGGTACTCGCCGTCGCACAGTTCCATCATGCGCTTCTTCAGGATGCCGGTCTTGTCGCGCTGGAGCAGGGCGTCCCAGTGGGTGCCCCAGATCAGCTTGATGACGTTCCAGCCGGCGCCGCGGAATTCGGATTCGAGTTCCTGGATGATCTTGCCGTTGCCGCGTACCGGGCCGTCCAGGCGCTGCAGGTTGCAGTTGATGACGAAAATCAGGTTGTCCAGCTTCTCGCGGCCGGCCATGCCGATGGCGCCCAGCGATTCGACCTCGTCGGTCTCGCCGTCGCCGAGGAAGGCCCACACCTTGCGGCTCTCGGCCTTGGCGGCGTCGATCAGGCCGCGCGAAGCGAGGTACTTCATGAAGCGGGCCTGGTAGATGGCCTGGATCGGGCCGAGGCCCATCGACACGGTCGGGAACTGCCAGAAGTCCGGCATCAGCCACGGGTGCGGGTAGGAGGAAATGCCCTTGCCGTCGGTTTCCTGGCGGAAGTTGTCCATCTGCGATTCGGACAGGCGGCCGAGCATGAAGGCGCGGGAATAGACGCCGGGCACCGAGTGGCCCTGGAAGAAGATCAGGTCGCCGCCGGTGTCGTGGTCGATGCTCTTCCAGAAATGCGAAAAGCCGACGTCGTAGAGGGCGGCGGCGGAGGCGAAGGAGGCGATGTGGCCGCCGACGTTGGTGTCCTTGTTGGCGCGGACGACCATGGCCATCGCGTTCCAGCGGATATAGGAGTGAATCTTGATTTCCATGTCGGCATTGCCCGGGTACTTCGGCTGCTGGTCGACAGGGATGGTGTTGATGTATTCGGTATTGGCCGAGTAGGGGATGTCCACGCCATTCAGGCGGGCCTGGCCGATGACTTTCTCGATCAGGTAATGGGCGCGGGTCGGACCTTCGATGTTGATGACGCCTTCGAGGGCATCCATCCATTCTTTTGTTTCCTGCGGATCGAGGTCGGCAGGATCAGGCAGTGCATTCGGCTGGTTGGCCATGTTTGTCTCCACGGTTGGTGTTCATTCTGTTTTGCCTGTTGAGCAAAACAACTTTACTCCTAGCGGGCCGGTTCGCGTGCCCGTATTTTCCCTAATGCGTGTTTCGCATTGTAAAAACAAAATTCGCATCGTGCAATAAAGGCGAGCATGTTTTTTGACTATTTCGGGTTAGGGAAAACACGTAGGACGGCATGCCCGCAGGGGGCATTCCGTCCGGCGTTTTTGGGGAGGGAAGGGGCTAGAGGCTGGCCCAGCGGGCCACGGTGCTGCCGAAGAAGGCAGTGACGATCAGGGCGATCGGGGCGAGGGCGATGAAGACCTGCAGCACGCGGGCGATGAAGGGATGGGCGACGTGCGATTCAATGAAGCAGCGGGCGACAACGACGCCCTTGATCCACATGATCGCGGCGACGACCAAGGGCAGCCAGGAGACGTCGCGGAACCATTCGCCGAGGCCGAGGCTGAGCAGGGTCAGCGCAACCAGCGCCAGCCAGGCGGCGGTGATCAGGGCGAAATGGTCCTTGGCGGGCATGGTCAGGCGAGCACGTAGAAGAAGGGGAAGATGACCAGCCAGATGATGTCGGTGGCGTGCCAGTAGCTGGCCAGGGCCTCCAGGCCGACGTAGTCCTCGGCAGTGTAGCCGCGGAAGAGCAGGCGGGCGAGCACCCACAGGATGCCGAGGATGCCCCAGGTGGCATGCACCAGGTGGTTGAAGGTCAGGTAATAGTAGACGGTGAAGAAAATGCCCGATTCGCCGTTGATGCTGTGCGCCAGGTTCCAGTTGATCTCGAGGATTTTCGCCACCGGGTAGCCGAGGGCGATGACCAGCCCGGCGACCAGCCAGAGCACGGCGCTGCGGTGTTTGTCCTGGCGGATGGCGTTGACCGAGCAGGCGATGCAATAGCTGCTGGTGATCATCAGCAGGGTGATGCTGGTGCCGGCCAGGATGTTCAGGCGCTGGGCGCCTTCGTGGAAGGCGTCCGGAAAATGGGCGCGGGCGATGAAATAAACCGCGAACAGCACGGCGAACTCGACGAATTCGCAGGTGATGCCGACCCAGATGCCCTTGTTGCCGGGAATGCGCCGGGTGGGGTCTTCGGGAGGGGCGAGTTCGAGCGTGGCGGTATTCATGGCGGGGCTGGCGGGGCAATGCGGACATTGTTCCCGCCATGTCGCCGCGGGGCATTGATGTCCATCAATGGCGCCTTGTTTGTGACACAAGGTGAAAAGATTGTTTGGCTTGCGTTGTATCAAATCCACAAAAATAGACCTTCCTATAATCATGGGTTTCCAGGTGATTTCCCGAGGAGTCGATATGGCGGCAGTCATGCCCGCACCGGCAGCCAGCCGGATCCTGATGTCCGGCAACGAAGCGGTCGCCCGCGCGGTCTGGGAGGCCGGCGTCAAGGTGGCCGCGGCCTATCCCGGTACGCCGTCGACCGAGATGCTCGAAGTCATTTCGACCTATCCGGACATCTATGCCGAGTGGTCGGTGAACGAGAAGGTGTCGCTGGAGGTGGCCATCGGCGCCGCCTATGCCGGCTCCCGTTCTTTCTGCTGCATGAAGCATGTCGGCATGAACGTCGCGTCCGACGCCCTGATGACCCTGACCCTGACCGGCGTGGTCGGCGGCCTGGTCATCGCCATCGCCGACGACGTCGGCCTGTCGTCGTCGCAGAACGAGCAGGATTCCCGCTACTGGGGCCGCTTCGCGCACGTGCCGGTGTTCGAGCCCGCCGATTCGCAGGAGGCCTACGCCATGACCCTGGCCGCCTACGCGCTGTCGGAAAAGCACCAGGTGCCGGTCATTCTGCGCATGACCACCCGCATCAACCACGTCAAGGCGCTGGTCACCGTCGGTGAGCGCCAGGGGCATGTCGGCGCCGGTTTCAAGAAGGACCCGTCGCGCTTCGTGATGGTGCCGGGCAACGCCGGCAAGCGCATTCCGCTGATGTTCCGGCGCGACGACACGCTGCGCGCCGAGTCCGAAGCGTCGTCGCTCAACGTCATCGAAGCGGGCAGCGACAAGCGCGTCGGCTTCATCACCTCCGGCCCGGCCTACATGCACGTCCGCGAATCCTTCCCCGAGGCGCCGGTGCTCAAGCTCGGCTTCTCGTGGCCGGTACCCTTCGACCTATGCCGCGAACTGGCGGCGCAGGTCGATCAGGTGGTGATCGTCGAGGAAGTCGAGCCGCTGATCGAAACCGAACTGAAGGCCCAGGGCCTCAGGGTCATCGGCAAGGACATCCTGCCGCTGCAGGGCGAGCTGGCGCCGCCGGTCATCAAGCCGGCCATCGCCCGCCTGCTCGGCGAGCCGGTCGACGAGGCGCCGCTGCGGGTCCGCCCGGCCCAGGTCTTCCCGCGGCCGCCGACCATGTGCGTGGCCTGCCCGCACCTCGGCGTCTATTACACGCTGTCGCAGGTGCGCAATCTCAACATCTCGGGCGACATCGGCTGCTACACGCTGGGTGCCGGCCATCCGTGGCAGGCGATGGACACCTGCGTCTCGATGGGCGCCTCGATGGGCGTTGCACTCGGTATGGACAAGGGGCGCGGCGAATCCGACAAGGACAAGCGCATCGTCGCCGTGATCGGCGATTCGACCTTCCTGCACATGGGCATGCAGGGCCTGCTCGACATGGTGTACAACAAGGCCAACGTCACCGTCATGCTGCTCGACAACCGCGCGGTGGGCATGACCGGCGGCCAGGACAACCCGGGCAATGGCCGCGACATCCACGGCGAGGAAGCGCCGCGCATCGACTTCGCCAAGCTGGTCGAGGCGCTGGGCGTCAAGAAGGAGCGCGTGCACGTCGTCAATCCCTACGAATTGCCGGTGCTGTTCAAGACCATCCGCGACGAGGTCAAGGTGCCCGAGGTGTCGGTCATCATCACCGACCAACCTTGCGTGCTGATCAAGGACTACCACAAGCTGAAACCCTTCGAGGTCATCGAAGACAAGTGCACCGGCTGCGGCAACTGCATCGACGTCGGCTGTCCGGCCATTCACGTCACCCGGCGTGCCAAGGAGGTCAAGCCGAGCGGTCGCGAGGTCGATCTCGCCTTCGTGCGCATCGAGTCGTCGGTGTGCACCGGTTGCACGCTGTGCGTCCAGCCCTGCGCGCCGGGCGCCATCGTCCATTACGCGCCGGTATCGCCGATCAAGCTGGTGACCAAGGGAGGCTGTTCGGCATGAGTCAGACCACCAATATTCTCGTCGTCGGTATCGGCGGCCAGGGCGTCATGACTGCCACCGAAATCCTCGCCGAGGCCGCCATCGCGCTCGGCCACGATGCCAAGAAGACCGAAGTCGCCGGCATGGCGCAGCGCGGCGGCGTGGTGTCGTCGCACCTGCGCTTCGGGCCGCGCGTGCTGTCGCCGCAGATCGCCCCGGGCGAGGCCGACGTGTTGCTCGCCTTCGAGGCGGCCGAAGGCCTGCGCTGGATGCACATGCTGCGTCCGGGGGCGGCGGCGCTGGTCAACGACTCGCGCTTCGTGCCGCCGGTGGTCGAGTTGGGCTTGTACGATTACCCGGCCGATCCGGTCGCGGAGATGAAGGCGGGCAGCGCCCGCGTCGTCGCCTTCGATGCCACGACCATCGCCCAGGGGCTGGGCGACATTCGCCTCGGCAATACCGTGATGCTGGGCGCGATCGCCGACCAGCTGCCCTTCTCGGCGGAGATCCTGCTCGATTGCGTGCTCAAGCGTTTCCAGCGCAAGGGCGAGCAGGTGGTCGCGCTGAACCGCAAGGCTTTCGAGGCCGGACGCGCCGCCGTTGGCGCCGCCGAAGCAGCCGCCGCCTAGTTCTGATAAAATTCGCGCCAAATCAAAGGGAAAGGCAGGCGCCTTTCCCCTTTTCTTTTTTGATGGATGCGACGATGACGGCACAAATTATCGACGGCAAGGCGCTTGCGGAAGAGCTGCGCCAAAGCTTCAAGACCCGCGTGGAGGCACTCGCGGCCAAGGGCCACAAGCCCGGCCTGGTGGTCATTCTGGTCGGCGAAGACCCGGCTTCCCAGGTTTACGTGAAGAACAAGGTCAATGGCTGCCTGGCCATCGGCATGCATTCCGAAAAGATCGTTTACGACCGCGATGTCGACCAGCAGGTCGTCCTCGACAAGATCGCCGAACTGAACGCCGATCCGTCCATCCACGGCATCCTGGTGCAACTGCCGCTGCCCAAGCATTTCGACGAGGAGAAAGTGCTCGAAGCCATCTCCGCCGAGAAGGACGTCGACGGCTTCCACGCCGAGAACGTCGGCGCGCTGTCGCAGGGCGCCCCGCGCTTCATCCCGTGCACCCCGTACGGCGTGATGAAGATGTTCGAGAAGGGCAATGTCGACCTGACCGGCCAGGAAGCCGTGGTCATCGGCCGTTCCAACATCGTCGGCAAGCCGATGGCGATGCTGCTGATCAACGCCGGCGCCACCGTCACCGTCTGCCATTCGAAGACGAAAGACCTGAATTTCCACACCCGGCGCGCCGACATCGTCGTCGCCGCCGTCGGCAAGCCGAAGTTCGTCAAGGGCGACATGATCAAGCCCGGCGCCGTGGTCATCGACGTCGGCATCAACCGCCTGCCGGACGGCAAGCTGTGCGGCGACGTCGATTACGCCGACTGTCTCGAAGTCGCCGGCCAGATCACCCCGGTCCCGGGCGGTGTCGGCCCGATGACCATCACCATGTTGCTGGCCAATACCATCGAGGCCGCCGAACGCAAGGCAGGGATCCGCTAAATGAACGCCGCTCACCAACCGCTCGTCGGGGTCGTCATGGGCTCCGATTCCGACTGGCCGACCATGCAGGCCGCCGCCGTCATCCTCAAGGAATTCGGCGTCCCCTTCGAGGCTCGCGTCGTTTCCGCCCACCGCACCCCGGACCTGCTGTTCGACTACGCCGCCATGGCCGGCGAGCGCGGCCTCAAGGCGATCATCGCCGGGGCCGGCGGCGCCGCCCACCTGCCGGGCATGCTGGCCGCCAAGACCACCGTGCCGGTGCTCGGCGTGCCGGTCCAGTCCAAGGCGCTGTCCGGCGTCGATTCGCTGCATTCCATCGTCCAGATGCCGAAGGGTATCCCGGTCGCCACCTTCGCCATCGGCGAAGCCGGCGCCGCCAATGCCGCGCTGTTCGCCGTCGCCATGCTGGCCAACGACAATCCGGCCCTCAGCGCCAAGCTGCAAGCCTTCCGCCAGGCCCAGACCGAGAAGGTCCTGGCCATGAAGCTGCCCGAGGTATGATTCCAGCGCGCCTGCGAAGCCCTCGCTTCGTTGGCCGCGTCGCTCATTCCTCGCCGTACTTGCGTACTGTCTCGTCATTCACTCCTTGCCGCCTCGCGATCATCTTCACATGCGCACTGGAAATTCATCCTTGTCCATGATCCTCCCGCCCGCCACGCTGGGCATGCTCGGTGGCGGCCAATTGGGCCGCTTCTTCGTTTCCGCCGCCCATGAAATGGGTTACCAGGTCTGGGTGCTCGATCCGGACAAGAACAGCCCGGCCGGCCAGATCGCCGAGCGCCACTTCTGCGTCGATTACGACGACTACGCGGCGCTCGACGAATTCGCCAACGGTTGCGCGGCGATCACCACCGAATTCGAGAACGTCCCGGCCGATACGCTGGACTACCTGGCCAAGTTCGTGCCGGTGCGCCCGCATGCGGCGGCCGTCGCCGTCTGCCAGAACCGCATCGCCGAAAAGTCCTTCTTGCGCGACAACGGTTTCCCGCATGGCCCCTTCGCCGCGATCAACGGCGAAGACGACATCCGCAACGCCGATCCGGCCCTGTTCCCGGCCATCCTCAAGGTCGCCCGCTTCGGCTACGACGGCAAGGGACAGGCCACGGTCAACAACGTCGATGAGGCGCTGATCGCCTATGGCCATTTCAAGGGCGAGCATTGCGTGCTCGAACAGCGCCTGACGCTCGACTACGAAGTGTCGGTGGTCCTGGCCCGCGACGAAAACGGCCGGGTCGCCTGCTTCCCGACCGGCGAAAACCAGCACACCAAGGGCATCCTCGACGTTTCCATCGTGCCGGCGCGCACCACCGGCTGCGTCAAGAGCGACGCCGAGGATGTCGCCGCCCGCATCGCCGAAAAGCTCGGCTACATCGGCACCATGGCCGTCGAATTCTTCGTCAGCCGCGGCCAGCTGATCGTCAACGAAATGGCGCCGCGTCCGCACAACAGCGGCCACGCCACCATCGACGCCTGCGTCACCAGCCAGTTCGAACAGCAGGTGCGCGCCCTGTGCGGCCTGCCGCTGGGTGAAGCGCGGGCGCATTCGGCGTCGGTGATGGTCAATCTGCTCGGCGACCTGTGGTACGACGGTGACACCTACCGCGAACCGGACTGGGCCAGCCTGTACGCCATTCCCAACCTGAAGCTGCACCTCTACGGCAAGCACCACGCCCGTCCGGGGCGCAAGATGGGCCACTTCACGGTCATCGGCGACAACGCCGAGCAGGTGCAGAAGACCGCACTGGCCGCCCGCGCCGCCATCGGCATCAAGGACTGATGACGCCTTCCGACCTGGATTACCAGCGCGCCGTCGACCTGCTGGTCGCCGGCGAACTGGTCGCTCTGCCGACCGAGACGGTCTACGGCCTGGGGGCGGATGCCGCCAACCCGGCCGCGGTGGCCAAAATCTTCGCCGCCAAGGGCCGGCCGGCCGATCACCCGCTGATCGTCCACCTGGCCGGCCACGATGCCGTCGACCATTGGGCCGAGCAGGTGCCCGACGTCGCCTGGGAGCTGATGGAAACCTTCTGGCCCGGCCCGCTGACCCTGATCCTGAAGAAGCAGGCCTGGGTGCCGGATGCCGTCACCGGCGGCCAGGACACCGTCGGCCTGCGCGTGCCGGGGCATCCGGTGGCGCTCGAACTGCTGCGCCGCTTCGCCAACGTAAAAGGCGAGCACGCCGGCATCGCCGCGCCGTCGGCCAACCGCTTCGGGCGCATCAGCCCGACCACCGCCGGGCATGTCGCCGAGGAACTGGGCGAGCGCGTGCCGCTGATCCTCGACGGCGGTCCGTGCAAGGTCGGCATCGAATCGACCATCATCGACTGCTCGCGCGGCGAGCCGGTCATCCTGCGCCCCGGCCACATCTCGCCGGTCCATCTCGAAGCGGTGCTCGGCCGCCAGCCGGCCGTCGAAACCGCCGCCGGCGCGCCGCGCGTTTCCGGTTCGCTTGAAGCCCATTACGCGCCGGTGACGCCGCTGCGCATGGTGGCCGGTGAACGCCTGCTCGATTTCATCAACGCCCAGCGCCATCGCGGCGGCAAGTGCGCCGTGATCAGTGCCAACCAGCCGCCGCAAGCCGGCATGCCGCATGCTTGGCGCCTGATGCCGGCCGACCCGGTCGGCTATGCGCATGACCTCTACGCCGCCCTGCGCGACATGGATCACGCCGGTGTTGATTTGATCGTCGTCGAAGCCCTGCCCGCCGACGCGGCATGGGTCGCCGTCGCCGACCGCCTGCGCCGCGCCGTGGCTGGCGCCGGGCAAGCCTGAGCACGCACTAGATAGCCAGCAGCTTTTCCAGCTTGGCGGCGCAGATGAAGTCGTTTTCCGACAGGCCGCCGATGGCGTGCGTCCAGTAGCGGACGCGGACGTCCTTGTAGCCGACCGTCAGCTCGGGATGGTGGTTTTCGCGGTGCGAGACCCAGGCGACGGCATTGACGAAGGCCATCGCCGCGTAATGGTTGCGGAAGACGAAGGTCTTCTCCAGCCGTTCCCCGTCAAGCGTCCATTCCGGCAGGTCGCGCAGCATGTCCGTCGCCATCGTGACAGCCAGCGGCGCGACCCCGCCTTCGCAGGCTTGGCAACGGCGGTCGGCGAGCGAGCAGGCGCTCATGGCGGTGACTCCCGATGGATATGAACATGGGAGTGCCGAAAGGGGGGCGCAGTTCCCGCGCCAGCCATATTCCGCCCCGGGGAGAACTGTTATACACTGGCGCTCCATTCGATGGGCCGATAGCTCAGCTGGGAGAGCGCCGCGTTCGCAATGCGGAGGTCGTGAGTTCGATCCTCATTCGGTCCACCAAACAAATTCAAAAAAGCCTGATTTTTCAGGCTTTTTTGTTTTGCGCGCTGACTTAGGGTTTTCCCTCGGGGGCTTGAAATGTCGCCGGATTCGCCGAATACTGTACATGCGCCGGGTCTGCCCTGAACGAGTCGGCTTGCCCCGGTTCCACAGAGATGTTTATCGACAGAACAAGAACCCCCCGTTGGAGGATCGAGACATGACTTTGGCTGCCAAAGTGCGTACGCACAAGATTTCCAAGAACGTTACCCTGAGCGCTTCCGGCTACAACCTGGTCGGTGCCGGCTCGCCGGCCATCGAGGCGATGACCGATTTCCTGCGCGTCAACGTGGTCATGATCGGCGCCGACGAGCTGGTGGTCGAGGCCAATGCGCGGATGATTTCGCGCGGGGTGCGCATGCTGATCGTGAATGGGGCCGACGACTCGGTGCTCGGGCTGATCACCGCCCGCGACATTCTCGGCGAGAAGCCGATCCAGGTCGCCCAGGCCCGCAGCTGCAAGCGCGACGAACTGCTGGTGGCCGACCTGATGACGCCGATCGGCAGCGTCGATACGCTGTACCTGAACGAGGTGTTGCACGCCAAGGTGATCGACATCCTCAACGCCCTGAAGCATCTGGGCCGCCAGCACATCCTGGTCGAGGACGTCGACCCGGCCTCCGGCCAGCCCCGGGTGCGCGGCATGTTCTCGGCGACCAACATCGGGCGCCTGCTCGGCGTGCCGGTGCTCGGTTTCGAGCTGGCCAGCACCTTTGCCGAAATCGAGGCGGCGCTCGCTGACTGACATGTTCGCATTGGCATGACTTCTGCCGAGGAGTTGCGGCAGCTCGCTTCCGAATCGCTGCTTGCGCACTATGCCGAGTATTGCGAAGGGGCGGTGATCGTCGACGCCGAGGCGCGCATCGTCTGGATGAACGAGCGTTATCCGGAGCGCCTCGGAATCGCGGTGCCGGAATGCGTGGTCGGCCAGGAGATCGAGCAGATCATTCCCAACAGCCTGATGCGCCAGGTGGTGGAAAGCGGGCGGCCGATCATGCTCGACATCATGGAGTACGGCGAAGCCGCCTTCGTGGTCACTCGGCTGCCCCTGCACGACAAGGCGGGCAAGGTGGTCGGCGCGGTCGGCTTCATGCTCTACGACGATCCGGGGCACGTGGTTTCGCTGACGGCGAGATATCGGCGCTTGCGGCGCGACCTCGCGGAAACCCGGCAAAAGCTGGCCGAGGCGCGCAAGACCAAATATACCTTCGCCAGTTTCGTCGGCGCCGGCACGGCCAGCAGCGTCGTCAAGCAGGCGGCCCGGCGGGCGGCGCGCACGGCGGCGTCCGTGCTCATCCTCGGCGAAACGGGCACCGGCAAGGAGCTGCTGGCGCAGTCGATCCATGCGGCCAGCGGGCGCGCCGAAGCGCCTTTCGTCGCCGTCAACATCGCGGCGGTGCCGGAAACGCTGCTCGAAGCGGAGTTCTTCGGCGTCGCGCCGGGCGCCTATACCGGCGCCGAGCGCAATGGCCGGGACGGCAAGTTCAAGCTGGCCGACGGCGGCACCCTGTTCCTTGACGAAATCGGCGACATGTCGCCGGCGCTCCAGGCCAAGCTGCTGCGTACCCTGCAGGAAGGCGAATTCGAGCCGGTCGGCTCGAACCGGCTGCTGGCGGTCGATGTCCGGGTCATCGCGGCGACCAGCCGCGACCTGGAAAGGATGGTCGCCGACGGCACTTTCCGGGCCGACCTCTATTACCGGCTCAATGTCATCACCCTGCGCACGCCGCCCTTGCGCGAGCGGCTCGAGGATATCGCCCTGCTCGCCGATTACCTGGTCGATGCCATTTGCCGCAACCAGGGCATGCCGCCGCGCGGGATCGGCACCGGGGCGATCAACCGCCTGTGCCGGCACGACTGGCCCGGCAATGTCAGGGAACTGGCCAATGTGCTGGAGCGCGCCCTGCTGATGTCGGACAGCGACACCCTGGAAGCCGACGACGTGGAGAGCGTCATGCCGACGGCGCCTGTCGCGGCGGCGCCCAAGGTGGTCGGCCTGCGTCCGCTGGGCATGGCCGAGGCGGTGGCGCAGGCCGAGCGCGAGGCGATTCGCCTGGCGCTGCTCAGTTCCCGCGGCAACAAGGCCGAGGCGGCGCGCCAGCTCGGCATTTCGCGGGCCGCGCTGTACGAGAAGATGGCCGCGCTCGACGTCGACGCACAGTCGGCCTGAACTGTCTGCCGATCCGGACACCCTGTCCTGAATCGCGAACAGCCTGGCCGGCGCCGGGGCCTTCCTGATTTCTGAAATTCCATATTGATCAATTGCTTGCGCGCGGTGGCACGGGGCGTGCGTAAAGAGCGCCTTTACAACAATTGATCAAGGAGACAGTCGTGGATTTTCTGATCGTGCTGGCGTCGCTGGTATTCCTGATGTTCGTGGCCTATCGCGGCTACAGCGTCATCCTGTTTGCCCCCATCGCGGCCTTGGGTGCCGTGCTGTTCGTCGATCCGACCCTGGTCGCGCCGATGTTCACCGGCCTGTTCATGGACAAGATGGTCGGCTTCGTGAAGAACTTCTTCCCGGTCTTCCTGCTCGGCGCGGTGTTCGGCAAGGTCATCGAGCTGTCCGGCTTCTCGAAGTCGATCGTCGCGGCGGTCATCAAGCTGATCGGCCGCGAGCGCGCCATGCTCGCCATCGTGCTCGTCTGCGCGTTGCTGACCTATGGCGGCGTGTCGCTGTTCGTCGTCGTCTTCGCGGTCTATCCCTTCGCCGCCGAAATGTTCCGTCAGGGCGGCATTCCGAAGCGCCTGATCCCGGGCACCATCGCCCTCGGCGCCTTCACCTTCACGATGGACTCGCTGCCGGGTACCCCGCAGATCCAGAACATCATCCCGACCACCTTCTTCAAGACCGACATCTACGCCGCGCCCTGGCTGGGCCTCATCGGTGGCCTGTTCATCCTGGTCTGCGGCCTGAGCTACCTCGAATGGTGCCGCCGCCGCGCCGCCGCCGCCGGTGAAGGCTATGGCGAAGGTCACAGCAACGAGCCGGAACCGATCGACAGCAGCAACCTGGCCCATCCGTTGGTCGCCATCCTGCCGCTGGTCATGGTCGGCGTCATGAACAAGGTGTTCACCTCGGCCATTCCCGCCCTCTACGGAGAGAAGGTGTCGTTCATCCCGGCGGTGATCGGCAAGGCCGTGCCGGTGGTCCAGCAAACCAAGGCGGTGGCGGCCATCTGGGCGGTCGAAGGGGCGCTGCTGATCGGCATCGCGACGGTTTTCCTGTTCGCCTGGAAGATGGTCTTCAGCAAGTTCGCCGAAGGCAGCAAGGGCGCCATCGGCGGCGCCCTGCTGGCGACCATGAACACCGCCTCCGAATACGGCTTCGGCGCCGTCATCGCCGCCTTGCCGGGCTTCCTGGTGGTGGCCAACGCCCTGTCGGCGATTCCCAACCCGCTGATCAACGAGGCGATCACCGTCACCGCGCTGGCCGGCATCACCGGCTCGGCCTCGGGCGGCATGGGCATCGCGCTCGCCGCGATGGCCGAGACCTTCATCGCCAACGCCCAGGCTGCCGGCATTCCGCTCGAAGTGTTCCACCGCGTCGCCTCGATGGCCTCCGGCGGCATGGACACCTTGCCGCACAACGGCGCGGTGATCACGCTGCTCGCCGTGACCGGCCTGACCCACCGCCAGTCGTACAAGGACATCTTCGCCATCACCTGCATCAAGACGCTGGCCGTGTTCGTGGTCATTGCGGTTTTCTACGCCACGGGTATCGTCTAGGCCAACTATAAAAAGGAGGAGATGAACATGCCAGTTACCCGTCACCCGATGGCCAATTCGCTGCGCGCTTCCGACACCGGCAAGGTGGTGTCGGCCCGCGACGCGGTGCGCCTGATCCGCGATGGCGACACCGTCGCCACCGGCGGCTTCGTCGGCATCGGTTTTGCCGAAAACATCGCCGTCGCCATCGAGCAGCGCTTTCTCGAGAGCCAGGCTACCGATGCCCAGGGCCAGGGCAGCCCGCGCAACCTGACGCTGGTCTATGCCGCCGGGCAGGGCGACGGCAAGGAGCGCGGCCTCAACCACTTCGGCCACGACGGCCTGGTCGCCCGCGTCATCGGCGGCCACTGGGGCCTGGTCCCCAAGGTGCAGGCGCTGGCCGTGGCCAACCGCATCGAGGCCTACAACCTGCCGCAGGGGGTGATCACCCACCTCTTCCGCGACATCGCCGCCGCCAAGCCGGGGACGATCACCCGGGTCGGCCTCGGCACCTTCGTCGATCCGCGCTTCGGCGGCGGCAAGCTGAACGCCATGACGACCAGGGATATCGTCCGCATCATGGAAATCGACGGCGAGGAATACCTGTTCTACAAGGCCTTCCCCATCCACGTCGGCATCATCCGCGGCACGACGGCC
The DNA here is from genome assembly GCF_945957265.1 of uncultured Dechloromonas sp. Classification (GTDB taxonomy): domain Bacteria; phylum Pseudomonadota; class Gammaproteobacteria; order Burkholderiales; family Rhodocyclaceae; genus Azonexus. The sequence continues at coordinate 17,025 of NZ_CAMFKO010000048.1, forward strand.
GATCCGGACGGCAACATCACCATGGAGAAGGAGGCGCTGACGCTGGAAGCGCAGGCCATCGCGATGGCCGCCAAGAACTCGGGCGGCATCGTCATCGCCCAGGTCGAGCGGGTGGCCGAGCGCGGTACGCTCAATCCGCGCCAGGTGAAGATACCCGGCATCCTGGTCGATTGCGTGGTGGTCGCCGAGAAGCCGGAATACCACATGCAGACCTTCATCGAGCAGTACAGCCCGGCCTTCGCCGGCGAGATCAAGGTGCCGATGTCGGCCATCGCGGCGATGGAGATGAGCGAGCGCAAGATCATCGCCCGCCGGGCGGCCATGGAGCTCAAGGCCAACGCCGTGGTGAACCTCGGCATCGGCATGCCGGAAGGCGTCGCCAACGTCGCTGCCGAGGAGCACATCATCGACCTGCTGACGCTGACCGCCGAGCCCGGCGTGATCGGCGGCGTGCCGGCCGGCGGCCTGAACTTCGGGGCGGCGACCAACACCCAGGCGATCATCGACCAGCCCAGCCAGTTCGACTTCTACCAGGGCGGCGGGCTGGACATCGCCTTCCTCGGCCTGGCGCAGGCCGACAAGCAGGGCAACCTGAACGTCTCGAAATTCGGCCCGCGGCTGGCCGGTTCGGGCGGCTTCATCGACATTTCGCAGAACGCCAAGAAGGTCGTCTTCGTCGGCACCTTCACCGCCGGCAACCTGGAGGTGGCGATCGAGGCCGGCAAGCTGCACATTCGGGAAGACGGCAAGTCGGTCAAGTTCGTCGACGAGGTCGAGCACCGCACCTTCAGCGGCCCGGAAGCGGCGCGGCGCGGCAAGGAGGTGGTCTATGTCACCGAGCGCTGCGTCTTCCGGCTGACGGCGCAGGGCCTGCAACTGACCGAGATCGCGCCCGGCGTCGACCTGCAGAAGGACATCCTCGGCAAGATGGCCTTCCGGCCGATCATCGACGGCGAACCGGCAATCATGGACGCGCGCATCTTCGCCGACGGGCCGATGGGCATCCGCCCGGAACTGCTCGATGTGCCGCTGCCTGAGCGCCTGTCCTACGATGCGGCGCAAAACCTGTTCTTCCTCGACTTTTCCGGGCTGAACGTGCGCAGCGCCGACGACATCCGCCGCATCGAGGCGGCGGTCGATGCCGCGCTCGACCCGGTCGGCCACAAGGTCAACGCCATCGTCAATTACGACCGCTTCAGCATCCTGCCGGAACTGGTGGATGCCTACATCGACATGGTGAAAGGTGTCGTCGAGCGCCATTACCACGACGTGACGCGCTACACCTCGAGCACCTTCCTGCGCATGAAGCTGGGCGAGGCGCTGGAGAAGCGCCAGATCGCGCCGAAGATCAGCGGGACCGAAGCCGAGGCCAAGGCGGAGCTGGCTAAACCGTGATGACCAGAGGGTCATTACGGCGCTGACATAAACGCCGAACGCGGTATCATTGGCCGTTTTCAGTCCCCCTCGGGGGACTTCATTTTGCAAGCGGTCGATACAGGTTAAGGCATGAGTGACAAGACATCGGGTCTGCCCGGCGGGCGCAAATCCCGCGGGTTGGTGCTGGCTGCCCTCGGGGTGGCGGGCGTGGCGTTCGTTTTGCTGCGTCCGGACACGCCGAAGCCGGACGAGCCGGCCAAGCCGGCCGCCGCCCGCCCGGCGCTGACCGTCGCCCTGACCGCGCCGCAAACGCTCGACTGGCCGCAACTGCTGCCGGCCAACGGCAACGTCGTCGCCTGGCAGGAAGCGGTGATCGGCCCGGAAATCGCCAACTACCGGATTACCGAGGTGCGCGTGCAGGTCGGCGACGTGGTGAAAAAAGGCCAGGTGCTGGCGCGCATCGCCAATGACACCGTGGCCAGCGAACTGGCCGAGGCCAGGGCGTCGGTCGCTGAACTGGAGGCCAGCGCCGGCGAGGCCAAGGCCAATGCCGAACGGGCGAAGGAACTGCGCGAGAAGGGTTTCTACAGCTCGCAACTGAATATCCAGTACCAGACCGCCCAGCACACGGCGCAGGCGCGGCTGGCCGCCGCCCAGGCCCGCCTGCAGGCGGCACAACTCAAAATGGACAAGACCGGCGTGCTGGCGCCGGACGACGGCGTGATTTCGGCGCGCAGCGCCACGGTGGGTTCGCTGACCCAGCCCGGGCAGGAGTTGTTCCGGCTGATCCGCGGCGGCCGCCTGGAATGGCGGGCGGAAGTGTCGTCGGCCGATCTGGCCACCGTCCGCCCCGGTTCCGTCGCCGTATTGACCGCGCCGGGCGGCGAAACGGTGAAGGGCACCGTGCGCGCCGTGGCGCCGAGCATCGACCCGCAGACGCGCAACGGCCTGGTCTATGTCGATCTGCCGGCCTCGCCGGCGGTGCGCGCCGGCATGTTCGCCCGCGGCGAGTTCGAACTCGGCCGGGCGCCGGCCCTGACGCTTCCGCAGTCGGCCATCGTGCTGCGCGAAGGCTTCGCCACCCTGTTCCGCCTCGACGGCGAGGACCGCGTGGCGCAAACCAAGGTCACGCTGGGCCGCCGCAGCGGCGACCGGGTCGAGGTCGTTTCCGGCCTGCAGGCCGGCATGCGCGTCGTCGAGTCGGGGGCCGGCTTCCTGGCCGACGGCGATGCCGTCAAGGTCGCGGCGGACGCCAGGCCATGAACGTTTCGTCCTGGTCGATCCGCAATCCGACGCCGGCCATCCTGTTCTTCCTGCTGCTCACCCTGGCCGGGGTCATGGGCTTCCGCGCCATGAAGATCCAGCAGTTCATGGATATCGAACTGCCCACCGTGACGGTCACCGCCAGCCTGCCCGGCGCGGCGCCGGCGCAGATGGAAACCGAGGTGGCGCGCAAGATCGAGAATTCGGTGGCGACGCTGCAGGGCATCAAGCACATCTACACCAAGGTGCAGGACGGCACGGCCATCGTGACCGTCGAGTTCCGCCTGGAAAAGCCGACGCAGGAGGCGCTGGACGACGTGCGCGACGCCGTATCGCGCATCCGCGCCGACCTGCCGGGCGACCTCAAGGATCCGGTGGTCAGCAAGGTCAACCTGTCCGGGGCGCCGATCCTGACCTATACCGTCGCGTCAAAGCGCATGGACGACGAGGCGCTGTCGTGGTTCGTCGATAACACGGTGAGCAAGGCGCTGCTGTCGGCGCGCGGCGTCGGCGCCGTGTCGCGGGTCGGCGGCGTGACCCGCGAGGTGCGCATCGAACTCGATCCGGCCCGCATGCTGGCGCTCAACGCCACGGCGGCCGACATCTCGCGGCAGTTGAAGCGCATCCAGCAGGAGGCTTCCGGCGGCAAGTCGGACATCGGCGGCGTCGAGCAGTCGGTGCGTACCCTGGCCACCGTGCAGAGCGCCGACGAACTGGGCGGCATGGACATCGTGCTCTCCGACGGCCGGCACATCCGCCTCGACCAGGTGGCCAAGGTCAGCGACACCGTCGGCGAACGGCGCACGGCGGCGCTGCTCAACGGCAAGCCGGTGGTCGGCTTCGAGGTGACGCGCAGCAAGGGGGCCGGCGAGGTCGATGTCGCCACCAACGTGCTGGCGGCGCTGGACAGGCTGAAGGCCGAGCATCCGGACATCGAGATCACCGAAGCCTTCAATTTCGTCGATCCGGTGATCGAGAACTACGAAGGCTCGATGAAGCTGCTCATCGAGGGCGCGCTGCTCGCCGTGCTGGTCGTCTGGCTCTTCCTGCGCGACGGCCGGGCGACCTTCGTGTCGGCGGCGGCGCTGCCGCTGTCGGCGATCCCGACCTTCTTCGTGATGTGGCAGATGGGTTTCACGCTCAACGTCGTGACCCTGCTCTCGATGTCGCTGGTGGTCGGCATCCTGGTCGACGACGCCATCGTTGAGATCGAGAACATCATGCGCCACCTGCGCATGGGCAAGACGCCCTACCAGGCGGCCATGGAGGCGGCCGACGAGATCGGCCTGGCGGTCATCGCCACCACTTTCACGCTGATCGCCGTGTTCCTGCCCACCGCCTTCATGAGCGGCGTCGCCGGCAAGTTCTTCGTGCAGTTCGGCTGGACGGCGGCCATCGCCGTCTTTTTCTCGCTGGTCGTCGCCCGCATGCTGACGCCGATGATGGCCGCCTACATCCTCAAGCCGGTCGCCGATGAGCACCGGCCGCCGCGCTGGCTGACTTTCTACGAAGGCTGGGCGGTCTGGTGCCTGAAGCATCGTCTGCTGACGATGCTCGCCGCCGCGGTCTTCTTCTTCGGCTCCTTCATGCTGGTGCCGTTGCTGCCCAAGGGCTTCCTGCCGCCGGACGACCTGTCGCAGACGCAGATCTACCTGACCCTGCCGCCCGGCGTCACCTTCAAGGAAAGCTTTGCCGCCGCCGAGCAGGCGCGCGCCATCGCCCAGGCCAATCCGCACGTCAAGCTGGTGTATACCGCCGTCGGCGGCGGCAAGGCGGGCAGCGACCCGTTCGCGCCGCAGGGCGCCGCCGAGGTGCGCAAGGCGACGCTGACGCTGAACCTGACCCCGCGCCAGGAGCGGCCGGGAACGACCAAGCAGGATATCGAGGGGCAGCTGCGCGATGCGCTGACGGCGATCCCGGGCGCCCAGATCAAGGTCGGCCTCGGCTCCGCCAACGAGAAGTACATCCTTGTGCTGGCCAGCGAAAACGGTCCCTTGCTGTCCGAGCATGCCCGCCTTGTCGAGCGGGAGTTGCGCGGCATCCCGGGCATCGGCAACGTGACGACGACGGCCAGCCTGGTGCGTCCCGAGCTGGTGATCCGTCCCGACTTCGCGCGCATGGCCGATCTCGGCGTCACCTCGCAGGCCATCGCCGACACGCTGCGCATCGCCACCGCCGGCGACTACGACCAGGGTCTGTCCAAGCTCAACCTGGCGCAGCGCCAGGTGCCCATCGTCGTCAAGCTGCCGCCCGAGGCGCGTACCGACCTGGCCCTGCTCGAACGCCTGACCGTGCCCGGCGCGCGCGGGCCGGTGACGCTGGCCAACGTGGCGACTATCGGCATCGCCGGCGGCCCGGCCGAGATCGACCGCTACGACCGCCTGCGCAACATCAATTTCGAGATCGAGCTGAACGGCATGCCGCTCGGCGAGGTCGAGGCGACCGCGCTGGCCCTGCCGAGCATCGCCAACCTGCCGCCGGGCATCATCCAGACCACGGTCGGCGACGCCGAGGCGATGGGCGAGCTGTTCGCCAGCTTCGGCCTGGCCATGGCCACCGGCGTGCTGTGCATCTACATCGTGCTGGTCCTGCTGTTCAAGGATTTCGTGCAGCCGGTGACCATCCTGGCGGCGCTGGTGCTGTCGGTGCCCGGCGCCTTCCTGGCGCTGTTCGTGGCGCAGAAGGCGCTGTCGATGCCGTCGATGATCGGCCTGATCATGCTGATGGGCATCGCCACCAAGAACTCCATCCTGCTCATCGACTACGTCGTGCTGGCCCGCCGCGAACACGGGCTGGACCGCTGGAACGCCCTGCTCGACGCCTGCCGCAAGCGGGCGCGGCCGATCGTGATGACCACCGTGGCGATGGGCGCCGGCATGATGCCGATCGCCATCGGCATCGGCGTCGATCCGAGTTTCCGGGCGCCGATGGCGATCGTCGTGATCGGCGGCCTGATCACCTCGACCTTCCTCAGCCTGCTCGTCATCCCGGTGGTGTTCACCTATGTCGATGACCTGATCCTGCGCGTTCGCGGCCTGCTGCCGGGGAAGGGCAAGGCTTAGGCCGGCGGGGCGCAGACCAGGCGGTCGCGTCCCTGGCGCTTGGCGTCGTAAAGCGCCAGGTCGGCGATGCGCAGCAGCGCATCGCCTTCCTCGCCGTGTTCCGGGTAGGTGGCCAGCCCCAGCGAGATGGTGATCGGCGGCAGCGTCGTGTTGCCCTGCTTGACCCGCGTGCCGCGGATGCGTTGCATCAGTCGTTCGACCCAGATCGTCGCCTCGGCCTGGTTGGTTTCCGGCAGGACGATGGCGAATTCCTCGCCGCCGTAGCGGGCGACCAGGTCGCCGCGGCGGGCGTTTTCGCGCAGGTTGCGGGCGAGGACGCGCAACACTTCGTCCCCCGCCTCGTGGCCATACTGGTCGTTGAAGATCTTGAAATGGTCGACGTCGAGCATGAGGACGGCCAGCGACCGCTTGGCGCGGATCGTCCTGGCCATTTCCCGGGGCAGGGTGTCTTCCAGGTAGCGGCGATTGTGCAGGCTGGTCAGGGCATCCTGGATCGATTGCTGGCGCAGGCTTTCGCGCAGGCGAAGGTTGGAGAAGGCGACGCCGATCTGGGCCGCCATGCTGGCCGCCAACTCCATGCGCAAATGGCTTTCGGGGGTTTGCCCGGGGGGCAGCTCATCGGTCCTGAGCGCGGGGAAATGCAGCGACAGCAGGCCGAACATCTCCCCGTGGGCGGCCAGCGGCAGGCACAGGTAGGCGGCGTCGGCAGCCTGGTGGTGGTGCGCGCAGATCAGCGACTTGGCATCGCTCATCACCAGGTAGGGCTTGGCGCGACGCAGTCCCCAGCATTCGTCGAAATTGATCTGGAAGGCGGGCTCCGGCGCGTCGCTCGGCAGGTTCCACGAGGCCAGCGCCCGCAGGCCGGAGCGGCTGTTGTCGGTCAGGTAGAGGCTGCCTTCGGCGTGGGGAAACAGGGTCTGCACGAAATGGGCGACGACTTTCTGGGCATCGTCGAGGGCGACGCAGGATTGCAACAGCTCGCCCATTTCGTTGAGGAGCATCGCCTCCTGGTTGCGTTTCTGCACATTGTCGAGGGCCTCGGCCAGCGCCATCGTGCGTTCGCTGACCGTGGCTTCCAGCGCCATGCCGTGACGCGCCAGTTCGTCGCGGGTCTGCTCGAGTTCGGCGTTGTGGGCGAGAAAACGCCGGGTCATCCGGTCGAAGCCATGCAGCAGCGACTCGATCTCATTGCCGTCCATCGACGGGTTGTCCTCGCCGAACATCGACTTGAGCAGTTCCGCGCTGCGCAGGCGCACCGTCTTGAGCGGCTTCAGCAGGCTCCAGGCCAGCCAGGCCAGGCCCGAGGCGACGCAGAACATGACGGCCAGCAACAGCAGGAGCGCCTGCTGGGTGTGGATGGACTGCTCGCGCAATGCCTTGATCCGTTCCTTGGCCACTGCCTTTTGCAGGGCGATCTGCCGCTCGAAATGGCCGACGGCGTCGGCGCCAAAGGGGGTCGTGGTGCGGGCGCGCCAGTCGGCCGCTTCCTCGGTCTTGCCGGCGCCGTAGAGTTCAAACCAGCGGGGGCGGGCCTCGATGTAGCGTTTGTAGCTCTTTTGCAGCGCATCCAGGGCTTGCCGTTCTTCGTCGCTGCGGCCTCCCGCCGCATAGGCCGCGAGATTGTCGTCGATGATGCTGTACCACCGGGGCTCCTCGGCGACGATGCGTTCACGCTCCTGCTTGCCCAGGACCATGAATTGCGGGAAGCCGTAACGCAGGCGCCACAGGGCATCCATCGCGTCGGCCAGCTGCACGGCGCCGAGCAGTTCGTTTTGGTAGACGTCCTCGACCGCCGCATCGTAGTTCTTGTTGACTTCGATGACGGCAACGCCGACCCCGATGATGAGCGCCAGGTTGGCGATGAATCCGAAGATCAGTTGCTTGGCAAAACCGATTTTCATGTTTCCTCCCTGCGCAAAGCACCCCTGGCCACTGGCGTGGAGGATTGATGATTACACAATATTTGGCATAATTGTGATTTATTTTCCGCTGGCCTGCCGCGCCGGTATCCGTGGTCCCGTCCGGCACGCCCGAGGCGACGGAATATCCTGCCCGGCGCATCGTGGAACAGCCGAAGAGGCTGGGCAGTTGGGCGTCCTTTGGTCATAATCGGCGTGACATGCTGTCTCTGGCGCCGGGCGTTCTTCGACCGGGCGGCGGCAGGCGGCCCGCAGGCATTCACGGATAAATATCGCATCATGGCTGGTTCCTTTTTCCCTCAGGGCGGCAGACAGTCTCGCCGCCTGGCCCTCTGGCTGGCTGTCCTGGTGAGTCTGGCCATGATCTGGGGGGGCGCGCTGCACGAACTCGAGCGGCGCCAGGGCAGCGACCTGCACGAGGTCGAGCGCGTCACCGAGTTCCAGGCGCAGGCCTCGGCCGAGAACGCGGCATCGCTGATCAAGCGCCTGAACGCGGCCCTGGTCGACTTGCGCATGCACTGGACGGAAGGGCCGGTGCAGTTCAACGCGCAGGTCGTTCGTCGCCAGAAATACATGGAGGACACGAGCTTCCAGATCGCCGTGATCGATGCCCAGGGCTGGCTGGTCTATTCCAACCTGGGCCTGCCGAAGGAGCGCCTGTTCCTCGGCGAGCGCGAGCATTTCCGGGCTCATGCGGACGGCGGCGACCGGCTGTTCATCAGCAAACCGGTCGCCGGCAAGCGCTCCGGCAAGTGGTCGGTCCAGATCACGCGGCCCTTGCTGTCCGACAAGGGCTTCGTGGGGGTGATGGTGATTTCGCTCAGCCCCGATGCCCTGACCGCCTTCCGGGACCGGCTGGGGGCGAACGCGACGGTGTCCGTCGTGGCCGACAGCGGCGACATCATGGCCAGTTACCCGGACGGCGAGCGGGCCATGGGGCTGAAAGTGCAGGGCGTGCCCTACCTGGCGGCGGGAGCGCCCACGTCGGGCAGCTTTGCGCGGCTCGATCCGCTCGATGGCGTCGAGCGCATCTACGGCTTCCAGCGTTTGCCGGAATACGGCCTGAGCTTCGTCGTCGGCCATCCGAAGGAGGAGGCGCTGGCCAGCTACCGGGATTACCGGACCCGCGTCGTGCTCGTCGCGTTGCTGCTCTCCGCGCTGATCTTCGCGCTGCTCCTCACGCTGTACCGGACCTTCGCCCACCATCTGGCCATGGAGAGCCGCCTGCAGGAAAGCCAGGCCATGCTGAAGTCCTCGATCGAGACCATCGGCGAGGCCTTCGTGATCTACGACCAGGAGGACCGGCTGGCCTATTGCAACGAGCGCTACCGCGAGTATTACCGGGCATCGGCCGATCTGCTGGTGCCGGGGCGGCGCTTCGAGGACATCATCCGGACCGGGGCGGAACGGGGCCAGTACGCGCAGGCCAAGGGGCGGATCGATGCCTGGGTGGCCGAACGGATGGCGGCGCACCGCAGCGGCCGGAGCGACCTCATCCAGCGGCTCGATGACGGCCGCTGGCTGAGAATCCGCGAGCGCAAGACGCCGGAAGGCTTTATCGTCGGCTTCCGCATCGACATCACCGAGCTTTACGAAGCCAAGGAGGCGGCCGAGGCGGCCAACCGCGCCAAGAGCGACTTCCTCGCCGTCATGTCGCATGAAATCCGCACCCCGATGAATGCCGTGCTCGGCATGGCCCAGCTGCTGCTGCTGCCCAGGCTGACGGAGGAAGAGCGCCAGGACTTCGCGCGCACCATCCTGAATTCAGGCCAGACCCTGCTGACCCTGCTCAACGACGTGCTCGACCTGTCGAAAATCGAGGCCGGCAAGCTGGACATCAGCAGCGCGCCCTTCGATCCGGCGCAAATCCTCCATGAAGCCGCCACGCTGTTTGCCGGCAGCGCACAGGAAAAGGGAATCGACCTGCAACTGGCCTGGCTGGGCCGGCCGGGCGCGCGTTACCAGGCCGATCCGATCCGTATCCGGCAGATGCTGACCAATCTGGTCAGCAACGCGGTCAAGTTCACCGACAGCGGTTTCGTGCGCATCGAAGCCAGCGAGGTCGCCGATGCGCAGGCAGAGTTGCTGATGGAGTTTTCGGTCAGCGACAGCGGCATCGGGATTGCGGCAGACAAGCAGGCGCTGCTCTTCCAGCCGTTTTCGCAAGCCGACAGCTCGACGACCCGGGAGTATGGCGGAACCGGCCTTGGTCTTTCCATCGTGCGCCGGCTGGCCGAATTGATGGGCGGCGAGGCCGGCGTCGCCAGCACGCCGGGCAAGGGCTCGCGCTTCTGGTTCCGGATTCGCGTCGAGGCGCTCGACCGCCATACCGACAGCCGGCAGTCGGCACGCCAGGCGCCGGGCGACGTGGTGGCGATGTCCGGCCGGGTGCTGGTCGTCGACGACAACCCGATCAATTGCAAGGTCACCCAGGCCATGCTCTCCAGGCTCGGTCTGGACATCGACCTGGCGGCCAACGGCAGCGAGGCCGTGGCCATGGCGACGACCATGCCGCGCCCCGACCTGGTCCTCATGGACGTGCAGATGCCGGTGATGGACGGCCTGGAGGCGACACGCCGCATCCGTGACTGGGAAGCGGCCCAGGGCTGCTTGCGCTTGCCGGTCATCGCCCTCAGCGCCGGCGCCTTTGCCGAGGATGCCGAGCGCACCCGGGCGGCCGGCATGGACGACTTCCTGTCCAAGCCGGTCAGACAGGATGCCTTGCTGGCCGTCGTGCTCGCCTATCTGGTGCAGAAGGGCGCGGCAGGCGGAGAACGCGATGGTTTGGAATGCGAATTCTCAACCGGGTTGAGCACCCAAAATCATGATGCCTGACCACGGCGTCGCGTCGACTTGACCGGCTTGAGTCGACCCAGAGCAGCCGTAGAGCTTTTGGGAAAGCTGTCATTCAACGCCAAGCTCA
>NZ_CAMFKO010000049.1 GCF_945957265.1 uncultured Dechloromonas sp.
CCATCACGCCAGCGCCCAGTACGGCAGCTTTCTTCACGATCAGCTTGTTCAAGCGATTCTCCTTTGGTCTCGTTCTAAGGTTTCGTAAATAAAACGAACGTTTGAATTATAGACAAGCCGACCCGGCGGTCAACTGCTTTGCGGAAAAAAGACAAAAAAAACCCCGGACCAGCCGGGGATTGAAGTACGCAAGGAATTGAGAAAATCAGAATGCCATCGACATCTGGGCACCCAGGATAAAGGCGGTGGCATCGAAGCTGCCCTTGACCCAGCCGCGATTGGAGGTAACCGTGGCGGAAGACTGGTTGTTATCGATATCCACACTCTTGACGTAGAGATAGGTTGCACCGACGTCGAAGGTCAGCGCCTTGCTCGGCTTGTACTGCGCACCCACGCTGAACCAGGTGCGATTGTTATCCGGCAGCGAGACGAGACGATGCTGCGCGCTCGGCACCGGCGTCTGGTCGTATGCCAGGCCGAACTTGAGCTTCACTTCGTCGTTCAGCTGATAGTTGGTACCGACGGCAACGCGCCAGGTATTGCGGAACTCGGTGTCCAGCGTCTGGGCGGTTGCACCGTTGAGCGCACCGGAAGTGCGAATGATGTCGACCTTCGGAATCGTGCTCCAGCCCGTCCAGGAGACGTCACCCAGCACTTCGACGCGATCGTTCAGTTTGTGGGTCGCACTCAGGATCGCCGTATCCGGCAGTTTGATGGTGGCCTTGACATGGCTGCTCGCACCGGCGGCATTGAGACCGGCAACCGTGCCATTGGCCGTCGGGTCGCCATTGCTGGTCACCATCGAATCGCCCTCGAGGTTATGCCTTACCGCCGAACGATAGGAGATACCGACCTTGGTGGCAGGCCCGAGATTGAACAAGGCACCGGCATTCCAGCCCCAGGCATCGCCCGCAAGCGTCACCGTGCCGGTCGCGCCAGCCACGTTGACCACGCCGGGAATGTTGGTGACGCCAACGGTACGGATGTACTCGGCCTGCAGACGCTGCCAATTGACGCCGAAGCCCAGGGAAACGACATCGTTGACCCGCCATGCGACGGACGGGTTGATGTTCAGGGTCTCGATATCGAATTTGCGCGACTGGGCGCCGCCGGTCCACATGTTGTCGTATTCGGTTTTCAGACCGAACGGTGCGCCGATACCCAGGCCGACATACCAGTCCTTGGCAACCTGCATCGACATGTAGGCATTCGGCACGAAGCCCCAGCCGCCGCCGTCCTTTCCGTCGCCGGACAGAGAGCCGGTGGAGGAACCGTTGTTGTTGAACTTGTAGCTGGTGTGAATGAAGCTGCCGCCCACGGAGACTTCACGCGACTGCAACTGCGTCATGCCGGCCGGGTTGTAGAAAATCGTGCTGGCGTTGTCGGCAACCGCGGCCGAGCCGGCGTAGGCGTTACCGAGTCCGCTGGCATTCTGCTCGAGCAGTTGGAAACCGGAAGCCGCGGCCGTTCCGGAAAAAGCAACGGCAATCAGGGCCGGAATCAGGCGCGGATTGAAAATTTTGTGCATCGATATGTCTCCTGTTGTGATTGTGGTGGGAACTGGCCCCGGTTTGGTGCAACAATTAAAACTCAAACATACGTTTGAAATATTGTTTGAACAAAAAAATATTTACGTTTTGTTGCAATTTAGCAACATCATCCGCGCAAGCCCGCGCGATAGTTCAGCGGGCCGCCGGTAAAGGGTGCGAAACCGGTACCGAAGATGACGCCGCCGTCGGCCAGTTCGCCGTCGGCAACGACGCGGTCGGCAACCAGTTGCTCGACGCGGTCGACCAGCGGCTTGACCAGCCTTTCGGCCAGCCCGTCGGGCACCGCCCCGGCGCTGCCCTTGGCGGCCTTGCCGGAGGACCAGTCGTAAAAGCCCTGCCCTGACTTTTTGCCAAGCTGGTTTTTCTCGACCCGGCCGAGCAGGCAGCGCGGCGCCTCGGCGCCGCCCGCCAGCTGCTTGCCGGCGGCCATCGCGATATCCAGGCCGACGGTGTCGATGAGTTCGATCGGCCCCATCGGCATGCCGAAGGCGAGCATGGCTTCGTCGACCGTTTCCGGCGAGACGCCCTCGTCGACCGCGCGCATGGCGGCCAGCATGTACGGCGCCAGCACGGCGTTGACCAGGAAACCGGGCGCACTCTTCACCGGCAGCGGCAGCTTGTCGATCTGCTTGACGAAAGCGCAGGCCGCCTGCAGCGCTGCCGGATCGCCCCCTTCGGCCTCGACCACCTCGACCAGCGGCATCATCGATACGGGGTTGAAGAAATGGATGCCGACCAGTCGCTCCGGCCTGGCCAGCACGGTACGCAGGTCCTCAAGCTTGAGGCTCGACGTGTTGGTGGCCAGCACGGCCTGCGGCTTCATGCGCGGCTCGATGGCGCGGAACAGCGCGTGCTTGGCTTCGACATTCTCGAAAATGGCTTCGATGATCACGTCGGCGTGCGGCACGCCATCCCCCTGCGGATCGGGGATGAGCCGGTCGAACGCGGCACGGACCTTCAGCGGTTCGCGCAGCTTTTTGGCGAACAGGGCATGGGCGCGCTTCAGGGCCGGCGAGATGCGCTCCAGGGTCTGGTCCTGCAGCGTCACGGTCATGCCGCGCAGGGCGCACCAGGCGGCGATGTCGCCGCCCATCACGCCGGCGCCGATGACATGGACGCGCCGCGCCGTGAAGTCCGAATCCTTGCCGAAGCTCTTCATGCGCTCCTGCAGGTGGAACACGCGCACCAGGTTGCGGGCCGTCGGCGACGAAATGATGCGGTCGATAACCTCGGGAGCCGCCAGTGCATTGCCATTGTGTTTTTGCCACAAGTCGATGATGGCGTAGGGCGCGGGGTAGTGCTGCGGCCGCGCCTTTTTGGCGACCTGCTTGCGCGCCCCGTTGGCGACGACGCCCTTCAAGGGTCCGTTCATCAGGCGCTGCATCAGCGGCAGCGGCCGGCGCGGCTGGCCGGAAAGCAGCAGCTGGCGGGCCGCCGGCTCCATCACGCGCGGCGGAACGCAGTCGTCGGCGAGACCCATTTTCTTCGCCCGCTTGGCGTCGATGGTCTTGCCGGTCAGCATCATGTCCAATGCGGCAGCCGGACCGACCCGCTGCGGCAGGCGCAGCATGCCTCCCCAGCCGGGGAAGATGCCGAGCATGACTTCCGGCAAGCCCATCTTGGTGCCGGACTCGTCCACCGCCAGCAGGTAGCGGCAAGCCAGCGCCAGCTCAAGGCCGCCGCCCAGGCAGTGACCGCGTACGATGGCCAGGGTCGGGTACCTGACCGCCGCGAAGCGGTTGAACAGCCCCCAGCCGCGCTCGACCAGCGCCCGCCCCTTCTCCGGGGTATCGAGCTGCGAGAATTCGCCGATATCGGCCCCGGCGATGAAGCCGGCCTCCTTGCCGGAACGGACGATCAAGCCCTTGGGCGGGTAGACGTCCAGTTGATCGAGGATGGACGAAAACTCGCGCAGCACGTCGGCCGACAGCGAGTTGGCGGATTCGCCCGCCTTGTCCAGGGTCGCCGTCGCGATGCCCTCGGCATCGACCGCCAGCTTCCAGTGTTGAAGATTCACATTCATTGCATTTGTCCTTAGTGGGCGCGGTGGCCCTTCGCGGCGAAAGCCAGCGAAAGGGCACCCGGCCCGACATTGACGGCCGCCGTCTTGCTCATCGGCGACACCAGTATTTGTACCCCGTTATCCTCCGCGACCTTGGCGAAGCGGGCATAGCCCGGGAAACGCCCGACGGCCGATGGCGCACCGCCGTAGCTGAGGCAGATGTTCGGCGCGTCCAGCCCCTCCTGGATACGGCGCACGGCCCGGTCGAACAACTGCTCGACGCCCGCCGCGAAGCCGCGCACCTTGTCGACCGTGCTCGTCACGTCGCGATGGCAGTGCAGGATGGGCTTGACATCCAGCCAGGAGCCGAGGGTGTAGGAACCCCAGCTCAGGCTGGTATCGCCCTTCTTCGATGCCCGCTTGTAGATATGGAACAGGTCGGCCGGCACCAGATAGGTATGGGTTTCGTCGATCAGCCGCTTCAGGCGCGCCCCGATTTCGCTGGGCAGGCCGCCCTGGCGGATCAGGCGCACCGCTTCGGCGACCGGTACGGCCTGGCCGGTGAACAGGTTGCGCGTCGAGAATACCGCCAGCCCGAAACGCTCCTCCATGCCCGCCTCGCGGCGGATGGCCTTGTATTTGGTCAGGATGGCGCGCGAGGCCTGCATGGCGTGATCGAAGATCGGGCTGCGCGTGCTGGTGATGGTCAGGCAGAAGACATAGTCGTAGTCGAGTACCAGGCGCTCGAGGAACAGGCGCTCAATCTGCGACACCGAATAGGGGATCGATTCGGCGAAATCCTCGTTTTTCCGGTCCAGATGGCGGACGTAGAAGGCCTGGGTTTCCTCCGGGTGGCGCCGGTCCTCGACCAGGGTGTCGCCGATGCGCAGGGTGATCGGCATGACCAATACGCCGTGCTGATCGAGGAACTCGCGCGGCAGGTCGCACGCCGAGTCCACCACGATACCGATGCGCATCTCAGTTCAGGCTCTCGACCAGCATGGCGCCGCCCAGGCCGCCACCGATGCAGATCGTCGCGACGCCCCGCTTCGCCTTGTTCCGGCGCAGCACATGCAACAGATGAAGGACGATGCGCGCCCCCGAGGCGCCGACCGGATGGCCGATCGACACGGCGCCGCCATCGACGTTGAGACGGTCGTCGGCAATGCCGCCGAAAGCGCCGTCGAGCCCCAGCTGCTCGCGGCAGTAGGCCTCGTCCTTCCAGGCGGCCTGGCAGCCGAGAACCTGCGCCGCGAAGGCTTCGTTCAGCTCCCAGTAATCCACGTCGGACAGCGCCAGTCCGTGGCGCTGCAGGATGGGCGTCGACGCGTGCACCGGGCCGAGGCCCATCTGTTCCGGCTCCAGGCCGGACCACTGGCTGTCGACGATCTTGCCGAGCGGCTTGAGGCCCCATTTCTGCACCGCCTCTTCCGACGCGAGCAGCACCCAGGCGGCACCGTCGGTGATCTGCGAGCTGTTGGCGGCGGTGATGTTGCCGTATTTCTTGTCGAAGAACGGCTTGAGCTTGGCCATGCCGGCCATGCTGGCATCGGCGCGCACGCCGTCGTCCTCGGCGTAGACCTTGCCCTGGGCATCCACCACCGGCACGATTTCGGCAAAGTTCCCCGCCTCGCGGCCGGCCAGCGCGCGCAGGTGGCTGCGCACGGCGAATTCATCCATCTGCCGGCGGTCGATGCCGAAGCGCCAGGCGAGGTTCTCGGCGGTCTGGCCCATCAACAGGCCGACCACCGGATCGGTCAGTCCCTTCATCAGGCCGATGACCGGCGTCAGCAAGGCAGCCGGGCGCAGCTTGAGGAAATGCTGCAGCTTCTGGCCGGCGGTGCGCAGCGACATCATGCCGGCGAACCAGCGCACCATCGCATCCGAATAGAGCAGTGGCGCCCGTGACAAGGCATCGACGCCGCCGGCCAGCACCAGTTCGGAACGCCCGCTCTGGATGTTGGCGATGGCCGAGTCGATGGCCTGCATGCCGGACGCGCAGTTGCGCATCACCGTCCAGCCCGGCACCTTCTTGCCGCAGCCGAGGCGCAGGGCGACCATGCGGCCGATATTGGTTTCATCCGGCGACGGCGCGGCGCAACCGAGGATCACCTCGTCCAGGTCGCTCGGCTCGAAGGGTTGGCGCAACAGCAGCGCCCGGCCGGCCTGGGTGGCGAGGTCGGAAGCCGCGAACGGCCCCGGCCCCTTCTGCGCCTTGAGGAAGGGCGTGCGAGCCCCATCCACCACGTAGATCGTCTTGCTCATGTCAGGCGGCCATCCGGTCGTCAGCCGGCTTGTTGGCGGTGGCGACGCCATAGTCGAACGGGAAGTCGTCGACATGGACGACGATGTCGCGCAGGTGGTTGCGGCGCTTCATCACCTCGTATTCGGCGGCGCTGATCACGCCGGCCTCGAAGGCGACGATGGCGATATCGCGCACGTTGGCCTGCGGATTGTTGTCGAAACGGCCATCCTTTTCGGCGGCGCGGATCTTCGCCTCGATCGGCTCGGCCTCCAGCGTCGACTTGAGCGCCAGTTCGATGGCGCCGACCGGCTCCTTCTCAACCAGCGGCAGGTAGCATTCGGCGGTCAGGCGGTCGCGGGTGGCCGACGGGGCGATCAGGGTCTTGGCAACGTCGTGGCCGACATCGTCGGACGGCACGACGTACGGGTGGCCCCACGGGAAGATCGAGCGGTGCAGGAAGGCGGCGATGAAGCGCACCGGGAAGTTGGCGATCACGCCGTCGAAAGCCTGCTGCGCCTTGTACATCGCATCCCAGATTGCCCAGTGGGCGAGCGCCGCGTCTTCCTTCCTGCGGCCTTCGGCTTCATAGCGCTTCAGCGTGCAGGAGATCAGGTACATCTGGGCAAGGATGTCGCCGAGGCGGGCCGACAGCTTTTCGCGACGCTTGACGCTGCCGCCGAGGACGAGCAGCGAAATGTCGGCCATGAAGGCGAAGGCGGCCGAGAAGCGGGTCAGCTGCTGGTAGTAGCGGCGCATTTCCGGCGCCACGTCGGTATTGACGCCGGCGAAGTGCGAGCCGGTCATGCCCAGCCACAGCGCGCGGAAACCGTTCTTGATGGTGAAGCCGATGTGGCCGAACAGCGCCTTGTCGAAATCGACCAGGCCCTTCTTCGCATCCGGGTTCTGCGCCGCCTGCATTTCCGGCAGCAGGTACGGGTGGCAGCGGATGGCGCCCTGCCCGAAGATGATCAGCGAGCGGGTCAGGATGTTGGCGCCTTCGACGGTGATGCCGATCGGCACCTGCTGGTAGGCGCGGCCGAGGAAGTTGTTGGGGCCAAGGCAGATGCCCTTGCCGCCGATGACGTCCATGCCGTCATTGACCACCTGGCGGGCGCGCTCGGTGACGTGGTACTTGGCGATGGCGGAAACCACCGAGGGCTTCTCGCCGAGATCGACGGCGCCGGCCGTCATCTTGCGCACGGCATCCATCATGTAGGTGTAGGCGCCGATGCGGGTCAGCGCCTCCTCGACGCCTTCGAACCTGCCGACGGCCATCTTGAATTGCGAACGGACGCGGGCATAGCCCCCGACGGCGCGCGCCGTCATCTGCGCCATGCCGGTATTCGACGACGGCAGCGAGATCGAGCGCCCGGCCGCCAGGCACTCCATCAGCATGCGCCAGCCCTGCCCCGCCATCTTCGGGCCGCCGATGATGAAATCGAGCGGCATGAACACTTCCTTGCCGCGCGTCGGGCCGTTCATGAACATGGCGTTGAGCGGGAAATGGCGGCGGCCGGTATCGACGCCCGGATGGTCGTAGGGGACCAGCGCGCAAGTGATGCCGATATGCTTCTTGTCGCCGAGCAGGCCGTCCGGGTCGAACAGGTGGAAGGCCAGGCCGAACACCGTGCACACCGGCGCCAGCGTGATGTAGCGCTTGTCCCAGCTGACGCGCATGCCGAGCACTTCCTTGCCCTGGTACATGCCCTTGCAGACGACGCCGGTATCGGGAATGGAGGCGGCGTCGGAACCGGCCCACGGGCTGGTCAGCGCGAAGGCCGGCACCTCGACACCCTTGGCCAGGCGCGGCAGGTAGTGGTTCTTCTGTTCCTCGGTGCCGTAGTGCAGCAGCAGTTCGGCCGGGCCGAGCGAGTTGGGCACCATGACCGACACCGACAGCGCAGAGGAACGCGTCGACAGCTTGGTCACCACCTGCGAGTGGGCGTAGGCGGAGAACTCCAGGCCGCCGTACTTCTTCGGGATGATCATGCCGAGGAAGCCCTTGTCCTTGATGTAGCGCCAGGCCTCGTTCGGCAGGTCGTACAGTTCGTGGGTGACCTTCCAGTCATCGACCAGGCGGCAGGCTTCCTCGCATTCGTTGTCGAGGAAGGACTGCTCGGCCGGCGTCAGCTTGGGCACCGGGTAGGCGTGCAGTTTCTGCCAGTCCGGCTTGCCGCGGAACAGTTCGCCTTCCCACCAGACGGTGCCGGCCTCGAGCGCATCGCGCTCGGTGTCGGACATCTGCGGCAGCACCTTGCGATAGGTGGCGAAGATGGGGCTGGTGATCAGCGCCCGGCGGAGCGGACGGATGGCGACGATCAATACGATCGCCCCCAGCAGCCCCGCCAAAATCATCGATACGGTTTGCATTGCATGTCTCCTTTTACGTCTTTTATTGGTTTTGGCCGCTTACTTTCTGTCGGCCGTTGTTTCCGAAAACTGGGGCAAGGGGGAGCGCAACCCGCCAAGCAGGAAGGACATCAGGCGCGGCACCAGGCGGTCGAGGCGGTCGATCGAATCCTCGTCCTCGATCTGCCAGTCGGTCACCAGGCGCAGGGCGTCGGTACCGGCGATGGCGTAGGAAGTTGCGCCGAGCATGAAGTGGAAGCGCCAGATGATCTCGGCCTTGGGCACCTCGGGCAGCGACCGGAACAGTGCCTCCTTGTAGCGCTCCATGACCACCTGGTATTCGTGGGCCAGGAAGGCCCTGATAAACTCGGACGGTTCCGTCAAGGTGCGGCCGAGAAGGCGCAGGAAGGTCACCCCGCCGCGCTTCTCGTCGCCTGCCATGCGCAGCAGCGTGCCGAAGAAGCCATCGACGATCTGCGACGGCTTCAGCGGCTTGCCTTCAGCCTCGGCCTCCATCAGGTCCAGCACGCGCATGCGCTCTTCGTTCAGCCAGTCGAGGCGACGCCGGAAGACTTCCTGCATCAACGCCTCTTTCGAGCCGAAGTGATAATTGACGGCAGCCAGGTTGACGCCGGCCTCGCCGGTAATCTGGCGCATCGAGGTTCCCTCGTAGCCATGGGCCATGAACAGGCGCTCGCCCGCGTCGAGAATGCGTTCACGAGTATCGCTGGTACGGACTTCAGCCATGAGAAGCTCCTTTAATTCATACGTTCGTTTTAATCATAGGGAAAACAAAAAGGCTTGGCAAGCCTTTTATCGCCCTTGCCTTTAACCCTGAAGGTTCCGCTGACGAATGATGTCGACCACCTCGTTCGCCGGCAGCGGCCGGCTGAACAGGTAGCCTTGCACCATGTCGCACCGGAGTTGTTGCAGGTAGTCGAGCTGCGCCGGGGTTTCCACCCCTTCGGCAACCACCTTGAGCCCGAGGCTGTGCGCCAGGCCGATGGTGGCATCGCAGATCACCGATCCGTCGGTACCGTTGCCGATCTCCTCGACGAAGGAGCGGTCGAGCTTGAGGTGGCTGATCGGGAACATGTGCAGGTAGCTCAGCGACGAATACCCAGTACCGAAATCGTCGATCGCGATGCTGACCCCCATGGCGCTCAGGAGATCCAGTATGCGCACCGTTTCCGTCGGCTGCTCCATGGCCACCGACTCGGTGATCTCGAACATCAGCTCTTCCGGCTTGAGGTCGTAGGCTTCCATGACCCCCCGCACGAGCAGGGGCAGGTTGCCATTGCGCATCTGCACCGCCGAAATGTTGATGGCCATGCGGAAGTCGCTCAATCCGCCCGCCTTGAACTCGGCCAGTTGCCGGCAGGCCTCCCAGATCACCCATTCGCCCAGGGGTTGAATCAGCCCCGTTTCCTCGGCCACGCCGATGAAGCGCAGGGGCGAGAGCAAGCCCTGCTCGGGGTGTTGCCAGCGGACCAGTGCCTCCAGGCCGCGCACCCGGCCCGACACCACGTCGATCACGGGCTGGTAGTGCAGGCGAAACTCCTGGTTGGCCAAGGCCTGGCGCAGGCTGTTCTCGATCTTCAGGCGATCGACGGCGGCATCGTTCATCTTCTGGTCGAAGAACTGGAAGTTGTTCCGCCCGGCCATCTTGGCGTGGTACATCGCGGCATCGGCGTTCTTCATCAGCGTTTCGCCGTCCGGCCCGTCGGTCGGGTAGATGGCGATGCCGATACTCGGCGAGGTGTAGAGATCGAAGCCTTCGATATGGCAGGAGCAGCCGATATTGAACACCAGCTTCTCCGCCACCGTCGCCACGGCCGAGCTTTGCGCGATCCCGGTCAGCATGATCACGAACTCGTCGCCGCCCAGGCGGGCCACCACGTCGCTGTCGCGAACGCACGACTCGAGGCGGCGGGCGACTTCGATCAGCAGCAGGTCGCCGATATGGTGCCCCAGGGTGTCGTTGATGACCTTGAAGCGGTCGAGGTCGATGAACAGCAGCGCCACCTTGGCGGCGTCGCGGCGCGCGGCGGCCAGCGCCTGGTCGAGGTGCCCCTTCAGGCTGAAACGATTGAACAGGCCGGTCAGCACGTCGTGATGGGCGATGTGGTGCAGGCGTTCCTCGGCGGCGCGCTCGGAGCTGATATCGGTGAAATGCGCCACGTAGTAGCGCACCCCGCCGTCGTCGTCGCGAATCACCGAGATCGACATCCATTTCGGATAGACCGCACCGTCCTTGCGCCGGTCCCAGATCTCCCCCTGCCAGAAATCATTTTCCGCCAGGCTGGACCAGAGCTGCGCATACTCCTCCCGCGTCGTCCGTCCCGCCGACAGGAAGCGGGGATTCCGCCCCATGGCTTCCGCCGCCTCGTAGCCGGTCAGCCGGGTGAAGGCCGGATTGACTTCGACGATCCGGTTTTCGGCGTCGGTCATCAGGATCGCCTCGCCGCTGTACTGGACCGCGCTCGCCAGCAGCAGCATCTTCGACATCATCTCCTGCTGGCCGGTCACATCCTGCGAGGTGCCGATTACCCGCAACGGCTTGCCATCCGCGCCGTACTCGGCTTCGCAGCATTCGAGCACGAACTTGATCCGGCCGTCCGGCATGAGCAGGCGATGCTTCAAGGTCGCCGGCTGGCGCGAGGCGATGGAATCCTGAAGCGCCCGATCGACCGTCTCCCTGTCCTCAGGATGGACCCGCCCCAGAAAATCCTGGTAATTCGACCATTCCGCGCCCTGCGGCAGTTCGAATATGCGGAACAGCTCCTCCGAACAGCGAACCCGCATCCCCGGCAAGGTGACCTCCCAGCTGCCCATCTGGGCAATGCGCTGCGCCGAGGTGAGGCGTTCATCCTTCAAGCGCAGGGCCTGAGCAGCCGCCTGCTCGCGCCGCTGCGAGCGGTAGAGCGCGACGACCACGGCGACCATGCCGACGAACAAGCCGCTGCCCAGCAGCAGCACCAGGAGCGCCTGCTGCTGCCAGGCGGCCATGACGTCCTTTTCGGCCAGACCGGCCGACACATAGAACGGGTAGTGCTCCAGCACGCGGAAGCTGTAGATTCGCCGGACGCCATCGGATTGGGCGGCAAATTCAAGCGCGCCCTGCCGCCCGCCGGCCTGCAGGTGCTTGACGATCGGATGCGCCGGATTGAGCGGGCGGTTGATTTCCCCGGGCACGGGAGGAAAGCGGACGACCAGCGTATGCTCGTCGCTGCGCCGAATCGAGATCGCACTGTTTTCGCCGAGGCGGACCGAGCGGAATAGCGACTCGAAATGCTCGAGCTCGATCGCCGCGCTGATGACGCCGAGAAACTCGCCATCGGCTCCACGCGCGGCACGCGCCGCGACAATGGTGGGGCGCCCGGTGATGCGCGAGGTGATGACTTCCGAGAAAACTATGCCGATGTCCGGACGGCTCTTCGGCACCGTGAAGTAGGAGCGATCCGCCAGGTTGGCGTATTCGCCGCCGCCGGAACGGTACAGGACGTCGCCGTGCGCATCGATCACGCGGAAACCGGCGACCTCGGGAAACATGTGGCGGGCGCGTTCCAGATCGGTCTCGATCCGCTGCCGAAAGTGCTCCCTGCCGGCGGAACGATAGGCATCGCCCGAAATTCTCGCGGCCAGGTCGTCCAGCGTCGCCTCGACGCGGCGCAGCGTCGAATCGAGACGCGCCTCGACCAGTTCGGACTGGCTGTTCGCCACGTCCCTGGCTTCGGACCAAACGCTCTGGTAAGCCGACCACAGCACGAACGCCAGCAGAACGAAGCCGCCCCCCACCAGGGAAATCAGGGCGAACCACAAATGGTACCCGGAACGGGTATTCTGCTCAGGCATTGTCTCCACTCGTCAAGGCTTCGGAGTCGGCACGGCCCATTCTGATCAGGCCCCGGACGAATTGCAATTCGGAAAAGGAAGCGGCAGCGGGTTATCTTGTCGATAGACCAAAAAACGACACATCACGTCGGTGTCGGTTTTGCGCTCGCGCAGGTATCGACGGTTTTCGCTCTCGATCGCCCACCCGCCCAGATCCACCGTTTCGGGGAATGCCGAATCGCCGTCGAAATCCCGCTCGATCCGCGTCAGCCAGAAACGCTGGCAGTACCGCCAGGCAGCGGCGTAAATCGAGGCGCCGCCGATGACGAATACCGGCTTGCCGGTCGCCAGCGCGCGCCGCAAGCCGTCCTCGACCGTGGCGACCCGCGTGCATCCCGGGCGCATGGCGATGTCGGCCCGGCGGGAAACGACGAAGGAGTCCTCCGGCACGACATCCATCGATTCGTAGGTCAGTCGCCCGATCAGCAGCGCGGCGCCGGCCACCGTCGTTTCGAAATACGCCAGTTCCTCCGGAATATCCCAGGGCAGCCAGCCGTCGAGGCCGATCATGCCGTTGGCCGACACGGCGCCGATGGCCGAAATCAACGCCGGGTCCTTTCCCATTGCTCGCGGGTCATCGACAGCGAAATGGCCGGCGTTCCCTGCCCGTTATAGACATGGGGCTTGTGCATGGAGACGAAGGCCGAGGACACGATGCGCATTCCGAAAATGGCCGCCATCACCTCCAGGATGCTGGATTCCAGGCACTCGCAGTGGGCGTTTTCCTCCAGCTTGCGGATGGCGAGGAAAATCACCTCGTAATCGACGACCTGCCGGATATCGTGCGGATCGGCCACCGCATCCATCGGCGCCCAGGCGTCGGCATGCACCAGGACGGCCTGCGGCCCGTGCTTTTCCAGCGGGTTGCAGCCGGTTCGCAATTGAATGGTGGCGTCGACCGACGCGCACCAATGGTTCGCTAGCAAGATCCCTTTCCTTTCACAGCCAGTTCAATCAAGGCGAGACAATACCAAAGCCCGAAAAAAAGGGCGCTCGATGCGCCCATAAATGACAAAAAAATATGTTTCAGGCGGTCACGTCGATCAAGGTTCCCGTCTGCTGCCCGGAGGTATTGACGACGCCCGCCGAAACGCCCGGCGTCGACGACAAGGTGTTGTCGAGCACCCGGGCGATCTGCCCCTGCACATCGCTCAACTGTGCCTGCAAGGCGCTCTGCGAGCGCAAGGCAACCACGCTTCGCCTGGCCTCGCCGGCATCGCTCTGAGCGGCCTTGGACTCGGCCTGCAGGCTGCGCGCGGTTTCCTGGGCGCGCCCCGCCTCGCTCTGCGCCGCCTGGGCCTGGCTCTGCAAGGCTCTGGCACGCTGCTCGGCCTGATCTGCGTTACGCTGGGCCTGCTGCTGCTGAATCTGCGCCCATAGCGCGCCGCCCGCTGCCTGCGTGCCGGAAGTGGAAGCTACCGGCATGTCGCTGTATCAATTCAAGTTTGCCGCGATCAAGCGATCACGTTGATCAGCGTACCCGTCTGCTGCCCCTGGGCATTGACGACCGGACGCGGCGGCTCTTCCTTGCGTTCCACACGCTCTTCCGGACGCGGTTCGCGCGTTTCGGGCTGTTGCACCTGCTGGGCTTGTTGCGTCTGCTGCGCCTGGCCGGCTTGCGCCCCGCCGCTGACGTAGGCACTGATTGTCGAAGTCACGGAATCGATGGCCATGGAGTCACCTCAATAAGACACTGCTACGCTGTTCACTCTATACCATTTCGGCAAATATTCCATAAATATCCGCCGCTCAAACAATCTTCAATATCGACAAAATCATCAATCCAGCAATTGCTCGCCGCCACGCACCCCGGCCTGCAGCCACTTGCGCAGCGTGGCGAACAAATGCTCCGGATCGACCGGCTTGGCGACGAAATCGTTCATCCCCGCCTCTTCGCAGCGCCGTCTGTCCTCCATGAAGGCATTGGCCGTCATGGCCAGAATGGGTACGCCTCCCCCGCCCGGCAGCGCGCGGATACGGCGGGTTGCCTCGATGCCATCCAGCTTCGGCATCTGCATGTCCATCAGGATCAGCGAATAGCGATTGGCGCCGGCAAGTTCGACCGCCTGCAAGCCGTCTTCGGCGACGTCGATCTCCAGGCCCGAATCGGCCAGCAATTCGAGGGCGATCTCCCGGTTGATCGGCTCGTCCTCGACCAGCAACACCCGGCTTCCCGCATACGCCGCGCCAAGCTCGGCATTGCCCGCCGCAGATTCACCCGATGCCGCCGCAGCGCTCCCCTTCCGCAGCCGGGCGGTGAACCAGAAGCGGCTGCCCTGCCCAGGAATGCTGTGGGCACCGACCTCGCCGCCCATCAGGAGGGCGATTTTCTTGGTGATCGCCAGGCCCAGGCCCGTACCGCCGAAGCGTCGGCTGGTCGAGTTGTCGGCCTGTTCGAAGGCGTCGAACAGCCGTTCGATGGCATCCGGGGCGATGCCGATCCCGCTGTCTTCGACCTCGAAGCGCACCATCACATCGTCGGCACGCTCATCCTCGACCGTCGCCTGCACGGTCACCGTGCCGACATCGGTGAATTTCACGGCATTGGCCGCCAGGTTCAGGAGCGCCTGGCTCAGTCGCGCCGGATCGCCAAGCAGGGGAGTCGTCGAGTCGAACGGCAGCATCCGCAATTCGATGCGCTTCGCCTGGGCCCGCTCGCAGAGCATGGATACCACCCCCGTCATGATGCTGCCGACGGAAACCGGGGTTTCGTCCAGCTCGAATTTCCCGGCCTCTATCTTCGACAGATCGAGAATCTGGTTGATCACCCCGAGGAGATGACGTCCGGCCAGGTCGATTTTCTCCAGGCGCCCCGCCTGCCGCTGTTCGACGCCGTCGCGGCGCATCAGGTGCGTCATGCCGACGATGGCGTTCAATGGCGTACGAATCTCGTGGCTCATGTTGGCGAGGAATGCGCCCTTGGCATTCATGGCCTGTTCGGCGGCGTTCCGCGCCTCCAGCAGGCTCAGGTTTGCCTTGCGCAGCGCGGCCGTCCGCTCGCCGACCTGTTCCTCGAGCAGGGCGGCCGTCACCTGGGCCGTCGATTCCGCGCGGCGCATGGCCCTGAGGTAGAGCGCCATGGCGACAAGCGCCAGAATCAGCATGTTGCCGGCAATGGCCGCGAGAAGAAAAAGCCAGAAACGCTTCGATTCGAGACGCGGCAGGTTCTCGACCTGGCGCGGAACGTAGATGCCCAGGCCGTGCCCGGCGAGCGCCTGGTAGGCGACCACGACCGGCTCCGGTTCGGCGCCGAGGCGCACCACATGCGGCAGTTCGTCGCCTTTCCAGCGGTTGAAAGCCAAGGGCTCGAAGCTGCTTCGCCGGTACTGCCGCTCCCGCTCGACGGCCGGCACCCGGTCGATGGTGCTGCCCGGCAGGCTGCGGTAGAGGAAATCCGGCCGGCTGGCCAGCACGATGATCCGGTTGTCGTCGGCCAGGAACCCGTTCACATCGGCAACCCATTTGGCGAAGCTGGTGATGTCCCGCTTGATGACCACGACCCCCAGGAAACGATCGTCATCGAATACCGGATTGGAGAAATACAGCCCGGGAACGTGGCTGACTCGCCCGACGGCGTATTGATGCCCCGCCTTGCCGGCTGCCGCCTCCTGAAAATACAGGCGATCGGCGAAATTCCCCCCGACGAAGCTCCCGGCCGTTTCGCCATTGCTGGCGGCGATGCAATCCCCGTTGGTACGGAGCAGCCATACGGCATCGGCGCTCAGGTTCGCGGCCAGCAAGGCCAGGTAACGACTCAGGGCGGACAGTTCCGGGTCTTCGCTCCAGGCCTTTCGGCGTTCCGCGGCGTCGCCGGGAACATCGGCGCGGCGTTCCGCCCGCTCAAGCGCGTGCCGGATCATGTCGCTCTTGACCAGGGTGGCAGGCACCCCGCGCAATACATCGAGCGTTTCGTCGATATGGCCGGCGACCAGCGCCGCCTGATGGGTCGAGAAGGCCGCCTCCTGCTCGTACTCGTCGAGCTGCTGTATTTCGGTATAGACCCCGCTGGCCAGCCAGCAGGCCAGCGTCCACCCGCCCATCAGGACGGCCACGACCCTGAGTTGCCGCTTGCTGAACTGGAACGACAGGCGAGCGACAAATGGCGCAACCAGGGTGACCAGCGCCAGAAGCGCGCCGATCATCAGCACGACGTAAGCCAGGAAGGTCGGCGTCAATGTCGACGCCGCGACGGCCTCGCCGCCCCGCACGAAATAGGCCGCGGCCATCGCCGTGTAGTGCATGCCGGAGACCGCGCCCCCCATGACCACGGCGCCCGCCAGCGGGGCCAGCACCCGCCATCGTCCCTGCCACGCGGCGAGGAAATGCGTGATCCACAGCGCCAGCACGGCGAACAGGACGGCGACGGCAAGCGACAGAACGAACAGCCAGGCGTCGTAGACAATCAGGCCATTCAGGCGATAGGCCGCCATGCCGACATAATGCATCGCGCCGATACCGCCGCCGAACAGGAGGCCTCCCAGCCACAATCGCCTTAGCGAACGCTGCTGCCGGCTGAAGACGTCGACCGCCAGCCCGCTGGCCAGCACGCCGGGCAGCATGGACAGCCCGGTCACCAGGGGATCGTAGGTGGTGGAACAAGGCAGGCTGAAAGCCAGCATGCCGGTGAAATGCATGGCCCACACGCCCGACCCCATGCACAGGCCGCCCAGTGCGATCCAGGCGCGTCGACGCTCGATGTGCCCGGAACGACCGAGCATCTGGGCAATCAACAAGGCGGCATACGAAGACAGGATGGCGATGCCGATGGAAAATCCGACCAGCAGGCGGTCGTAGTTTCCGGCGTAGAGCAGGTTGCTCTCCGGCGCGTTCAGAACCAGCGATAGAAAACCGGCCGACATGGGCGCAATGACCTCCCCTTGACGCCACCGGGTTCAGTGTCAAAAGCACGAATAACCCTGCACGTCATATTGTTATTTTTTTGAAGCATACCGTATTCGGGCAAAATCCGGCATACCCGCCCGACTACAGCCAAGCCGATGCCCGATACCCAAGCCGCCGCCCCCACCGCCGACCCCGCCCTGCCCGTGGCCGGGGCGTGCCAGATGCTTCGCGTCGTCGCCGACGAATGGAGCAGCACGGTCGCCACCTTGCGGCGCTTCGACCGCCCCCATGCGGCGGCCCCGTGGCGGGCCGTCGGCGACGACATCTCGGTCAGCCTCGGCAGGTCGGGCCTGGCCTGGGGCATCGGCCATCACCCGCCCCCCCGGAGCGCGGAGCGCCGCAAGCGGGAAGGCGACGGCTGCGCGCCGGCCGGGGTTTTCGCGATCACCGCGCTGTTCGGCGAGGCTGGGCCGGAAAGCGCCTTCGTTCAGTCCGCCCGGCTGCCCTATCGCTGCGCCAGCGCCAGCCTGAAGTGCGTCGACGACCCGGCTTCCCGCCATTACAACCGGATCATGGACGAGGCCACGGTCGATGCCGTCGATTGGCAGTCCCATGAAGACATGCTGCGCGACGACGAGCGCTATGTCATCGGCGCGGTCATCGCCCACAACGCCGCCGGCCGCCCCGGCGAAGGCTCCTGCATCTTCCTGCATGTCTGGCAGGCGGCCGGGGTTCCGACGGCAGGCTGCACCGCGGCCTCGCTCGCCGACATGACGGAAATCTGCGGCTGGCTCGACGCGGCCCACCATCCCGTGATCGTCCAGTTGCCGGCAGCGGAATACCGGCGCCGCAGGGAAGCCTGGAGGCTGCCCTGGTAGTCAGTCACGCAGATTCTGCCATGTTCGGCACGCCTCGCGAACCTGCGTGACTGACCACTAGCGGCCTGCCGCACCGGCCGCATGACAGCGGCGGACGACATCGCTAGACTGTCCGCCTTTCCCTTCCCCAAACGGCTCTTCGCGCCACTGCCCCGAGCCCCACAGCCAACCGTGCTCAATCGAATCTGGATCGCCTTCATCCTGCTGGGTTTTGCCGCCGCCGTCGCGCAGACGCTGCAGGGCGATCTCGACGTTTTCACGCGCGTGCTGACCGGGCTTTTCGATACCGCCCGGACCGGTTTCGACATTTCCCTCGGCCTGGTCGGCGTCATGAGCCTGTGGCTGGGGATCATGAAAATCGGCGAACGGGGCGGGCTGATCCAGGTCTTCGGGCGCGCCATGGCGCCCTTCTTCCGGCGCATCTTTCCCGACATCCCGCCCGGGCACCCGGCCGGCGGCAGCATCGTGATGAACGCCAGCGCCAACATGCTCGGCCTCGACAACGCGGCGACGCCGCTCGGCCTGAAGGCGATGCGCGAACTGCAGGAAATCAATCCGCACAAGGATACCGCCAGCAACCCGATGATCATGTTCCTGGTGCTCAATACGGCGGGCATCACGCTGATCCCCACCTCGGTCATCGCCATCCGCCAGAGCATCGCGCTCAAGCAGGGGCTGGTCGGCTTCAACGCCGCCGACATCTTCCTGCCCACCCTGCTCGGCACTTTCGTCTCCTTCTGCGCCGGCCTCATCGTCGTCGCCGCCTGGCAGCGCATCAACCTGTTCTGCCGCCCGGTGCTCGGCTTCTTCGCCGGATTCGCGGCGCTGATGGGCGGCTTGTACGCCTGGCTCAACGGCATGCCGCCCGAGCGCATGGCGCAGATGATCGGCCTGCTCGGCAGCGGCCTGATCGTTTCGCTGATCGTCCTCTTCGTGGCGGTGGCCGCCTGGCGGCGCGTCGATGTTTACGAGTCCTTCGTCGACGGCGCCAAGGAAGGCTTCGGGGTCGCCGTGCAGATCATTCCCTACCTGATCGCCATGCTCGCCGCCATTTCGGTCTTCCGCACCACGGGCTGCATGGACTACCTGATCGACGGCATCCGCACGCTGGTGATCGCGCTCGGCATGAACGCCGATTTCGTCCCCGCGCTGCCGGTCGGCCTGATGAAGACGCTTAGCGGCAGCGGCGCCCGCGGCCTGATGGTCGATGTGATGAGCACCTACGGCGTCGATTCCTTCCAGGGCAAGCTGGCCGCCATCATCCAGGGGTCGACGGAAACGACCTTCTATGTGCTGGCCGTCTATTTCGGCAGCGTGAACATCACCCGCACCCGCTATGCCGTCGCCTGCGGGCTGATTGCCGACGCGGTCGGGCTGGTCGGCGCCATCCTTATCGGCTACGCCTTCTATCACTGACACCGCACGGCAGCTTCAGCGCTGCAGGAAAGACTCCAGCCAGCCGGCGACCGCCTCGGGCTGGTCGTGTTGCAGGTTGTGCCCGGCGTCGGCAACCGTCTCCACGCGCAGATCGGCAAAGCAGGCGAGGCGCTGCTGCAGGGCGTCGGGTTCCTTGCCGAAGCGCATGTTCACGAAACCCTTCTCGGCAATCAGCATCAGCACCGGCGCCGCGATCCGGCGCCAGGCGGCCATGGCGTCCTCGACCCGGTAGAGCGTGGGCGAGGCCACCTTGTGCCAGGGATCGCAGGCCATTTCGACCGCGCCGTCGGCATTGCGGCGACTGACCGCGTGCGCCAGGAACTCAGCCCGCTCCAGCGACAGGCGGGGATTGGCGAAACGCAGCCGGCGAGCCAGTGCCGCGTGGTCGGGATAGGCCCGCAGGCGCGGCTCTTCGCCGATTTCGTCCAGCCATTTGCCAAGCTGGGCCGGTGCATCCACGGCCGGATCGGGCTTCAGGCCCAGGAAGTCGAGCATGGCCAGCCGCGCCACCCGCTGCGGGCGCAGGGCCGCGAAGGTCGCCGCGATATTGGCGCCCATGCTGTGGCCGACGATCTGCGCCGGCACTTCCGGCGAATAGTGCTGCAGCAAGGCCTCGAGGTCGGCGTAGTAGTCGGGAAACCAGTAGGGACGGCCCAGCCACTGGCTGGCCCCGTAGCCCCGCCAGTCGGGGGCGATCAGGTGCCAGTCCCGGCGCAGGGCATCGACGACGAACTGGAAGGTCGCCGACGAATCCATCCAGCCGTGCAGCAGGAATACCGGCGGCGCATCCGCCGGCCCCCAGTGCCGGACGTTGTAGCGCAGGCCGCGGATGGCGACGGTTTCGGTGGTGCTGGGCAGCAAGACGGTGTCCTCGTGAGCGTGTGCAGGCACCCAATTTAACCCGTTTGCGCCCGGTCTGTCGTGGTGCGGGGCCGGCAAGCGCGAAATGGCCGGCGGCGCCGGGCCTGCCAAAACCCGCCTGCTACAATGCGCGCCTCGCTCCCGTCCGAGCCCCCCTTCCGCCGTCGATGACCCCGCCACAAAACACTCCCCCCAACGCCCCGCACGCCCTTCGGGTCGAGGCGCTGGATAGCGCCCATGCCGGGACGGCACAGAACCTGGCGGCACAGCTGGGCCTGCCGCTGGACGGCAGCGCCGCTTTCAGCCTGCAAGTCGGCGACCTCGGCCTGCAGCTCCAGGAACTCGGCCCCGGCGCAGCCGGTGCCGTGCGCGTCGATTTCGTCGACGGCGCCCTCGCCCACCGGCGCCTGCAAGGCGGCGGAAGCGGGCAGATGATCGCCAAGGCCGTCGGCATCCAGCCCGGCATCCGGCCGCTCGTCCTCGATGCCACGGCCGGCCTGGGCCGCGATGCCTTCGTCCTCGCCCAACTGGGCTGCAGCGTGACGATGATCGAACGCCAGCCGGTGATCGCCGCCCTGCTCGCCGATGGCATGCGGCGCGGCCTGGGCGACGACGAGGTGGCGCCGATCATCGCGCGCATGCGCCTGCTCTGCGGCAATGCCATCGCCCTGATGCAGTCGTGGTCCGAAGATGCGCCGCAAGTCGTCTATCTCGACCCGATGTTCCCCCATCGCGACAAGAGCTCGCTGGTCAAGAAGGAAATGCGCGTCTTCCGGCCGCTGGTCGGCGACGACGACGATGCGCCGCAGCTGCTGCAAGCCGCGCTCGCCCTGGCCAGCCACCGCGTTGTCGTCAAGCGCCCGCGCAAGGCGCCCTGCATTGCCGGCGCGACACCAAGCTATGTGCTGGAGGGAAAATCCAGCCGCTTCGACATCTATGCCCGGAAATCGCTGAAGGCAAAGCCCGAACAGACCGCTCCCGGTTGATTAAAAGCACGAAAGCGACGAACATCGCGCCCCCCGTTTGACCCGAACCTTCCCGGACACCATGGCCTTCAAAGACAGCACGCCCCGTTTCGACATCGTCGATATCGACCGGATCGACGCCGATCCGACGCACATTCGCCAGAACATCAACGAAGAAACGCTCAAGGGGCTGACCAATGCCGTCGCCAAACTGGGCCTGATTCACCCCATCGTGGTCCGCCCAGCCGGCGACAACCGCTATGTCGTCATCGCCGGCGAACGGCGGCGTCGGGCGGCCCTGCAGGCCGGTGAAAGCCGGGTGCCGGTGATCGTCCGCGAGTGCACGGAAGACGAGGCGCTGGAAGTCCGCGTCTTCGAGAACATCGGCCTCGGCGTCCGCTCCGCGCTCGAACCGCGTGAAATGTCCAATGCCGTCCAGCGCATTGCCGAGCGCTTCGCCAGCCCAGAGGAAGCCGCCCAGTATTTCGGCCGGGCGCCGACCTGGCTGGCCCAGGCGACGGCCGCCGCCAACCTGTCGGAGAAGGTCACGGCGCTGCTCGATTCGGGCAAGATCTCGAGCACCAGCACGGCCGTGCAGCTCGAAAAACTGGCCAGGAAAAACGAAGCCAAGGCGGAATCGCTGATCGAGCAGATCGAACAACTGCCCGAGGGCGAAAAGGTTTCGCGGAAAGTCGTCGCCGACGTGCTCGCCGAAGAAGCCGGCCGTCCGCGCAAGACCGAGGAGCCGGCAGCGCCGCCCGCCCCGCCGCAGGCCGCCGCGCCCGTGGCGGCGGACACGCAGACCCCGGCCGCGGCATCCCCGCCCTGGGAGGAAACCGGGCAGCCCGATGCGGCGCCCGCCGGCGTTCGCGCCAAGGTCAATCCCGGCAAGGTCAAACTGGTCGCCGAACTGCTCGGCCTGAGCGAGGAAGACGAAGAATCCCTGCTGGCCCGCCTGATCGACGAATACCTGGCCTTGCGCAAGGCCTGATCCACGCATCCATTGCATTCAAGCCATAACTGTATAAAAATACAGCCATGGCTACGGAACCCGATCAAGCGCCGCTGGCGGACAACACCGCCCAGCCCAGGAAGCGGCGCATTGCCCACCTCGACATGGATGCCTTTTTCGCCTCCGTCGAACTGCTGCATTACCCGGAATTGCGCGGCCAACCCGTCGTCGTCGGCGGTCGCGGCATTGACCAACCGGTCGCCCAGGCCGACGGCAGCCGGCGTTTCGCCCGTTTGCGCGATTATGCCGGGCGCGGCGTCGTCACCACCGCAACCTACGAAGCCCGGGCCTTGGGCGTGTTTTCCGCAATGGGCCTGATGAAATCGGCCCAACTGGCCCCCGATGCGATCCTGCTGCCGGCCAATTTCGATGCCTATCGCGACTACTCCCGGCGCTTCAAGGCGGCCGTGGCCGGCATTGCCCCCTTGATCGAAGACCGCGGCATCGACGAGATCTACATCGACCTGACCGACATCGATGAAGACAGCCTCCCGCTGGCCCGGCGCATCAAGCAGGCCGTGCGGGATGCCACTGGCCTGAGCTGCTCGATCGGCATCACCCCGAACAAACTGCTCGCCAAGATCTGTTCCGATCTCGACAAGCCGGATGGCATCACCCTGCTCGACATGGCCGACCTACCGGCTCGCATCTGGCCGCTGCCCGCCCGGAAAATCAACGGCATCGGCCCCAAGGCCAACGAACGCCTCGCGCAATTGGGCATCAAGACGGTCGGCGAACTTGCCGCAACCGCCCCGGAGCGCCTGCTGCGACACTTCGGGCAAAGTATGGGTTCCTGGCTGTGCCAGGTCGCGCACGGCATCGACGATCGCCCGCTCAAGACCAGCCGCGAACCCAAGTCGATCAGCCGCGAAAGCACCTTTCAGCGCGACCTGCACGCCAGGGCGGACCGGGCCGAACTTTCCGAGATATTTACCGGCATCTGCCTGCGCGTCGCCGAGGACCTCGCCCGCAAAGGCTACGTCGCGCGCACCATCGGCATCAAGCTCCGCTACGCCGATTTCGCATCCGTCACCCGCGACATCACGCTGGCCACGCCGACGGCCGACGGCCAACTGATCCGCAAGGCGGCCGGAGAATGCCTGAAGCGCGTCCCGCTGACCCAGCGCATACGCCTGCTGGGGGTCAGGGCCAGCACACTGCTCCCCTTTGCCGACGTGCCGGCCCGGCAGATATCCCTCCAGGCCGAACTGCCGCTGTGAAGCCCCGCCCCCTTCATACGCGAAGTTGCTGCATGCGCAAACCGCCAAATCGACCACTGGGCAACATACCGTTACAAACTGCTACAAATAATTTGCTGCAATGCACAACAAACTTCTGGATAATGCGTACTTGTCTCCTCCAACCCTCCTCCATGGATTGGATTTAATGCCCGCCTCGTGCGGGCATTTTTTTATCCAGCGGGCCGATGACGAGGCACTAGGGTAATCCCTAGGCGGTGACGCCGCCGTTTCCTCCGTCATACAATTACGCATTGTTCATTGTGCAAAAACACCATGTCTTTGCCGACCTCTCTCAGCACGCTGGAATTGTGGGATGAAACCTTGCTGACGGGCATCCCGTCCGTCGATGAGCAGCATCGCGACATCGCAAGACTGGGCGCGAAAATGCTCAAGGAAACCAGGCTGCCCCTGACATCCGAACGATTCGGCGACTACTTCGCGGAATTCTGGCAACTGGTTGCCGACCATTTCGAAACCGAGGAAAAGCTCATGCACACGCTCGGCCTGCCCAGCGAGCAGGTCGATATGCACACCCGCGAACATTCGGCCCTACTGGAACGCCTGATCCAGGCCAACATCCACTCCGCGACGGTCTCGGAATGGAAACACGTGTCGGATATCGCCCACGAACTGATCGCCATCATCGTCGACCACATCATCCACTTCGACCTCGGCCTGACGAGCGCCACCAACCCATGAAGTGAGCGCCCGGGGCAGCCAGAAAACAAAAAAACCCGCCAAGCCTCAAGCCGAGCGGATTTCCGTTTTCCTGTGCGGGCCACTTGCGTGGTGGGCGGTACTGGGATCGAACCAGTGACCCCTGCCGTGTGAAGGCAGTGCTCTACCGCTGAGCTAACCGCCCGTACAGGAGGCGCGCATTTAACCACAATCGGCCAGACGGGTCAAACGCTGGTCGGCTAGAATATCTCCCTTTGCCTCACTTGACTCCGGATTACATGAAGCCCGTTCGCACCCGTTTCGCCCCCAGCCCCACCGGCTACCTGCACATCGGCGGCGCCCGCACCGCCCTTTTCTCCTGGGCCTACGCCCGCCGCCACGGCGGCACCTTCGTGCTGCGCATCGAAGACACCGATGTCGCCCGCTCGACGCCCGAGGCCGTGCAAGCCATCCTCGACGGCATGGCCTGGCTGGAACTGACGCACGACGACGGCCCCTACTACCAGATGCAGCGCATGGACCGCTACAAGGCGGTCATCCAGGAAATGCTGGCAAATGGCCACGCCTACCACTGCTACACCAGCAAGGAAGAGCTCGACGCCCTGCGCGCCGAGCAGGAAGCCCAGAAGATCAAGCCGCGCTACGACGGTCGCTGGCGTCCGGAAGACGGCAAGGCCCTGCCCACGCCGCCGGCCGACGTGCAGCCGGTCGTCCGCTTCAAAAACCCGAAGGGAGGTGCGGTCGCCTGGGACGATGCCGTGAAGGGCCGCATCGAGATCAGCAACGACGAACTCGACGACCTGATCATCGCCCGCGCCGACGGCACGCCGACCTACAACTTCTGCGTCTGCGTCGACGACTGGGACATGGGCATCACCCACGTCATCCGCGGTGACGACCACGTGAACAACACGCCGCGCCAGATCAACATCCTCAAGGCCCTGGGCGCCGAGGTGCCGACCTACGCCCACCTCTCGATGATCCTCGGCGACGACGGCGCCAAGCTCTCCAAGCGCCACGGCGCGGTCTCGGTCATGCAGTACGACGACGAAGGTTTCCTCAAGGAAGCCGTCATCAACTACCTGGCCCGCCTCGGCTGGTCGCACGGCGACGACGAAGTCTTTTCGCGCCAGCAGTTCGTCGAATGGTTCGACCTCGACCACATCACCGCCTCGGCCGCCCAGTTCAACACCGAAAAACTGCTCTGGCTGAACCAGCACTACATGAAGCAGCTGCCGGCCGCCGAACTGGCAGCCAAGGTCAAGCCGCGCCTTGAAGCCCGTGGCGTGGACACCAGCGCCGGCCCGAGCCTGGAACAGGCCGTCGCGCTTTACGTCGACCGCTGCAACACGCTGAACGTGCTGGCCGACGCCGTCGAGGCTTTCTACATCCACATCGTGCCCGATGCCGACCTGCTCGCCCAGCACCTGTCCGGCGAGGCGCGTCCGGCGCTCGCCGACTTCGCGGCCGGCATTGCCGGCGTCGCCTGGGAAGCGCCGGCCATCAACGCGCTGATCAAGGAATGCGTCACCCGGCACGGCCTCAAGATACCCAAGCTGGCCATGCCGCTGCGCGTCCTGCTGACCGGCCAGGCCCAAACGCCTTCGGTCGACGCCGTGATCACGCTGATCGGCCGCGAGAAGGTTTTGGCGTCACTTTCGGCTTATCTCTAAAAAATCGCGAAAAGCCCTTTACAAGGACCAATGAGGTCCCTATAATGCGGCCTTCTTTCGCGGCGGGGGTATAGCTCAGCTGGGAGAGCGCTTGCATGGCATGCAAGAGGTCAGCGGTTCGATCCCGCTTACCTCCACCAAAAGCGCGAAAGAAAAAAGTCCGGGTCCCCATCGTCTAGAGGCCTAGGACACCGCCCTTTCACGGCGGTAACTGGGGTTCGAATCCCCATGGGGACGCCAAGAATTTGGCAGTAGAAGGTTAAAGTGCGGAGTGGTAGTTCAGTCGGTTAGAATACCGGCCTGTCACGCCGGGGGTCGCGG
>NZ_CAMFKO010000050.1 GCF_945957265.1 uncultured Dechloromonas sp.
GTTGGGCGAGATCGCGGCGGATAGCCCGTCCGGCATCTTCTTCACATCGCGCGCCGTGCGCATTGGCTTCTGATGGACGATACCCTCGACTTTCATCTGCTGAACGATTTCCAGCGCGATTTTCCGCTCTGTCCGGCCCCCTTTGCCGAACTGGCGTCGCGGCTGGGTGTTGCCGAAAAAGTGGTGCTCGGGCGCCTCGACAACCTGCGCCGGGAAGGGAAAATCTCCCGGGTCGGCGCGGTCTTCGCGCCCAAGCGCATTGGTGCCTCGACGCTGGCAGCCATGGCCGTGCCGCCGGAAAAACTGGCGGCGGTGGCGGCAGCGGTCAACCGCTTCCCGGAGGTCAACCACAACTACGAGCGCGAACATCGCTACAACCTGTGGTTTGTCGTCACGGCAGCCAGCGAGGGACGCCTGCAGGCGACGCTGGGCGCCATCGAGCAGGCCGCCGGCTATCGCCTGATGCCCCTGCCCCTGCTGGAAGAGTTCCATATCGACCTCGGCTTCTCGCTCGCCGGCGACCGGCGCAAGCGCGAAGTGGCGGCCGTTCCGGTAGCCCCCGTGCAGCCTATCGGCGAAATCGAGCGGCGCCTGATTTCGGTTCTGCAGGAAGGGCTGCCGATGTTCATCCGGCCCTTCCAGCTGATCGCCAGTCGTGTCGGCAGTTCCGAAAGCGACGTGCTGGGCCGCATCAGGAGCTGGCTGGAGGAGGGGGCGATCAAGCGTTTTGGGGTCGTCGTTCGCCATCACGAACTCGGTTTTCGGGCCAATGCCATGCTCGTGCACGACATTCCCGATGAGCGGGTGAACGCCCTCGGCCGTGCCCTGGCCGACGAGCCGGCGGTGACCCTGTGCTACCGCCGGCCACGCTGCCTGCCGGACTGGCCGTACAACCTGTTCTGCATGATCCACGGCAAGGCGCGCGACGAAGTCGAGGCGATCATCGCCAGCCTGCGCCAGCGCCATGGTCTCGACGACTGCGCCCACGAAACGCTCTTCTCGCTGACCCGTTTCAAGCAGAACGGGGCGCGCTATGCCTGAACTCGACGCCATTGACCGCGCCATCATCGATACCCTGCAGGGCGATTTTCCGCTGACCGAACGCCCCTATGCCCTGGCGGCCGAACGCCTGGGCATAGTCGAGGCCGATCTGCTGGCGCGCCTGGAACGGATGCTCGCCGCCAAGGTGCTGACGCGCTTCGGCCCCATGTTCCAGATCGAGCGGATGGGGGGCGCCTTCGTGCTGGCGGCGCTGGCCGTTCCCGAGGATCGCTACGAGACGGTGGCCGCCCAGGTCAACGCCTTGCCGCAGGTGGCGCACAACTACCGGCGCGAGCACCTGCTCAACATGTGGTTCGTGCTGGCCACCGAGAAGCCGGGCGGGATTGCCGAAGCCGTCGCGCAGATCGAGGCGGAGACCGGGCTGCCGGTGCATGCCTTTCCCAAGGAACGGGAGTATTTCGTGCAGATGCAACTGGAGGCCCGGGTATGATCGGCGACGACATCGACCGCGCCTTGATCGTGGCCACGCAAGGCGGCCTGCCGCTGGTCGGTGAGCCGTATCGCGCGCTGGGCGAAGGCCTGGGCATTTCGGCCGGCGAGGTGATCGAGCGGCTCGGACGGATGCTCGAGCGCGGGGTGATCCGGCGCATAGGCGCGGTGCCCAATCACTACGCCATTGGCTGGACGGCCAATGGCATGACGGTCTGGGATGTCGATGACGCCGAGGTCGACCGCCTGGGCGGCCTGGTCGGCTCCCTGCCCTTCGTGACCCACTGCTACCGCCGGCCGCGTTCCCTGCCGGCCTGGCCCTACAACCTGTTCGCCATGGTGCATGGCAGCTCGCGGGACGAATGCGCGGCCAAGG
The DNA here is from genome assembly GCF_945957265.1 of uncultured Dechloromonas sp. Classification (GTDB taxonomy): domain Bacteria; phylum Pseudomonadota; class Gammaproteobacteria; order Burkholderiales; family Rhodocyclaceae; genus Azonexus. The sequence goes on from NZ_CAMFKO010000050.1 coordinate 1,868, forward strand.
CCGGGGAAATCCAGGCCTTGCTCGGCGCCGCCTGCCGGGCCAGCGACATCCTGTATTCGACGCGCATCCTGAAGAAAACCGGTTTGCGCATCGGCGCCTGAACCGGGCCATTCCGGCGGGCAAGCGGCCGGAAAGGGGGACGATCCGCCAATTATTTGCGGGCTGGCGACCGAATTCGTTTGCCATCCACCCGGATAGTGCGTATTGTGCACTGCAGCGAATTTCAAGTAGTGTTGTTGTCTCGTTGGTTTAGTTCCCGTACTTCTGCGGCGCCATTCCCGCATTCTTACCTCGCCGTCTTGATCTCGCCCCATGCAAAGGGGCCATGCCCCGTAACCAACTCGGAGATTCAAGATATGGCACAAGGTACCGTCAAGTGGTTCAACGATTCCAAAGGTTTTGGCTTCATCACCCCGGATGGTGGTGGCGAAGACCTGTTCGCGCATTTCTCGGCCATTCAGTCGCAAGGTTTCAAGACCCTGGCCGAAGGTCAGCGCGTCAGCTTTGAAGTGACCACCGGCCCGAAGGGCAAGCAGGCCAGCAACATCCAGGCTGCCTGATCTTTGGAGCGGACGCGTCGGCGTCCGCTTTCCTGCGTGGCCCGACGTTCGTCGGGCTGCCTCATCCCCTGAATGGAGGCCGCCATGGCCAAAGAAGAATTGCTAGAGATGCAGGGCGTCGTTTCGGACGTCATGCCCGACTCCCGCTTTCTCGTCACGCTGGAAAACGGTCACACGCTGATTGCCTACACGGCTGGCAAGATGCGCAAGCATCACATCCGCATTCTCGCCGGCGACAAGGTGACGCTCGAGCTGTCGCCCTACGATTTGAGCAAGGGGCGCATCACCTTCCGCCACATCGAAGGACGCACGCCCCCGGCGCCCCGCGTCAGGCGCACCTGACCCGCGCTTGATCGAAAGCTGAAAAAAGCCCGGCATGTGCCGGGCTTTTGCTTTCCAGGGGGCGGCTCAGGCCGTTTCGGCGATGCGCCGGCCGATATGGGCCAGCGCTTCCTCGACCTGGTCGATCAGGATCAGGCAGAGATCGCCCGGTTGCAGGCGTTCCAGCGCCAGATCGATGGCATTGAATTCGCCGGTGATCTCGTCGATGCGTTTGGTGCGTCGAGCCCCCTTCAGGCCGTCGCGCAACAGGGCGACGACTTCGCCGTCCTCGCGGCCGCGCTGGCAGGCGTCCTGGTAGAGGATGGCATCGTCGAAGGCGTTGCCGAGAATCTCGGTCTGCTGGCGGATGTCCTCGTCGCGCCGGTCGCCGGCACCGCTGATCACCACCGAGCGGCGCACCGCCGGCATGCCTTCGACGGCCTGGACCAGGGCCTGCATGGCATCCGGGTTGTGGCCGTAGTCAGCGATCAGCGTGGCGCCCTTGTAGTCGAATACGTTGAAGCGGCCCGGCGCGGTGGCGGCGTCGCTGACGAAGCCGGCCAGCGCTTTTTCGATCACCGTCCAGTCCAGTCCCAGCGCCCAGCCGGTGGCGGTGGCCGCCATGGCGTTCTCGACCTGGAAGCCGATGCTGCCGTTGCGCGTCAGCGGGATCGCCGAGAACGGAATGCGATAGCTCTTGCGCCCTTCCTGGCAGACGATGCCTTCGTCGTTGGCATAGACGACGCGCTTGTTCTGGGCGCGATGCGTGGCGAGCACCGGATTGGCCTTGTCGCGGGCGAAGAAGATGATGTTGCCCGGGCAATGCGCGGCCATGCGCGCCACCTGCGGGTCGGCCGCGTTGAGGACGGCCATGCCGTGCGGGGCGACGTTCTCGACGATGACGCGCTTGACCACGGCCAGTTCGTCGACCGTCGTGATGTAGTTGAGGCCGAGGTGGTCGCCGATGCCGATGTTGGTCACCACGGCGACATCGCACATGTCGAAGCCCAGGCCTTCGCGCAGCACGCCGCCGCGGGCGGTTTCGAACACGGCAGCATCGACGTCCGGATGCATCAGCACGTTGCGCGCGCTGCGCGGGCCGGAACAGTCGCCGTCGTCGATCTGCCGGCCTTCGATGTAGACGCCGTCGGTGCTGGTCATGCCGACACGCTGGCCGTTGGCTTCGAAGATGCGGCCGATCAGTCGGCTGGTCGTCGTCTTGCCGTTGGTGCCGGCGATGGCGACGATGGGGATGCGGGCGTTGTCGGGCTTTCCGTCGGGGCCGGCGGGGAACATCATGTCGACGATGGCCTTGCCGACATCGCGGCCCTTGCCGAAAGAGGGATCGAGGTGCATGCGCAGGCCGGGGGCGGCATTGACTTCGACGATGCCGCCGCCCTGGTCTTCGAGCGGCTTGAGGATGGTGTCGCAGACGACGTCGATGCCGGCGATGTCGAGGCCGACGGTCTGCGCGGCGGCGACGGCGGCGGCGGCGAGGTCGGGATGCACGTCGTCGGTGACGTCGGTGGCGGTGCCGCCGGTGGACAGGTTGGCGTTGTTGCGCAGGATGACGCGGGCGCCCCGCTGCGGAACGGTCTCGGCGGTATAGCCTTGCTCGGCCAGGCGGGCGATGGCGATTTCGTCGAAGCGGATCTTGGTCAGCGACGTGGCATGGCCGTCGGAGCGGCGCGGGTCGCTGTTCACGATATCGACCAGCTCGCGCACGGTGTGCTTGCCGTCGCCGATGACCAGCGGCGGATCGCGCCGGGCGGCGGCGATCAGCTTGTCGCCGATGACCAGCAGGCGCCAGTCGTGGCCGGGCAGGTACTTCTCGACCATGATGTCGTCGCGGAACTCGATGGCGACGCGGTAGGCCTTGCGTACCTGCTCCTCGCTCGTCAGGTTGACCGAGATGCCCTTGCCCTGGTTGCCGTCCTGCGGCTTGACGACGACCGGCAGGCCGACTTCCTGGGCGGCGGCCCAGGCATCGTCCTCGTCCTCGACCGGGCGGCCGAAGGGCACGGCGACGCCGGAGGCGTGCAGCAGGTTCTTGGTCAGTTCCTTGTCCTGCGCGATCGATTCGGCGATGGCGCTGGTGAAGCTGGTTTCAGCAGCCTGGATGCGCCTTTGCCTGCTGCCCCAGCCGAACTGCACCAGGCTGCCCTGGGTCAGGCGGCGGATGGGGATGCCGCGGGCCAGGGCGGCCGACACGATGGCGCCGGTCGACGGGCCGAGGCGGATGTCCTCGTCGAGGTCGCGCAGTTCCTTCAGCGTGCCGTCGAGATCGAAGGGCGTGTCGTTGAGCGCGGCCAGGCACAGCTTTTCGGCGTATTCGAAGGCGAGGCGGCCGACGTCCTCCTCCGAGTATTCGACGACGACCTGGTAGACGCCCTGGTCGACGGTCTGAGTCGTCCGGCTGAAGGTCACCGGGCAGCCGGCCTGGGCTTGCAGGCCGAGGGCGCAGAATTCGAGGGCGTGGGCGACCGAGACGGTGTCGAGGTGGTCGGAGGGGATGAGGTCGCCGAGTTCCGGGAAGCGCTCGCGCAGGCGGGCTTCGAAGCCGGGCAGGTCGGCGATGGCGATTTCGGCCCCGTCGCAGCGGACGATGGCCTGGATGGCAGTGTGGCGGCTCCACAGGTTGGGGCCGCGCAGGGCACGAATGCGGGAAACGTCCATGACGCGATGTTCCTTGTTATTTCACGGCCGCGCGCAGCGGCTTCTTGGCCTGGATGGGCAGCAGGGCTTCCGGCTCGGGCAGGTCGAGGCCGAAGGTCTTGACGCCGGTGGCGATGACTTCCTGGGTCAGGCCCAGCGCCCAGCCGGCGGCGACGGCGGCGAGCACGTTGGCGATGTCCTCGGCCTTCTTGGTCTTGCCGATGGCCGGGACGTCGCCGAGGCGGCAGATGCGGATCTCGTCGCCGCCGGTGCGCAGGATGATGCGCCCGTCGGCCACCGTGACGCCGCGCTTGCCGGCGGCGAAGTGCTCGGCCAGCTTGAGGCAGGACGGGTCGGCGGTGAAGAAGATGACCTCGCCGTCGCACAGCTCGGCGAAGTCGGCGACCAGCGGATCGGAGGCGTTGAGCACGGCGTAGCCGGAGGGCAGCACGACATCGACCTGGGTGCGGTAGATGGAGCGCGGCGTGGTGTAGTACTCGCCGCCGGTCGGCTGCACGTTCCAGCGCGACAGGTCTTCGTCGTCGGCGGCGATGTTGGTGATGACGCCCACCGAGCAGCGGTCGTAGGCCAGGCCCTGGCCGAGGATGACCTCGGGGCCGTTCTCGATGACGGCGGCCTCGATGGCGCGGTTGAGCAGCAGACGGCGGCCGGCCGACCAGTTGGCGGCATCGCTCTTCTGCACCTGGCGGCGGTTCTGGAACAGGCCGTCGCTGCAGGCCAGCCCGGTGTAGGCGCCGGAGAGGTAGAGCAGGTGGGCGACCAGCCTGGCGACGGCGGTCTTGCCGTGGGTGCCGGAGACGCCGACCAGCGGCACGCGGCCGGTCTGGCTGGCGGAGAACAGGTTGTCGACGATGGCCTGGCCGACCGGGCGCGGCTTGCCGACGCCGGGCTTGATGTGCATGAGCAGGCTGGGGCCGGCGTTCACCTCGACGATGGCGCCGCCCTGGGCGGCCAGCGGCTGTGAGATGTCGGAGCAGACGAGGTCGATGCCGGCGATGTCGAGGCCGACGACGCGGGCGGCCAGCGAGGCGATGGCGGCGGTCTCGGGATGGACTTCGTCGGTGCAGTCGAAGGCGTGGTTGGCGTTGCGCTGGATCAGCACTTCGCGGCCGCTTTCCGGCACGCTGTCGGCGGTCAGCTTCTGGCGGTCCAGTTCCATCTGGGCGGCGGTGTCGATGCGGATGATGGACAGCGGGTGCAGTTCGGTCGTGCCGCGGCGCGGGTCGATGTTGATCTGGCTGTCGATCAGCTCCTGCACGGTCGATTTGCCGTCGCCGGTGACGGTGATCAGGTCGCTGCGGTTGGCGGCGACCAGCTTGCCGCCGATGACCAGCAGGCGGTGCTCGATGCCCTGGATGGAGCGCTCGACCAGCACGCCGGAGCCTTCCTCGACGGCGATGGCGTAGGCCTTGCGCACGTCGTCGGCGCTCTTCAGGTCGATGAACACGCCGCGGCCGTGGTTGCCGTCGGTCGGCTTGACGACCACCGGGTAGCCGATGTCGTCGGCGGCCTCGCAGGCGTCGTCGGCGCTGTCGACCTCGCGGCCTTCCGGCACCGGGACGCCGACCGAGGAGATCAGTTCCTTGGTCAGGTCCTTGTCGCGCGAGATGGTCTCGGCGATGGCGCTGGTGCTGTCGGTCTCGGCCGTCCAGATGCGGCGCATCGCGGCGCCGTAGCCGAGCTGGACGAGGTTGCCGTCGTCGAGCAGGCGGATATGCGGAATCTTGCGCGCCTCGGCGGCATTAACGATGGCGGCGGTCGACGGGCCGAGGTACTTGCGGTCGACCTTGCGGCGCAGCGGCCTGATCGCTTCGGCGATGTCGAACGGATCGTCATGGATGGCGGCGAGCAGCAGTTCGCGGCCGATCTCCAGCGCCGAGCGGGTGCATTCCTCGTGGAAATTGCTGACCACCAGCTTGTAGACGCCGCGCGTCGTCGTTTCTCGGGTGCGGCCGAAGCCGTCGGGCAGGCCGGCCAGCGTCATCAGTTCGAGCACGACGTGCTCGAGGATGTGGCCGGTCCACGTGCCTTCCTTCAGGCGCTGCAGGAAACCGCCGCGCACGTCGTAGTTGCAGCGGTGCTCGATCAACCCGGGCAGCCAGGCTTCGAGGCGCTCGTAGAGGCCGGGAATCTTGTCGGAGGGGTAATCCTCGAGTTCGCCGATGTCGACCCAGGTCTCGATGCACGGCGGGTAGGTCCAGATGCTCGGCCCCTTGAGGGAGATCGAGTCCTTGAAAACGATGTCTTGTCTTTTTTTCATGTGTTCTGCTTTGGCCGGTGGGCCCGGCAATGATCACGAGGTTATTTCGACATTATTAACGCTTTCACGCCGTTTGCGGCTGACGCCCGTGCAAAATTGTCACACTTGCGTACAGGCCGTTACAGGAAGCGGTCGAGCAGCTTGCGGCTGTGCTTGTCGAGGGTTGTCAGGTCGCGGACCAGGAACTGGATGCCGTTGGCGTCGGCGATCAGCAGGCGCGTCTGCGACAGGCGGCGGATGTCTTCCTCGCCCTTGAGGACGAGTTCGGCCTGGCCGCGATTGGTCTGCACCTGCCAGGTGCTCGGGCAGGCGAAGCCGGAGACGCCCACGATGCGTTCGACTTCCGGCACGAACTCGCGGCTGCGCAGGTCGGCCTCGACGATTTCGCGCAGGGCCGGGGGCAGGTCGGCGACGCGGTCGACCCAGCCCACCTCGTGGCCTTCGAAATTGATCAGCGACAGGCCTTCGTCGGGCGCGGCGATGGGGAAGGCGCGCACCGGCGTGACGCCCTCGTGGCGGACACCCTGGGCGTCGGTCAGGACCAGCCGGCCGAAGTTGTCGCAATGCAGTTGGAAATTGATGTTGGACATGGCTCGTTTGGCAGCTTATTCGGCGTGGGCTTTCGGGAGTTCGGGGGCGCGCGGTAGCGTGTCCTCGGTATCGACGTTGCGGGCCTGCGCCATGTACAGCTTGTGGTAGTGGCCTTCGGCTTCCATCAGCTGGTCGTGGTTGCCAATCTCGACGATCTTGCCGCGATCCATGACGACCAGCCGGTCGGCCTTGCGCAGCGTGCTCAGGCGGTGGGCGATGGCGATGGTGGTGCGGCCCTTGACCAGGTTGTCGAGCGCCTTCTGGATTTCCTTCTCGGTCTCGGTGTCGACCGCCGAGGTCGCCTCGTCGAGGATCAGAATACGCGGGTCGATCAACAGCGCGCGGGCGATCGAGATGCGCTGGCGTTCGCCGCCGGACAGCCCCTGGCCGCGCTCGCCGACCAGCGAATCGTAGCCGTGCGGCAGGCGCAGGATGAATTCGTGGGCGTGGGCGGCGCGGGCGGCGGCGATGATTTCCTGGCGCGTCGCGTTCGGCTTGCCGTAGGCGATGTTGTCGGCGATGGTGCCGAAGAACAGGAAGGGCTCCTGCAGCACCAGGCCGATGTGCTGGCGGAACTCGGCGACCGGCACCGAGCGCACGTCGGTGCCGTCGATCAGCACCTGGCCCTCGGACACGTCGTAGAAGCGGCAGATCAGGTTGACCAGCGTCGACTTGCCGGAGCCGGAGTGGCCGACCAGGCCGATCATCTCGCCCGGCTGGATGACCAGGTCGACATCCTTGGTGACGGCGCGCGTGCCGTAGCGGAAGCCGGCTTTCTTCAGCTCGATGCGGCCCTTGACGCCGGACAGGTGCACCGGCTTGCTCGGCTCGGGCACGCTGGAGACGTGGTCGAGGATGTCGAAGATGCGCTTGGTCGACGAGGCGGCGCGCTGGGTGGCCGAGACGATGCGGCTCATCGAGTCGAGGCGGGTGTAGAAGCGGCCGATGTAGGCGAGGAAGGCGGTCAGCACGCCGACCGTCGAGTCGCCCTTGGAAATCTGCCAGATGCCGAAAACCCAGACGACGAGCAGGCCGATTTCGGTGAGCAGCGTGACCGTCGGCGTGAACAGCGACCAGGTCTTGTTCAGCTTGTCGTTCATCTGCAGGTTGTGCTCGTTGGCGGCGCGGAAGCGGTCGCCCTCGCGCTTTTCCTGGGCGAAGGCCTTGACGACGCGGATGCCGGGGATGGTGTCGGCCAGCACGTTGGTCACTTCGGCCCACACGCGGTCGATCTTCTCGAAGCCGGTGCGCAGCTTCTCGCGCACGAAATGGATCAGCCAGCCGATGACCGGCAGCGGCAGCAGCGTGACCAGCGCCAGCCACGGGTTGATGCTGAACAGGATGACGGCGGTCATCGTGATCATCAGCACGTCGGTGGCGAAATTGAGCAGGTCGAGCGACAGGAAGATGTTGATGCGGTCGGTCTCGTTGCCGATGCGCGCCATCAGGTCGCCGGTGCGCTTGCCGCCGAAGTATTCCAGCGACAGCCCGAGCAGGTGCTCGTAGGTCTGCGTGCGCAGGTCGCGGCCGATGCGTTCGGAAACCAGCGACAGGATGTAGGTGCGTATCCAGCCCAGCACCCAGGCCAGCATGGCGGCGCCGAGCAGGCCGCCGAGGTACATCGAGACCAGTTCCCAGTCGATCGGCTTGCCGTTCTGGAAGGGAATCAGCACGTTGTCCATCAGCGGCATGGTCAGGTAGGGCGGGACCAGCGTCGCGGCCGTCGAGGCCAGGGTCAGCGCGAAGCCCATGAACAGCTGCCAGCGGTACGGCCGGGCGAAGCGCCACAGGCGGAACAGCGTCCACGTCGACGGGGAGGCGGTCGATTCGCGGTTGCACACCGGGCATTCGTCTTCGCCGGCCGGCAGCGGAGTCTTGCATTTCGGGCAGACATCCTCGCTCGGGCGGGCGACCGGCTGGCCGGACGCCGCGCTGTCGCGGTGCAGGTCGAATTCGGCGATGACGCGCAGGGCGGCGAGGTTGCGGGCCAGGGTATAGCGCCAGTTGGCGAGGCGTCCGCCGTCGTCGATCAGTTCCAGCGTGCCGACGCCGGCGTGATCGTGGTGGTTGAGCTTGAGGCCGGCCCGCAGCGGCCATTCCTGCCAGTCGTTGCCGCCGGCGTGGCGGGCCAGGAGGCGGCGGTCGGTGACGACGATCAGGCCGTCGGCGAAGGTCAGGTCGCGATCCAGGTCGGTTTCCAGGCAGGCCTGGACCTTTTCGCCGGAAGCCAGCCGGGATTCCACGTCGGTCGCCCAGCGACCCGGGATGGCCGGCTCATTGCCGGCAATGCTTTGCACGTTCGAAGTCATCAAAAAAGTATACCGCTTATGGTTCCAGCCCTGTTAACGACCTCGCCCGCATCGCGATGACCGGCGGGCGAAAATTGGTCGCCCCGGGCTGGCGTCAAATGCTTAGCTGGCATAGCGTTGATGCACGTCAAGGTTGCCCGGAGCGCCTTGCGATGCAATAGCATCCATTCTCGACAAAGGGTTTTCATGTTCCGTATCTCGCAATACATGCAGGAAATCGCGGCGCCGACGCCACTCGGTCCCAAGCGCAATCCGCCCGGCCCCGTCGTGATCTGGAACCTGATCCGGCGCTGCAACCTGACCTGCAAGCACTGCTATTCCATTTCGGCCGATACCAATTTCCCCGGCGAGCTGTCCTACGAGCAGGTGTGCACGGTCATGGACGACCTCAAGAGCTTCCGGGTGCCGGTGCTCATCCTGTCGGGCGGCGAGCCCCTGCTGCGCCCGGACATCTACGACATCGCCAAGCGCGCCAAGGCGCTGGGCTTTTATGTCGGGCTGTCGTCCAACGGCACGCTGATCGACGAGCAGAACATCGACCGCATCGCCGAATGCGATTTCAACTATGTCGGCGTGTCGCTCGACGGGCTGGGCGCCACCCACGACAAGTTCCGGCGCCTGGATGGGGCTTTCGACGCCTCGCTCAAGGGTATTCGCCTGTGCCGCGACCTCGGGTTGAAGATCGGCGTCCGCTTCACGATGACGCAGGACAATGCCCACGACCTGCCCGGCCTGCTCAAGCTGGTCGAGGACGAGGGCATCGACCGCTTCTATTTCTCGCACCTGAACTATGCCGGGCGCGGCAACAAGAACCGCAAGGACGATGCCCAGCACAAGCTGACCCGCTGGGCGATGGACCTTCTCTTCGACACCTGCTGGGATTACCGGCAGCGCGGCCTGGACAAGGAATTCACCACCGGCAACAACGATGCCGACGGCGTCTATTTCCTGCACTGGGTGCGCGCGCGCTTCCCGGACAGGGCGGCGCACGTCGAAGCCAAGCTGCGCCAGTGGGGCGGCAATTCGTCGGGTATCAACGTCGCCAACATCGATAACCTGGGCAACGTCCATCCGGACACCATGTGGTGGCATCACACCCTGGGCAACGTCAAGGAACGGGCTTTCTCGCAGATCTGGCCCGATACCTCGGATGCCCTGATGGCGGGCCTCAAGCGTTATCCCAGGGCGGTCGAGGGGCGCTGCGCCAGCTGCGCCTACCTGCCGATCTGCAACGGCAATACCCGCGTGCGCGCCCAGCAACTGACCGGCAATCCCTGGGCCGAGGACCCGGGTTGCTATTTGAGCGACGAGGAGATCGCGGCATGACTCTGAAGACCTTGGGCAAAGTGCTGATTCCGGCCGGTTTTGCCGCCTGCACCCTGCTGGCGATGGCCGATCTGGCCCAGGCGGCGGATGCGCCGGCCGCTTACAAGCAACATTGCGCTTCCTGTCACGGCGAAGCGCGGCTGGGCGGCCTGGGGCCGGCGCTGATCCCGGAAAACCTGGCCCGCCTGCGCAAGGCCGAGGCCGAGAAAGTGATCCGGGAAGGCCGTCCGGCGACGCAGATGCTCGGCTTCGGCGACCGCCTGTCGGCCGACGAGATCAAGGCGCTGGTCGACTACGCCTACGCGCCGATCACCCCGATGCCGGCCTGGGGCGAAAAGGAAATCACCGCCTCGCGCATCGTGCTGGAGGCGAAGCCGCTGCCCGACAAGCCGGTGTTCAAGGCCGACCCGCTCAACCTGTTCGTCGTGGTCGAAAGCGGCGATCACCATGTGTCCATCCTCGACGGCGACAAGCTGGAACCGATCCACCGCTTCCAGTCGCGTTTCGCGCTGCACGGCGGACCGAAATTCACGCCGGACGGGCGCTACGTCTTCTTCGCCTCGCGCGACGGCTGGATCACCAAGTACGACCTGTGGAACCTGAAGGTGGTCGCCGAGGTACGCGCCGGCATCAATACGCGCAACGCGGCGGTATCCGGCGACGGCAAGTGGGTGGCCGTGGCCAACTACCTGCCGCACAGCCTGGTCATTCTCGATGCCGACCTGAACCTGAAGAAAATCCTGCCGGTCACCGACAAGGACGGCAAGACGACGTCGCGCGTTTCAGCCGTCTACGACGCCTCGCCGCGCCAGAGCTTCGTGGCCGCGCTGAAGGACGTGAAGGAAGTGTGGGAGGTGTCGTACAACCCGAAGGCCGACGAGATTCCGGCTGGCATGATCCACGACTTCAAGTATCGCGAGGGCAGCTTCGTTCCCGGCTTCCTCAACCCGCAGCGCAGCCAGCTCGACGATTACCTCGACGACTTCTACTTCACCCAGGGCTACGACGAGGTGATGGGGGCGTCGCGCAACGACGCGAAAAGCGCGGTCAGCGGCCAGGTGGTCAATCTCGATGCGCGCAAGAAGGTTGCCGACCTCGAACTGCCCGGCATGCCGCACCTCGGCTCCGGCATCAGCTGGAAATGGAAGGATGCGAACGGCCAGGAGCGCACGGTCATGGCGACGCCGAACCTCAACGAGGGCATCATCAGCATCATCGACATGCAGACCTGGAAAACGGTCAAGCAGATCAGGACGCGTGGCCCCGGCTTCTTCATGCGCAGCCACGAGAACAGCCGCTACGCGTGGACCGATTCGATGATGAGCCGGGAGTTCAAGGACACCATGCAGATCATCGACAAGGACAAGCTCGAGGTCGTCGCCGAACTGAAGCCGGAACCGGGCAAGACCTTTGCCCACGTCGAATTCACCAAGGATGGCAAGTACGTGCTGGCCAGCCTGTGGGAAATGGATGGCGCGCTGATCATCTACGATGCCGTGAGCCTGAAGGAAGTGAAGCGCCTGCCGATGAAGAAGCCGGTCGGCAAGTACAACATCTGGAACAAGATCACCAAGTCCGAGGGAACCAGCCACTGAGGCATCGCCCCGGTCGCTCCCGTCCGAACCGCACACAACGAAGGAATCCATTCATGGAAAGACGCGAAGTCCTGAAAACCGTGGCAGCCACCGTCGCCGGCGCAATCTCCAGTGCCGCACTGGCCGCCGATCACGATCACCATCATGCGCCTGCCGGGATGGCGCCGCGCAATGCCGGCCTGATCGCCGCCAGCGCCGACTGTCTCAAAACCGGCGAGGCCTGCCTGGCCCATTGCCTGTACCTGCTGGGCAACGGCGACCGCGAGATGGCCGCCTGCGCCCAGTCGGTCAATGAACTGCTGGCCTCCTGCACCGCCCTGATGAAACTGGCCGGGCAGGATTCGAAGCATGTTCCCGGCTTCGCCAAGCTGGCGGCAGAAATCTGCGCCAGCTGCGAGAAGGAATGCCGCAAGCACGAGAAGCATCACGCCGAATGCAAGGCCTGCGCGGATTCCTGCGCCGCCTGCCTGAAGGAGTGCAAGCGCGCGCTCGCCTGAGTCGCCGATGCTTGTCGAGGCCCCGCCGATGGCGGGGCTGCTTCGTTCACAGGGTGCGTTTGCGGGGCAAGGCGGCAATTTGCCGACAGCCTGTTAACGCGCCGCCGGTTTTTGGTTAGAATTGCGCCCCCTTCGATGTATCCCGCATTCCGGCAACGCCGGATGTTCCAGCCTTGGTGGTGAAATTGGTAGACACGCTATCTTGAGGGGGTAGTGGCGCAAGCTGTGCGAGTTCGAGTCTCGCCCAAGGCACCAATTGCTTTTGCCGGTTTGGCAGAGCGTGATCGCCGGATACTGTTCGCGGTCGAAATCGGCGAAAATCGGGGTTTTCTTCGGTTTTCGTTCGCCCGCCGTGTCCTCCCTTCTCCTGTTCAACAAGCCCTACGGTGTGCTCAGCCAGTTTACGCCGGAGGGAAAGTGGCGGGCGCTGAACGCCTTCATCACGGTCAAGGGCGTCTACGTCGCCGGCCGGCTCGATGCCGACAGCGAGGGATTGCTGCTGCTGACCGACGACGGGAAGCTGCAGGCGCGGATCGCCGACCCGAGGCACAAGCTGGTCAAGACTTACTGGGCGCAGGTCGAAGGCATTCCGGACGAGGCGGCGCTGGATCGTCTGCGCGCCGGCATCGAGCTTTCCGATTTCACGGCGCGGCCGGCCGAGGTGCGCCGGATCGACGAACCCTCCGGATTGTGGCAACGCGATCCGCCGATTCGCTTCCGGGCGGCGATTCCGACCGCGTGGCTGGAAATCAGGATTTCCGAGGGCAAGAATCGCCAGGTGCGACGGATGACGGCTGCCATCGGGTATCCTACGCTGCGACTGATTCGGGCGGCGATCGGTTCGGCCACTCTGGACGGCTTGCCGCTCGGGCAATGGCGCCGGATCGACGGCGGCTACAAGGATTTGCAAGGACTGCTGGAATGAACAAGACCGTGATGGCCGGACTGGCCGTATTGACCTTCGCCGGCGGCGCGCTGGCGCAATCGGCGATGCCCGTGCTGGAGCTGACGAGCGGCATGTATCGCATCGAGGCCGAGGTCGCCGCGACCGACACGCATCGTCAGCTCGGCCTGATGAATCGCAAGAGCATGCCGCAGCAGCATGGCATGTTGTTCGTGTTCAATCACGAAAACACGCATTGCATGTGGATGCGCAATACCCTCCTGCCCCTGTCGGTGGCCTTCATGGATGCCAGCGGCACGATCATCAATATCGAAGACATGCAGCCGCAGACCGAGGACAACCACTGTGCGCGCCGCCCGGCGCGTTTCGCGCTGGAAATGAATGCCGGCTGGTTCGCCCAGCGCGGCATCAAGCCCGGCACGAAGATATCGGGTATCGACAAGGCGCCGCGTCCGCAGTAATGAAGCGCAGCAACTGGCGGCCGCGCCTCGCCGGCCGGCCGCAATCCCTTCTGTCTCCCATTCTGCGCTCGTGGCTGACCGAGCCGGGTTCGTTGACGGCGCGCTGCCTGAGATCCAGCCGGCATTTCAGCGTCCGCCTGCTGCGCTTCGGCAAGGGCCGGGCGCTCGCCGACGAAGCCGTCGACGGCGGCTGCGACGGCGCCCTGGCCTGGGTGCGCGAGGTGGTGCTCAGCTGTGACGGCAAGCCGGTCATCTTTGCGCACACCACGCTGGCGGCTTCCGGAAATGGCCGCCTGACCCGCTGGATGGCCCGCCTCGGCTCGCGTTCCCTGGGCTCTCTGCTGTTCGCCTACCCGGGGTTCACCCGCGGGCGAATCGAATTCCTGCGTCTCGACGACCGCCATCCGCTGTATCGACGGGCGGCCGCCTTGTGCTCGCCGCCGCGGCACCTCTGGGCGCGACGTTCGCTGCACCGGCTGGATGGTCAGCAGGTCCTGGTGACCGAGGTATTTTTGCCGGACATACTCAGCCTGCTGCCGACGACCGGCTTGCCAAAAGTTTTTGGCTTTGAGTTGACATAGATCAATTATTTTATAAAAATAAAGCCAATGGTGCTTTATTTAACAAAATCACCAGCCAGGGGAATGGACTCAACTCAAGCGAATCCGTTCTGATCCGAAAAAGGCACACCCGACCGAAAGGCGGGGTCGCAAAGTCACCGGTCTACCGGGCGAAGCTTCGGCTTCTCCCCACGATAGCGGGATTGCCGGAGGTTCTTCATGGACGCTTTTCGCCATGTCGTTCGCCACGTCTTGTTGGTGCTCTTGTTCGCAGTCTCCGGCAGCAGTTCCGCGGATATTGCCGATCCCGCCTCTGAGGGTACGCGCTGGGCTTGCTGGTATGCCCCGGCTCAATTGACCGTGCAGTGCCTGCTCACCCGCGCCCCGGCCAATGGCCATGCCCTGCGGGCGGCCGAAGTCGCCAGCCGCATGGACCGCCGCCTGCCCGCCCTGGTGAAGATGATCTGGGGCAGCCCGGAGCAACTGGCTGGCGACCGTATCAGCATTCCCTTGATGAACGTGCCGTTCGAAATGAAGTTCGTCGGTGTTCTTGCCAAGTCGGTGATGTGCGGGTCGCGCAAGGATTGCTCGGTGCATTTCGACAGCAATCCCGACGGCCTGGCCCCGGTCCGCGCCGCGGCCATCGAATCCGGCCGCAGCGAAGCGGAGGTCATGGCCGAAATGAGTGCCCAGGGCATCCGGCTGGCGCAGTCCGAGGTCGAGCCGGAATATGCTGCCCCGGCGCCGGTCAGGAAGCTGCCGCGCGGGATGCTGCGCGGCTAAACCAAATTCCCGGGGCGGGTTTCAGTTGCGCCTGGTGCCCGGTTTTTTCACCGATAGCGTCACCAGGAACGGGAATTCGTCGTCCGCTGTATGGGTGATGCGATAGGCGGGGCCGAGGGCGCGGGCGATCCAGGTTTTCAGCGCCTTGAGGTCGACCGCTTCGCAGCGCAGATCGGCGATCAGGTCGCCTCGGTCTTCATAGACCGGAAAGTCCGTGCAGCCGACGGGTTTCAAATGTTGGCCGTAGATTCGGCACGACCCGTGAGCGTCGTCGTAGGCCGGGCAGGGTTTGCCGTGCACGTAGTAGCGGCCGCCGCTTTCGCGGATTTCCTCCGGTCCCTTGCCGGCCGACAGGGTCTTGTCGAAGGCCGGCCGTGATTCCTGGACATGCCAGAGCGTCTTGATCTGCTTCCACTCCAGGTCGAGCACCAGCGTTTCGAGCTTGCAGCACGGCTGCGAACAGCCCGGGCAGTGCGGAATGATCTCGGCCGTCTGGTAGGCCGCGGCGGCAGCGGCCAGTTCCTTGGCGAGAAGGCGGCGGGCGTTTGGTGGCGTCATCGGAAAATGGGCAGGGGGCGGCAAAACAGGGGGAACAAAAAAGGGAGCCCGACGGCTCCCTTTCCTTGCATCGACGGATCGATCAGGCGAAGTTGGCTTCGACGAAGGACCAGTTGACCAGCGAGGCCAGGAAGGTCTCGACGAACTTCGGACGCAGGTTGCGGTAGTCGATGTAGTAGGCGTGTTCCCAGACGTCGACGCAGAGCAGGGCCTTGTCGCCGGTGGTCAGCGGGGTGCCGGCGGCGCCCATGTTGACGATGTCGACGGAACCGTCGGCCTTCTTGACCAGCCAGGTCCAGCCGGAACCGAAGTTGCCGACGGCGGAGGCCTGGAAGGCGGCCTTGAAGGCATCCAGCGAACCCCACTTGGCGTCGATGGCGGCAGCCAGGGCGCCGGTCGGGGCGCCGCCGCCGTTCGGCTTCATGCAGTTCCAGAAGAAGGTGTGGTTCCAGACCTGGGCGGCGTTGTTGTAGATGCCGCCGGCCGGGGCCTTCTTGACGATGGCTTCGAGGTCGAGGGCTTCGTACTCGGTGCCCTTGATCAGGTTGTTCAGGTTAACGACGTAGGCGTTGTGGTGCTTGCTGTAGTGGTAGTCGAAGGTCTCGGCCGACATGTGCGGAGCCAGGGCGTCCTTGGCGTACGGCAGCTGGGGCAGTTGATGTTCCATTGGTATTCTCCGTTGTATTTGAGGGGTGAAACGAAAATTCTAGTCAGCTTCCGGCGTCGCGACAACCCGATCTACCTTTGCCGTGGCGGCACCCTGGGCAAAACTCAAGCGCAGGGTATCGCCGGGGGCCAGGTCGACGGCATTGCGGACCGCGCGACCGTCCGGACCGATGGCCAGTGCGTAGCCGCGTTGCAGCACGGCATGCGGGTCCAGCTGCTTCAGACCGCTGGCGAGCGAATTAAGTTTCCCGGAATGTTCGGAAATTCGCCAGGCGAGCTGTTTACCGAGTCGGTAGCGGGCATGTTCCAGCTGGCTGCCCAGGCGGTCGAGGCGGGGGCGCGCACCCAGCTGGCGCTGCTGCAGGGTATCGCTCAGCAGGTGCAGGCGGTCGATCTTGCCGCGCCAGGCACGGCCCAGCTGGGTGCCGAGGGCGCCGATTTCCTGCTGGCGCTGGCGCAGGCGGTCGGCGGGATGGGTGAGTCGGGAGCCCAGCCAGTCCAGCTGTTGGCGAAGGTCGGCCAGCGTGCGCTCGGTCTGTCGCCGCAGCTGGCTGTCGAGCCGTTCCAGGCGGGCGAGCAGATCGTCGCGCTCGGGGCTGACCAGCTCGGCTGCGGCGGTGGGCGTCGGGGCGCGCAGATCGGCCGCGAAATCGGCGATGGTGAAGTCGGTTTCGTGGCCGACGCCGGAGATGACCGGGATTGTCGAGGCGCGGATGGCGCGGGCGACGCATTCCTCGTTGAACGACCAGAGGTCTTCGATGCTGCCGCCGCCGCGGCACAGGATCGTGACCTCGCAATTGCTGGCGCTGGCTTGCGCGAGCGCTTCGGCGATCCGGAGCGCCGCGCCTTCGCCCTGAACCGGGGTGGGAAAGAGGGTGATGCGCAGGTGCGGCGCCCGCCGGTGCAAGGTGGTCAGCACGTCGCGCAGGGCGGCGGCCTGCGGGCTGCTGACGATGGCGACATGGCGGGGGAACCCGGGGAGCGGGCGTTTGGCCGCGGCGGCGAAAAGGCCCTCGGCCTCGAGTTGCGCCTTGAGCCGGAGAAAGCGTTCGAACAGGTCGCCCTGGCCGGCGCGCCGGATGGCCTCGATATTGAGCTGGAACTCGCCGCGCGGCTCATAGAACGAGACGAGGGCCCGGGCCTCGATCTTCTGGCCGTTTTCCAGCCGCCAGCCGAGCAGCTGCGCGCGGTTGCGCCACATCACGCAGCGTACCTGGGCCGCGGCATCCTTCAGCGAGAAGTAGACGTGGCCGGATGCCGCGTAGGTCAGGTTGGATATCTCGCCGCCGACCCAGGTAAGCGGAAAGGCGGTTTCGAGGCAGTCGCGGACCAGGCGGTTGAGGCTGGAAACGCTGAGTACGGAATTGCCGGCAGGCGGGGTTGGCATCGACATCCCGCCATTGTAGCGCGTGAGCTGCGGTACGGGTTCGGGCTTGACAGATTGAAAATCATCTAAGTTGTTGATTTTTATGTGTGACAAACGATGTGCCTCGTTTTTTGGCAGAGCAGGCAAAGTCCTTTGGTGGAGGGGGGTTAGCGCGCTTGATGACAAGACATTCACAGACTTATCCACAGGTTTTGGGGATAAGCCGCGGAACGGCGATTGTGCGCCGCTTGCCCTGATACGGGGGGCAGGGCAGAATTACAGGTTAAATTTCCACCGAGGATAGCCACAAGTGATTGAAATCGTGAAGGCGGCCGGCTGGCCCATCTGGCCCCTGTTGCTGGCGTCAGTGATCTCCGTAGCCCTGATCATCGAGCGCCTGGTTGCCTTGCGCCGCGTCAAGGTGGTGCCTGCCGGCCTGCTCCAACGCGCCGTCGGCGAATTCAAGCGGGGCGCCAACAACGACAAGCTGCTCGAAGAGCTGGAGCGCCATTCGCCGCTCGGCCGCGTGCTGTCGGCCGGCCTGCGCAACGTCAATGCCTCGCGCGAGATCATGAAGGAATCGATCGAGGAATCCGGCAATGCCGTCTCGCATGATCTGAATCGCTACCTGACGACGCTCGGCACCATCGCCTCGATCAGCCCGCTGATGGGCCTGTTCGGCACCGTGGTCGGGATGATCGAAATCTTCGGCTCCCAGTCGCCGACCGGAACCAACCCCCAGCAGCTGGCGCACGGCATCTCGGTGGCCCTGTACAACACCGGTTTCGGTCTGGTCATCGCCATTCCCAGCCTGATCTTCTGGCGCCACTTCCGCGCCTTGGTTGACGGCTTCGTGGTCGAGATGGAGCAGCAGGCTGTCCGTCTCGTCGAGTACATGCACGGCGACCGGACCTGAGCGATGAATTTCCAGCGCGGTCGTGGCCGGGAAGAGCCGGAAATCAACCTGATCCCCTTGATCGACGTATTGCTGGTGATCATCATTTTCCTGATGCTGACCACCACCTACGCCAAGTTCTCGGGGCTGGAAATCAACCTGCCCACGGCCGATGCCAGCAAGCAGGCGGAACAGCCTAACGAAGTCAGCGTGGCGGTGACGGCCAGCGGCCAGGTGCTGATCAACAAGTCGCCGCTGGCGGCTTCCGACGTCAAGAGCATTGCCGATGGCTTGCGCCGTGCAGCCGGCAGCCGGGAAGACCCGTTGATCATCATCAATGCCGATGCCAAGGCGACCCACCAGAGCGTCGTCGATGTCATGCAGGCAGCGCAAACGGCGGGCTACCCCCATATCTCGTTCGCGACGCAGAATCGCTGATGTTCGCGCGCTGGCTGCAGCGGCAATGGTTTGAACGACGCCGGCTGACGCCGGCGTTGTGGCTTTTTGCTCCCCTGGCCGGCATCTATGCCGGCCTGAGCCGGCTGAATCGCTTCTTTGCCAGGCCGACACGCCTGTCGGTCCCGGTCGTGGTGGTCGGCAACATCACCGTGGGCGGCGCCGGCAAGACGCCGCTGACCCTGTGGCTGGCCGGGCAGCTGCGCCAGCGCGGCTGGTATCCGGGGGTGGTCAGTCGCGGTTACGGGCGTGCCGGGGACGAGGTGCGCGCGGTGCATGCCGATTCGACGCCGGAAGCGGTCGGCGACGAGCCGCTGCTGATCGCCCGGCGCAGCGGCCTCCCGGTGTGGGTCGGGCGCCGTCGCGCGGCAGCCGGCCAGGCCTTGCTCGAGGCGCATCCGGACGTCGATGTCGTGCTCTGCGACGACGGCTTGCAGCATCATGCGCTGGCCCGCGATGTCGAACTGGCCGTCTTCGACGCCCGGGGCGCCGGCAACGGCTGGCGCCTGCCGGTCGGGCCGCTGCGCGAGCCGCTGTCGCGCCTGGCCTCGGTCGATGCGGTGGTCTTCAATGGCACCCGCTCGGTCGCTGCCGGCATCCCGGTCCCATGCTTTCAGATGCACCTAAAACCCGGTCGCTTCTATCGCCTGGGCGATCCGCTGCAAACCTGCCCGGCCGAAGCGCTGCGGGCGCGGGGCAGGCTGCACGCCCTGGCCGGAATCGGCAATCCGGAGCGCTTTTTCGCGACCTTGAAAGCATTGGGGCTGGATTGCGCAGCGCATCCGTTTCCGGATCATCACCGCTACACGGCGGCGGATCTGGCCTTTGCCGAAGGCGGCATCCTGCTGATGACCGAGAAGGATGCAGTAAAATGCGCGAATCTACCGGTAGGCGAGGCATGGGTCTTGCCCGTCGAGGCCGAACTGCCTTCGGCCCTCATTGATCACATTGTGGAGAAACTCCGTGGACGCCAGGTTGCTTGATATTCTCGTCTGCCCGATTTGCAAGGGTAATCTCGAACACCGCAAGACCGAGAAGGAACTCGTCTGCAAGCCGTGCAAGCTGGCTTTCCCGATCCGCGACGATATCCCGATCATGCTCGAGGACGAGGCACGGCAGTTGCCCGCGGACGCGCAATAATGTCCGGACTGGCCTTCAAGGTCGTCATTCCGGCACGCTACGCGTCGACCCGCCTGCCGGCCAAGCCGCTGCTCGACCTCGGCGGCAAGCCGATGGTCGTCCGGGTGGCCGAGCGGGCCCGCCGGTCGGGCGCCGAGGAAATCTGGGTGGCCACCGACCACCTCGAGGTGCGCGCCGCCGCCGAGGCGCACGAAGTGGCCGCGGTGATGACGCGCAGCGATCACCCGACCGGCACCGATCGCCTGGCCGAGGTGGTCGAGCAACGCGGCTGGGGCAGCGACACCATCATCGTCAACGTGCAGGGCGACGAGCCGCTGATCGAGCCGGAGGTCATCCTGCAGACGGCGCGCCAGCTGGCCATCAGCGGCGCCGATATCGCGACGGTCGCCCACCCGATCGCCGACGCGGCCGATTTCTTCAATCCGAACGTGGTCAAGGTCGTCTGCCGGGCCGACGGCGACGCCGCCTATTTTTCGCGGGCGCCGATTCCCTATGCGCGCGACCATTTCGCCCGCGAGGGCGGCGGCGAGACCTTGCCGGCCCATTTCCCGGCCTATCGCCACGTCGGTCTTTACGCCTACCGCGCCAGCTTCCTGAAGGCCTACGCCGGCCTGTCGGTGGCGCCCACCGAGCAGTTCGAATCGCTCGAACAACTGCGTGCGCTGTGGCACGGCTACCGCATCAGCGTGACGCTGATCGACGCTGCCCCGGCCCCCGGCGTCGATACGCCGGAGGATGCCGAACGGATGCGCAAACTGTTTGACCGTGCCGGAAATAGCGAGTAATTTTCAAATTTCATCGAACGGCCGCCACGACGGCCGACAACAAGAATTCCGAGTCAAAAACCAGAGGGACTATTCATGAAGTTGATTTTGTTGGGCGCTCCTGGCGCCGGTAAGGGAACGCAAGCTACTTTCATCAGCAAGGAGTTCGGCATCCCGCAAATCTCCACCGGCGACATGCTGCGCGCCCAGGTCAAGGCCGGCACCGCGCTCGGCCTCGAAGCCAAGAAGCACATGGACGCGGGCGGCCTGGTGCCGGACGCCGTCATCATCGGCATGGTCAAGGATCGCCTGACCCAGGACGACTGCAAGAACGGCTACCTGTTCGACGGTTTCCCGCGCACCATCCCGCAAGCCCAGGCCATGAAGGATGCCGGCGTGCCGATCGAGTTCGTGCTCGAAATCGACGTGCCGGACAGCGACATCGTCACCCGCATGGCAGGCCGTCGTGCCCACCTGGCTTCCGGCCGTACCTACCACGTCGTGTTCAACCCGCCGAAGGTCGAAGGCAAGGATGACGTGACCGGCGAAGACCTGGTCCAGCGCGACGACGACAAGGAAGAAACCGTCAAGAAGCGCCTCGAAATCTACCACTCGCAAACCAAGCCGCTGGTCGATTTCTACAGCAAGTGGGCTGCCGAAGGCGATGCCAAGGCGCCGGCAGTGCGCAAGGTTGCCGGTGTCGGCAATGTCGATGCGATCACCAAGAGCGTTTTCGACGCACTGAAATAAGGGAGTGAAAAATGGCGGTGAAGAATGCCTTCTACGCACAGTCAGGGGGCGTCACCGCCGTTATCAATTCGACGGCCTGCGGCCTGATCCAGGAAGCGCGCCGTCATCCCGACCGGATCGGGAAGGTCTACGCCGGGCGTGACGGCATCATCGGCGCGCTGACCGAAGACCTGATCGACACCAGCCTTGAGACCGACGAGGATATCGCCCGCCTGCGCCACACGCCGGGCGGCGCTTTCGGTTCCTGCCGCTACAAGCTGAAAAGCCTCGAACAGCACGGGGCGCAGTACGAACGCCTGATCGAGGTGTTCAAGGCGCACGACATCGGCTATTTCTTCTACAACGGCGGCAACGACTCCATGGACACCGCCTGGAAGGTGTCGCAGATCGCCGAGAAGATGGGCTACCCGGTGGTGTGCGTCGGCGTGCCGAAGACGGTCGATAACGACCTGCCGCATACCGATTGCTGTCCCGGCTTCGGGTCGGTCGCCAAGTACGTGGCGACCTCGATCCGCGAAGCCGGCTACGACGTCGCGTCGATGGCGCGCACTTCGACCAAGATTTTCGTGCTCGAAGTCATGGGCCGCCACGCCGGCTGGATCACCGCCGCCTGCGGCCTGGCTTCGGGAAATGCCGGTGAGCCGCCGCACATCCTGCTGTTCCCGGAAGTGCCCTTCGACCCGGAGCGTTTCCTGGCCCGCGTCGATGCATGCGTCAAGCAATACGGCTACTGCACGGTGGCCGTGTCGGAGGGTCTGTCGGATGCCACCGGGAAGCTGATCGCCGAGTCCGGCACCAAGGACGCTTTCGGACATTCGCAACTGGGTGGCGTCGGCCAGGTCGTGGCGCAGCTGATCAAAGACAAGCTGGGCTACAAGTACCACTGGGCACTGGCCGATTACCTGCAACGCTCGGCCCGCCATTTGGCGTCGAAGACCGATCTCGAGCAGGCGCACGCCCTCGGCGTTGCCGCCGTCAGTCTGGCGCTGCAGGGCAAGAACGCGGTGATGGCGACCATCGAACGCCTGGCCGACCAGCCGTATCGCTGGCAGATCGGCGACGCCCCGCTGGCCGAGATCGCCAACGTCGAACGCAAGATGCCGCCGGAATTCATTTCGGCGGATGGCTTCCACATTACCGAGGCCTGCCGGACCTACCTGCAGCCCTTGATCGCCGGGGAGGAGCCGCCGCCGTACCGCGACGGTTTGCCGGATTACATCCGCTTGAAGAATATGGCCGTGCCGAAGAAGCTGGAGGCATTCGCCGTGTGATTTTTTTGTAAGCCACGGAGGGGAGAGCAATGAGTACAGCGTTGTTACTGGCGCTTGGTTGCGCCGTGTTGGCAGTCCTGTATGGCTGGATTTCCAGCCAACAGATCCTCGCGTTGCCGGCTGGCAACGAGCGCATGCAGCAAATCGCGAAGGCGGTGCAGGAGGGGGCGGCAGCCTACCTCAGCCGACAGTACAAGACCATTGCGATTGTCGGCGTCATTCTCTTCCTCGTCATCGGCCTGGTGCCCAAGCTGGGTTGGCTGACCGCCTTCGGCTTCCTGATCGGGGCCGTGTTGTCCGGCGCGGCCGGCTTCATCGGCATGAACGTTTCGGTGCGCGCCAACGTGCGCACCGCCGAAGCGGCCCGCGGCGGCATCGCCCCGGCCCTGGCCGTGGCCTTCAAGGGCGGCGCCATCACCGGCATGCTGGTGGTCGGTCTGGGCCTGCTCGGTGTGGCAGGCTACTACGCCTTCCTCAAGGCGACGCTGGGCGGCGCCGACCTGCACCATGTCATCGAACCGCTGGTCGGCCTGGCCTTCGGCTCGTCGCTGATCTCCATCTTCGCCCGTCTCGGCGGCGGCATCTTCACCAAGGGCGCCGACGTCGGCGCCGACCTGGTGGGCAAGGTCGAAGCCGGCATTCCGGAAGACGATCCGCGCAACCCGGCGGTGATCGCCGACAACGTCGGCGACAATGTCGGCGATTGCGCCGGCATGGCGGCCGACCTGTTCGAGACCTATG
>NZ_CAMFKO010000051.1 GCF_945957265.1 uncultured Dechloromonas sp.
ATCAACAAGGACCCCGATGCGCCGATCTTCCAGATCGCGGATTACGGGTTGGTCGCCGACCTGTTCGAAACCGTTCCCGCCCTCGTGGCAGCCGTTTAAACCAAGAATACCAAGGAGATAACCCGTATGAGCACCTATATCGCCCCGATCCGCGACATGCAGTTCGTTCTGAACGAAATCGCCGGCCTTTCGGACATCTGCGCCCTGCCGGGCAACGAGGAATGTTCGGTCGAGCTGGTCGAATCCATCCTCGACGAAGCGTCCAAGTTCGCCACCGGCGTCCTCGACCCGATCAACAAGGTCGGCGACCAGACCGGCCACGTCTGCAAGGATGGCGTCGTCACCACCGCGCCGGGCTTCAAGGAAGCCTACAAGCTGTTTGCCGAAACCGGCTGGATGTCCATGCCCTTCGCCCCGGAATTCGGCGGCCAGGGCCTGCCGGCGGTCGTCTCGATGGCCGTCAATGAAATGTGGAAGGGCGCCAACATGGCCTTCGGCCTGTGCCCGATGCTGACCGGCGGCGCCATCGAGGCCATCGCCCACCACGCCTCCGACGAACTGAAGCAGAAGTACCTGCCGAAGATGGTCGAAGGCACCTGGACCGGCACCATGAACCTGACCGAGCCGAACGCCGGCTCCGATCTTGCCGCCATCTCGTCCAAGGCCAAGCCGGTCGGCGACGGCACCTACCTGGTCAGCGGCACCAAGATCTTCATCACCTGGGGCGAGCATGACGTCGCCGAGAACATCGTCCACCTCGTGCTGGCCCGCCTGCCGGACGCGCCGCCGGGACTGAAGGGCATCTCGCTGTTCCTGGTGCCGAAGTTTCTGGTCAATGACGACGGCTCGCTCGGCGCCCGCAACGACCTGATCTGCGCTTCCATCGAGCACAAGCTCGGCATCCACGGCAGCCCGACGGCGGTCATGTCCTACGGCGAGAAGGAAGGCGCCATCGGCTACCTGATCGGCGAAGAGAACAAGGGCGTCGGCTACATGTTCACGATGATGAACCACGCCCGCGTCAACGTCGGCCTGGAAGGCGTCGGCATCGCCGAGCGCGCCTACCAGCATGCGCTGTGGTACGCCCGCGAACGCGTCCAGGGCGCCATCGTCGGCGACAAGTCCGGCGAGAAGAAGACCATCCTGCACCATCCGGATGTCCGCCGCCTGCTGATGGACTGCAAGGCCCGCACCGAAGCCATGCGCACGCTGGCCTACTACGGCGCCGCCAACATCGACAAGGCGCATGCCGGCGACGCCGCCGCGCAGGCCCGCATCGACCTGCTGACCCCGGTCATCAAGGGCTGGAGCACGGAGCAGGGCGTCGAGCTGTCCTCGACCGCGCTGCAAGTGTTCGGTGGCGTCGGCTTCGTCGAGGAAACCGGCGCCGCCCAGTACTACCGCGATTCGCGCATCACCACCATCTACGAAGGCACGACCGCCATCCAGGCCAACGACCTGGTCGGCCGCAAGCTGGCACGCGAGAAGGTGCCGGGCGCCGCGATGAAAACGCTGATCGCCGAAATGTCGGCCACCGCGCAGGAACTCGAAGGCAACGCCCAGCTGGCCAACATCGCCGCCAACCTGAAGGCCGCCATCGTCGCCCAGCAGAAGGCCGTCGACTGGATCCTGGCCAACTACGACAGCGCGCCGCAGGCCGTGCATGCCGGTTCGGTGCCCTTCCTCAAGCAGACCGGCATCGTCGTCGGCGGCTGGCTGATGGCCAAGTCCGCCGCGATTGCCGCCAAGCACCTGGCCGACGGCAGCAGCGACGACTTCTACAAGGCCAAGCTGGCCACCGCCGAGTATTTCGCCACCCACCAGCTGCCGTTCGCCGCTGCCTACGCCGCCGAAGTCACCGGCGGTGCGGCATCGACCCTCGGCCTGCCCGAGAACCTGTTCTAAGCCATGACCATGCGTACCGATCGCGATGCGATGGAATACGATGTCGTGATCGTCGGCGGCGGCCCCTCGGGGCTGTCCGCGGCGATCCGCATCAAGCAGCTGGCCGAGCAGAACGGCAAGGAAATCTCCGTCTGCCTGCTCGAGAAGGGCTCGGAAATCGGCGCCCACATCCTGTCCGGCGCCGTGCTGGAGCCGCATGCCCTGAACGAGCTGTTCCCGGACTGGCAGGAGCGCGGCGCGCCCCTGAATACGCCGGCCGGCGAGGATCGCTTCCTCTTCCTCACCGAAAACGGTTCGTTCAAGCTGCCGACCCCGCCGCAGATGTCCAACCACGGCAACTACATCATCAGCCTGGGCAACCTGTGCCGCTGGCTGGGCGAGCAGGCCGAGGCGCTGGGCGTCGAGATCTACCCCGGCTTCGCCGCCGCCGAGGTGCTCTACCACGAGGACGGCTCGGTCAAGGGCGTCGCCACCGGCGACCTCGGCATCGGCAAGGACGGCCAACCCGGCCACAACTTCCAGCCGGGCATGGAACTGCACGCCCGCCAGACCATCTTCGCCGAAGGCTGCCGCGGCTCGCTGACCAAGGAGCTGTTCGGTAAATTCAATCTGCGCGACGGCATCGATCCGCAGACCTACGGCATCGGCATCAAGGAGCTGTGGGAAATCGACCCGGCCAGGCACCAGCCCGGCCTGATCGTGCATACCGTGGGCTGGCCGGTCGATTCGGCCACCTACGGCGGTTCCTTCCTCTACCACCTGGAGAACAACCTGGTGGCGGTCGGCTACGTCGTCGGCCTCGACTACAAGAACCCCTGGCTGTCGCCCTACGAGGAGTTCCAGCGCTACAAGACGCACCCGGCGATCCGCGGCTTCTTCGAAGGCGCACGGCGCATTTCCTACGGCGCCCGCGCGCTGTCGGAAGGCGGCTACCAGTCGGTACCCAGGCTCCATTTTCCGGGCGGTCTGCTGGTCGGCGACACCGCCGGCTTCCTCAATGTGCCGAAGATCAAGGGCACGCACATGGCCATGGAGTCCGGCATCGTCGCCGCCAAGGCGGTGTTCGAGCACCTGTTCAAGGAAGGCGCCGGGGCCGAGGTGACGGAATACGGCGAGCAGATCAAGCAGAGCTGGCTGTGGGCCGAGCTGTACAAGGTGCGCAACATCCGTCCCGCCTTCAAGTGGGGTCTGTTCGGCGGCCTGGCCTACGGTGCCATCGACACCTACCTGTTCGGCGGCAAGGCGCCGTGGACCATGCGTCACCACGACGACCACAGCCAGCTGGGCGACAAGAACAGCTACCCGAAGATCGACTACCCGAAGCCGGACGGCAAGATCAGCTTCGACCGCCTGTCCTCGGTCTTCCTGTCGGCGACCAACCACGAGGAAAACCAGCAGACGCACCTGCGCCTGAAGGACGAGTCGGTGGCCATCTCGGTCAATTACGCCAGGTACGGCGCGCCGGAAACGCGTTACTGCCCGGCCGGGGTGTACGAAATCCTCGGCGAGGAAGAAGGCAAGCCGCGGCTGCAGATCAACGGCCAGAACTGCCTGCACTGCAAGACCTGCGACATCAAGGACCCGACCCAGAACATCAACTGGACGGTGCCGGAAGGTGGCGGTGGGCCGAACTATCCAAACATGTAGGACCCGACGGGGCGATTTTTTGCATTTGGGGGCGCCCCGTCAAAACCAATAAAACCAAGAGAACAGCAAACACTTTCATTCCTAGTCATTGGAGTATCGAGGAGGATTCATGTCTCAACAAAGCATACAAACGAAGATCCGGAGCAATCCGAAATTCGCCGAACTGGTCGGCAAGCGCACGCGCTTCGCGATCATCCTGTCGCTCGTCGTGCTGGTGCCGTACTACACCTTCATGATGATCACCGCCTTCAACCCGGCGCTGCTGGCCAAGCCGCTGTCCGACGGCGCCGTGATGACCTGGGGCTGGCCTCTGGCCGCCCTGATGGTGGTCGGCGGCTGGCTGCTGACCGGCGTCTACATCAGCCGCGCCAACGGCGAATTCGACGAACTGAACCAGCAGATCCTGAAAGAGGCCCAGAAATGAAGCGTTCCCTTCTCGCCCTCACGGCCGGCCTGCTGATCGCCGGTATCGCCATCGCTGCCCCGGGCGCCCTCGACGGCGTCCAGAAGCAGCCGCTCAACGTCAGCGCCATCGCCATGTTCATGGTCTTCGTGCTGGCCACCCTCGGCATCACCAAGTGGGCTGCCGGCCGCACCAAGTCCACCGCTGACTTCTACACCGCCGGCGGCGGCATCACCGGCTTCCAGAACGGCCTGGCCATCGCCGGCGACTACATGTCGGCGGCCACCCTGCTCGGCCTGACCTCGCTGGTCTATGCCAAGGGCTTCGACGGCTTCATCTACACGGTGAGCTTCTTCATCGGCTGGCCGATCATCCTGTTCCTGATGGCGGAGCGCCTGCGCAACCTCGGCAAGTTCACCTTCGCCGACATCGCCTCCTACCGCCTCGACCAGAGCCGCATCCGCACCTTCGCCGCCTTCGGTTCGCTGACCGTGGTCTGCTTCTACCTGATCGTGCAGATGGTCGGCGCCGGCCAGCTGATCCAGCTGCTGTTCGGCCTGGAGTACAACATGGCCGTGGTCTGCGTCGGCATCCTGATGATGGTCTACGTCACCTTCGGCGGCATGGTCGCCACCACCTGGGTGCAGATCATCAAGGCCTGCCTGCTGCTCGGTGGCGGTACCGCGCTGATGCTGCTCGCCTTCAGCCAGTTCGGCTTCTCCTTCGAGAACCTGTTCGGCCAGGCTGTCGCCGCCCACAAGGCCGGCATCAAGATCATGGCCCCGGGTTCGCTGATGGCCGATCCGGTATCCGCCGTGTCGCTGTCGTTCGCGTTGCTGTTCGGGACGGCCGGCCTGCCGCACATCATGATGCGCTTCTTCACCGTGCCGAACGCCAAGGAAGCCCGCAAGTCGGTGTTCTACGCGACCGGCTTCATCGGCTTCTTCTTCCTGGTGGTGATCATCCTCGGCATCTCGGCCATCGTCATCGTCGGCCAGAATCCGGCCTTCTTCGAAGGCGGCCAGGTCGGCGGCAAGCTGATCGGCGGCGGCAACATGCCGGTCATGCACCTGGCCAAGTCGGTCGGCGGCGACATCTTCCTCGGCTTCCTGTCGGCCGTCGCCTTCGCCACCATCCTGGCGGTCGTGTCGGGCCTGGCCCTGGCCGGCGCCTCGGCCATCGCCCACGACCTCTACGCCCGCGTCATCAAGAAGGGCGAAGCGACCAGCGCGCAGGAAATGAAGGTCACCAAGATCGCTTCCGTCGGTATCGGCCTCACCGCCATCGCCCTCGGCATCCTGTTCAAGGACCAGAACATCGCCTTCCTGGTGGCATTGACCTTCGGCGTCGCCGCTTCGGTCAACTTCCCGGTGCTCATCCTGTCCATGTACTGGAAGGGCCTGACCACGCGCGGCGCCCTGTGGGGCGGCATCGCCGGCCTGCTTTCCGCCGTCGGCCTGGTCATCCTGTCGCCGGCCGTGTGGGTCAAGGTACTGGGCAACGCCCAGGCCGTGTTCCCGTACGACCACCCGGCCATCATCTCGATGACCCTGGCTTTCGTCGTCACCTGGCTCGGTTCGGTGACCGACAAGAGCGCCCGTGCCGCCAAGGAAGCCGAGGCTTTCGAGGAGCAGTACATCCGCGCCCAGACCGGGCTCGGCGCTGCCGGCGCCCACGCGCACTAAACGACTCTGCGGGAGAGACTTCGGAGAACAGCACCGTGGTCTCATACCTTTCGGGGAGCCTTCGGGCTCCCTTTTTTTGTTCGCGGGAGGCTGGGCCGTACGAAAAACGGGGCGTCAGGGTAAGGTCAGGTTAATCTGAGAAAATACAAATCATTCTCATTTGTATAAGGAACTTTAAATATGACATCGACCCGCCTCCGTTTTGCCCTTGGCCTGCCGCTCGTTCTCGGGGCGTTGGGTGCCGCAGTGCCGGCCGTCGCCGGGGATTCCCCTTTCGGCTACGTCTATACCACCGACACGCATGGCAAGGGCCAATGGGAAGTCGAGCAGTGGATGACCAACAGGCGGAGCCAGTCCCAGGGCAGCTACAGCGCCTGGTTGTCTCGCACCGAGGTCGAGTACGGTGTCACCAACGATCTGCAGACTTCCCTCTACCTCAATGCCGACCGGGTCAGTGCCGACAGTAACCGGGCCGATGGCACGACCGGGCCGGGGGCTTTCATTCCCGACAACGTCGATCCGAATTCCCGCTACAAGAAGACCTTCTTCGAATCGGTCTCCAACGAGTGGATCTACCGCATTCTGAGCCCCTACAAGGATCCCATCGGCCTGGCCGTCTACATTGAGCCGAGCTACGGGGCGAAGAAGCGCGAGCTCGAAGGCAAGATCATCCTGCAAAAGAACTTCCTCGACGACCGGCTGGTGTGGGCCGCGAATTTCACGCTGGAATACGAGAAGACCAATTTCCATGGCGAATGGGAGAAGGAGACCGAGGTGGAGTTCACCACCGGCCTGGCCTATCGCTTCGCCAACCATTGGAATGCCGGCCTGGAATACCGCCGGCGTACCGCCTACGAGGATTTCGGCGTGAAGACCGACAAGCGGGTCTTTACCAACAATTACTTTGGCCCCTCGCTGCACTACGCCGACAAGAACTGGTGGGTGACCGCCACCTACCTGGTTCAGCTGGGCAACGCCAAGGGCTATAACGACGATGCACGCAGCGACATCATCGCTGGCCGCTTCTATGGGGAAGACGCCGAGCGCCGCGAACTCCGCCTGCGCTTCGGCTTCAACTTCTAGGCGATGCGCTGGAGCCTCTTCGCGGTCGCCCCGGCGCTGGTTGCGGGGCCAGCCCTGGCCCCGCAATTTGCTTACGCCACGACCTACCTGACGGTGGAGCAGGCGCAGCAAGCGATATTCCCGGGCGCCAAGCTGCAGCGGATGATCGTCGTGCTCGGCGAGGGCCAGAAAAAGGCCATCGAGGAGCGCTCGGGGCTGCGGGTTCGGGTGGCCGAACTGGAGGTGTGGAAAGCTGCCGACGGCAGCCTTTTCCTGGTCGATGAAGTGCTGGGCAAGCACGAGCTGATCACCTACGCCGTCGGCATTTCGGCGGCCGGCGTGTTGCGTCAGGTGGAGATTCTCGATTACCGGGAAAAGCAGGGCGGCGAAATCCGCAGCCCGGAATGGCGCGCCCAGTTCGTCGGCAAGACCGCGGCCGCTCCGCTCAAGCTCGACCAGGACATCCGCAACATCTCCGGCGCAACCCTGTCCTGCCGCCACGTCGCCGACGGCATCAAGCGCCTGCTGGCGACGGCCGATGTCCTGCTCAAGTAGCCTGCGCCGCGCCCGCCCCTTGCTCGGCACCCTTGTCGAGATCAGGGCTGAAGGCGGCGACGGGCTGGCGGCGGCGCTCGACGCGGCCTTTGCCGAAATTGAAGCGTGCCAAGCCTACCTGAGCGCCCATCAGCCCACGAGTGATGTGCGGCGCCTGGCTGCCACGTCGCCCGGCGTGACGCTGGCGGTGAACGAGCGGACCTGGGAGGTGCTCTCCCTGGCGCTGGAGTTTGCCGCCGCGAGCGACGGCATTTTTGACCCGACCATCGCTCCGCGCCTGGCCGCTGCGGCCTATCTTCCCGCCGAACTGGCGGGCGGAGAGGGCGACTGGCGCGATCTGGAATTGCTGCCGGAGCACCGCCTGCGGCTCCGCCGGCCGCTGGCGGTGGATCTGGGCGGCATCGCCAAGGGCTATGCGGTGGATCGGGCGGTAGACGTGCTCCTCGCCCACGGTGTCGCCGCGGGCTGCGTGAACGCCGGCGGTGACCTGCGCCTCTTCGGTAGCGAGGCGGAGACGATCCATCTGCGCCACCCCGCCGATCCGACTCGATTGCTGCCGGTTGGCAAGCTGGCCGATGGCGCCTGCGCCACCAGCGCTCCCTATTTCGCCCGCCGGCAAAGCGGCGGACGAAGCCTGTCTCCCCTCGTCGATCCGCGCGACGGCAGTCTGCTCCCCGACTTCGACAGCGTGACCGTGATTGCCGCGCGTTGCGTTCACGCCGATGCCTTGACCAAGGTCGCGCTGCTCCTCGGCGACGCCGCCGGGCCGTTGCTGGCCCGCTACGGCGCCCAGGCGCTGCGCGTGGACCCGGCCGGACGTATCATCGCGCTGCCGGCCGCCGGATTCATCGCCTCATCTCCCGTTCCATCCCCCGTTCCATGTCGATTGCCCTCCCGGGTCGCCACCGGCGACTGATTTACCTCGCCTTCGCCTTTCTCGTCCTGTCCGGCCTCGTCTGGCTGGGGGGGCGCTATGGCCTGCGGTCCGACCCCGAACTGCCGCATCCCCTCGAGGCCTGGGCGCTCAAGCTGCACGGTGCCGCGGCCATGCTCGGCCTCCTCGCCCTGGGCTCGGTGTTGCCGCAACACGTGCGTTTCGCCTGGCGCGCCCGGCGCAACAGGACGAGCGGCGCGACGATGCTGTCCCTGGCCGGAATCCTCATCCTCACCGGCTACGGCCTGTACTACGCCGCCGACGAAAATCTGCGCCCCTGGATCAGCCTGGCCCACTGGGCAAGCGGCCTTGTCCTCCCGGCCGGATTGATCTGGCACGTGGCGGCCGGCCGGCGGAGGAAAAAGCCGGGCAGCTAACGAGGCCGCCGGTTTTCAGCTGTCCGCCACCACCAGTTGCGGCGGCTCGAACAGCGAGCGGATGACGACCTGGCGAATGCCCGGCCGGTCCGGCACGGCGTACAGCACGTCGACCATCATTTCCTCGAAGATGCCGCGCAGGCTGCGCGCCCCGGCCTTGTACTCGATGGCCAGCCCGGCGATCTGCTCGAAGACCGGCGCCGCCACCTCCAGGGTCACGCCGTCGGCCGCCAGCATGGCCTGGAACTGCCGGTAGATGGCGTTCTTCGGCTCGGTCAGGATGCGCACCAGCATGTCCTGGGTCAGGTCGTGGAGGCGGGTGACGATGGGCAGGCGGCCGGCGAATTCGGGAATCAGGCCGAATTCGAGCAGGTCGGTCGGCTTGATGCGGGCGTTCAGGCGTTCGAGGATCTTCTGGTCGTCGCCGCCCTGCGTGGCGATGAAGCCGAAGGTGTGCGTCCTGGTCAGGATGTGGTCCAGCCCGACGAAGGCGCCGCCGCAGATGAACAGAATCTGCGTGGTGTCGATGAGTCGCCCGTCCTTGAGCTTGACCGGCGCGCCTTCCATGATCTTGAGCAGGGCGTGCTGCACGCTTTCGCCGGAGGTGGCGCGGCTCTGGCCGTCCGCCGCCTTCAGCTTGTCGACCTCGTCGACGAAGACGATGCCGCACTGGGCCTTGCCGATGTCGCCGCCGGCCCGGTCGAGCAGGCGGTGCAGGATGGCCTCGATCTCGTCGCCGACGAACTGCGTCTGGGCCAGCGAGGTAGCGTCGGCGGTGACGAAGGGCAGGTCGAGGATGCGGGCCAGGGTTTCGCAGAGCAGGGTCTTGCCGGTGCCGGTCGGGCCGATGAGCAGGATGTTGCTCTTGGTCAGCTCGACGCTCTCCGGCGTGCTGCCGGCCATGCGCCGGAAATGCCCGTAGATGGCGACGGCGAGGGTTTTCTTGGCGGCTTCCTGGCCGACCACGTGTTCGTTGAGGCGGGCGACGATTTCGCTGGGCTTGAGCGCAATGGACATCGGGGCATTCCTTGACGGCAATGCCCCGATGCTATGCCGGTTCGGGCCGGCGGGTAAAGACGCTTGCCGCGCTTTTACATCAAGCCTTTTCCGGCAGCTCGATCTTCACTTCGAGCACTTCGTAGCGATCCTGCTTTTCCAGCGAGACGCGGATGTCGTCCGGATTGACCTTGACGTACTTGGAGATCACGGCGATCAGCTCGCGCTGCAGGTCGGGCAGGAAGTTGGGCGTGCTGCCGCCGCCGTCGCGTTCGTGGGCGATGATCAGCTGCAGGCGCTCCTTGGCGACCTGGGCCGTTTTCGGCTGGTTGCCGAACAGTTTCTGGAGCCAGGACATCTTACTTGCCTCCGAACAGGCGCTTGAGCAGGCCCGGCTTGACGTAGTCGACGAAGCGCAGCGGCTGCTCCTCGCCGAGGAAGCGGCTGATCACGTCGTGGTAGGCCGCGGCGGCGTCGGTGTCCTTCTGGTGGATGACCGGCGAGCCCTGGTTGGAGGCCTGCAGCACTTCCTCGGATTCCGGGATGACGCCGATGATGGGGACCCGCAGGATTTCCTGGATGTCCTTGTATGACAGCATTTCGCCGGCCTCGACGCGGGTCGGGTTGTAGCGGGTGATGAGCAGGTGCTCCTTGACCGGGTCGCGGCCTTCGATGGCGCGCCGCGACTTGGCCTGCAGGATGCCGAGGATGCGGTCGGAGTCGCGCACCGACGAGACTTCCGGGTTGGTCACGACCAGCGCCTCGTCGGCGAAGGTCAGCGCCATCACGGCGCCGGACTCGATGCCGGCCGGCGAATCGCAGACGATGTAGTCGAAGCCCTGGTGGGTCAGTTCCTTGATGACCTTCTCGACGCCTTCCTCGGTCAGCGCGTCCTTGTCGCGCGTCTGCGAGGCGGGCAGCACGAACAGGTTGTCGCAGTGCTTGTCCTTGATCAGCGCCTGGGTCAGCGTCGCCTCGCCGTTGATGACGTTGATCAGGTCGTAAACGACGCGGCGTTCGCAGCCCATGATCAGGTCGAGGTTGCGCAGGCCGACGTCGAAGTCGATGACGGCCGTCTTGAAGCCGCGCTGCGCGAGGCCGGTGGAAAAGCTGGCGCTGGTGGTGGTCTTGCCGACCCCGCCCTTGCCGGAAGTCACGACGATGATACGGGTCACGTTAGGTTCTCGCTGGGAAGTTATTGGATTGGGATAATTTTACCTGAGGGCCAGCGGAACGACCTTCAGGGTCGGTTCCTCGTCGCCGCTCAGGCTGATGGTTGCCGGCTGGCGGGCCAGTTCGGCCGGCACGCCGGCCTCGAAAGTGCGGTACAGCCCGGCCACCGAGACCAGTTCGGCCTCCAGGCTGGTGGTGAAGATGCGCGCGTTCCGGTCGCCGCTGGCCCCGGCCAGGGCGCGGCCGCGCAGCGGGGCATAGACGTGGATGTTGCCGTCGGCGATCACTTCGGCGCCGGCGCTGACCATGGCGGTGACGATCAGGTCGCTGCCCTTGGCGTAGAAACGCTGGCCGGAACGCAGCGGCTTGTCGAGGGTGACGGTGCGCGGCGCGGGTTCCGGTGCCGGCGGCGGGACGGGCGGGGGCGGCGCTTCGACGACGGGCGGCGGGGCGGGCTCGGCGGCCTTGGCCTTCGCCGGGCGACTCAGCGCGTTGGCGCTGATCGCCGGCAGTCCGGCCTGTTCGGCGGCGGCTGCCTGGTCGGCCGGCAGCCCCAGCGTCGCCGCGGCATGCAGGCCGGAAGCGCGCAGCAGCTGGCGGATGGCTGCCCAGTCCGCCGTCGCCGGCAGGTTCTCGGCGCCGCTGAAATCGAGCACGGCGAGGTCGTTTTCGAAAAAGTCCGGGCTGTTGCCGGTGAGATCGGCCAGCGCTGCATGCAAAGCGGCGATTTCGGTGGTGCGTACCTGTGCCTGGATGATCTTGAGCGCGGTGCCCTTGAATTGAATCGGTGAATCTTTGGCCATGCCTGCTGCTTGTGCTGCGAAAGGAGGTCGATTATCCCACAGGCGTGGACGGAGATGTGCCGTCGCCGAGCATACCTGCCGGGTCCAGCCAGCGCGCCAGTTCCTCTTCCGTCGCATAGCCCAGGGCCAGGGCAGCCGCGCGCAGGGTGCCGTTTTCACGATGCGCCCGCTTGGCGACCTCGGCGGCGCGCTGGTAGCCGATATGCGGCACCAGCGCGGTGACCAGCATCAGCGAACGTTCGAGGTGTTCGGCGATGCGCTCGCGCTGCGCTTCGATGCCCCGGGCGCAATGGCGGTCGAAGCTGCGCATGCCGTCGGCGAGCAGGCGGATGCTCTGCAGCAGGTTGTGGGCGATCAGCGGCTTGAAGACGTTCAGCTCGAAATTGCCGGAAGCGCCGCCCAGCGTGATCGCCACGTCGTTGCCGACGACCTGGCAGCAGAGCATGGTCAGCGCCTCGCACTGGGTCGGATTGACCTTGCCCGGCATGATCGAGCTGCCCGGCTCGTTTTCCGGGATGGCCAGCTCGCCGAGCCCGGAACGCGGCCCGGAAGCCAGCCAGCGCACGTCGTTGGCGATCTTCAGCAGCGCCACGGCGAGCGTCTTCAGCGTGCCGTGCGCGGCGACCAGCGCATCGTGCGCGGCCAGCGCGGCGAACTTGTTGGCGGCGCTGGTGAAGGGCAGCGCGCAGTCGGCGGCGAGCACGGCGGCGACCCGGTCGCCGAAGCCGGCCGGCGCATTCAGGCCGGTGCCGACCGCGGTGCCGCCGATGGCCAGCGGATACAGCGCGGGCAGCGTGCCGGCGATCAGGGCCTGGGCCTGGTCGAGCTGGGCGACGTAGCCGGAGAATTCGGCGCCGAGGGTGAGCGGCGTCGCGTCCTGGAGGTGGGTGCGGCCGAGCTTGACGATGCCGGCGAAAGCTTCGGCCTTGGCGGCCAGCGTCGCGCGCAGGTCGGCGAGGGCGGGCAGAAGCTGGCGGGTGATGCCGAGCGCGGCGGCGACGTGCATGGCGGTGGGGAACACGTCGTTTGACGATTGCCCGCGATTGACCTCGTCGTTGGCTTCCAGCAGCCGCTGCAGGCCGCGTTCGCCGCCGAGCAGTTCGGAGGCGCGGTTGGCCAGCACCTCGTTGAGATTCATGTTGGTCTGCGTGCCGGAACCGGTCTGCCACACGGCGAGCGGGAATTCGCCATCGTGCCGGCCGGCCAGGATTTCGCCGGCCGCCGTGGCCAGGGCCGCCGCCTTGTCAGCCGGCAGCAGGCCCAGTTCGCTGTTGACCCGGGCGCAGGCGCGCTTGACCAGGGCCAGGGCGTGCAGCAGGTCGCGCGGCATGCGCTCGGTGGAAATGGCGAAGTGTTCGAGCGAGCGCTGGGTCTGCGCGCCCCACAAGTGCTCGGCGGGGACTTCCATGGTGCCGAAGCTGTCGCGCTCGGAGCGCGTCGGGCCGGGATGGGCGGCGTCGCCGGCGGTCGGGTAGTGGCGCATGGCGGGGCTCCTCGCGGTGATGGTCATACTTCACCATAGTCGCCGCACCCGGCGCCGGCTATCGGGAAATCAGCCCAGCCACAGCTTGCGCCAGCCCTCGTGGCCCAGTTTTTCCATGGTTTCGATATTGCGCTCGAAAATGTCGGCGGCGTCGGGAAAGGCCGCCACGGCGCGGTCGATGCTGCTTTCGCGGAGCAGGTGCAGCATCGGGTAGGGGGCGCGGTTGGTGTAGTTGGCGACATCGTCCGGATCGCTGCCGGCGAATTCGTATTGCGGATGCAGGCTGGCGATCTGGAACACGCCGTCGTAGCCGTTGTTGCGCAGCAGCGCCTCGGCCTCGGCGAGGAAGAAGTGATAGTCGAGGAAATCGTTCATCACCTGCGGGTGGATGAGCAGCGTGGTGTCGAGTTGCTGCGGATCGGTGCCGGCCAGCAGGGCCAGTTCGTTTTCCAGCTCGGCCAGCAGTTCGTCGGCGCTTGTCGCGGCGGTCAGCGCGTAGCGCACCTGTTTCTTGACGAAGACGCTCTTGGCGAAGGGGCAGAGATTGAGGCCGATCACCGCGCGCTCGAGCCACAGGCGGGTGGCGGACAGGATAGGCTCGGCGGCATCGTCGGCGCACGGGAAAAGGACATCGGACATGGCGGGGCTCGGCTCGGCGCTTGGTGGAGGCCGGAGTCTAGCAGTTGGCGCGGGCTTCGGCGCGAGCGCGGGACAGGCCGGCGGCCGGAAAGACAAAAGCCCCGGCACGGGGCCGGGGCTTTGTCGGGGTGCGTCCGCTTACTTGGCGGCAGGGGCCGGTGCCGCAGCCGGTGCGGGGGTGGCCGCCGGTTTGGCTTCGCCCTTCGGAGCGGTCTTCTCGACCTTGGCGTCCTTGTGGGTGTGCTTTTCATGCTTCTCGTGGGCGGCATGCTTCTCGGTCTTGGCGGCTTCCGCCTTCATCGGTTCGGCGGCCTTCGGTGCCTCGACCTTCTTTTCGGCGGCAGCCGGCGCCGGAGCGGCGACCTTGGCGGCCGGGGCCGGGGTGGCGGCGGGAGCGGCGGCGCCCTGAGCGAAGGAAGCGGAAGCGAAGCCAGCGGCAACAGCCAGAGCGATAACGGTCTTGATCATTTTGAATCTCCTAGACAGGTTGGTTATTTCGTTTTCAGGTGCTGCGACATTGCAGCGCCATGAGCCGAATAACGCGGCCCCTTACGTCCCGGATGTCAGCGCGAATGTAAGCCTGTGTATCGTTGCGTGACGGA
This sequence comes from uncultured Dechloromonas sp., assembly GCF_945957265.1. Lineage (GTDB taxonomy): Bacteria > Pseudomonadota > Gammaproteobacteria > Burkholderiales > Rhodocyclaceae > Azonexus. The sequence continues at coordinate 14,265 of NZ_CAMFKO010000051.1, forward strand.
GTTGTTTCCAGAGTTGTCGGCCGGTGCCCCGAGGTGCCGGAGGTAACTCGATTCGCGGCGGACAAGTCCCGGGCGCGTTAAAATGTGGGTTTTCCCCACACGCCGCCGTCATGTCCGGCCGGCCTTTTTGCAGGAAACCCGCCATGTTGCAGAAGCTTTCCACCTTCGCCGGCATTCCAGGCCCGGTCGTCACCATCGTGATGGACGGTTACGGCCTGCCCAAGACCGATGTCGGCAGCGCCATCGCCGCCGCCCGGAAGCCGACCCTCGACCGCCTGTTCGCCAGCTACCCGAACATCCGCCTGCGCGCCCACGGCACCGCCGTCGGCATGCCCTCCGACGAGGACATGGGCAATTCGGAAGTCGGCCACAACGCCATCGGCGCCGGCCAGGTCTATGCCCAGGGCGCGGCGCTGGTGTCGAACGCCATCGCCTCCGGCGACATCTGGCAGGGCGAGGCCTGGCAGCAGATCGTTGCCGGCGCCAAGGGCGGTCGCGGCGTGATCCACTTCATCGGCCTGTTCTCCGACGGCAACGTGCATAGCCACATCGACCACCTGAAGGCCATGGTCGAGCGGGCCAAGGCAGAGGGCGTCAAGACCGTGCGCATCCACGCCCTGCTCGACGGCCGCGACGTGCCGGAAACCAGCGCGCTGGACTACGTGCTGCCCTTCGAGGCCTTCCTCGCCGACATCAGCAAGGACGGCTTCGACGCCCGCATCGCTTCCGGCGGCGGCCGCCAGTACATCACCATGGACCGCTACGACGCCAACTGGGTGATGGTGGACAAGGGCTGGAAGACCCACGTGCTGGGCCAGGGCCCGCAGTTCGCCAATGCCGCCGAGGCGGTCAACGGCCTGCGCGCCGCCCATCCCGGCACCATCGACCAGGATCTGCCGGAGTTCGTTGTCGCCGACGGCGGAAAGCCCATCGGCACCGTCGAGGACGGCGATTCGGTCGTTCTCTTCAACTTCCGCGGCGACCGCGCCATCGAGATCACCCGCGCCTTCGTCGAGGCCGCTTTCGACAAGTTCGACCGCGTCCGCTATCCGCAGGTGACCTTCGCCGGCATGCTGCAGTACGACGGCGACCTGCAACTGCCGAAGCGCTTCCTGGTTGCCCCGCCGGCGATCAAGGACACCTCCGGCGAATGGTTCAGCAAGCTGGGCATCGCCCAGTACGCCTGTTCCGAAACGCAGAAGTTCGGCCACGTGACTTACTTCTGGAACGGCAACCGTTCCGGCAAGTTCGACGGCGAAACCTGGGAGGAAGTGCCGAGCGACGTCGTGCCCTTCGAGCAGCGTCCGTGGATGAAGGCGGCCGAAATCGCCGATGCGATGATTGCCGCCATCCAGTCCGGCCGCTACAAGACCCTGCGCTGCAACTTCGCCAATGGCGACATGGTCGGCCACACCGGCAACTTCGAGGCGGCGCGCATCGCCGTCGAAGCGGTCGACCTGTCGCTGGCCCGCGTGCTCAAGGCCATCGACGCGGCCGGCGGCGTGGCGCTGATCACCGCCGACCACGGCAACGCCGACGAAATGTTCGAGCTCGACAAGAAGACCAAGCAGCCGGCGCTGAACAAGGACGGCTCGTTCAAGGCCAAGACGGCGCACACGCTGAACCCGGTGCCGCTGATCCTCTACGACAACGTCTCCGGCGGCAGGCTCGGCCTGCAGCAGACGGAAACCTGCGGCCTGTCGAATATCGCGGCGACCGTGGCCAACCTGCTCGGCTACGGGAAGCATGCGGCCTGGGACGACAGCGTGCTGGTCGTCAAGTAAGGCGCCGTTCGGCAGGGCTGGCGCAGCCATGAACGAGGCTTCCGAACACGACCGGGCGGTGCAGCTGGTGCGCCACCCGCTGGCCTTCGCGCTGCGGGTGGTCAAGGCCTTCATGGCCAACCAGGGCCTGCTGCTGGCCGGGGCGGTGGCCTACTACGCGCTGCTCTCGCTGGTCCCGCTGCTGATCCTGACCGTGTTCGCGCTGTCGCACCTGGTCAGCGAAGCCGACCTGTTCGCGGTGCTCGGCCGCTATCTCGAATGGCTGGTGCCCAGCCAGTCGCAGGCGGTGCTGGCCGACGTGTCGGCCTTCCTGAACAACGGCCTGGGGGTCGGCATGCTGCTCATCGGCACCATGATCTTTTTCAGTTCGCTGGCCTTCTCGGGGCTGGAGAAGGCGATGTGCATCATCTTCGCCCACCGCGCTCGCGACCGGCCACGCCACGCGCTGGTCTCGGCCATCCTGCCCTACTGCTTCGTGCTGCTGCTCGGCGCCACCTTGCTGGCGGTCACGCTGGCCTCGGCCATGGTCCAGGCCGTGGCGCGCGAAAGCATGGAACTCTTCGGCCAGCGCTGGAGCCTGGGCGGCCTGTCCGGCGTCATGTTCTACGGGCTGGGCGTGCTGATCGAAACCTTCGTCCTGGCCGGCCTCTACCTGGTCATTCCGCTGGGCCGAACACGCCTGAGCCATGCGCTGATCGGCGGCTTCAGCGCCGCCGTGCTGTGGGAAATCCTGCGTCACCTGCTGGTCTGGTATCTCGCCCACCTGTCGAAGGTCAGCGTCGTGTACGGCTCCCTGACCACCGCCGTGGTGGCGCTGTTCTCGATGGAGCTGGCGGCCACCCTGCTGCTGCTCGGGGCGCAGGTGATCGCCGAATACGAGCAGTTGCAGGCGCCGGCGGCCTGAGCGAATGGTGCAAATGGCGGGCGGCCGATGGGCCGGCGAATGCCGATAAGGGTTTTTACGGTTGTAAGGCCGGGGCGATCGCGGGAAAATGCTTCTTTGGCTTCGCCGCGGCATTGTTGACCCTGCGCCGGCAAGCCGACCACAACGTACTGGATGAACTGCCCATGAAAAAGACCTTTGCCCTGATTCCCCTCGCTTTCGCCCTGGCGCTCGCCGCCTGCGGCAAGAAGGAGGAAGCGCCGGCCGCCGCGGCGCCTGCGCCAGCTCCCGCCGCCGTCGCCAAGATCGTCGTCGGCCTCGACGACAACTTCCCGCCGATGGGCTTCCGCGACGAGAAGGGCGCCCTGGTCGGCTTCGACATCGACCTTGCCCGCGAAGCCGCCAAGCGCCTCGGCGCCGAAGTCGAGTTCAAGCCCATCGACTGGAACGCCAAGGAAGCCGAGCTGGGCGGCAAGCGCGTCGACGTGCTGTGGAACGGCCTGACCATCACCGAGCCGCGCAAGGAAAAGATCGCCTTCACCACGCCTTACCTGGAGAACCGCCAGATCGTCGTCGTCACCGCCAAGTCCGCGGTCAAGACCAAGGCCGACCTGGCCGGCAAGGTGATCGGCGTGCAGGAAGGCTCCAGCGCCGTCGAGGCCATCGACAAGGACCCGGCCGGCAAGACCGTCAAGCAACTGAAGAAATTCGGCGACAACGTCACGGCGCTGATGGACCTCAGCACCGGCCGCCTCGATGCACTGGTCGTCGATGAAGTCGTCGGCCGCTACTACACCGCCAAGAAGGCTGGCGAATACGTCATCCTCGACGAGCATTTCGGCACCGAGGAATACGGCGTCGGCGTGCGCAAGGACGATGCCGAGCTGCTCGGCAAGATCCAGAAGGCGATGGACGAGATGAAGAAGGACGGCGCCGCCGCCCGCATCTCGAACCAGTGGTTCGGCAAGGACATCGTCAAGTAAGCACGCTCCGCATGCCCGGCCGCTGATTCCGGCCGGGCATTTCCGGGTGCCCCGGGGGCTGCCCGACTCACTGGCGACAGGCCATGGATTACATCTTGAACATCATCGGTCCCCTGCTCGAGGGGACGGCGGTCACGCTGCAGGTCTTCGGCGCGACCCTGGTGCTGGCCGTCCCGCTCGGGCTGGCGCTGGCGCTGGTCCGGCTTTCCCGCTTCCGTGCCGCGAGCACGGCGGTGGCCGGCTATGTCTGGCTGATGCGCGGCACGCCGCTGATGCTGCAGATGCTTTTCATCTACTTCGCGCTGCCCTTCGTGCCGGTGGTCGGCATCCGCCTGCCGGACTTCCCGGCGGCCATCGTCGCCTTCGTGCTCAACTACGCCGCCTACTTCGCCGAAATCTTCCGCGCCGGCATCCAGTCGGTCGGGCGCGGCCAGTACGAGGCGGCGCAGGTGCTCGGCATGAGCCCGGCGCAGACCATGCGCCGCATCATCCTGCCGCAGATGGTCAAGCGCATCCTGCCGCCGATGAGCAACGAGACCATCACCCTGGTCAAGGACACCTCGCTGATCTACGTGCTGGCCATGAACGACCTGCTGCGCGCCGCGCGCGGCATCGTCCAGCGCGATTTCACGACCATGCCCTTCGTGGTTGCCGCCGCCTTTTACCTGTTCATGACCCTGCTGCTGACCTGGGGCTTCATGCGTCTGGAGAAGAAATATGCCGTCTACGACGACTGAGCCGATGATCAGCGCCGCCCACCTGCACAAGCGTTTCGGCGATCACGAAGTGCTCAGGGGCGTCTCGCTGGAAATCGGCAAGGGCGAGGTCATCGCCATGATCGGCCCATCCGGTTCCGGCAAGAGCACCTTCCTGCGCTGCCTGAACCAGCTCGAGCGCGTCGACCGCGGCGAGATCGTCATCGAAGGCGAAACCCTGGTCGCGACGGATGCCGACGGCCACTGCCGCTACGCGCCGGACAAGGAGGCGCGCCGCATCTGCGCCAAGATGGGCATGGTCTTCCAGCACTTCAACCTGTTTCCGCACCTGAGCGTGCTCGGCAACCTGATCGAGGCGCCGATGACGGTCAAGGGGCTGTCCCGCGCGGCCATCGTGCCGGTGGCCGAGGAACTGCTGCGCAAGGTCGGGCTGTTCGCCAAATGCGACGCCTATCCGTCGCAGCTTTCCGGCGGCCAGAAACAGCGCGTCGCCATCGCCCGCGCGCTGGCCATGGCGCCCGACATCATGCTGTTCGACGAACCGACCTCGGCGCTCGACCCGGAACTCACCGGCGAAGTGCTGCGTACCATGCGCCAGCTGGCCGACGAGCACATGACCATGCTCGTCGTCACGCATGAAATGGCCTTCGCCCGCGACGTGTCGACGCGCACGGTGTTCATGGATGGCGGCGACATCGTCGAGGCCGGCGTCCCCGCCGAGCTGTTCAGCAACCCGCAGCAGCCGCGGACGCGGGCCTTCCTGAACCACATGCTCTGATTTTTTTGACAACACTTCGGGATTTCCGAAGTGTTGTTGATGTCGGGCGGACTGTATCGCAGGCTTGGCGTCCGCATAGAATGCGCGGGTTCCCATTGAGGCCATTCCCGCCATGTTCGAATTCCTGCTCTCCCCCGAAATCTGGATCGCTTTCTTCACGCTGACCGCGCTGGAGCTGGTCCTCGGCATCGACAACATCATCTTCATCTCCATCCTGGTCGACAAGCTGCCCAGGGAGAAACAGGAGATCGCCCGCAAGATCGGCCTGTTCCTGGCGATGTTCATGCGCATCGCGCTGCTGCTGGTGCTGTCGTGGATCGTCGGCCTCACCGAGCCGGTGCTGACGCTGTTCGGCTACGGCATCTCCGGGCGCGACATCATCCTCATCCTCGGCGGCCTGTTCCTGATCTGGAAGAGCACCGGCGAGGTGCACCAGCTGCTCGAAGGCGAGGAGGGCAGCGAATCGGCCAAGGTCGCTTCCAGCTTCGCCGGCGTCATCGCCCAGATCATCGTCATCGACCTCGTCTTCTCGCTCGACTCGATCATCACCGCCGTCGGCATGGTCAGCCAGGTCGGCGTCATGATCGCCGCCGTCATTGCCTCGGTCGGCCTGATGATGCTGTTCGCCAAGTCGATCGGCGACTTCGTGTCGAACCACCCGACGATCAAGATGCTCGCCCTGTCCTTCCTGGTCGTCGTCGGCGTCGTGCTCATCGCCGACGGTTTTGGCCACCACGTGCCGAAGGGCTACATCTACTTCGCCATGGCCTTCTCGGTCGGCGTCGAGATGCTCAACATCCGCATGCGCAAGAAGACCGTCAAGCCGGTCGACCTGCGCGAACCGTATGCGCGGGAGATGGGGGCGGATTGATCTATTTGTTCGGCCGGCTGCTTTGAATCCCGCAGATTGCCTGCCCCGAAAGGGGCATGGTTGAGCTTGCCCTGTTTTTCGTTGGTTTTGTGGGGGCTGGCTTGATCAAGCTGGGGCCTTCTCCGGCTCGTAACGCAGATCGGAGTAGTGGTTGCAGGTGATGTGAAAATGGCATAATTCCGTGAGCATTACTCGTTGTGGATCGCATGATGGTTTTGGTATGAAACCCCGTGTGATCCAGATGCAACGCGACAATACTTCGGGGGGGTTATGAGCCAGTTGATGCGTTTGGCAGGGTTACTTGCCTTACTCGTCGCAACGACTTTTTTGGCTGGTTGCGATTCGTTATTTCCGGTGAGCGTGGAAGGGAAGATCAACCACGCGATACCTATTTCTCAGGAACTGGAGAATGCTCGCAAAAGCGTTGTAGAGGAGTCAGGCGGAGACCGCTTGAAACGCTTCGAGGCGGAGTGGAAACGCCGAATGGCACTTCGGGCTCTGACATGTGCGAAAGACTATTCGCCCGCTTGGTATACGCTGCCATCAAGCGTGCGCGAAAAGCTGACAGACCGCGCATGTTTTGAGGAGCAGGATGAGGAGACAGCTTTGTGGGTAGGGTATCTACGCATTGGCTTGATCCTTGCCAAACCTCCCCTTCGCCCACTCCCGCCTCTGGCTCCCCGCGAAATATCGGCCGATGAGGAAATCCGGTGGGCCCTTTTTGCTGAAAATGCCGGCGTGGCGGTGTCGTTGACATCGAAACAGGTATTGCTGCTGCTTGATCTCAATACAAATACGGTTATTCGTCGCACCAAGTTGCCGGACGGCGTTGGCCCCGGACGGCTATCACCGAATGGCCGGCTGATCATTGCTGGCTCACCAGATCACAATCGAACTGACATTTATGCGACGGAAACCGGCGAACGCATAGGGCAAGTTGGCAAGACGCGTGAACTGAGAACTTCTTGGCTGGGCGATCACGGCTTGCTGATTGTCAAAGAGGCCAACCGTCATACCTATTTTATTGATGGCGCCAACGGCAAAGAGGTGCTGGTTCCTCTGTCGGACGTAACACAGCTCTTTCCTGTCTATGGTCAGAATAACCAATACCTGGCAGGTCATTGGTATGGCGTTGCTCGCTTGATACTAACGCCGAAAGATGGAGAGACTCAGCTAGTTGTTACGGATGAGCGCAATCTTGATGGGATATCTCGCTGGACGGCCAACTTGACCCAACAGACTGCGGATGGTGCCCACATTGTCAGCGTTTCGCAGAGCAGTCTCGCGATTCTTGACGTAAACACACTGGAAAGTACGAACGTTGATCTTGGTCCGGGAACAGGCTTCCACGGACTGTATCCAACAGCCGATCCAGACAAGTTGCTGGTCCGCACCAATGCAGCCTCCATGAACGCTAGCGGCAGCATGCGCAACTATCTGTTCTCGATTGCCGAAAAGACATTGACTCCATTGGCGGAGGTGCCGCTTGATGGGCTCATGTATCTTCGCCCATTCAAGCAGCTGTTTGCCCCCAGGGCGGGGCGTATAACGCAGTTTGTTATTCCCCAGGTCGTTGGTGAGCCAATTGCGATTCATCAGCTTGCCTTGGATAGGCGAATTGCTCAGGCAGAGCAAAAGATGGCTCAGGCGGAGCAGGCAGCTTTGCGCGCCGAGGTGGGCTTGGGGAATATTCCTCGTCCTGCCCCCGCTCCTGTGCCGGCCACTAATCTCCAAGCGCCTTTGGCTGGATTAATTGCTGACGCGCGAGTCGAGGCCGTGGGCGTCTATCAAGGCAGCGGAGCCACCCATGAGAGTCGTGCGAACGCCAACAGCACGCCTCCAACAGTACAGGTTCGGGTAAATCGTTCGGACAAGCCGTTGGCGCTGGTGCTCAGTTCCTATGAAGCTGTGCGTTGGCTCATCATTCCCGAACCGGGGGCTCGGTTGGCCGGCATATTCGTGAGCGGCTATAAACAGTCGAGTGTTATTGGCGCCACATCTGCGAGGGTCATCACGATGGGGCAGAATTTCGCCTACGACATGAATAGCAAAGAATTTCGCGCGCTGGACGAAGAGTTCAGTCGCCTTACGGGACGCCGAATTGCGTTGTTGCAGGGGCGCTATGAGGGTGGGGTTTTCAATGTTGGCGGCGTAAACTAACTCTGTCGGATGCGAGCAATGCATCGGCATGGCGTGGCCCTGCTGTCTTGATTGTTCAGCCCGGCGACAGCACCGCCGCGACCCGCCCCGGTTCGATCCTGATCGAACGCAGCAGCCAGCGCGCCGCCTTTTCCTGCAGCGAGCCGTCTTCGCGCAGCACGTAGACCGGCTTGCTGCGGAAATAGGCGGTCATCATCTGGGTGATCGCCTGGCGGGCCATCGGCTCGGCTTCGCGCGGGATGCCGGTGGACTGCACCGACTCGGCGACCGGGTTTTCCAGGAAGAAGGC
>NZ_CAMFKO010000052.1 GCF_945957265.1 uncultured Dechloromonas sp.
CATTATGACTGAAATTTTTTGGTCGATTCAATCAATGTGATTGTTTTCGTCGGCCGAAGGCGCTTCCTAGAATGCATCCATACCACTGCTCGACGCAGGGTCATTCATTCTGAGGAGGAGTCATGCTGCACAAGATCGTTTCCGTTACCCCCGGCAAGCTGCTGTTGCGCGAGGAGCTCGATGCCTACGACCCGGCCGCCGAGCCGTGGCAGAAGCAGTTTGCCCGCCGTTATGTCCATCATTCCGAGATGAAGGGCATTCTCAACAACATCGAGGACGTGAACGAGACCGTCTACGACAAGTTCGCCGTGTCGGTCACGCCCTACATGGCGCAGCTGATGGATCGCGACGATCCGCACTGCCCGATCCGCCTGCAATACCTGCCGACCTTCCACGAGGAGGCCAAGCCGGGCTTCGCCACCCTGCTCGACGAACTGGGCGAGGAGGGCGACACCATCCCGGGGACCAGCGTGGTGCATCGCTACCCGCGCCGCGTGCTGTTCCTGGTCAGCAACACCTGCGCCACGCTGTGCCGCTTCTGCACCCGCAAGCGCATGGTGTCGCGGCCGAGCGGTTCGGTGCACAAGGACGAGATCGAGCGTTCCATCGACTACATCGCCGGCAACAAGGATATCGACGATGTGCTGCTTTCCGGCGGCGATCCGCTGACCTTCGACGACGACCGCCTGGACTACATCCTCGGCCAGATCCGCAGCCGCGCCCCGCATGTCCGCTTCCTGCGCATCGGTTCGCGCATGGTGGTGCAGCTGCCCACCCGCGTCACCCCGGAACTGTGCGCCGTGCTGGAAAAGCATCGCGTGCAGATGATCAACATCCACATCAACCACCCCAAGGAAATCACGCCGCTGCTGCGCGAGCGGGTCAAGATGATCCAGAAGGCCGGCGTCATGATGGGCCTGCAGACGGTGTGCCTGCGCGGCGTGAACGACAATGTCGAGGTCATGCGCGAGCTGTTCATGCAGGCCATCGAAATGGGCGTGCGTCCCTATTATGTGTACTCCACCGACATGGTCGAGGGCGCCCACCATTTCATCGTGCCGCACGCCCGCATGCTGGCGCTGTACGAAGGCCTGCGCGGCTGGATCAGCGGGCCGGCGGTGCCGACCTTCATCGTCGACGGCCTGGGCGGCCTCGGCAAGCTGCCGATCATCCCCAGCTACGTGCGCGAGGAAGTGCGCCCGGACGGCAACGGAACGACCATCAAGTGCCGCAACTACAAGGGCATGGAAGTCGAGATGCCGGGCCTCGGCGTCGAGTTCCGCGTGCCGAGCCAGAGCAACTGAGGGGGCGGCATGAACAGTGCGATGCAATCCGCCTACGGCACCCACCGGGTGCGCGAACCGCTCGGCGTGCTGCCGCAGGGTGCCTGGAAGATCGACAACGCGATGGCGGTCGGCGAGCGCGAGATACTGATCGACGTGCTGGCGCTCAACGTCGATGCCGCCAGCTTCACGCAGATCAAGGCCGAGGCCGGCGGTGATGCCAAGCGGGTCGGCGAGATCGTCGCCGACATCGTGGCCCGCCGCGGCAAGCTGCACAACCCGGTCACCGGGTCGGGCGGCATGCTGATCGGCTGGGTGCGCGAGATCGGCCCGGCGCTGGCCGGCAAGACCGACCTCAAGCCGGGCGACCGCATCGCCACGCTGGTTTCGCTGTCGCTGACGCCGCTGCGCGTCGACGCCATCCGCGCCATTCATCTCGACCGCGACCAGATCGAGATCGACGGCCAGGCCATCCTGTTCGAGACCGGGCTGTACGCGGTGCTGCCGGAGGACATCCCGGAGAAGATGGCGCTCGCCATCCTCGACGTCGCCGGCGCGCCGGCGCAGACCGCCCGCCTGGTCAAGGCCGGCGACACCGTGGTGGTCATCGGCGGGGGCGGCAAGTCCGGCACCCTGTGCGTCTATGAGGCGCGCAAGCGGGCCGGGCCGGGCGGCTGCGTGATCGGCGTTTCGCCCTTCGCCAGCGACTGCGCCCGCATGCGCGAGCTCGGCTGGGTCGATCATGCGCTGCAGGTCGATGCCGGCGACGCGGTGGCGATCATGGAAGCGGTGTCGGTCGTGACCGACGGCCGCATGGCCGACGTGACGATCAACTGCGTCAACATCCCGGGCACCGAGATGGGCAGCATCCTCGCCACCCGCGACGGCGGCCGCATCTACTTCTTCTCGATGGCCACCAGCTTCACAGCCGCCGCGCTCGGCGCCGAAGGCGTCGGCAAGGATGTCGAGATGATCGTCGGCAACGGCTACGCCCGCGGCCATGCCGAACTGGCGCTGAACCTGCTGCGCGAGAGCGAAACGTTGCGCCGGCTGTTCGAGCAGCGTTACGTCTGAGGCCGGCGGCAATGCTTGTCGAACAACCCGCAAGCCTGCTCTGGCAAGGCATCCGCGCTGGCGGCATGGCCACGCTGGCGGTCATGGGCATGAGCAAGAACACCGGCAAGACGGTGGCGCTCAACCGGCTGCTGGCCTGCGCCGCCGCCGAGGATGTCGCGGTCGGCCTGACCTCGATCGGGCGCGACGGCGAGGCGCTGGACCAGGTGTTTTCCATCCCCAAGCCGCCGGTCGTCGTCTGGCCGGGGGCGCTGGTGGCGACGGCACGCGACACGCTGCAGCGGGCCAGGGCGCGCTGCAAGATCATCGACGGCAGCGGCATCGACAGCCCGATGGGCGAGATCGTCGTCGTCAAGGTGCTCGACGGCGGCGACATGGAGATCGCCGGCGCCTCGCGTGGCCACGACCAGCTGAAGATCATCGCCCGGCTGCGCCAGTGCGGCGCCGGCCAGGTCTTTCTCGACGGCGCGCTCGGGCGCAGCCAGCATGCCTCGCCGGCCATCGCCGACGGCGTGGTGCTGGCCACCGGGGCGGCGGTCGGCGGCGGCATCCAGGATGTCATCCGCAAGACGCGCGACCGCCTGGCCATACTCGGCATTGCCGAGGCCGATGCGGCAACGGCGGCGCGCTGCGCGGCGATATTCGCCGAGGGCGGCGTCGGGATGTGGGATGCCGACGGCGATACGCTTTTCCGGGCCGCCATCCCCAGCCTCAACGCCGGGGGCGTGCTGCTCGCCAACGATGCGCCGGCGCTGGCCGGCGTGGCGGTCGGCGGGGCGGTCGGGCGCCAGTTGTGGCAGGCGCTGGAAACGCTGGCCCGCCGCCACCGTGGGCTGCGGGTGGTGGTTGCCGACGGCACGCGGCTGTTCGTCGATGCCGCCGATCTCGCCGCTTTCCGGGCGCTGGGCGGGCAAGTGCTGGCGATGCGCCGCATCCGCCTGGCCGGCCTGACGCTCAACCCTTTTTCACCGCTGGGCGGCCATTTTGCCGCTCGCGAATTTCTCGAAGCCGGCAGGGCAGCCTTCGATGGGCTGCACGTCACCGACGTCCTGCTGGAACAAAACCAACAAGAGGAGCAATTGGATGGCTCATTTGCAGCTTGACCAGGCGCGCATCGAGCGCGCCCGGGACTCGGCGCGGCGCATCGCCGGCCGGGTGTTCGACGAAATGGATCGCTCGACGACCACCACCGTGGAGCGGGCGACCCTGCGCCTGATGGGTATCGACGGCGTCGATGAAAACCAGGTGCCGCTGCCCAACCGCGTGGTCGATCACCTGCAGCAGCAGGGCTTGCTGAACCGCGGCGCGGCGCTGGCCGTGGCGGCGGCGATGAACGGGCAGGGCTGGAGCGCGCAGCAGGTCGCCGAGGCAGTCGCCGCCGGCCGCCTGGTGCTCGACGGCGGCCGCGACGACACGGCGGCCCGCCGCACCGCCGACGAACTGGCCGCCCGAAGCTGCGAGCACATCGCCGCCCAGCGGGCGCAGCGCGCCGCGCTGATCGGCAACAGCGGCGAGGCGCCCCAGCCCTGGCTCTACCTGATCGTCGCCACCGGCAACATTTACGAGGACATCAAGCAGGCGCGGGCGGCAGCCGAGCAGGGCGCCGACATCGTCGCGGTGATCCGCTCGACCGGGCAGAGCCTGCTCGACTACGTGCCCTACGGCGCGACGACCGAGGGCTTCGGCGGCACCTACGCGACGCAGGAGAACTTCCGCCTGATGCGCGCGGCGCTCGACGAGGTCGGTGCCAAGGTCGGGCGCTACATTCGCCTGACCAACTACTGCTCCGGCCTGTGCATGCCGGAAATCGCCGCCATGGGCGCCATCGAGCGCCTCGACATGATGCTCAACGATTCGATGTACGGGATCATCTTCCGCGACATCAACATGCAGCGCACCTTCATCGACCAGTTCTTCTCGCGCATGATCAACGGCTACGCCGGGATCATCATCAATACCGGCGAGGACAACTACCTGACCACGGCCGATGCCGTCGAGGCGGCGCATACCGTGCTCGCCTCGCAGCTGATCAACGAGCAGTTCGCCTACCTGTCGGGCCTGGTGCCGGAGCAGATGGGCCTCGGCCACGCCTTCGAGATCAACCCCGAGCTGGAGAACGGCTTCCTGTGGGAACTGGCCCACGCCCAGCTGGTGCGCCAGGTGTTCCCCGAGGCGTCGCTGAAGTACATGCCGCCGACCAAGCACATGACCGGCAACGTTTTCAAAGGCCACATCCAGGATGCGCTGTTCAACATGGTCAGTACGGTCACCCGGCAGAACATCCACCTGCTCGGGATGATGACCGAGGCCATCCACACCCCCTTCATCCAGGATCGTTTCCTGGCCATCCAGAACGCACGCTACGTCTTCGGCACCATGCGCGACCTGCATGCGGAAATCGAATTCAAGTCCGGCGGCCTGATCGAGCAGCGGGCGCAGGCGGTGCTCGCCGAAACCGAGGCCATGCTCGCCGAGATCGAGCGCATCGGCCTGCCGTCGGCCATCGCCCACGGCATGTTCGCCGAGATCAAGCGCACCGCGACCGGCGGCAAGGGCCTCGACGGCGTGATCGCCAAGGCGCCCGACTACTACAACCCCTTCCCGACACGCATGCTGCAAGGAGGCGCCCGCCATGGCTGAGCAATGGATCAAACCCTACGGCGACACGCAGGACGACGGGCGCGTCCAGCTGTCCTTCACCCTGCCGGTGGCGCTCGACGAGGTGTCGAAGGAGGGCGCCCGCCGGCTGGCGCTGGCCATGGGCCTCGACGAACCGGCCGTGGTGCACGCCGAGGACATGGGGCAGGGCTTTTCGTTCTACGTCCTTTACGGGCAGAGCAAGCACCGCATCGACCTGTCCACCATCCAGGTCGCCAAGCCCGAGTTCGAGGTGCTCGACAAGGATGGCGTCAATGCGCTGATCGCCGAGCGGATGGGACGCAAGATGGTCGTCGTCGGCGCCTGCATCGAAACCGACGCACATACGGTGGGCATCGACGCCATCATGAACATGAAGGGCTACAACGGCCACAAGGGGCTGGAAAGCTACCACGAGGTGCGCGCCATCAACATGGGGGCGCAGGTCGATTCCGAGGAACTGGTCGCCCGGGCCATCGAGGAGCAGGCCGACGTGATCCTGGTGTCGCAGGTGGTGACGCAGAAGAACATCCACCTCGACAACCTGACGCGGCTGTCCGACATCCTCGAGGCCGAGGGGCTGCGCGAAAGGATCATCCTCGTCGTCGGCGGGCCGCGCATCAGCCACGAACTGGCCAAGGAGCTGGGCTACGACGCCGGTTTCGGTCCGAAGAGCTACGCCGAGGATGTCGCCTCGTTCGCCATCAACGAATGGATCAAGAGAAAGGCCGCCTGACATGGAAAACCCGAAAACCCCGATCACCAGCCTGATCCGCCTGCGCATCGGCGCCCACGACGTGCATTACGCCGGCAACCTGGTCGACGGTGCCAAAATGCTCAACCTGTTTGGCGATGTGGCAACCGAATTGCTGATACGCAGCGATGGCGACGAAGGGCTGTTCGTCGCCTACGACCGCGTCGAGTTCCTGGCCCCGGTAAGGGCCGGGGATTACATCGAAGCCTTCGGCGAAATCGTGGCGCTGGGCCGGACCTCGCGCCAGATGCGTTTCGAGGCGCGCAAGGTGATCGCCGCCGCCGACGTGCCGGGTCAGCCCTCGGCCGCCGATGTGCTCGACCCGCCGGTGGTCGTCTGCCGGGCCAGCGGTACCTGCGTCGTGCCGGCCGCCTGCCAGCGTGGCGGACGCAAATGAACCCGCTGATCATCACCGCCGCGCTGACCGGCGCCGAGGTCGGCAAGGACCAGCAGCCGGCCCTGCCCATCACGCCCGACGAGATCGGCGAGGCGGCGGCCGAGTGCGTTGCCGCCGGGGCCGCCATCGTCCATCTCCACGCCCGCTGGCCGGATGGCAGGCCGACGCAGGACGCCGGGGTCTATCGCCAGATCATCGCCGCCGTGCGGGCGCGCTGCGACGCCATCATCCAGGTGTCGACCGGCGGTGCCGTCGGCATGAGCGCCGAGGAGCGCATGGCGCCGCTGGCGCTCGACCCCGAGATGGCGACGCTGTCGATGGGTTCGGTCAATTTCGGCGACGAGGTGTTTCTCAATGCGCCGGCCGATATCGCGCTCTTTGCCGACGCCATGCGGGCGCGCGGCATCCGCCCGGAGCTGGAGATCTTCGATGCCGGCATGCTGGCGACGGCCAATCGCTGGCTGCAGAAGGGCAGGCTGCCGGCCAATCCGCATGTCGATTTCGTGCTCGGCGTGCCCGGCGGCATGCCGGCGACGCCCGAGGCGCTGCTCTACCTGAAGTCGCAGCTTCCCGCCGGGGCGACGTGGAGCGTTGCCGGGCTGGGCGCCGCGCAATTGACCATGGGCACGCTCGGTATCGTGCTCGGCGGCCATGTGCGGGTCGGCTTCGAGGACAACATCCATTTCAGCAAGGGCGTGCTCGCCAGCAGCAATGCGCAGCTGGTCGAACGCATCGCCGGGCTGGGGCGCACCCTGGGCAGACCCCCGGCAAGCCCCGACGAAGCGCGGAAGATGCTCGGTTTGGTTTAATCGATTTACTAACTGTATATTTTGTTAGATCAAAACGACATTTTTGTATGTAAATAATCAACAATAAACTGTCATAACATTGCAAAACGTTCTGCATTGCTGACGTAATGTCAAAATCTTGTCTTTTTTGGTAGTAAAGTGGGGGTATACCCTACTAGGTTGGGAACACCTTAATACATAGAGTCGCAACGCGGTAATCCCCGATTCGACCAAGTGCGAGAGATCGTGTCTCGATAATACGTAGGGGTTTTTCGATGCAAATTCCAAGGAGGAGTTATGAAGTTCATCAATAAATGGATGGCCGTCGTGTCCACTGTCGCGCTGCTGGCAGCGGGTGCAGCCGAGGCGCGCGACTGGGGGACGATCAAGGATTCCGGAACGGTGATTGCCGCCACGGAAGGCGCTTTCTTTCCGTTCAACTATTTCGAAGGGTCGAAGCTGACCGGTTTCGAGGTCGAACTGGCCGAGGCCGTGGTCAAGCAGATGGGCATGAAGATCGAGTGGCGCGTCGTGTCCTTCGACGCGCAGCTGGCTTCCATTCGCCAGGACCGCTTCGATTTCGCCATCGCCTCGCACGGCTTCACCGAGGAGCGCGGCAAGGCGGTCGATTTCGCCAATCCGCACTACTGCACCGGCGGCCAGATCGCCGCCCACCCGAACGGCCCGCTGACCATGGCAGCGCTGAACGGCAAGACGGTCGGCGTGCAGCTGGCGACCAGCTACTTCGACAACGCCAGGAAGATTCCCGGCGTGCAGGAGGTCAAGACCTACAAGGCCGACCCGGAAGCCTTCTCGGCGCTGAAGTCGAAGAAGGTCGACGCCTGGATTTCCGACAAGTGGCTGATCAAGTCCACGCTGGAAAAGAACGCCGACTCGGGCATCGTCGTCGGCGAGCAGGTTTTCGTCGAGCGCGTGTCGATGATCCTGCGCAAGAACAACAAGGAACTGAAGGAACAGTTGAACAAGGCGCTGGAAGAGGTCGTCAAGAACGGCACCTATCAGAACCTGTCGCAGAAGTACTTCAAGACCGACATTTCCTGCCGTTCCTGATAGGTCCGAATCAACATGAACTGGACCAAGCAACATCCCGGACTGGCGATGTTCGCGGCGATGATCGGCCTCCTGCTGTTCCTGTGGGGGATGGCGGTGCCGCTGTCGTGGGCGCCGGACCCCATCGGCCAGGCGGCGCAGCAGTTCGCCGAAGGCACGCGAATGACCGTCCTGCTGACCCTGATCTCGGGAACGGCGGGTGTCGTCCTCGGCGTTCTCGCCGGCCTCGGCAAGCTGTCGTCGGTGCCGCCGCTGCGCTGGATCAGCGAGTTCTACGTCTGGCTGATCCGCGGCACGCCCCTGCTGCTGCAGATTCTCTTCGTCTGGCTGGCGGTGCCCACGCTGCTGCCGGAGTCGATGCAGATATCGGACTTCGCCTGCGCCGCCATCGCGCTGGCGCTGAACATCGGCGCCTACAACGCCGAGTGCGTTCGCGCCGGCATCCTCGCCGTACCGCACGGCCAGGTCGAGGCCGCCCGGGCGCTGGGCCTCTCGCCGTTTCAGACCTTCGTCGATATCACGCTGCCGCAGAGCATGCGGGTGGCCTTGCCGGCACTGGCCAACAACCTCGCCTCGCTGGTCAAGGATTCGTCCCTGGCCTACGCGATCAGCGTGGTCGAACTGACCATGGTCGGTTACCGGGTGCAGGCCGAGAGCTATCAGCCGATTCCGGTGTTCGTCACCATCGCCGTGATCTACCTGATATTGACCACCGCCTTCACTTCGCTCACCGCCGCGCTGGAATCCCAGCTCGATGTCGGTCGCAAGCGCTAGGAGCCCACGATGACTAGCACATCATCCGCACTCAAGCCGATCATCGAGGCCCGCGACGTCGACAAGCACTTCGGCGCATTCCATGCGCTGAAGAAGGTCAATGCGACGTTCTACGAAGGCCAGGTGACGGCCATCATCGGGCCGTCCGGCTCCGGCAAGTCGACCTTCCTGCGTACCCTCAACCGTCTCGAAACGCACGATACCGGCACGATCAAGGTCGACGGCATCGAACTCAACGACGACCTGAAGAATCTGGATGCCATCCGCCGCGAGGTGGGCATGGTTTTCCAGAGCTTCAACCTGTTCTCGCACCTCAGCATCCTGCGCAACGTCGCGCTGGCCCCGATGCGGGTCCGCAAGATGAGCAAGGAGGCCGCCGAAGCCAAGGCGCTGGCGCTGCTGGAGCGGGTCGGGCTGAAGAACCAGGCCGAGAAATACCCGGTGCAGCTGTCCGGCGGCCAGCAGCAGCGCGTCGCCATCGCCCGGGCGCTGGCCATGGACCCCAAGGTCCTGCTGTTCGACGAGCCGACCTCGGCGCTCGATCCGGAAATGGTCAACGAAGTGCTCGCCGTCATGCGCGAGCTGGCCCACACCGGCATCACCATGCTGGTCGTCACCCACGAAATGGGTTTCGCCCGCGAAGTGGCCGACCGCCTGATCTTCTTCGATCACGGCACCATCCTCGAAGACTCTTCGCCCGCCGAGTTCTTCAGCAATCCCAAGCACGACCGGGCAAAAGCCTTCCTGACCCAGGTCAGGCACGGCTTCTAGTCGAAGCACGTCGGTTCGGCCCCGGGGGGGCCGGTCATACCGTTCATTCCAAGGAGGAGTTATGAAAGTAAGGAAAATTGTCATCGCGTTGATCGCCGCCGGTATCGGCGCCGGCGCACCGCTGGTCCATGCGGCGGACGCCGATCGCATCGCCCAGCTCGAAAAACAGCTCAAGCTGATGCAGGCGCAGCTGGAAGAAATGAAGAAAAACTCGGTCTCGGCCAGCGAAGTTTCCGAACTGCGCGACCAGATGAGCGCGCAGACCAAGGAAAACGTCGTCGTCGGCGACATCCCGAACTCCTTCCGGGTTCCGGGCTCCGACGTATCGATCCGCCTTTACGGCGTCGCCGAGCTGAACATGGTTCACGAAACCAAGGGCGACAACAGCAACAACGACTACTCGACCTTCATGCCCTACATGCCGCTCAACGGCTCCCGGGCTTCCGAGCGCAAGGGCCAGACCTACCTGCACGCGCGCACCTCGCGCCTGGGTATCGAAGGCGCGACGCCCAGCCCCTACGGCATGATCATGGCCAAGGTCGAAGGCGACTTCAACAACGACCCGCGCACCGGCAACTCGGCTGTTTACGGCTCCCTGGGCAACATCTACACCCAGCAGGCCACCAACAGCTACAACTTCCGCCTGCGCCATGCCTACGTCCAGACCCCGAACTGGCTGTTCGGCCAGACCTGGTCGACCTTCATGGACCTCGACAACACGCCGGAGACCATCGACTTCAACGGCCCCATCGGTTCGACCTTCATTCGTCAGCCGCAGATCCGCTACACCTACGTGACGCCGCAGTACGGCAACTTCGCCGTCGCGCTGGAAAACTCGGTCAGCTACGTGCTCGACGCCAATACCGCCGATGGCGCCGCCGCCACGCCGGCCGGCTTCGCCAAGGTGCCCGACGTGATCGTGCGTTGGGACAAGCCGTTCACCTGGGGTTCGCTGAGCCTGCGCGGCCTGTCGCACGAGCATCGCATCAAGGGCGACGTCTGCGACGGAACGTTCGCCGCCAGCGGCAGCTGCAACACCACGGCGGTCAGCGCCTCGCGTCGCGGCTACGGCCTTGCCGCCAGCGGCCAGATCAAGACCTGGGGCGACGATTTCATCAGCTGGATCGTCACCGGTGGCGAAGGCATCGGCCGCTACTTCAACTACATCGAAGGCGCCGGCTACAACCTGGCCAACCGCAACATCGAAATGGAAAAGGCGATGGGCGTCGTCCTCGGTTACCAGCGCAAGTTCAGCGATACCTTCCGCATGAACTTCGTTTATGGCCACCAGCGGAACTTCGACAACGCCTATACCGACTGGGCGCGTGCCAACAGCATGGCTTCCGGACGCTACGCGGTCAACCGCAACGTCAGCCAGTTCCATATCGGCGGTATCTGGAACCCGGTCAAGGTCATGGACATCGGTCTCGAGTACATCTACGGCCGTCGCGAAACCCTGGCCGGCGAGCATGGCAACATGTCCCGCATCAACTTCCTGGCCCGTTACAACTTCAATTAAGGCGGCCTGACCGAAACGGCGCCGCGCATCTGTGCGGCGCTGCGTTTTCCCGGTCGATGGCCTGAACGCACCCCATGCAAGAACTGCTATCGACCGTTTTCCTGTTGCTGCTGTTGCTCGATCCGCTCGGCAACATCCCGCTGCTGCTCTCGCTGCTGCGTGGCTTCTCGCCGTCGGACCGGCAGCGCATCGTGCTGCGCGAGTCGGCGATTGCCGGCGGCGTGCTCCTGCTGTTCGTTTTCGTCGGCGACTGGCTGCTCGCCGCCATGCGCCTCTCCGAGCAGGCGCTGGAAATCTCCGGCGGCCTGATCCTGTTCATGATCGCCTTGCGCATGGTCTTTCCCGTCGGTTCGAGCGACGAGGCGGCCGACATGGATGGCGACCCGCTGATCGTGCCCCTGGCCATTCCGATGATCGCCGGCCCGTCGGCGCTGGCCACGGTGCTGCTCAATGCGCGCCAGACCGAACACCCGACCTCGCTGGTCCTGGCGATTGTCATCGCTGTTATCATCAATACCTTGATCCTGCTGTCGGCCGGGCGTCTCGCCCGGCTTTTCGGGAAAGCGGGCCTGGCCGCCATGGAGCGCCTGATGGGCCTGATCCTGACCACCATCGCCGTCCAGATGCTGATTTCCGGCGTCAGGGTCGCTTTTTCCCTGCCGCCTCAACCGATGATTCCCTGAAACACATGAGCCGTTCCGTCGCCAATGCCCTGATGCTCCTTGTCGCCCTGATCTGGGGGACGACTTTCGTCGCCCAGCAACTGGGGATGGCGCACGTCGGGCCCCTGACCTATACCGGCGTCCGCTTCCTGCTCGGCGCCCTGTTCGTGCTGCCCCTGGCCTTGCGCGAGTATGGCCGCCTGCAGGCGCGCGGCGCCCGGCTCGACCGCGCCGACTGGCTGGCCTGGTGCGGCCTGGGCGTGCTGTTGTTCCTGGGGGCGGTTTTCCAGCAGATCGGCATCATGGGCACCACGGTGTCCAATGCCGGCTTCCTGACCGCGCTCTATGTGCCCCTGGTGCCCATCCTCGCCTGGCTGGTCGACCGCCAGGCGCCGCATGTTTCCGTGTGGCCGGCCAGCATCGGCAGCTTCATCGGCACCTTCATGCTCTCCGGTGGCCGCTTCGACACGCTGACCGTCGGCGACTACTGGGTCATCGCCAGCACCTTCTTCTGGGCGGCCCATGTGCTGTGGGTCGGCCGCGTGGCGGCGCGCAAGGGGGTGCCGGTCATGGTCGCGGTCGCCCAGTTCATCGTCTGTGGCCTGCTGTCGATGCTGGTGGCGCTGTTCACCGAAGAGATCGCGATGGATGGCATCGTCGCCGCCATGCCGGCCATCCTCTACGGCGGCCTGCTCTCGGTCGGCATTGCCTACACCCTGCAGGTGGTGGCGCAACGCCATGCGCCGGCGACCGACGCGGCCATCCTGCTCAGCTCCGAAATCCTCTTTGCCGCGATGGCCGGCGCCCTGTACCTGGGCGAACGCCTGTCCTTCGTCCAGTTGATGGGCGGCGTGGTCATTTTCGTCTGCATCCTCGCCGTCCAGCTGGCGCCGATGTTCTCGCGGAAGACGGCGGCAGCGGTCTGAGGCCTATCGACCTTCCGGAATCTGCAATGCCATGACTTACGAAGAACACCTCGACGAAGTGACCACCTTGATCACCGAAAAATGGAATGTCGCCGACCAGGCCGCGATCCAGATGGTCATGCGCGCCCAGGCCGACGATTACTTCAGCGGCCACGACGACGATCCGTCGATCTGCACGCTGGACCGGGCGCATATCGACGCCCGGGCCGTCTACAAGAAGTACCGGTAATGGCGCGCTCGACCCGTGCCGCGGCGGCGGTTGCCCGACTGAACGAGCGCGGCGAAGGCCGTCGCTACCTGATGGTGGCGACCGGCGACGGCCGCTTCCTCCTGCGCGAGCGCCTCGACGGCGGCGACCGGGATGTCGGCGAAGCCTTGCCGCTCGACGATTTCGTGCGTCATGTCGACGCCCTCGGCAAGCAAAAGGCGCCGCGCATGACCAGGAACGATGCGGCTTTCGCCAGGCAGCTGGTCAAGAAAAACTGATCCTCGATAGCAACTCGTTTGTCATCTTTTTTTGTGACAAATGGATAGAATGTCGCGAGTTACATCACTGGCGATCATTACGGGGGGAAGCATGCAGGCGCTCGCGGCAAATTACTACGCACAGCTCGGAGTCGGGCAGACGGCGACAGTGGACGAAATCAAGGCGGCCTACGCCGAACGGCTGGCGGCCTTTCGCGACATGCTGGCGCGGCGCGAACCGCCGCCGGCGGAAGCGCTCGACGCATTGCGGGAGGCGTTCAAGACGCTGAGCAATCCGCAGGCGCGGGTGGCCTACGACGCCGCCCTGGACGCCGCGCCGCCGCTGGCGCCGCCGCCCGCCGAACCGGCCGCGGCAGCGCAGTCCGCCAGCGGAGGAGGGGAGGAGGGCTTCGAGTTCGTCGGCGATGGCGGCGAATATTTCCGCATCTGGATCGTCAATATTTTCCTGAGCATCGTGACCCTCGGCATCTATTCGGCCTGGGCCAAGGTGCGCCGCGAGCAGTATTTCCATCGCAACCTGCTGCTCGACGGCTCGGGCTTCGACTACCACGGCAAGCCCACCGCCATCCTCAAGGGGCGCGTCATCGCCTTGCTGCTGGTCGGCGGCCTTTCGGCGGCCCAGCATGTCAGTCCGCTGGCCTACGGCGTCGCCCTGCTTTGCCTGGTGCCGTTGGTGCCGTGGCTGGCCGTCAAGGCATTTCGCTTCAGGGCCTTCAACACCAGCTACCGGGGGCTGCGTTTCTCCTTCCATGGCACCTACGGCCAGGCCTTCAAGGTCTTCGTCGGCTACGGCCTGCTGGCCATGGTCACCTTCGGGCTGGCTTTCCCGGTCTTTTACCGGCAGTTGCGAAAATTCATGCTCGACAACACGCGTTTCGGCACCACGGCCTTCGCTTGCTCGGTGACGACGGGCGCCATCTACCGGATTTTCCTGTTCCCCGCGTTCATCGTCCTGGCGCTGTTCGCCGCCATGATCGTGGTGGCCGCCATGAGCGCCGGCGGCGGAACGAATGCGCTGGCGGCCGCCGGCTTCGTCTTCCTGCTCATTCCCTTGTTCCTGATCCTGCCGCAGGCGGTGCTCGTTCCGTATGTTGCCGCGCGTAGCAGCAACGCGGTGTGGAGCGCCACCGCCCTGGGGCCTCACCGTTTTGCCAGCCGCTTGCCGGTCGGCGGCTTCATCGGCCTGACCGTGGCGAACTGGCTGGGCATCCTGTGCACCCTGGGTTTGTTCATCCCCTGGGCGCGGGTCAGGGTGGCCCGCTACCGGGCAGCCCACCTCAGTCTCGCGGTCGCCGGCAGTCTCGATGATTTCGTCGCCGGCGAAGCCGGGGCGGCGACGGCCCTCGGCGACGAGGCGGCCGACATGTTCGACCTGGACATCGGCCTGTGAAAGGCATCGCCGCCGTCTACTACGATGGGCGGACGCCTGTCCGGCAGGCGGCGGAATTGTTCGCCGTCGGCGATGAAATCGTCGCCCGCGGCGCTTTCGGCGAGCGGCGCGCCCGGCGCGGCGCCGTCGATATATCCGAACCCATGGGCCGGGCGCCGCGCGTCGTCCGTTTCGACGACGGCGGCAGCTTCGAAGTGGCCGATCTCGACGCCTTCAGGCTTTGGCTCGCGGCAGCCGGCTTCGGGGATTCGCCGGTGGTGCGCCTGCAGACGCGCTGGTCCTGGGCGCTGGCTTCCTTGCTGGGGGCGGCATTGCTGATCGCCGCGGTCTATTTCTGGGGGCTGCCGGCCTTCGCCAAACTGATGGCGCCGCGGATTCCCGAGCCCGTTCTCCAGGCGATGTCGAAGCAGACCCTGGATTTTCTCGACAGCAAGCTATTGACGCCGTCGCGCCTGAGCGAGGCGCGACGCGCCGAACTGACCGAATACGCCGACCGGGTCTTGGGGCAGGGGCGCGACATGCCGCCGCATCGCCTGCATTTCCGTTCGTCGACGCTGGGGCCCAATGCCTTTGCGCTGCCGAGCGGCGATGTCGTGGTCCTCGACCAACTGGTCGAGCTGGCCGGCAACGACGACGAAGTGGCCGGCGTCGTTGCCCACGAATTGGGGCATGTCGCGTATCGGCACGGGCTGCGCCAGTTGCTCCAGTCGTCGGTGGTTTCCTTCGTGGTCGGCGTCTATTTCGGCGACGTGTCGTCGCTGGCTGCCAGTTTCGGCGCCCTGGCCCTCGAGTCGCGCTACTCGCGCGAATTCGAGCACGAGGCCGATGCCTACGCCGCGCACCGCCTGCAGGCCGCGGGCCTGGGCAGCGAGCCGCTGGCCGCGATGCTCGAACGCATGGAACAGGCACACGCGGAGAAGGGCGGCAAAACATCCCGCTGGGACCTTCTCTCTTCGCACCCCGACACCGCCGAGCGCGTCGCCCGCCTGCGGGGCGGCCGCTAGCGGTCGCGAAGCGCCGGCATCGCGCCGGCCGGCGCCTTCCCTAGGCGCCGCCGCTGCCGCTGCGGTAGGTCGCCAGGTGGATACTGGTTTCGGTTGCCTGGATGCTGCGGATCAGGCGGATGCGCTCGAGCACGTCGGAAAGCTCGGTCAGGTTCTCGGCGCGCAGTTCGGCGAGCAGGTCCCAGCGGCCGTTGGTGTCGTGCAGCGACGCGACTCCCGGTTCGCCGAGCAGGCTGGCGATGACCGAGCGGGTTTCGTTGCCGGCGACGACGATGCTCATCCAGGCGCGGATTTCGTTGGGTTGCGAGTCGGGACGCAGCTGTACGGTGTAGCCGACGATGACGCCCTCGTTTTCGAGCCGGGCGATCCGGTTGGTGACGGTGCCGCGCGATACCTTGAGCTTGTGGGCCAGGGTGGCGACGCTGGTCCGGGCGTTGTTGCGCAACAGGGCGATCAATTGTTGGTCCAGATTGTCCATTTTGTCTATTTGCCAAAAATAGGTATCGTTATGTTCAACTAACTGCCGAAATAGTGCAATAGTTGCTATTTTGGTTGGCTTGCTTTTCGGAGATGATGTTTCCATCGAGACATAACAAATACCGAGGAGCCACACCATGTCTGCCAACCACCGTATCCAGACCCGTTTCCTGAGCGCCGAGAGCGCCGCCCGCATGATCCAGCGCAAGGGTCTCGCTGTCTGCCTCGAGGGCATGTCAGCTTACATCGTCGACGATTTCCTGCGCTGGCAGGATTTCGAGAAGACGCCGCGCGTCGCCAATCATTCGCACGACGGCGTTATCGAACTGATGCCGATTTCCGACCACAGCCTGTATTCCTTCAAGTATGTGAACGGTCACCCGAAGAATTTCCGCTTCGGCATGTCGACCGTGATGGCCTTCGGCGTGCTGGCCGATGTCGCCACCGGCGCGCCGACGCT
Organism: uncultured Dechloromonas sp.; assembly: GCF_945957265.1. Lineage (GTDB taxonomy): Bacteria > Pseudomonadota > Gammaproteobacteria > Burkholderiales > Rhodocyclaceae > Azonexus. The sequence continues at coordinate 16,474 of NZ_CAMFKO010000052.1, forward strand.
GGTCAGCGAGCTGACCCTGACCACCGCCCTGCGCACGGCCGCCATGTCGGCCGTCGCCGCCCGCGCGCTGGCCCGCCCGGACAGTCGCCGCATGGCGCTGATCGGCAACGGCGCGCAGAGCGAGTTCCAGGCCCTGGCCTTCCACCGCCTGCTCGGCATCGAGGAATTCCATCTGTACGATACCGATGCCGCCGCCACCGACAAGCTGCTCGCCAACCTGGCCGCCCTCGGCCTGAACGCCCGCCGCTTCGACAGCGCCCGCGACGCCGTGCGCGGCTGCGATATCGTGACCACGGTCACTGCCGACAAGACCAACGCCACCATCCTGACCCCCGACATGATCGAGCCGGGCATGCACATCAATGGCGTGGGCGGCGACTGCCCGGGCAAGACCGAGCTGCATCGCGGCGTGCTCGAGGTGGCCAAGGTGTTCGTCGAGTACGAGCCGCAGACCCGAGTCGAAGGCGACATCCAGCAGATGCCGGCCGAATTCGCCGTGGTCGAGCTGTGGAAGGTGCTCTCCGGCCAGGCCGCCGGCCGTACCGCCGACAGTGACGTGACGGTGTTCGACTCGGTCGGTTTCGCGCTCGAGGATTATTCGGCATTGCGTTTCATGCGCGATTTGGCTATTGAATTGGGTGTGGAGGACGAGATTTCGCTGATTCCCGCCTTGCCGGACCCGAAGAACCTGTTCGGCTTCATTCCGGCGGCGGACGACATCCGCGTTCTCCACCGTGCAGCCTGATTTGCCGTGGAGAGAGGAATGAGCATGCGACCGGTCAGCATCATTGGCGCGCCGACGGATATCGGCGCCAGCGTCATCGGCGCCCGCATGGGGCCGCAGGCCCTGCGCGTGGCGGGCATTGTCGAGGCGGTGGCCCGCTACGGCTGCCAGGTGCGCGATTGCGGCGACGTGGCCGGGCCGCTCAACCCGCAGCAGGGGCCGGTGGACGGCTTCCGCCATCTGCACGAGGTAGCCGAGTGGAACCGCGCGCTGCACGACGCGGTGTATCGCGAACTCAGCGCCGAGCGCCTGCCGCTGATGATCGGCGGCGACCATTGCCTGGCCGTCGGTTCGATCAGCGCGGTCGCCCGCCATTGCCGCGAGCGCGGCGAGAAGCTGCGCATCCTGTGGCTCGACGCGCACGCCGATTTCAACACCTCGGCCATCACGCCGAGCGGCAATATCCACGGCATGCCGGTGGCCTGCCTGTGCGGCCACGGGCCGGCGGAACTGACGGGGATCGGCGGCCATGTGCCGGCGATCAGCCCGGCCGAGCTTCGCCAGATCGGCATCCGCAGCGTGGACGAGGGCGAGAAGCGCTTCCTGCGCGAGCAGGGCGTCGAAGTCTTCGACATGCGCTACATCGACGAGGTCGGCATGCGTCGCACGCTGGAGCTGGCGCTGGCCGGCCTCGACGACAACACGCACCTGCACGTCAGCTTCGACGTCGATTTCCTCGACCCGGAAATTGCCCCCGGCGTCGGCACTACGGTGCGCGGCGGCCCGACCTACCGCGAAGCCCAGCTGTGCATGGAAATGATCGCCGACACCGGC
>NZ_CAMFKO010000053.1 GCF_945957265.1 uncultured Dechloromonas sp.
ACGCCGGTATCCGTCCCGCGATCAACGCCGGTATCTCGGTGTCCCGCGTCGGTGGCGCTGCCCAGACCAAGCTGATCAAGAAGCTCGGTGGCGGTGTCCGTCTGGCCCTGGCCCAGTACCGCGAACTCGCCGCTTTCGCCCAGTTCGCTTCCGACCTCGACGAAGCGACCCGCAAGCAGCTGGAGCGTGGCCGTCTGGTTACCGAGCTGATGAAGCAGCCGCAGTACTCGCCGATGAGCATCTCCGAAATGGCTGTCACGCTGTACGCAGCTGACAAGGGCTACTTCGACGATGTCGAAGTCAAGCGTGCCCTGGAATGCGAAAAGGCCATGATCGGTTACCTGAAGACCAACTGTGCCGACCTCATGAAGACCATGGAGTCGACCGCTGATCTGAGCGCCGATTCCGAGAAGGCACTTGCTGCCGGCATCCAGGCTTTCAAGAGCAGCTGGGTCTGATCTAGGAGAACGCCATGCCTAGCGGCAAGGAAATTCGCAACAAGATCAAGAGCGTCGAAAACACGCGCAAGATCACCAAGGCCATGGAAATGGTGGCCGCATCCAAAATGCGCAAGGCGCAGGACCGGATGCGGGCTGCCCGTCCCTACGGCGAGAAGATCCGGCGCGTTGCAGGCAACCTGTCTCATGCTCTGACCGAGTACCGCCACCCGTTCCTGGTGAACCGCGAACAGACCTCCGTCGGTCTGGTCCTGGTCACCTCGGACAAGGGTCTGTGCGGCGGTCTGAACTCCAACCTTCTTCGCGTCGCTGTGGCGAAGATGAAGGAGTTCGACGCTCAGGGCAAGAAGCTGCAGGCGACCTGTATCGGCAACAAGGGTTTCGGCTTCATGCAGCGCTCCGGCGCCAAGATCGTCTCGCACGTGACCGGCCTGGGCGACACGCCCCATCTGGAAAAGCTGATCGGGCCGGTCAAGGTGCAGCTCGACGCCTACATGAAGGGCGAGATCGACGCGCTGTATATCGGCTACACCCGCTTCATCAACACGATGAAGCAGGAGCCGGTGTTCGAACAACTGCTCCCGCTGGCCGGCGACTCCGTCGGCAGTGCCTCGCACAAGTGGGACTATGTGTACGAACCGGAAGCCAAGTCGGTCATCGACGATCTGCTGATCCGCTATGTCGAAGCATTGATTTATCAGGCCGTCGCAGAAAACATGGCCTCCGAGCAATCCGCCCGGATGGTCGCCATGAAGTCTGCTTCGGACAACGCCAAGACCGTAATCGGCGATTTGAAGCTGGTTTACAACAAGGCCCGTCAGGCTGCGATTACCAAGGAACTCTCGGAAATCGTCAGCGGCGCCGCCGCGGTGTGACGCGTAGATTTTTATTTTTGGGGATTTGAATATGAGTCAAGGTTCAATCGTTCAGTGCATCGGCGCCGTTGTGGACATCCACTTCCCGCGCGACGCGATGCCGAAGGTCTACGACGCGCTCAAGCTGGATGCTTCCGAAGCAAACGGCATGGCTGAAGACGGCCTGACCTTCGAAGTGCAACAACAACTGGGTGACGGCGTCGTCCGCACCATCGCCATGGGTTCTTCCGACGGTCTGCGTCGCGGCATGAAGGTGAACAACACCGGCGCCGGCATCTCCGTGCCGGTCGGCATGGGCACCCTGGGCCGCATCATGGACGTTCTCGGTCGCCCGATCGACGAAGCCGGTCCGATCGACTCCACCGAGCTGCGCGTGATTCACCAGCCGGCTCCGAAGTTCGACGAACTGTCCTCCTCCGTCGACCTGCTCGAAACTGGCATCAAGGTTATCGACCTGATCTGCCCGTTCGCCAAGGGCGGCAAGGTCGGTCTGTTCGGCGGCGCCGGCGTCGGCAAGACCGTCAACATGATGGAACTGATCAACAACATCGCGAAGCAGCACTCCGGCCTGTCCGTGTTTGCTGGCGTGGGCGAGCGTACCCGCGAAGGTAACGACTTCTACCACGAAATGAAGGACTCCAACGTTCTCGACAAGGTCGCGATGGTGTTCGGTCAGATGAACGAGCCGCCGGGCAACCGTCTGCGCGTCGCGCTGACCGGCCTGACCATGGCCGAGCGTTTCCGTGACGACGGTCGTGACATCCTGTTCTTCGTCGACAACATCTACCGCTACACGCTGGCCGGTACCGAAGTGTCCGCGCTGCTCGGCCGTATGCCGTCCGCCGTGGGCTACCAGCCGACGCTGGCCGAAGAAATGGGCCGTCTGCAAGAGCGTATCACCTCGACCAAGGTTGGCTCGATCACCTCCATCCAGGCCGTTTACGTCCCTGCCGATGACTTGACCGACCCGTCCCCGGCCACCACCTTCCTGCACCTCGACTCCACGGTCGTGCTGTCGCGTGACATCGCCTCGCTGGGTATCTACCCGGCCGTCGATCCGCTCGACTCCACCTCCCGCCAGCTCGACCCGCAGATCGTGGGCGAAGAGCACTACGCCGTTGCCCGTGCCGTGCAGATGAACCTGCAGCGCTACAAGGAACTGCGCGACATCATCGCGATTCTGGGTATGGACGAACTGTCGCCGGAAGACAAGCTGGCCGTGTCCCGCGCCCGTAAGATTCAGCGCTTCCTGTCGCAGCCGTTCCACGTTGCCGAAGTCTTCACCGGCTCGCCGGGCAAGTTCGTTTCCCTCAAGGACACGATCAAGGGCTTCAAGGGCATTTGTGCTGGCGAATTCGATCACCTGCCGGAACAAGCGTTCTACATGGTCGGCGGTATCGAGGAAGTCATCGAAAAGGCCAAGACGCTGCAATAACGCAACGTCTAAAAGGAGCTAGTAATGGCTATGACTGTTCATTGTGATGTCGTCAGCGCTGAAGAATCGATCTTCTCCGGCCTGGTTGAAATCGCAGTATTCCCGGGTGAATCCGGGGAACTCGGCATCCTGCCGCGTCACACGCCGCTGCTGACCCGCATCAAGCCGGGCACCATTCGTCTGAAGGTGCCCGACCAGAGCGAGTTCGAGCTGGTGTACGTGTCCGGCGGCATGCTCGAGGTTCAGCCCGACATGATCACCGTGTTGGCTGATACCGCGATTCGCGCCCACGACCTCGACGAGGCCAAGGCACTCGACGCCAAGAAGCGTGCCGAGGAAGCGCTCGCCAATCGGAATGCCGAGATGGACTATGCGGCAGCCGAAGCGGAGCTGGCGCAAGCTGTCGCCCAGTTGCAAGCAATTCAGCGTCTGCGCAAGCACACGCACTGATCCGGAAACAACGGACAAAAAAGGCAGCCCAGGCTGCCTTTTTTATTGCCTCGGTTTTTATTGCCCGACTAAATGCGGGAGAGGCGTTTTTCCAGGCGCGCCACATCGTCGCGCAGCGCATTCACCGCATTGCCGAATGTCGAGAGATCGTCTTTTCCCGGCAAGAGGTCGGATTCCTCGACGGCATATTCGCGAACATTGGCCAGCGCGTTGCCAGCGCCCCGGCGCAAGCTGCCGGCAAGGGAACGTCCGATACGGACAAGGCGATGCGCGGGGATGTCGCCAATCAAGCCGGCCAGGTCGGCCTCGATATCCCATTCAAGATTGCGGAAGACAAATGCCAGGCTTTCCGCGACGTCGACGGAGCCTTCCAGCTTGACCGACGAAAACAGGTTGTCGCGATCGAGCAGCGCCCGGATGGGTACGTCCGGGGGCAGGGTCAGCCTTACATCGGGCTCATCGACGCCGGCCGCGAGATGAAACAAGCCGGCGTGATCCACGCCGAGCCGAACCGAGAAGATCGGTCCTGCCTGAATGAGCAGTTGCGCACCGGCATGCTTTCTCAGCCGGTCCTGAGCCCATGGCTCGCTGCCAATCAGGTGGTTCAAACCGCGAACCCCGAGTTGCTTGACGAAGTCCATGCCGGGCGAGCGCTTTAGAACTTGTAGCCGCGATGCAGGGCGACGACGCCGAGGGCGAGGTTGAAATACTCGACTTTTTCGAGACCGACGCTTTCCATCATGCGCTTCAGCTCTTCCTGGTTCGGATGCATGCGGATGGATTCGGAAAGGTAGCGGTAGCTGTCGGAGTCGTTGGTGACCAGCTTGCCGACGCGCGGAATGACCTGGAAGGAGTAGAAATCGTAGGCCGGCGCCAGCGGTTTCCAGATCTGCGAAAACTCGAGGACCAGCAAGCGGCCGCCCGGGCGCAGCACCCGGCGCATTTCGGCCAGGGCGAGATCCTTGTGGGTCATGTTGCGCAGACCGAAGGCCACGGTGACGCAATCGAACCAGTCGTCGGGGAAGGGGAGCTTTTCGGCGTCGCACTGGGCGACCGGGAGCATGTGCCCCTTGTCGAGCAGACGGTCCCGACCGTGGGCCAGCATCGCATTGTTGATGTCCGTCAGCCAGACCTGGCCGCTCTTCCCGACCTTCTTGGCAAAGGCCAGCGACAGGTCGCCGGTGCCGCCGGCGACATCGAGCACGCGCGAACCTTCGCGGACGCCGCTGCGCTGTATGGTGAACGCCTTCCACAGGCGGTGCATGCCCGCCGACATCAGGTCGTTCATCAAGTCGTAACGGCTGGCGACCGAGTCGAAGACATCGGCGACCCGACGGGCTTTTTCCTGCTCGGCGACGGTTTCGTAGCCGAAATGGGTTTTTTCGTTGCTCATGATTTCAGTGATGATGGCCGCAGCCGCCGCCCGAAGCGGGGCGCGAGGTGGTGTCGATATCGCGGGACAGGCCTTGCGCCTCGATCTGTTTCAGGTATTCCTGCCACAATTCGTCATGGTGCTTGCCCAGGTTGTAGAGCATGTCCCACGAATACAGCCCGCTGTCGTGTCCGTCGGAAAAGACCAGGCGCAGCGCATAGGTGCCCACCGGCTCGATGCGTTCGATGTCGACGTTGCGTTTGCCGGTCTGCAGGGTTTCCTGCCCCGGTCCGTGGCCGCGTGCCTCGGCGGAGGGCGTGTAAACGCGCAGGTATTCGAAGTCCAGCGCGTAGGCTTCGCCGCCTTCATAGATCAGCTCGAGGCGTCGGGATTTCTGGTGCAGCTTGATTTCGCTCGGTATCGGCGTATCGCGGTCTATACCCGCCATGGTGTCCTCCGGGAGTAAGGGCGATAGTTTAGCGCACTCACCCCCCGGAAGCGCGAAGATAGGTCAAAGTAGCTGGAAGCTGATGCGATCGAAATCGGTTCCGCGCTGCAGTATGTGGCTCATGCGCAGTTGCCCGGATGCCCCGCCGTCGACGAAGAAATCGAGTACCCGGCTGGCCTGGTACAAACCCGAGGGAAGAACGATCGACGCCTCGTCACCGATGGCGGGAACAGCCGGCAGCATGAAGGCCGGCACATAACGCTCGATGCTGCCTCCACCCTGGGTGGCCGGCCGGATACCGATGCCGGTCGGCATCCCGGGCAGGGTGGCGACCCCGACCACCAGGCCGCCCGACTCGTCCTGCATCAGCCAGCTTGCCTGCACCAGCAGGAAGTGATCCCCGTCGTGCGGGCGCAACACCATCAATTGCCCGTGCATGATCCGCTGCCCGGCGCAGCTGCGCGTCAGGCGAAAGCCGTTGGCCGAATGATTGATCACGTTCCATTCGTCTACCGGAAAGCTGATCAGCGGCCTGATGGCCAGCCCCTGCACCGGGTCGACCCGGTCGCGGAAGGTGAATAGCTGGTCGAATTCGCCGCGCGAATAGCTGGAGGCGGCATCCGGCTGCGTGAATTCCTTGCCGGTCAGACAGTAATGCATGGCGTCGAAGCCGACCGCCACATGGGCGATCCCCTCGGTCGCGAAACGACGGAAGCGGCGGGGCGATGCCGCCTGGCTCCATGGCCGCGCCAGATGCTCGAGCAGGGCGATCACATGCGCCGAGGTTTCCTCGCCCAGCCCCAGTTGCGACGGCGTTATCCGCTGCCTGAGCTGACTCAGCATGTGGGTAACCTGCAATGCCAGCCGCGACGTATCCAGGCGACGCGCATCCCTGGTCGGCTCCTCGTTATAGGCCGCCGGATGCAGCGGCACATCCTTCATCAGTTCGACGAGATAGGGCGGCACTTCCAGATCGTCGTCGAGCTTGTGGATGGAGACCAGCGGGGACCACATGCCGGCCCAGCGCCGGATCAGATTCAGGTTGCGAACGCCACTACTGTATGGGCTGGCGATCTCGATCAGCAGCAGCGTGGCGTACGCCGCCGCGCAATGCGTGGCTTGCAGGCTGCTCTCGAGAACATCCTCGACCGGGGTATAGGCGACGCCCCATTCCTCGGCGCTTGCGTAATAGCCGTGCATGTCGAGCCAGATGCCCGGCGGCAGCTCGCGCCGCGCGCGATAGTGCTCGAGGATGATCATCCCCGTGTAGTACAGGCAGCGATGCAGGATCGTCGCGACCAGGGTCACATATTGCGGATTCTGCGCATCCGGCCGTTCGAGGCGGGCACACAGCGCGTAGGCCTTGCCCATCTTGCGCCAGGCGGCGACCACCTGCTGGAAGTAGCTTTCCTCCTCGTTGCCCAGGGGCAGGGCGCGGTTGTGATAACGCCGCGCCATCTCTTCCTCGACAAAGCACAGCGGCGCACGCGCCTGCTCGAGCAGCGCGAGCAGGACGCCCGGGTCGGGCGGCGCAAGCAGCAGGCCGTCGAGAAAACGCATCAGCTGTCGTTCGCCCACCAGCGGGTTGGCCAAGGACAGCTGGGCAAGATAATCCGAACCGCTGCGCAGGTCGGTGATCGTCAGGGGAAGATCGCTCGCGGTCGTGCTCATGGTTATCGCCCCTCCTCCAGATCGCGCAAGGCGCGCGACAATGCGGCAGAAAGCTCGGCATCCCCGACGACGGCGCGCTGCACCGCGTTCTCGCGATGCACGCTGCCCCACACCGGCTCGGGAAAGTGACGGTCGTCCGCCCAGCGCGGGATGATGTGCCAGTGCAGGTGCGGGACGACGTTGCCGAAACTGGCCAGATTGATCTTGTCCGGGGAAAACAGCTGCCGAACCACGGTTTCGACGGCGAAAACCACCCGCATCAGATCATGCCGGGCGCGCTCCGGCAGGTCGGTCATCTCGCGCACGTGATCCGTCCAGATCACGCGGCAGAAGCCGGGATAGAACGGATCGCCGACCCGAACGACCCGACAGGCCCCGGATTGCCAGAGGAGCGTTCCTCCGGGTTGGACACAGAGTTCGCAGGCAGGGCTGGCGGCTTCCACGTTTTCGCACTCCGGGGACAATGGGATGTATACCGGAGTTTAATACCACGGGCCGCCGCCGCAAACGAAACAAGGATTTCACGGACGGCGGCCGAAAGCCGCGACGATCAGAGCAGGACGCGTTCGATACCGCCGTTGTTCGCCTTGCCGACGTAATCGGCCACCCAGTTCTCGCCGAGCAGGTGCTTGGCCATCTCGACCACGATGTAGTCGGCCTGGGTGCCGGCGTCGTCATCGTAGCGCGACAGGCCCTGCAGACAGGCCGGACAGGAGGTCAGGATCTTGACGTCGCCCTTGAAACCGTCGGCACGCAGTTTTTCGGCCTGCTGCTCGATATCCTGCTGCTTGCGGAATTTCACCTGCGTCGCGATATCCGGTCGCGAGTAGGCGAAGGAGCCGGAGTCGCCGCAGCAGCGGTCGGTCAGCGGGACTTCCTGGCCCATCAGCGACTTGGTCACGGCCAGCGGGTTGTAGGCCTTCATCGGCGTGTGGCAGGGGTCGTGGTACATGTAGCGGGTACCGGTCACGCCTTCCAGCTTGACGCCCTTTTCCATCAGGTACTCGTGGATGTCGAGCAGGCGGCAGCCCGGGAAGATCTTCTCGAACTGGTATTTCTGCAGCTGGTCCATACAAGTGCCGCAGGAAACGATCACCGTCTTGATGTCGAGATAGTTCAGCGTATTGGCCACGCGGTGGAACAGCACGCGGTTGTCGGTGGTGATCTTCTGGCCCTTCTCGTCGTCGCCGGCCGAGGTCTGCGGGTAGCCGCAGCACAGGTAGCCCGGCGGCAGCACCGTCGTGGCGCCGACTTCGTAGAGCATCGCCTGCGTCGCCAGGCCGACCTGGGAGAACAGCCGCTCCGAACCGCAGCCCGGGAAATAGAAGACGGCATCCGATTCCTCCGTCGTCTTCTTCGGATTGCGGATGACCGGGATGACCTTGTCGTCCTCGATGTCGAGCAGGCCCCGCGACGTGCGCTTGGGCAGGTTGCCCGGCATCGGCCGGTTGAGGAAGTGGATGACCTGGGTCTTGACCGTCGGTGCGCCGACCGTGGCCGGCGGGTGGGCGCGGCTGTCCTGGACCAGGCCGATGGCCTTGGCCGCCTTGTGGGCCAGACGCTGGGCCTTGAAGCCGAAATCCATCATGACGCCGCGCATCAGCTTGATGGTCGCCGGATCCTTCAGGTTCAGGTAGGTCATCGCCGCCAGCGTGCCGGGGCTGGTGCGCTTCTTGTTCTGCTTGCGCAGGAAGTTGCGCATGGCCACCGACACGTCGCCGAAGTCGATATCGACCGGGCAGGGCTTCACGCAGCGGTGGCAGATGGTGCAGTGGTCGGCGACGTCGTTGAACTCGTCGAAATGCTTCAGCGAAATGCCGCGCCGGGTCTGCTCTTCGTAGAGGAAGGCCTCGACCAGCAGCGAGGTGCCGAGAATCTTGTTGCGCGGGCTGTAGAGCAGGTTGGCGCGGGGCACGTGGGTCGAGCACACCGGCTTGCACTTGCCGCAGCGCAGGCAGTTCTTGACCATGTCCGAAATCTTGCCGATCTCGGACTGCTCCATGATCAGCGATTCGGTGCCGAGCAGGCTGAACGACGGGGTGTAGGCGTTGCCCATGTCGCCGCCGGGCATCAGCTTGCCCTTGTTGAAGCGGCCTTCCGGATCGACTTTCTGCTTGTAGGCGCGGAATGGGCCGATTTCCTCGTCGGACAGGAACTCCAGCTTGGTGATGCCGATGCCGTGCTCGCCGGAAATCACGCCGTCCAGGCCGCGGGCGATGTGCATGATGCGTTCGACGGCCTTGTGCGCCGTCTGCAGCATCTCGTAGTTGTCGGAGTTGACCGGAATGTTGGTATGCACGTTGCCGTCGCCGGCGTGCATGTGCAGGGCGACGAAGACGCGGCCGCGCAGCACTTCCTTGTGGATGCCTTCGATGCGCTCGATGATCGGGCGATACAGCGTGCCGTCGAAGATCTTCGACAGGCGCGCCTTCAGTTCCTGCTTCCACGAGGTGCGGACCGAGAAATCCTGCAGGCGGTGGAAGAGCACCGGGTTGGCCGCCTTGTTGGTCAGCTCGCCAGCCACCACGCCGTAGTCGGCGAACTGCGCTTCGGCCTCGGCCAGCGGCATGTCCAGGTTGGCCAGCAGCCAGGCCCAGCGGCGGCGCACGGAAGCGACATAATCCAGCGCGGCCTGCCGGCGGTCGCCGATCAGCACGCTCTTGTCGACATTGGCGTCGCCTTCGTGCAGCGGCAGTTCGCCCTGCAGGAATTCGCTCACGGCGTCGCACAGGGCCAGCTTGTTCTGCGTGGACAGCTCGATGTTGATGCGCTCGATACCGTCGCAGTATTCGCCCATGCGCGGCAGCGGAATCACCACGTCCTCGTTCACCTTGAAGGCGTTGGTGTGGCGCGAGATGGCGGCGGTGCGCGAGCGGTCGAGCCAGAATTTCTTGCGCGTCTCGGCATCGACGGCGATGAAACCTTCGGCGGCGCGCAGGTTGCACATGCGGACGACCTCGGAGGCAGCGGCCATCACCGCCTTTTCGTCGTGGCCGACGATGTCGCCGATGAGCACCATTTTCGGGCGGCCGTGGCGCTTGGCCTTGGTCGCATAACCGACGGCCTTGACGTAACGTTCGTCGAGGTGCTCGAGGCCGGCCAGTTGCACGCCGGCTGCGTGGCCGGCACCGCCCGGCTTGAAGTAATCGGTGATCTCGACGATGGCCGGCACCGCTTCGCGCACCTGGCCGAAGAATTCCAGGCAGACGGTGCGCGCCACCGGCGGCATCTTGTGCAGCACCCAGCGCGCCGCGACGATGATGCCGTCGGTGCCTTCCTTCTGCACGCCCGGCACGCCGCCGAGGAACTTGTCGGTAACGTCCTTGCCCAGCCCGACCTTGCGGCAGGCGGCGCCGGGCAGGCTCAGCACTTCTTCCTTGAGCAGCTTCTTGCCGCTCGGATCGAAGCGCTTCAAGCGGAACTCGACCAGCTCCTGCTCGTGGATCTTGCCGTAGTTGTGGTTCAGGCGTTCGACTTCCAGCCAGTTGCCGTCCGGGTCGACCATCTTCCACCAGGCCAGGTTGTCGAGCGCTGTGCCCCACAGCACGGCCTTCTTGCCGCCGGCGTTCATGGCGATGTTGCCGCCGATGCAGGAGGCCGAGGCGGAAGTCGGGTCGACGGCGAAGACGCGGCCGGCCAGCGAGGCGGCTTCGGAGACGCGGTCGGTGACGACGCCGGCGCCGGTGCGGATGGTGGCGTAGGGTTCGCTATGGCCGGGAAGAACGACGTTCTCGACCGGCCCGAGATCGATCAGCTTCTCGGTATTGATCACCGCCGAGTACGGCGTCAGCGGCACGGCGCCGCCGGTGTAGCCGGTGCCGCCGCCGCGCGGGATGATGGTCAGGCCGGCTTCGAAGCAGCCGCGCACGAGGTGGCCGATTTCCTCCTCGGTGTCCGGGTAGAGGACGACGAAGGGATATTCGACGCGCCAGTCGGTGGCGTCGGTGACGTGCGAGACGCGGGCCAGGCCGTCGAAGGCGATGTTGTCCTTGCGCGTGTGCTTGCCGAGGATCTTCTGCACCTTGCGGCGCAGGTCGTAGGTTTCGGAAAAACGGGCGGCGAAGCGGTCGACGGCAGCCTGCGCCGCCTCGACCAGGCGCTTGACCTTGGCCGAACGCTCGGGGTCTTCGCTCTCGCTCTCGGCACGGCGCTTCTCGACTTCCTTGAGGCGGTGGCGCAGGGCATTGACCAGCGCGTTGCGGCGCTCCTGGTTGTCGAGCAGGTCGTCTTCCAAATAGGGGTTGCGCTGCACCACCCAGATGTCGCCCAGGACCTCGTAGAGCATGCGGGCCGAACGGCCGGTGACGCGCTCGCCGCGCAATTCGTCGAGCACCGCCCAGTTGTCGGCGCCGAGCAGGCGGATGACGATTTCGCGGTCGGAAAACGAGGTGTAGTTGTAGGGGATTTCGCGCAGGCGGGCAGTCATGGAAGCAGCCGGGGTCTATCAAAAAGTGGATTTTACCGTATTGCGGCGCAACACGAGGGCCTGGTAGACCGACTCAGGCACTCAAAGGTTCAGCCTTCTCCCGACGACGCGCTTAACCAGCCGATGACCATTCTTTGCGCTTCTTTACACAGCACGGACCTACACTCGGCCATCCGAAATCCCCCGCACATCACCATGCGCCACCTACGCTTCCTGCCCTCGCGCCTCGTCATGCTGATCGGGGCAATCGCCCTGCTTGCCGCCTGCGCCTCGCCGTCCCCGCCGAAAGCCGGCGTTACCCTGGCTGTCGCCCAGATCGACCGGGGCGTCATGGTCTGGCTGCCGGACAACGTTCTTTTCGAATTCGGCAAGGCCGACATCGACGAGCGCGAGGCCGCCCCCTATCTCGACCGTATTGCCCAGCTCCTGAAGGACAAGACGAACCGCCCCGTGGTGCTCGAGGGACACTCCGACAGCGTCGGCAACGATACCGTCAATCTGGCGCTGTCCGAAAAGCGTGCCCAGAACGTACGCAACGCGCTGCTCGCCCGCGGCCTGCCGGCCGATCGCCTGACGGCCAGGGGCTACGGAAAAAGCCGCCCGCTGGCACCGAACGACACCGAACTGGGGCGCAAGCTCAATCGGCGCGTCGAGCTGATCGTTCTCGGCGAGACCGTCGAGCAGCTCAGCGCCGGAGAGCCGGTCAACGCCTTCGAAGCCGCATTCGACAAGCTGCGCCGCCAGCTCGAGCAGCCATCCGCCGCGGGGCAGAAATGAACGCCGCCCCCCGGGACAGCCGACGCCGCTTCATCAAGGGCAGCCTGGCCCTGCCTCTGCTCGCCGGCCTGCCGGCAGCGCAGGGGGCCGGCGTCGCCGCGAACGAGGGCGAGGGCGGCAAGACCCGCCTGGGCTTCGTGCTCGGCGGCGGATCGGCCCGCGGGTTTGCCCATATCGGCGTCATCAAGGCCATGGATGCCGCCGGAATCCGCCCGGACCTCATCGTCGGGAGCAGCGCCGGCAGCCTGATCGGCGTGTTCTGGGCGGCCGGATACACCGGCGCCCAGATGGAAGAACTGGCATTGCGGGTGAAGGACGAGGAAATCATCGACCTGATCGCCGGCAACAACCAACGCGGCATGGTCAGCGGCCGCAACCTCCAGGAATTCGTCAATCGCAACCTGCAGAACCGCAGCATCGAGTCCCTGCCGCGACGCTTCGTCGCCGTCGCAACGCAATTCCCAAGCGGCGAGATCACCGGTTTCAGTCGGGGCGATGCCGGTTTCGCCGTGCGCGCATCGTGTTCCATTCCCGGCATTTTCATTCCGGCGAGCGATGGCAGCCGGGAATACCTCGATGGCGGGCTGGTCAGCCCGATTCCCGTGCAGACGGCGCGCAAGTCCGGGGCCGAAATCGTGGCCGCCGTCGATATCGGCGCCCCGGATGCCACGCCCGGCGCCGGGCTCTATGGGCTGCTCCTGCGCTCCTTCGAAATCATGAGCCAGTCGTTGCGCGCCCATGAAGTCACCCAGGCCGATTTTCTGATCCGTCCCAACGTCGCCCAGGTGGCCAGTACCGACTTCAGTGCCCGCAAGGCGCTGATTGCCGCCGGATTCCAGGCCGGCAGCCGGCTGGCGCCGCTGATCAGGGAGCGCCTGGCACGCCCGGCGTCGGCGAAAAGCAAAACCTGATCAGATGGCGGCGGCGATCAGCCCATAGCGGGCAAACTTGCCGGCCGCCATGAACAGGCAGCAGGGCAGCCAGTGCAGGCGCAGCCAGCCGGCGGCGACGCACAGCGCATCGCCGATCAGCGGCGCCCAGGCGAGCAGCAGGACCGGGCTGCCCCAGCGCTCGACCTTGTCCTTGTGCGGCAGGTTTTCCAGCCTTTGCCAGCGCGGCAGGAAACGGCCGCACCACCACGAGGTCATGCCGCCCGCCGTATTGCCCAGCGTGACCAGCGCCAGGGCCGGACCGACTTCCCCCGGATGAAGCTTCAGGAAGCCCCAGAGCAGGGCCTCGGAACCGCCGGGCAGCACGGTCGCCGACAGGAAACTGGCGGCCAGCAGACCCCACAACCCGCTTTCCGCCGTGACGTTTAGCCACTCCACCCGTAGAATCCCCCTTTTGCCTGAATGAGTTGCGCCCAATGCACCCGGATTATCTCGAAAAAGTTCTCAATGCACAGGTTTATGACGTGGCCGTCGAAACGCCGCTCGACCTGGCCGGCAACCTTTCCGCCCGGGTCGGCAACAAGATTCTGCTCAAGCGAGAGGACATGCAGCCGGTGTTCTCGTTCAAGCTGCGCGGCGCCTACAACAAGATCGCCAGCCTGTCGGCCGAGAAGCTGAAGCGCGGCGTCATCTGCGCCTCGGCCGGCAACCACGCCCAGGGCGTCGCCCTGTCGGCGGCCAGGCTGGGCTGCCGGGCGGTGATCGTGATGCCGGAATCGACGCCGGACATCAAGGTCGATGCCGTCAAGCGGCGCGGCGGCGAGGTGGTACTCGCCGGCTCGTCCTACGACGACGCCTACGCCAAGGCGCTGGAGCTGGAAAAAGCCGAGAAGCTGACCTTCGTGCACCCCTTCGACGATCCGGAAGTGATCGCCGGGCAGGGCACCGTGGCGATGGAAATCCTGCGCCAGCACTCGCGCCACAACGGGCCGATCCACGCCGTGTTCTGCGCCATCGGCGGCGGCGGCCTGGCGGCCGGGGTGGCCGCCTACATCAAGCGCCTGCGCCCCGAGGTCAAGGTCATCGGCGTCGAGACCTTCGACGCCGATGCGATGAAGCAGTCGCTGGCCGCCGGCAAGCGACTGCGCCTCAACCAGGTCGGGCTGTTCGCCGACGGCACCGCCGTCAAGTTCGTCGGCGAGGAAACCTTCCGCCTGTGCAAGGAATACCTCGACGAGGTGATCCTGGTCGATACCGACGCCATCTGCGCGGCGATCAAGGACGTTTTCGAGGATACCCGCTCCATCCTCGAGCCCTCCGGCGCGCTGGCCGTCGCCGGTGCCAAGGAATACGCCCGTCAGCACAAGCTCAAGGACAAGAATCTGGTCGCCGTGACCTCCGGCGCCAACATGAACTTCGACCGCCTGCGCTTCGTCTCC
This sequence comes from uncultured Dechloromonas sp., assembly GCF_945957265.1. GTDB lineage: Bacteria > Pseudomonadota > Gammaproteobacteria > Burkholderiales > Rhodocyclaceae > Azonexus. Next base: position 14,242 of record NZ_CAMFKO010000053.1, read on the forward strand.
GAGCGCGCCGAATTCGGCGAGCGGCGCGAGGCGGTCTTCGCCGTGACGCTGCCGGAGAAGCCGGGCGCCTACAAGAAATTCCTGACCCTGATTGGCAACCGCAACGTCACCGAGTTCAACTACCGCTACCACACCGACCGCGAGGCGCACGTCTATGTCGGCGTCCAGGTCGCCGATCGCAAGGAATCGCTGAAGCTGGTGGACAACCTGCAGAAGCACGGCTACCCGACGCTCGACCTGACCGAGGACGAGATGGCGAAGAACCACGTTCGCCACATGGTCGGCGGCCATGCCCCGGCGGTCTGCGAAAAAGGCATGCGGGAACTGATCTACCGCTTCGAGTTTCCCGAGCGGCCGGGCGCGCTGATGAACTTCCTGACCCAGATGAGCGCCGGCTGGAACATCAGCCTGTTCCATTACCGCAATCACGGCGCCGACTACGGCCGCGTGCTGGTCGGCATCCAGGTGCCGCCGAAGGAGATGACCGAATTCAAGGCCTTCCTGAAGCACCTCGGCTACGCCCATTGGGACGAGAGCGAGAACCCGGCCTACAAGCTCTTTCTCGGCTGAACCGCCGGATGCTCACGCCAAGGCCTGCACCAGCATCCCAGCCGTAATCATCGCCAGCACGCCAGGTGTCAGCTGGGCGACGAGCAGGGCGAAGATCCCCGGGCAGGTCAGGACCATTCAGCCGAAATACTCGACGCAGAAATCTTCCGCCGCCTGCTGGCGCTGAATCGGGAACGGGCGGCCGCGTCGACGACCTGATGCATTTCAGACGTTGGCTGATTTGATGGCAGGGTGGATAAAGCCCTCAGCTTCCAGCGCGTGAATGACATTGCGCAGCAAGTAGCTGTTGGTGAAGCTTATGGTGTAGGTTCTGCTGCCTTCGGCAATCGGGCGGATCATGTGCTGGTTGATCAGTTTGGTGATCAGATAGGTACGTTGTCGCTGGGTCAGCGCGGGTAGTACGACATCAACGTCAGCAGCGCGGAAGACGCCTTTGGCGATGGCCATCGTTAATACAGCTTCTTCCTGCTCGGTAAATTGCCGGCGCGATTTGCCGTAGGCCAGTGCTGGGCGGAGGATTTTTTCCTGCAGATAGCTGTACTGGGTGATGCGGTCGACTTTTTCGAGTTCGTTCCGGATGCCGCCCAGGACGTAGAGACACCATTTTTCCAACCCTTCGTCGGTGCCGGCGTCGGCTTCGGAGAGCATGGCGTAGTAGGCATTACGGTCGTTGCAGAAGACAGCGGTGGGGTTGAGAACGCGGCCGCCGGCCTGGACGTTAAAACCGTATTTGATGAGCATGGCGTAGCTCAGCAGGCGGACTGTTCGGCCATTGCCGTTGCCGAACGGGTGTATCCAGCAAAAACGATGGTGCACGATGGCCATCTTGAGCAGGTCGTACTTGGGTGGATCGTCGCGATTGATGAAATCGGCGAGTTCCTGCATCAGCATGGGGACCAGTGCGGCATCGGGAGGCAAGTGGTCGGCACCGCCGATTTGCACGTTGCCGGCTCGATATTGCCCCGGCGTGCTGTCGCCTTCGCGAATCAGCCCGCGCACAGTTAGCTGATGGAGTTCGCGAATAAAGATTTCGGAGATATGGCCGCTCGCCTGAATGGCCTCTTCGACGTAATCCATCGCCCCCTCGATATTTGTGACCTCTTGAATTTGGTCACTGGGCGTCGCGGGCGACTCGATTTTGCTTTCGATGTAATCGGCCAGGGTAGTGTGGTTGCCTTCGATCCTCGCCGACCCAAGGCTTTCCAGCATATGGAAGATGTCTTTCAACTGGTGAAAGACAGCGGCAGGGGTGTCGCCAGCAAGTCTCAAGCGCCGGAGATGATCCAGCGCGATAACGATATCCGTTAGCGGGGAGTCAAAGCTGGGCGAAATAATGCGGAGTTTGGAGTCGACAAAGCGCGGCGACATGTAATTACAAAACACAGAAGTTAGTTATACACATTTTGTTTAATTAACCGTTGTATTGCAATGTATTTTTATTTATACCATGTCGAATCATCTACAAAATAAGTGCGACTAAATTACAAAATTACTTGGCAGGAAAAGACAAATTCACCCTACACCGAGGAAGCCGGAACAGCACGCGCCGCCCGGCCCCGGTCATGCGCAGGGTGTGATGGACCACCACCTCGCCGAGGTGCGGCCAGCCGAGATCGAACATCCCGCCCAGGTTGCGGAAGGGCATCAGGATGCCGGCCGGCGTCTTGGTGGCGACCGGAATGTTGATCCGTCCATCCATGCACTTGAACACGGCAATGGCCGTCGGGTGCTCGGCCAGATAGCGCTGGCGTCCCAGCCAGGCCTCCGGGCTGCGAAACGTTTCGCCATGCCGGCGTGCAAGATCGAAGAGCCAGTCGATGCGCCGGCCGATGGGCTGGTTGTGGATATCGTTCATGTCCCCTCCGATGGCGCATCCCGGCGTCGCGGATTGTGATTTTCCGGTATCGCCCTAGCCGGAGCGTCCGTTTTTGCCTTTGTACCGTCGACAGCCGGCCACATAAATTTCCTTTGGTTATATTCATGTAAATAATCATTCTTTCTGGAAATAAGCAGGCCTGACTAGACTTCAGTCATACGGAATTTTTATTGATCGATTGGAGTCCCTCATGCGCAAGACCGCCCTGTTATCGGCCCTGACATTTGCCGTCGGCATCGGTGCCGCCGTCGCCCAGACCACGCTGCTCAACGTCTCCTACGACCCGACCCGCGAGTTGTACAAGGACTTCAATGCCGCCTTTGCCAAGCAGTGGCAGGGCAAGACCGGCCAGAACGTGCAGGTCCGCCAGTCGCACGGCGGTTCCGGCAAGCAGGCCCGCTCGGTGGCCGACGGCCTGGAAGCCGACGTCGTGACCCTGGCGCTGGGCTACGACATCGACGCCCTGGCCGACAGGAAGCTGATCCCGGCCGACTGGCAGAAGCGCTTCCCGAACAATTCCTCGCCCTACACCTCGACAGTCGTCTTCCTCGTCCGCAAGGGCAACCCCAAGGCCATCAAGGACTGGAACGACCTGGCCAGGCCGGGCATCGGCGTCATCACCCCCAACCCGAAGACCTCCGGCGGCGCCCGCTGGAACTACCTGGCGGCCTGGGCCTGGGCGCTCAAGCAGCCGGGCGGCAACGAGCAGAAGGCGAGGGAACTGGTCAGCGCCATCTTCAAGAACGTGCCGGTGCTCGATTCCGGC
>NZ_CAMFKO010000054.1 GCF_945957265.1 uncultured Dechloromonas sp.
GCACCAAGTAAGCCGACCGCGCTTCACCGAAAAGCCCCGCGATGCGGGGCTTTTTCTTTTCATCACAAACCCTTGAACACCATGCTCAACGCCGACCAAGCCGAACTCGACAAATTTGGAGAACTCGCCCACCGCTGGTGGGACCCGAACAGCGAATTCAAGCCGCTGCACGATATCAACCCGCTGCGCCTCGACTGGATCGACAACGCGGTCGGCCTTGCCGGCAAGCGCATCCTCGACGTCGGCTGCGGCGGCGGCCTGCTCTCCGAAGGCATGGCGGCCCGCGGAGCCGATGTCACCGGCATCGATCTATCCGAAAAACCGCTCGGCGTCGCCAAGCTCCACCTGCTCGAAAGCGGCCAGAAAGTCGATTACCGCAAGATCGCCGTCGAACAACTGGCCGACGAAATGCCCGGCGCCTTCGATGCCGTGACCTGCCTGGAAATGCTCGAGCACGTCCCGAATCCGTCCAGCGTCATCACCGCCTGCGCGCGACTGGTCAAACCCGGCGGCCAGGTTTTCCTGTCCACGCTCAACCGCAACCCCAAGTCCTACCTGTTCGCGGTGATCGGCGCCGAATATGTGCTCAAGATGCTGCCCAAGGGCACGCACGACTACGCCAAGTTCATCAAGCCGTCCGAGCTCTCGCGCTGGGCCAAGCTGGCCAACCTCGAGCCCGCCGAACTGATCGGCATGAGCTACAACCCGCTGACCCAGCAATACAGCCTGGGCAGCGACACCAGCGTCAATTACCTGATGCGCGCCACGCGTGCTTGACGCCGTCCTCTTCGACCTCGACGGCACCCTGGCCGACACCGCCCCCGACCTGGGGTGGGCGGCCAACGCGCTGCGCGAGGCCGAAGGACGGGCGCCGTTGCCGCTCGCCACGCTGCGCCCCTGGACTTCGCAGGGGGTGCGCGGGCTGCTTCGCGTCGCCTTCGACATCGCGCCCGGCGAGGCGGGCTACGACGCCCTCGCCCAGCGCTTCCTGGCGCTCTACGCCGACCGCCTGTGCGTCGATACCGTACTCTTCGACGGCGTCGCCGAACTGCTCGACGACCTCGAGGCCCTCGGCCTCGCCTGGGGCATCGTCACCAACAAGCGCATGCGCTACACCGACCCGCTGGTCGCCCAACTCGGCCTGACTCCGCGTACCCGCTGCGTCGTCAGCGGCGACACCACCGCCGAAGCCAAGCCCTCGCCGCTCCCGGTACTGCACGCCTGCCAGCTCCTCGATTGCCGCCCGGAACGCACGCTCTACGTCGGCGACGACCGGCGGGACATCGTGGCCGGGAATGCCGCCGGTTGCCGGACTGTGGCGGCGGCTTACGGCTATCTCGGGGACAGCGGGCCGCCTCCCGACTGGAAAGCCGATTTGCTGATCGAGGCGCCAAGGGAACTGGCGGCCTATCTGAGCCGGACCTTGCGCTCCTCATAAGCCGGCAACCCGCCTGGTGCCATGACGGCTCCCGGCGATGCATGTCGCCGGCCAAGCCCCGCCAAGATGGCTGGCCAGAAAATTACGCGCGGTTGCCGGGTTTATTCACCCGAATTCCACCGGCAGGTTGCATACCGCCTTCACTTCACGCAACGACAGGCTGGACTGGATCGAAACCACGCCCGGTTGCTTGCGCACCACCCTGTCCATCAATCGACCGTAAGACTCCAGGTCTTCCGCGACGACGGTCAACACATAGTCGGCCTCGCCGGTGATTTCATGGCACGACAGGATTTGCGGATGAGCCTGAATCGACTGCTCAAAACGCTCCGGCTTGTCTCCCGACTGGTCACCCAAGCGCACCTGGACAAACGCGAACACGCCCCAGCCCAGTTTTTTCCGGCTCAAACTGGCCTGGTAGCCCGTGATGTATCCGAGGTCCTCAAGGCGCTTGCGACGTCGCCAGCACGCCGTCACGGTCAGGGAGAGGGCCTCGCCCAAAGCGGCGTTAGACAAGGTGGCGTCGCCCTGGAGGCGGTGCAGGATTTCGCGGTCGATCCGATCAAGAACATCCAATGACAATTTGTTCTCCAATCCGCTTTAATTTGAAAAATCCGTTCACTAACTCGCCATATCGTCGCCTAAATATCGAATTTTATCCATCAAAAACGGATGAAAATTGAGTTTTTTAGACGCAATGAAAACATGAAAATCGAACTCACCCTGTTTCAAGGACGCGTGGGCGACCACAACGACTTCGCCATTCCCGGCGCCCGTGCACTGGCCTCGGAGATCGGCCGCACGACAGGGCTCGTCCCGACGCGCATCGGGCAGCCTGCCCCGGCACTCAACACCAGCTGGGACGTGGAGCTGGAGGCAGCGCGACCAGATCTCGCCGACTTGCAGGATCGATACGAACGGATCTACGCCGCTGGCAACCGGGCCATTTCGGCCACCAGCCGGTGCGCCGCCTCGATCGCCACCCTGCCTTCTGTCGCCCGCCACCACCCCGACGCCTGCATCGTCTGGTTCGATGCCCATGCCGACCTGAACACGCCCGAATCGACCCAGTCGGGCTATCTGGGCGGCCTGGCGCTATCCGCCCCGATGGGACTATGGAATTCGGGATTTGGCGCGGGCCTGAAGCCAGGAAACCTGATTCTGGTGGGACAACGCGATCTCGATCCCTTCGAAGCGCAACTGATTCGCGAGAAAGCCATCTGCCATATCCCCCCGGGAGAAGGAATTGCCGACCGGCTGCATGCCGCCATCGGCGGGCGCCCGGTCTACGTGCATATCGACTGCGATGTGCTGAATCCCGGCATTGTCCCGACCGACTATGTGCACGCACACGGCCTATCCCTGGATCAGTTGCATGGCGCCTGCGCGGCGATTGCCCGCAACGACGTTATCGGCGTCGAGGTGGCGGAATTTCAGAGTTCGTCAAACGAAGGCAGCCCGCCAGTCTCCCCCGTGCACCTGGTCCAGGCGCTCATGCCGCTACTGCAGGGTATAACCGGAGCTGCCGATGGCCGTCCCGACACGGATAGCTGCCCCTGAGGCAGGCGACGGACAGGCGGAACATTCCCGGCACCCCCGAATCACGACCGCCAAGCCGACAGCAGCAGGTTGCGCGGTGTCAGGTGGCGGTCGCAGAAAGTGGCCAGGCGGTGCGCGTAGCCGCACGTTTCCAGGTATTGGGCCAGATCGAGCACGAGCCAGAGTTCGAGGGCGCGTCGAAAGGCGTGGCGCGGAATGGAGAGACGCAGCACCTCGCGCTGGCGCTGCCAGCCGGTCGCCTCGATGGATGCCAGGTGCCGCGCTTCGGGCGGCGGCAGCCCTTCGCGGGCTGCCATGCGGGCGAGGAAGTCGGCAAAGCTGCCGCGCAGCCAGGGGGCCGGAACCGGCTTGAAGGTCTTGTAGGGCGAGTCGCTGACCTGCGCCCGCCAGGCGGTGAAAGCCAGCTTCCAGGCGATGCCCTGGTCGCGCTGGCGCGTCAGGCGCGGCGTGGCGGTCACCGTTTCGGTAACGGCAAGACGCGTATCGTCGCGCGTCAGTTGCAGCGAGCCGCTGGCGACCAGCGGCTGGTAGTGCGTTTCCACACCGCGGTAGTAGCAGCAGGGGGCGACGTCGAAGCGGCTGACGCCTGCCCCGGCGCCGTGTTCGAGCAGCCGGCGGTGCAGGTTGCCGCAGGCGTGCAGGGCGACGGCATGCTGCCCCTGCCGGGGCCAGTCGGCGACGGCCAGCGCGTCGCGTTCGAGAAAACGGTGATTGAGACCGATACGCCGCGCCAGTTGCTCGCCCTCCCCGCACAGCGCGGCATCGATTTCCAGGGTATGCACCGGTTGTTGCCAGGCGAGGCCGAGCAGGCGGCCGAGGTGGCCCTTGCCGCCGCACCAGTCGATGACGCCCTCGCCGCCGGGCTGCACGGCGCCGGCAAAGGCTTCGATCTGCGAACGCTTGCGACCGGGAATCTCCCAGGCCCAGCGCTCGCCGGGAACGGGCGGCGGCACCCGAGCGGCAAGCGGGATATCGATCAGCGGCAGCAGGACATCGACATCGGGCAGATAAGCGGCCAGCCAGCGCAGGGCGGCCGGGGTGTCATCGTTGAGGTGGGCAACGTCGGCATCGTCCAGGGCCAGCAAGGCGGCAGTCAGCGCCGGCCATCGTTCGCACCAGGCCGGCCGGGCTTCGCGAAAGGGTTGCGGGTGCCAGAGGTCGCGATGAGCCAGCAGCTCGGCGTCGAGTTGCCGGCGGCGCTCGGCCGCCCTCACCGCAGCGCGGCGCCGTGTTCGCGGCGACGGTAGCCGAGCCAGGCCGGCAGCATGGCGGCAAGCAAGACGATGAAGCCGGCGGCAAGCGGCCACAGCACCGGCGCATTCCATGCCCGCCGGGCCTCGGCCCGGGCTGCCGCGTCAATGCGCTGGTACTTGAGCGTATTGTTGGCGACATCGTTGGGCTTGCGGTTGCCCAGCCAGCGATGGCTCAGCGTGTAGCTCTTGGGGTGCAGGCCAAAGACCCAGGGCGCATCGTGGTGCAGGATGGCATTCATGCGGCGGACGATCTGCAGGCGCTCCGGCGTGTTGTCCATGTTCTTCATGCGCCCGAAAAGCGCGTCGAATTCCGGGTTGACGTAGTTGGCGGCATTCTCGCCGCCGTGCGGCACCTTGGCTTCGTGGCCGTCGAGCAGGAAGAAGAAGTTTTCCGGATCGGGGTAATCGGCATTCCAGCCAAAGTAGAAGAGCTGGACGTTGCCCTTGCGCACCTTGTCCTGGAAGCGGTTGAAGTCGGTGGAGCGCACGACCAGCTGCACGTCGATCTTGGCCAGCTGCCGGGTCAGCCAGTCGAGGCGCGACTTTTCGCCCGTCCCGCCGCCCGTGGTATCGAGATTGACGACCAGCGGCTCGCCGCTCTTGCTGTCGCGGCCGTTCGGGTAGCCCGCCTCGGCCATCAGCTTTTTGGCGACCTCGACCGATTTGCGTTTCGGCTTGCCATCGACCCAGTCGTACACCGTGCCGTTCACCCCGGCCTCGCCCGCCTCGTAGCCGAAGATGCCCGGCGGCAGCGGGCTTTGCGCCGCGATGCCGCGGCCGTTCTGGAAGATGGAAATGAACTCCTCCTGGTCGATGGCGATCGAGATCGCCTGGCGCAGCTTGGTGGCGCGCTCGCCGAGGCCGCCGACGAGAGCATCCTGGAGGTTGAAGCCCATGTAGAAGGTCGAGGCCTTGACCGAGGTCAGCAGACGTATGCCCTTCTCCTGCATCTCGTCGGTCAGCGCCACATCGCCGCCGACATTGACGCGCACCGCCTGGTCGAAGCTGTCGGAGGAAATCCCCGAGGCGTCGTAATAGCCCTGCAGGAACTTGTTCCAGTAGGGAATCGCCTCTTTCTCGCGGGTGAAGACGGCCTCGTCGAGCAGCGGCAGCGGCCGACCGCAATCGGCCAGCAGACCGGCCTCCCGGTCGCCCGGCTCGCCCTCGCAGGGATAGGCCTCGCCGTGGAAGTTGGGGTTGCGCGCCAGCACCATGCGGCGGTTCGGATCGTTCTCGGCGAGCATGAACGGCCCGGTGCCGACCGGCCACCAGTCGAGCGTCAGGTTCTTCCCGAGCATGCCAGGCTGGGAAAAAAAGCGATCCACCTCGCGCGGCACCGGCGCGAAGAAGGGCATGGCCAGCCAGTAGGCGAACTGCGGATACTTGCCCTTGATGCGAATGCGCCAGGTATGGGCATCGACCTTCTCGACGCCGCTCAGCGCGAAGGCGTCGAGATCGAGCCAGCCGTCCTTGGGCAGATCCTTGGCCGCCTTGCCGAGCGCATCGCCGAATTCCTTCAGGCCGACGATCTTGTCGGCCATCGTGCCGAAGATGGGCGAATGCAGCCGGGGGTGGGCCAGGCGCTTGATCTGGTAGATGTAGTCGTCGGCGGTCAGCTCGCGCGTCCCTCGCTTCGGAAAATCGCCGATGGTCTGCCGCCCCTCCGCCACACCCGCGCCGAGGTACTCCGGCTGCCCCTGGGCATCCACGGCAAACGCCGGATGCGGCTGGAAGCGGATGCCGGGCTTCAGCTTCAGTTCGTACACGCTCTCGGCGATCCGCTCGGCCGGCGCGTCGGGCGACAGGAGGTGGCCGGCAGCGTCGATATAGCGGGGCATCGGAACCTGCTCGACCGTTGCCGGGATCAGCTGGTAGGGACGTTTCAGGTAATGGTATTGCAGCGGCGGCTCGTAGATCTGCGCGGTGAAGGTCGCCTCGTCTTCCGCATAGGACCTGGCGGGGTCGAGGTGCTTGGGGCGCTCGGTGAACACCGTATAAAGCACGTTCCTCCCGGCCTCGCTGGCTGGATAGGGATCGTTCCACGACTGCCCGCAAGCGGAGAGCAGCGTGGCGACGACAAGGCTGGCGCATATTTTTCGCATGACCGGCAGTTTAACAACTTGACCGCCCGCCTGCCCATTGCCCACAATGCCTCAAACAAACAACAGAGAGGCAGTTCATGCTCGACCAGAAAATCCCCGACTTTTCGCTACCCGCCACCACCGGCACCGTCTTCAACCTGGCCGCCCAGGCCGGCAAAACGGTCGTCATCTACTTCTACCCCAAGGACAGCACGCCGGGCTGCACCACGCAGGGCCAGAACTTCCGCGACCTGCACGCCCAGTTTGTCGCCGCCAATGCCGTCGTCCTGGGCATTTCCCGCGACAGCCTTAAATCGCACGAAAACTTCAAGGCCAAGCAAGGCTTTCCGTTCGAACTGGGTTCCGACGCCGACGAAGCCGTCTGCACCCTGTTCGGCGTCATGAAGCAGAAGATGATGTACGGCAAGCAATGCCGCGGCATCGAGCGCAGCACCTTCGTCATCGACGGCCAGGGCGTGCTGCGGCGCGAATGGCGCGGCGTCAAGGTGCCCGGCCATGTCGATGAAGTCCTCGCCTGCGTGAAAACCCTCTGATTTCCAACCCCTGACCAAAGGCCCCCTCATGCCGCGCAAACCCGCTGCCGCAAAGAAGCCCGCCGTTACCAAGATCTTCGTCCTCGACACCAACGTGCTGATGCACGACCCGAGCTGCCTGTACCGCTTCGAGGAGCACGACGTCTTCCTGCCCATCATGACGCTGGAAGAGCTCGACAACCACAAGAAGGGGATGTCGGAAATCGCCCGCAACGCCCGCCAGGCCTCGCGCACGCTGGACGAGATGCTGGCCCACGACGATGTCGATATCGACGAGGGCATCGATCTCTACGGCCCGTCGAGCAAGCTGGCCAGCGGCCGCCTCTACCTGCAGACCGAGGCGATCAGCGGCGAACTGCCGCAGGGCCTGCCGACCTCCAAGGTCGACAACCAAATCCTGTCGGTGGTCATCCACCTGCAGAAGAAATTCCCCAAGCGTCCGGTCATCCTGGTGTCGAAAGACATCAACATGCGCATCAAGTCGCGCGCCCTCAACCTGCTGGCCGAGGACTACTTCAACGACAAGGTGCTGGAAGACACCGACATTCTCTATTCCGGCACCCGCCTGCTGCCCCCCAATTTCTGGGACAAGCACGGCAAGGGCATGGAATCCTGGAAGAAGGACAGCAAGACCTACTACAAGGTCACCGGTCCGCTCTGCCCGCAATTCCTGATCAACGAATTCGTCTGGCTCGAAAGCGACGGTTTCGCCGCCATCGTCAAGGAAACCGCCGGCAAGACCGCCGTGCTGGAGACGCTGGTCGACTACACCCACCCGAAGAACGCCGTGTGGGGCATCACCGCGCGCAATCGCGAACAGAATTTCGCGATGAACCTGCTGATGAACCCGGACATCGACTTCGTCACCCTGCTCGGCCAGGCCGGCACCGGCAAGACCTTGCTGACGCTGGCCGCCGGCCTGACGCAGACCCTCGAAAGCAAGCATTTCGCCGAAATCATCATGACCCGCGTCACCGTCCCGGTCGGCGAGGACATCGGCTTCCTGCCCGGCAGCGAGGAAGAGAAGATGGCGCCGTGGATGGGCGCCCTGGAAGACAACCTCGAAGTCCTCACCCACTCCGAGGATAGCGGCCCCTACGGCGGCGACTGGGGCAAGGCGGCGACCAACGACATCATTCGCTCCAAGATCAAGGTCAAGTCGCTCAACTTCATGCGCGGCCGCACCTTCCTGAAGAAGTACCTGATCATCGACGAAGCGCAGAACCTGACGCCGAAGCAGATGAAAACCCTGGTCACCCGCGCCGGCCCCGGCACCAAGGTGATCTGCCTGGGCAACATCGCGCAGATCGACACGCCTTACCTGACCGAGGGCAGTTCCGGCCTGACCTACGTCGTCGATCGCTTCAAGGGCTGGGCACACTCCGGTCACATCACGTTACAACGCGGCGAGCGTTCGCGTCTGGCTGACCACGCGGCCGAAGTGCTATAATCGCCGCACACAAATAAAGGGGCCGTGTCAGTGACACGGCCCTTTCGTTTCAGCCACGGATAGTTTCCGCCGGAGGAGTCTTTTGAAACGTCGCGATTTTCTGGCATCTGCCGCCGCATTTTCCCTGTTTGCGTCCGAAGCCTGGGCAGCAAAGAAACAAGCCAAACCGGCAGCCGGCGCCAAACCTGCCGGCACAGCCAAAGCCAAAACCGGATCTTCCAAGCCTGGCTCGCGCTCGGCCAAACCCGCTTCCGGCCGCAATGCGCACGGCAGGCAGGCCATGTCCTACAAGCCGCAGCAACCGGTGGTGCACACCGCCGACGACCCGGTCATCGAACGCCCGCCGCAAGGCACTTCGGCCTCGCGACTGCCGCCGGTCAAGGCGCCCGAGCCGCCGAACGAATGGCGGACCTATGAAATCACCACCACGGTCAACCTTAAAGGCAAAAGCGGCCCGACCCGTTTCTGGCTTCCCCTGCCGCTGAACCAGGACACCCTCTATCAGCGCACCCTCGGCCACTCGTGGACCGGCAATCCGGCCAATGCCGGCATGCGCCGCCTGCCGGACGGCGACCTCGAGGTTTTCCTTTGCGACTGGCCCGACGGCGGCGATGCGAAATTGCAGCTGACGACGCTGGTGACCACGGCTGACCGCCATTTCGATGTCACCAAGCGCACCGTGGCGCCGGAACGCGAAGACATCCTGCGCCGCAACCTGCAGGCATCCCAGCTGATCCCCAACGACGGCCTCGCCTTCCAGCTCGGCGAACGCATCATCGGCCGCATCAAGGACCCGGTCGCCCAGGCCAAGGCCATTTACGACTGGGTCGTCGACAACACGACCTACGACCCCAGCCTGCCCGGCTGCGGCACGGGCGACGTGCGCAAGCAGCTGATCAGCGGCCAGTACGGCGGCCGTTCGGCCGACATCAACGGGCTGTTCGTCAGCATCTGTCGCGCCGTCGGCATTCCGGCCCGCTGCGTCTACGGCCTGCGCACCGGCTCCTCGCGCCTCTTCCGCAGCCTCGGCATCTCCGGCGACGACGCCACCCGCGGCCAGCACGTCAGGGCGGAGTTCTACATTCCCGGCTACGGCTGGGTGCCGGTGGACCCCAGCGATGTACGCCGCGTCATCGCCATGGACATCATGTCCGACCGCGACAGCAAGCTGATCTCCTTGCGCAAGATACTGTTCGGGGTCTGGGAAATGAACTGGATCGCCTTCAACCTGGGCACCGACATCACCCTGCCCGGCCGCAACGCTGCACAACCCTTCCTGCTCCACCCGCAAATGGAAATATCCGGCCGCAACGTCGATGACGGCGCGCTATACAGCATCAGGACCCGCCAGGTCGTTCTTTAGTTGCCTGGATATCAGGATCGAGCAAGGACGGCAGCGCCGCTGACTCGATCCTGATCGCTAAAGCAGTTAGTTCGGCGAATCGACGAAGCCGCCGCTGGCGAGGTTCTCGAAGCGCGTGTATTCGCCGAGGAAGGCCAGGCGCACGGTTCCCGTCGGGCCGTTACGCTGCTTGCCGATGATCACCTCGGCCAGGCCCTTGTTGTCCTGGCTGTCCTTGTTGTAATACTCGTCGCGGTACATCATCAGGATCACGTCGGCATCCTGCTCGATGGCGCCCGATTCGCGCAAGTCGGACATCATCGGGCGCTTGTCGGTACGCTCCTCGACCTTACGCGACAGCTGCGACAGCGCCACGATGGGCACCTGCAACTCCTTGGCCAGCGACTTGATCGAACGGGAGATTTCCGACACTTCGGTCGCCCGGTTCTCGCCCTGCTTGTTGCCGCTCATCAGCTGGATGTAGTCGATGACCAGCAGGCCGAGCTTGCCGCCATACTGGCGGGCCAGGCGGCGGGCCCGGGCGCGCAGGTTGGCCGGGCTCAGGCCGCCGGTCTCGTCGATGTAGATCGGCGCCTCGTGCAGCTTGCCGAGCGCGAACGACAGCTTGGACCACTCGTCGTCGCTCATCCGGCCGGTCCGCAGGCTCTGCGAATTCAGGCGGCCGATCGATGCCAGCATACGCGTCGCCAACTGGGCGCCGCCCATTTCCATCGAGAACACGCCGACCGGCAGGCCCGAATCGACGGCGACGTTCTCCGCGATGTTCAGCGCAAACGCCGTCTTGCCCATGGAAGGACGGCCGGCGACGATGATCAGGTCGCCGGGCTGAAAACCGGAGGTCTTCTGGTCGAGGTCGAGGAAGCCTGTGGGGACGCCGGTGATATCCGACGGATTGTCGCGGTCGTGCAGTTCCTGGATGCGCTCGACGACCTGCGTCAGCAAGGGGTTGATGTGCACGAAACCTTCATTGTGACCGGCACCGGCCTCGGCGATCTTGAAGATCTTCGACTCGGCTTCGTCGAGCAGGGTTTCGGCATCGCGCCCGAGCGGATTCAGCGCATCGGCGGCGATCTCGTCGGCCGTCGCCACCAGCTGGCGCAACACGGCGCGCTCGCGGACGATCTCGGCGTAGCGCTTGATGTTCGCCGCCGACGGCGTGTTGGCAGCCAACTCGCCGAGATAGGCGAGGCCGCCGGTCTGGTCGCCCTCGCCGGCGCCATCCAGCGCCTCGGCAACGGTCACCACGTCGGCCGGCTTGGCCCGCTCGAGCAGGCTGCGAATCTGCCGGAAGATGCGCCGGTGCTCGTCGCGGTAGAAATCGGTATCGGTGACCAGGTCGCCCATCCGGTCCCATGCCTGGTTGTCGAGCAACAGGCCGCCGAGCACCGACTGTTCGGCTTCGATGGAGTGCGGCGGAACGCGCAGGGAATCCAGGGTGGCGTCGGTGACTTTGGGCTTGGGCGGGCGCTGGTTCATAAGGGACAGTTTAAATTAAAAAGGCCCCGCATCTCTGCGGAGCCTTCTTTTGCAACAACGTGGCTGCGAATATTACTCGGCAGCGACGGTCACGGTGATGTTGGCCAGCACGTCGGTGTGCAGGGCGACATCGAGCGGGAACTCGCCGATCGCCTTGAGCGGGCCTTCCGGCATGCGGACGGCCGACTTGTCGACGTCGAAACCGGCAGCCTTGAGGGCTTCGGCGATGTCGGCGTTGCCGACGGAACCGAACAGGCGGCCATCCATGCCGGCCTTGCGGGCGACGGTGATGGCGGTGCCGTTTATCTTGTCGGCGACGGCCTGGGCGGCAGCCAGCTTCTCGGCGGCAGCCTTTTCCAGCTCGGCGCGGCGCGCTTCGAACTCGGCCATGGCGGCCGGCGTGGCGCGCTTGGCCATGCGTTGCGGAATCAGGAAATTACGGGCGTAGCCGTCCTTGACCTTGACGACGTCGCCGAGGTTACCCAGGTTAACAACCTTTTCGAGCAGAATGATTTGCATGTTTCGTCTCCCCGAGAATTATTGATGGTTGTCGGTGTACGGCAGCAGGGCCAGGAAGCGGGCGCGCTTGATGGCGGTACCCAGCTGGCGCTGATAGCCGGCCTTGGTGCCGGTCAGACGAGCCGGCATGATCTTGGCGTTTTCCTGGATGTATTCCTTCAGGACTTCAACATCCTTGTAGTCGATCTGTTCGACCTTTTCAGCCGTGAAGCGGCAGAACTTGCGACGCTTGAACAGGCCGCCACCGCGCTTCTTTTTCTTGTCGTCATCCTTCTTCTTGAAGAATCGAGCCATTTTCGTTTCCTTCCAAATATTCGAGTGTATTCACATGCAGTACGGGAGCCCTGCTTTTCAGACTCCTGGCGGCGAGAAATCCTGTCACCTTGAGCTGCCCTCCTAACGGGGCGGCTTGCAGCCAGCGGGCGTTTTCACCCAGGGCCACGACAGCGATTTCGACTTCGACCAGGCGCTGCACACCGTTTTCGATCAGCGAGGAGTTGTGTTGCAAACGCCCTTCACTGACCGGAATCCCGGCTGGCGTGTAGCGCAAGGCTTTGCGCTCGGCCAGTTGCCCGGAGATGATGATGCAGTTCAGCAGTCAGCCCGTACCAATATGTTTAGGCAGCGGCAACCGGTTCCGCCGGGGCAGCTTCGCCGCCGAGCAGGGACTTGGACTTCTCTTCCTTCATCATCGGGGACGGAGCAGTCACGGCAGCCTTCATCTTGACGGTCAGATGACGCAGAACGGCATCGTTGAACTTGAACGAATGCTCGAGTTCGTTCAGCGTCTCGCCGTCGCACTCGATGTTCATCAGAACGTAGTGGGCCTTGTGGATCTTCTGGATCGGGTAAGCCAGCTGACGGCGGCCCCAGTCTTCCAGACGATGAATCGAGCCGCCCTTGGCGGTCACGATGGAACGGTAGCGCTCGACCATGCCGGGCACTTGTTCGCTTTGGTCCGGATGGACGATAAAGCAGATTTCGTAATGTCGCATGCAAACTCCTTTTGGGATGAACCCTCCGCCATGCGTTTGCGGTAGGGCAAGGTTGAAAAGCCCGCGATTATAACAACATTCGCGGGCTTTTGAATGAACGACGACGGTTTATTTTCAGAAACTGTCGTCGGCGATCTCCAGCGCACCGGCCGCGCCGGCGACCACGGATTCGGCCAGGCCGGCCGCCTGGGTCAGGAAATGATCGGCGAAGAAGCGCGTCGTTGCCAGCTTGGCCGCCCAGAACGGATCGCCGTCGCCGGCCGCGAGCTTGCTCCGGGCGATCACCGCGGCCCGTCCCATCTGCCAGCCGCCGGCCACGATGCCGAGCAGGAACAGGAAGGGCACGGCGCCGGCATGAACCGCCTTGGGGTCGCCCTTGAAATGGGCGACGATCCAGTCGACGGCCTTGTCCACGGCGTCGATGCCGGCCTGCTGGCGGGCGCCGATAGCGGCCAGGTCGCCATCCAGCTGCGCCGCGTCGGCACGCATGTCGGCAATCACCGCCTTGATGGTGGCCCCCTGCTCGCGGGCGATCTTGCGGCCGATCAGGTCGTTCGCCTGGATCGCCGTCGTCCCTTCGTAGATGGCCGTGATGCGGGCATCGCGCAGATGCTGGGCGGCGCCGGTCTCCTCGATGAAACCCATGCCGCCGTGAACCTGGACACCGAGGGAGGCGATGTCGATGGCGCTTTCGGTACTCCAGCCCTTGACCACCGGGATCATCAGGTCGGCGAAGGCCTGCCCCTTCTGGCGCGCCGCATCATCTTGATTGCAGTGGGCGTGGTCCTGCGCGGCGGCAGTCACGTAGGCCAGGGCGCGCATGGCCTCGATGCGCGAACGCATGGCCATCAGCATGCGACGAACGTCCGGATGCTTGATGATCGGTACCTTCGGACCGCCCTTGACGCCGAGTTCGGTGCCCTGGACGCGTTCCTTCGCATAGACCACGGCCCGCTGGTAGGCGCGCTCGGCATCGCCGAGGCCTTCCAGGCCGACGTTGAAGCGGGCGGCATTCATCATGATGAACATGTATTCCAGGCCGCGATTCTCTTCGCCGACCAGCGTACCGATGGCACCGCCGTTGTCGCCGAAGGCGAGGACCGCCGTCGGGCTGCCGTGAATGCCGAGCTTGTGTTCGATCGACACGCAATAGACGTCGTTGCGCTCGCCCGGCGTGCCGTCGGCCTTGAGCATGAACTTGGGGACGACGAACAGCGAGATGCCCTTGACGCCTTCCGGCGCGTTCGGCGTCCGGGCCAGCACGAGATGGACGATATTGTCCGTCATGTCGTGCTCGCCCCAGGTGATGAAGATCTTCTGGCCGAAAATCCGGAAGCTGCCGTCACCGACCGGCTCGGCGCGGGAACGCACGGCGGCGAGGTCGGAGCCGGCATTCGGCTCGGTCAGGTTCATGGTCCCGGTCCACTCGCCGGAAATCAGGTTCGGCAGGTAGGCCGCCTTCTGTTCGTCGGAGCCGGCAATGGTCAGCGCCTCGATGGCGCCCTGGGTCAGCATCGGGCACAGCGAGAAGGCGTGGTTGGAAGCCTTCCACATTTCGCTGACGGCGGCCGAAACAAGCTTGGGCAGCCCCTGGCCGCCGAACTCCGGCTCGCAGCCCAGGCCGTTCCAGCCGTTATCGACGAACTGGCGATAGGCTTCCTTGAAGCCCGGCGACGAGGTGACGACGGTGTCCTTCCATTTGGCGCCCTGGGTATCGCCGATGCGGTTGAGCGGCGACAGCACCTCGCCGGCGAACCTTGCCGCCTCGTCGAGAATGGCATCGACCACGTCCGGCGCAGCCTCTTCGCAGCCAGGCAGGGCAACCACCTGCTCCAGACCGGCCAATTCCTGCATGGCGAAACGGATATCCTTCAGCGGGGCAACATATTCACTCATCGGCCTTACTCCATTCGGTTAGCGGTTTCTTTCAGTTCAATCAGGAACAGGATGTCTTCAACCACCGACAGGGCAAATCCCTGTCGCTGACCACCGCGATTGTCTCGCAGCAATTGATACAAGTAACCGACGACATCGCTCTCGCCCCACATGGTGGCGATGGTGTTCATCAACCGGGGCATTTCCTCCAGCGACGACGGGTGCGAGGACTCCGCCAGCGCCAGGTCGACTTTCTCCGCGCCGACCGAAGTCTCTGCCCCCTGCCCGTCCCAGCTCTGGATCTCGACGTTGAAATGCCGGTTCAGATCGCGGGCGACGGTCTCGAATTCGGCGCGCATCCCGGCCATGCGATAGACGTCCATCAGACGAATCCAGGGCCGCAGCGCCTCTTCCGGGTTGTGGTCGATGAACTCCTGGAGCGCCTGGGCAGCCCCCTTCACCCGACCGAAGGACAACATGATGTCGGCCAGCTCCATGACCGGATTGGCTTCGAAATGCTCATCCAGCGTCGTCGCGCTGATCGAAAGCACCGAATCCGGACCTCGCGAAGGAAGCTTCTCGACAGGGCTCTCGGCAGGCGAAACCTCCTCCGTTGCCTTGTGGCCGAAATCGAGGTCCAGATCGAGGTCGACATGGGCTGGCGTACCGTGGACCGCAGGCTCGACATGGAGATCGACATCGCCGACCGGTTCATCATGCTCGTCGATCCGTTGGGGATCAACACGCACCTCGGGCACGGCAAGCGGCGCCTTGTCGCCGATAGGGCTGTCATCCCGGGGTTCGCGAGCCTCCCGATACTTGCGCCAGCCGAACCAGCCGGACAAACCGAGGAAGACCCCCAACGCCAGGCCATACAGCGTCCACGAGGAATCGGAAGCAGGCTCCGCAACAGTCGGGGCGGGAGCCGGTTTTGGCCGCACTTGGGGAGCGGGGAGCGAATCCGGCTTCGCCTCCGCCGGGGCAGCCGGCACAGGCCGGGATGCGGGCACGGCATCCGTCTCCACGCGCTGCGCGAACTGTGCGGCCCGGGCCTGCAAGTCGCCGAGCGTGCCTTCCATGTTGCGCAGTTTTTCGGCAGTCGCCATTTGCGATACCGCCTGGTCATGCAACGCCATCAGCATCCGAAACTCAAGCCTCAGGATGTCCCGCTGCGCCTCCTTGGCCACTGCCGGGCCAAGCAGTTCGGTGGCCAGTCGCAATGACGGCTCGCCGATAGCACCGTCCTCGCCCGACAAGACCAGACGATCCGGCATCGCCGCCCCAGCCGTGCGCCGGTCTGTTCTACGCGTGAGCAGCTTGGCCGGTCTTTCCTCGGCAGGCGCAGGCGGACGAACCCTCGGGGCGCGCCGCTCGGCCGGAACAAAACCAGGATTTTCCGGCGCGCTCACCGCCTTCACCGGCGCGACAAGCGACGCAGCCTCCCGCGCCGTCGAGGGAGAAGCCATCAGGATGTAGTCGCGCGAGATTTCATGGCCGCAGCCGAGCTGCAAGGTCAATTGCATCAGCGGTTCGCGGAGAGGCAGCTCGCTACGAATCTCCAATACCGGGGAAGCGCCCCCGCGCACGGCCATGGCCGCCTTGCCCAGCCAGGGAAGCCCGTCGCTCGACATGGGCTGGACCAAGCGAAAACAGGCGGCATCCAGCTTCTGTTTCTCGGCCCCCAAGAGCACCACTTCGAGCCGAATCGATTCGCCGAGAACCGGCTGCCCCCGCATATCGCCCAATCCGACGGCAAATACGCGCCCTGAAAGAATCAGTGCCAACAATGAAACCGCAACCCGGCCAGCAACGTGATCCAACAAGGAAACCCCTAATGACAAAAGTGTGGAAATTGTAGCGCTTATTTCCCCACCAGATAACGGGTATCGTCAAACGTAAGCACCCAATTCGGGCGGTAAACCACGAACAGCGTCATCACCGTTCCCGACAGCCATGCTTCCGAAAAGCCGAGCAACAGGAAATAGAGAAAATATTCCTCGATCAGGTAATCCCAGGCGTACGCCCCGGCCAACGCCAGCAAGGCGCTTATCCCGAAGCCGACGCCTACGATGGTCAGGGCGCTCCCGAGGAAAGCATTGACGAAGATGTACACAAAAAAATGCCGGGGAAATATCCAGGAAAAGAGCCGAAACAAGCCCTGGCTGAAAAGAACGCCAAGGCCGCCCAGCAAAAGCGCATTTATCGCATAAGCGAATGCCCCCGCCCCCTCGTTGAGCGCCACGCCCAGCATCACGAGGGACAAGCCGACAAAGGCCAGCGCCGGCCCGAAACTCAGCGTAAAAACGGTGGCGCCCAGCAAATGAAGAACCAGCCCCGGCTTGACGCCGGCTTTCAAGCTCCAGATCAGCGTCAGCAGGACAACCATGCCCAGCCAGACGTTCAATCGCTCCGGGTCGCGGAGCCGCCCCCACGGCGCCGTAAAAGCACAAAGGGCGAAGAGCGGCACCCAGACGGCCCAAGCCGCCCAGTACCACGCTTCGCCCAACAAGGTATCGGTCAGATTCACATGGCTATTCTAGTGCCAGCGACCGACCTTGTGACATCAGCCGACCGAACCTTCCAGCTGCGGCACCACCTCGAACAAATCCCCGACCAAGCCGTAATCCGCGATCTGGAAGATCGGCGCATCGGGGTCCTTGTTGATGGCGACGA
>NZ_CAMFKO010000055.1 GCF_945957265.1 uncultured Dechloromonas sp.
GCATGATTTCCTTGGTGATGCCCTGGATCTTGATGTCCATCTGCAGCGCGGTGATACCGGCCGTCGAACCAGCCACCTTGAAGTCCATGTCGCCGAGGTGATCTTCGTCGCCCAGGATGTCGGTCAGCACGGCGAAGCGGTTGCCGTCCTTGATCAAGCCCATGGCGATACCGGCCACGTGCGCCTTGAGCGGCACGCCGGCGTCGAGCAGGGCGAGGCAGCCGCCGCAGACGGAAGCCATCGACGAGGAACCGTTGGATTCGGTGATTTCCGAAACCAGGCGCATCGAGTAGGAGAAATCTTCCGGCTTCGGCAGCACGGCCAGCAGGGCACGCTTGGCCAGACGGCCGTGACCGATTTCGCGGCGCTTCGGGGTGCCGACACGACCGCATTCGCCGGTGGCGTACGGGGGCATGTTGTAGTGCAGCATGAAGCGGTCGCGGTATTCGCCGGCCAGCGCGTCGATGATCTGCTCGTCGCGGTTGGTGCCCAGCGTGGCAACGGCCAGCGCCTGGGTTTCACCACGGGTGAACAGGGCGGAACCGTGGGTCCGCGGCAGGACGCCGGAACGCATGGTGATCGGACGCACGGTGCGGGTGTCGCGACCGTCGATACGCGGTGCACCGCTCAGGATGCGGCCACGGACGATGCCGGCTTCGAGTTCGAAGAACAGGTTGCCGACGGTGTTTTCGTCAGGCGCACCTTCTTCGCCAGAGCACAGGGCGGCAACGGCTTCGGCGCGGATTTCCTTGACGGCCTGGCTGCGCGTCTGCTTGACGGTGATGTTGTAGGCCTCTTCCAGCTTGGCACCACAGACTTCCTTCAGGCGGGCGACCAGCGCTTCGTCCTTGGCCGGGGCTTGCCAATCCCATTCCGGCTTGCCGGCTTCCTCGACCAGTTCGTTGATGGCGTTGATCGCCTTCTGCATTTCGGTATGGCCGAAGACGACGGCGCCGAGCATGATTTCCTCGGACAGCTCCTGGGCTTCGGATTCGACCATCAGCACGGCGGCTTCGGTACCGGCGACGACGAGGTCGAGCTGGGTTTCCTTCAGTTGGCTCAGAGTCGGGCACAGCACGTACTGGCCGTTGATGTAGCCGACGCGGGCGGCACCGATCGGACCGTTGAACGGCACGCCGGAGATGGCCAGGGCGGCCGAGGCGCCGAGCAGCGCCGGGATATCGGAATCGACTTCCGGATTCAGCGACATCACGGTGGCGACAACCTGGACTTCATTGTAGAAACCGTCCGGGAACAGCGGGCGGATCGGGCGGTCGATCAGGCGGGAGGTCAGGGTTTCCTTTTCGGAAGGACGGCCTTCGCGCTTGAAGAAGCCGCCGGGGATACGGCCGGCAGCATAAACTTTTTCCTGGTAATCGACGGTCAGCGGGAAGAAATCCTGGCCCGGCTTGGCGCTCTTGGCCGCCACGACGGAAACCAGAACCACGGTTTCTTCCATGGAAACGAGGACGGCGCCGCCAGCCTGGCGGGCGATTTCGCCGGTTTCGATGGTGACCTGATGGTCGCCATAGGCGAAGGTCTTTTTCACGACATTAAACATAACTTCCTTTCACTCTCATCACATTAGACAACAATAACAACAACTTACGACACAACAAAAGAACAACGGTACAACAAAAAGCAAAAGAGCGGCCGGGAAATCTCCGGGCCGCCCTTTCTTTGCTTCGGTCGCGCCTTACTTGCGCAGGCCGAGCTTGGTAATCAGGGTGCGGTAACGCTCGACGTCCTTGCCCTTCAGGTAGTCCAGCAGCTTGCGACGCTGGGAAACCAGGCGCAGCAGACCACGACGGGAGTGGTGATCCTTGGTGTGCTCCTTGAAGTGCGGCTGCAGATCGTTGATACGAGCCGTCAGCAGAGCAACCTGGACTTCCGGGGAACCGGTGTCGCCCTTGGCTTGAGCGAATTCGGCGACGATGGACGCCTTGTTTGCAGTGGTCATTGCCATTTCAAACTCTCTTTCATTGTTGCGACGCAGCCCCAGTTTGATAGAGCCAGCGCCAGTTGGAAAATTCCATCCACGATGGAAAGCATTCAATTATATCAGCTCAGACGGCAAGCTGCACCAGCCTTTTCGGCCACAGCAAACCGCCATGCCCGGGTTCGCCGACACCGACCAGGCGATCGTCGGCATAAACACGAATCTTTCCGGTCATCCCTGCCGGCAACGCCACCGGGTTGCCGTGCGTGAAACGACTCGCCTCGACGCCTTCCAGCACCACCATCGGCAAGGACTGCAACAGCGCATCGACGGGCAGCAGGCGTCCTGGCCGATCCGCCTCGTCGATGGCGTCCAGCTCGGCCAGCGTCGCCGCTTTGTCCAGGGTCAGATCGCCCACGACCGTACGCCGCAAGGCGGTCAAATGGGCGCCGCAACCCAGCGCCTGGCCGATATCGGCGGCCAGTACGCGAATATAGGTGCCCTTGCTGCAAGCGACCCGCAAGGTCAGCGCATCGCCCGCAAAGGCCAGGCAGTCGATGGAATGAATGGTCACCGCCCTCGCTTCGCGCTCGACTTCGATTCCCTGGCGCGCCAGTTCGTAAAGCGGACGGCCATCGCGCTTGAGCGCCGAATGCATGGGCGGAATCTGCTGGATGTCGCCGATGAAGCGCGGCAGCACAGCGGCAACCCGGGCCGCATCGACATTCACCTCGGCCGTTGCCACGACCTTTCCTTCGGCATCGCCGGAATCGGTCGTCACGCCGAGCTTGAGCACCGCTTCGTAGGTCTTGTCGGCATCCAGCAAGTCAGCCGAAAACTTGGTCGCCTCGCCGAAACACAAGGGCAGCAGCCCGGTCGCCAGCGGATCGAGCGTGCCGGTATGCCCGCCCTTGGCAGCCGAAAAGAGCCGACGCGCCTTTTGCAGCGCGTCGTTCGACGTCATGCCGATCGGTTTGTCGAGCAAAAGGACGCCATCAACCTGCTTCCAGGCTTTCTTGACCTTGGGCTGCATGGAAAAACTTACTCTTCGGGCGTCTGATCGGACAGCGCGTTGGCCTGGTCGATCAACTGCGACAGACTGGAGCCGCGCTCCAGCGAATTGTCGTAAACGAAATGCAGCTCCGGCAAGGTGTGAATGTGGATACGACGACCCAATTCACGGCGCAGGAAACCGGAGGCCCGCTTCAGGCCACGCTCGATCTCGGCGAGATGGTCTGCGTTAAGCGTGGTGAAGAACACCTTGGCATGCGCGTAGTCCGGCGTCAGCTCGACATCGGTCAAGCTGATCATGCCGACACGCGGATCCTTCAGTTCGGTACGAATCAGATCAGCCAGGTCGCGGCGCACTTGCTCCGCGACCCGGTCACTACGTTGAAATCCTCGGGCTTGCTTCTTCATTACAGCGTGCGCGCCACTTCCTGGATTTCGTAGACTTCAAGCTGATCGCCTTCCTGGATGTCGTTGTTGCCACGCAGCGACAGACCGCACTCGAAGTTGGAACGCACTTCCTTGACGTCGTCCTTGAAGCGCTTGAGCGAGTCGAGTTCGCCGTCCCACTGCACGACGTTGTTGCGCAGCAGACGAACGCGGGAATTGCGCTTGACGATACCTTCCAGCACGTAACAGCCGGCAATATTGCCCACCTTCGAAACGGTGATGACCTGACGGATCTCGACCATGCCGATGATCTGTTCGCGCTTCTCGGGCGCCAGCATGCCGGTAAGAGCCGCCTTGACCTCGTCGACCGCGTCGTAAATCACGTTGTAGTAACGGATATCGACGCCGAAGTTCTCGGCCAGCTTGCGCGAACCCGCATCGGCACGGATGTTGAAGCCGATGATGACGGCACCGGAGGCCTGCGCCAGGTTGACGTCGGATTCGCTGATCGCGCCGACACCGCCGTGGATGACATTGACCCGGACTTCTTCGTTCGACAGCTTGGCCAGGGTCTGCACCAGCGCTTCCTGGGAACCCTGAACGTCGGCCTTGACGATGAGCGGCAGGGTCTTGACCTCGCCTTCCTCCATCTGCTGGAACATGTTTTCCAGCTTGGCGGCTTGCTGCTTGGCCAGCTTGACGTCGCGGAACTTGCCCTGACGGAACAAGGCGATTTCACGCGCCTTCTTTTCGTCGGTCAGCACGATGGCCTCTTCGCCAGCGGCCGGCACGTCGGACAAGCCGAGGATTTCGACCGGGATGGACGGGCCGGCTTCGTTGATCGGCTTGCCGTTCTCGTCGAGCATGGCGCGGACGCGGCCGAAGACCTGGCCGGCCAGCACGATGTCGCCGCGCTTCAAGGTGCCGGACTGGACGAGCATGGTCGCCACGGCGCCACGGCCCTTGTCGAGACGGGCTTCGATGATCAGGCCCTTGGCCGGCGCATCCTTCTGCGCCGTCAGTTCGAGAACCTCGGCCTGCAGCAGCACCTGCTCGAGCAGTTCGTCGATACCGGTACCCTTCTTGGCCGACACCGGGCAGAACGGCGAATCGCCACCGTACTCTTCCGGAATCACGCCTTCGGCGACCAGTTCCTGCTTGACGCGGTCCGGGTTGGAATCCGGCTTGTCGATCTTGTTGACCGCCACGACCAGCGGCACGCCGGCCGCCTTGGCATGGTGGATCGCTTCCTTGGTCTGCGGCATCACGCCGTCATCGGCGGCAACCACCAGGATGACGATGTCGGTGGCCTTGGCACCGCGGGCACGCATGGCCGTAAAGGCTTCGTGACCCGGGGTGTCCAGGAAGGTGATCATGCCGCGATCGGTTTCGACGTGGTAGGCACCGATGTGCTGGGTAATGCCGCCGGCTTCGCCAGCCGCCACCTTGGCGCGACGGATGTAGTCGAGCAGCGAGGTCTTGCCGTGGTCGACGTGGCCCATGACGGTAACCACCGGCGCGCGCGGCTCGAGCGGAATGTCCTTGTGCTCTGCGTTTTCCTCGAGGAAGGCATCCGGATCGTCGAGCTTGGCGGCAACCGCCTTGTGGCCCATTTCCTCGACCACGATCATGGCCGTTTCCTGGTCCAGCACCTGGTTGATGGTGACCATCGAACCCATCTTCATCATCGCCTTGATGACTTCCGTCGCCTTCACGGCCATCTTGTGGGCCAGGTCGGAAACGGAGATGGTTTCGGGAATATGCACTTCGCGGGTGATCGGCTCGGTCGGCGCCTGGAAGCTGCCCTGACCGTCGTCGGACTTGTGCGATTTCTTGTGGCCGTGGCGATTGTCCTTCCAGCCGCCGGCACCGTCGGAACCGCGGGTCTTGATGCCGCCCTTCTTCTTGCCGTCGTCGGCCGCGCGGCCGCCCTTGTCACCCTTCTTGACACCGGTTTCCGGCTTCTTGTGCAAGGTGCCCTTCTCGCCTTCGCCGGCCTTGGCCTGAGCCGCCGCCTGCTGTTTGGCCAGTTCGGCTGCCTTGGCCGCAGCGGCGGCCACTTCGGCCTGCTGGCGCATCTGCGCCAGCTGGACTTCGCGAGCCTGCTTTTCGCGCAGTTCGCGCTCCTGGATTTCGCGCAGGCGGCTGGAACGGGCAGCCGCTTCCTGGCGGGCCTTCAGTTCCTTCTCGCCGATAATCGCGGCGCGGTCCAGCACCGGAGCGACAGGCTGCTCGACCACCGGCTCGGGGACTTCTTCGACCACCGGTTCGGGAACGACTTCCGGCTCCGGCTCGATCTCGATGACGGGCTCGGGAACCACTTCGACCACCGGTTCGGGAATGATTTCGACTTCCGGCGCCTCAGGTTCGGCAGGCAGATGCTGCATTTCCTGCTCGCTACCCGGAACGTGCTCGCCGATATCCCGCTTGACCAGAACGCGCTTCTTGCGGACTTCGACCTGAACGGTACGGGCGCGACCATGCGAGTCGGTCGCCTTGATTTCCGACGTTTGCTTGCGGGTCAGCGTGATCTTGGTTTGCGACTCGTCGCCATGCGAACGACGCAGATAATCCAGAAGCTTCGCCTTGTCCTGATCGGTCAGCGTATCGTTGGAACCGCCCTTGCTGACGCCAGCCTTGCTCAATTGCTCGAGCAGGACCGCGACCGGCATTTTGAGTTCAACGGCAAATTGTGAAACTATTGTTGCGGACATACTTTGCTACCTCCCGCTCACTCGAACCAGTGAGCCCGTGCCTTCAGAATGAGTTCCTTGGCACGCTCGTCGTCGATGCCGGTCATTTCCGTCAGTTCATCAACCGCCAGTTCCGCGAGATCGTCGCGGGTCTTGACGTCATGTTCGGCCAGCTTGGCGGCCAATTCCTTGGTCATGCCTTCGAGACCGATCAGGTCTTCGGAGACGTTTTCCAGTTTTTCCTCGGTGGCGATCGCCTCGGTGAGCAGGACGTTACGGGCGCGGTTACGCAGCTCGTTGACGATTTCCTCGTCCAGACCGTCGATTTCCAGCATTTCGGCCAGCGGCACGTAGGCCACTTCTTCCAGCGTCGAGAAACCCTCTTCGATCAGCAGGTCGGCGAGTTCTTCGTCGATATCCAGCTTTTCCATGAAGACGACGCGGGTCACGGCATGCTCGGCCTCGGACTTCTTGGCCGATTCGTCCTGGGTCATCAGGTTGATGGTCCAGCCGGTCAGCTCGGAAGCCAGGCGAACGTTCTGGCCGCTGCGACCGATGGCGATGGCGAGGTTGTCCTCATCGACCACCACGTCCATGGCATGCTTTTCCTCATCGACCACGATGGAGGAGACTTCGGCCGGCGACAGCGCGCCGATGACGAACTGGGCCGGATCGGCCGACCACAGTACGATGTCGATGTTCTCGCCGCCGATTTCGTTGCGCACGGCGGTGACGCGCGAGCCGCGCAGACCGACGCAGGTACCGATCGGATCGACACGCGGATCGTTGGACTTGACGGCGATCTTGGCGCGCAGACCGGGGTCGCGGGCACAGGCCTTGAGCTCCATCAGGCCGTCGGAGATCTCCGGCACTTCGAGATCGAACAGCTTGATGACGAACTCGGGGGCGGTGCGCGACAGGATGATCTGCGGGCCGCGGGCATTGCGGTCGATGCGCAGCAGGAAGGCCTTGACGCGGTCGCCGATACGCAGATTTTCCTTGGGGATCATCTGGTCGCGCGGCAGCAGGGCTTCGATCTTGCCGGCCTCGATGATGGCGTTGCCACGCTCCATGCGCTTGATGGTGCCGGAAACGATGTGCTCGCCGCGGCTCAGGAAGTCGGACAGGATCTGCTCGCGCTCGGCGTCACGGATCTTCTGCAGGATGACCTGCTTGGCAGCCTGGGCACCGATACGGCCGAAGTCGATGGGCTCCAGCGGCTCCTCGAGGAAATCGCCGGCCTCGACGTCCGGATCGCCCTTCTGCGCCTCGGACAGCGGGACCTGCAGGTATTCGTTGACGTACTCGCTATCAGCGACGACTTGCCAGCGACGGAAGGAGTCGTAGTTACCGGTATTGCGGTCGATCGAGACGCGCACTTCGGCCTCGTCGTGGATACGCTTTTTCGTCGCGGAAGCCAGCGCCAGTTCAAGGGCACCGAACACGATTTCCTTGGCGACGTTCTTTTCGCGGGCCAGTGCATCGACCAGCAGCAACATTTCACGGCTCATGGGCTAAAACCTCCTAGTCCTTCAGTCGAATCGGGGCACCAGACGTGCCTTCTCGATATTGGTAAATTCCAGTTCCACATCATCTTTTTCGAGGCGCAGGCCAACCTTGCCATCCTTGTGGCCCAGCAGCTCGCCCTGGAAATTACGGCGGCCGTTGTGCGGGATACGCAGCTTGATCTGGATATCCTGCCCGGCAAAGCGCTCGAAATCGGCCGCTTTCTTGACGACGCGGTCCATGCCCGGCGAGGAAATCTCGAGACGGTCGAAATCGACGTTTTCAACCTCGAAAACACGCGTCAATTGATTCGAGACCTTGGCACAATCCTCGACATCGACACCGCTCTCCTTGGCCGGTGCATCGATGAAGACACGAATCGTGCGGCCGCGCGGCGACAGCTCGACATCGACGAGTTCATAACCCAGACCGACAACGGTCGTTTCCAGCAGCGCGTTTAAATCCATAGCCACAAATAAAAAATGGGCGAAACGCCCACCTTGAAAAAAAAGATGCCCGCCAAAAATGGCGGGAGAAACAAACCCGTGAATTATAACGAGTTTATTCCCCCCGGTAAATCAGTTTAGGTGCTTTCCGCCCCCTTTTTCGAGGCAGGAGCCGTCTTCCCGAGCTCGCGCATCAGCACTTTGACCTCGTCCTCGGTCAACTCGTGCGAACGGCCGCGCTTCAATTGCGGCGGCAGGATGAACGGGCCGTAGCGCACGCGAATGAGGCGGCTGACGGTACAGCCCACCGCTTCGAACATGCGCCGCACCTCGCGGTTGCGCCCTTCGAACAGCGATACGCGATACCACTTGTTGGCACCCTCGCCGCCGGCATCGACCAGGCTGGCAAAATTGGCCGGGCCATCGTCCAGCTCGACTCCGGCGAGCAGCTCCTTCTGCGCCTCCATGGTCAGTTCGCCGAGAACGCGCACCGCGTACTCGCGCACCAGTTCGGAACTGGGGTGCATCAGCCGGTTGGCCAGCTCACCGGAAGTCGTGAACAGCAGCAAGCCGGAGGTATTGAAGTCGAGGCGCCCGACGTTGATCCAGCGCCCGCCCCGCATGCGCGGCAAGGCGGCGAACACCGACGGCCGGCCATCCGGGTCGTCGCGCGAGACGATCTCGCCTTCCGGCTTGTGGTACATCAGGACGCGCGGCGGGCGCGAGCTGCCGGTGAAGCGGATATTGATCAGCCGGCCGCCGACCTTGACCTTGTCGGTCGGCACCACGGACTGGCCGATGGTCGCTACCACGCCGTTGACGCTGACCTTGCCGGCGGCGATCCATTCTTCCATTTCGCGCCGCGAACCGACGCCCGCCTCGGCCAACACCTTCTGCAGGCGCACCGGCTTGGCCTCGGCGAGCGGCCGCCCGTCGCGGGCGACGTTGCCGCGGTGCGCCCGGCCGCCCATGTTGGGAGCCGGCTTGCGGCGCGGTGCAGGCTTCTCGGCCGGCGCATCGCCCGGCGGCTGCTCGCGCGATGCGCCGCGACCGCGCGGCGGCGCCTCGGCACGACGGCCGGCCCCGCGCGGACTGCGCTCGGGCGCGCCCTCGGGCTGGTCCGAAGATTGACGGAATGGTGTGCGTTTGTTTTTCATTATTCCAGCTCCAGTGTCTGGCTGATTTGTTCAAGCGGCGGCAGTTCGCTGACGCTCCTGAGACCGAGATCATCGAGAAATTGCTTGGTCGTGGCAAACAGGGCCGGCCGGCCCGGCGTTTCGCGATGGCCGACGACATCGATCCAGCCGCGCTCTTCCAGGGTTTTGATCACGTTGGCGTTGACCGCGACGCCGCGGATTTCCTCGATATCGCCCCGCGTCACCGGTTGACGATAGGCGATGATGGCCAGGGTTTCCAGCACCGCCCGCGAATACTTGGGCGGACGTTCCGGATTGAGGCGCTCGAGGTAGGGGAGATATTCGGCCCGCGTCCTGAAACGCCAGCCGGACGCGAGCTGGATCAGTTCGACCGGGCGTTCCGACCACTCCTCCCGCAACTCGTCGAGCAGCTTGCGCAACATGTCCGTCGACAGCTCGTCGTCGAACATGCGCTTCATGTCGTGCGGCGACATCGGCTCGCGCGCGGCGAGCAAGGCGGCTTCAAGCACCCGCTTGACCTGGCTCGGCTCCATCGCCCTCCTCCATGACAGTTTCCGGTTCGCCCGAACTGATGTTGATATAGATCGGTGCAAAAGCTTCGGTCTGCGTGATGCGGATCATCTTCTCGCGCCCAAGCTCCAGCATCGCCAGGAAATGGACGACCAGGCCGGGCACGCCCATCTCGGCATCGAACAGCATCTCGAAACGAACGAAGCCACCCTGCTCCTGCAAGCTGCGCAGGATGATGCCCATGTGCTCGCGCACCGACAGTTCCTCGCGGCCGATCTTGTGGTGCTTCTTCAGCCCGGCCTGACGGACGATAGCCATCCAGGCATCCTTGAGATCGTCGACCGAAACCTCGGGCAGGCGGACGAGCAGCGACTTCTCGACCAGCGTCTCGACCCAGAAGAATTCCCGCTCGGCCTGCGGCATTTCGTTGAGCTTCTGGCCGGCGAGCTTCATCTGCTCGTATTCCATCAGGCGACGCACCAGCTCGGCACGCGGATCCTCTGCCTCGTCGCCCTCCGCCGCCTTGGGGCGGGGCAGCAGCATGCGCGACTTGATCTCGATGAGCAGCGCCGCCATGACCAGGTAATCGGCCGCCAGCTCCAGGTTCTGCGCCCGCATCGCCTCGACGTAATCGAGATACTGCCGGGTCAGCGGTGCCATCGGAATGTCGAGGATATCGATGTTGGCGCGGCGGATCATGTAGAGCAGCAGATCGAGCGGCCCCTCGAAGGCATCGAGCATGATCGCCAGCGCATCGGGCGGAATGTACAGGTCGAGCGGCAGCTGCTCCATCGCCTGGCCGTAAATCCGCGCCACCGGCTCGAACAGCTCGCGCTGCGCCGCTGGCTCGACCTCCAGCACATCCACCACGTCACCGTCTACCGTCATCTCAGGAGGCCGCAGCGCGGCCCTTCCCCTTGTAATGCAGATGCAGGTTGCGGAAATAGATCACCAGGCCCAGCGCCTGCCCGAAGGTGAACACCGGGTCGTTGCGATGCACGGCATAGACGGTCAGCACCAGCCCGCCGGCGATGCTGAAGTACCAGAAGGCGACCGGCACGACGACCTGCTTCGCCTTCTCGCTCGACCACCACTGGACGACGAAGCGCATCATGAACAGCCCCTGGCCGCCAAAACCGATGGCGATCCAGATCAGGCTTTCCCAATCCATGCCGAACATCAGTGGTACTCGAGCCCCATGGCCTCGCGCACGTCGCGCATGGTTTCGCGGGCCAGTTCGCGGGCCTTTTCGCAGCCGTCGGCGATGATGTTCTTGACCAGCGTCGGGTCGTCCAGATACATCTGGGCGCGTTCGCGCATCGGCACCTGTTCCTTGAGGATGCCGTCGATGACCGGCTGCTTGCATTCGATGCAGCCGATGCCGGCGGTACGGCAGCCTTGCTGCACCCACTCCTTGCAGGCGTCGTCGGAATAGACCTGGTGCAGTTGCCAGACCGGGCACTTGGTCGGCTCGCCCGGATCGTGGCGGCGGACGCGTGCCGGATCGGTCGGCATGCTCTTGACCTTCTTGGCCACCGATTCCTCCGACTCGCGCATGGTGATGGTGTTGTGATAGGACTTGGACATCTTCTGACCGTCCAGGCCCGGCATCTTCGATTCCTCGGTCAGCAGGTAGCCCGGCTCGACCAGGATCATCTTGCCCGAGCCCTCCAGGTAGCCGAACAGGCGCTCGCGGTCCAGCGCGGACAGGTGCTGGATTTCGTTCAGCAGCGCCTTGCCCTGCTCCAGTGCCTCCTTGTCGCCATTCTGGACAAAGCCGGTACGCAGTTCCTCGTACAGGCGGGCCTTCTTGCTGCCCAGCTTCTTGACCGCTTCGCGCGCCTTGTCCTCGAAGCCCGGCTCGCGGCCGTACATGTGGTTGAAGCGGCGGGCCAGCTCGCGGGTGAATTCGACGTGCGGAATCTGGTCCTCGCCGACCGGCACCTTGTCGGCGCGGTAGATCAGGATGTCGGCGCTCATCAGCAGCGGGTAGCCGAGGAAGCCGTAGGTGGTCAGGTCCTTGCCGGCCAGCTTTTCCTGCTGGTCCTTGTAGGTCGGCACGCGCTCCAGCCAGCCGAGCGGGGTCATCATCGACATCAGCAGGTGCAGCTCGGCGTGCTCCGGCACCTTGGACTGGATGAACAGCGTCGCCTGGTTGGGATCGACGCCGGCGGCCAGCCAGTCGATGACCATGTCCATCGACGATTTTTCGATACCCAGCGGATTGTCGTATTGCGTCGTCAGGGCATGCCAGTCGGCAACGAAGAACAGGCAGGGATACTCGTGCTGGAGCTTGACCCAGTTTTTGAGAACCCCGTGGTAGTGGCCGAGATGCAGGGCGCCGGTGGGGCGCATGCCGGAGAGAACACGTTCAGCGTACATAGTCGATTAATAGAGACCAAAGATGAATTCGATGACCCGCGCCGAGGTGATCACCAGCGGGTTCATGATGGCACCGAGAATACCGGTGAACAACAGCAGCAGCAAAATGGGAAAGCCCCAGCGTTCGAGCTGGGCGAACTTCCAGGCAAGCGAATGCGGCAGCAGGCTGACCGCGATCCGGCCGCCGTCGAGCGGCGGCAAGGGCAAGAGATTGAGGACCATCAGCACGCAATTGACCATGATGCCGATCTTGCTCATTTCCGACAGCGGCAGGGTAAATTCGCTGGAGGGCATCAACCACGCCAGCTTGAGCATGAAGGCCCAGCAGAAGGCCATGAACAGATTGGCGCCCGGCCCGGCGGCGGCCACCCAGAACATGTCCTTCTTGGGATTGCGCAGGCGGCCGAAATCGACCGGTACCGGCTTGGCGTAACCAAACATGAAGGTGCCGGCGGAAAACAGCAGGATGACGATGGGAATGATGATGGTGCCGACCAGGTCGATATGACGCAGCGGATTCAGGCTGATCCGCCCCATCTGCCAGGCCGTCGGGTCGCCGAAGTAGCGCGCCGCATAGCCGTGCGCCGCCTCGTGCAGCGTGATCGCGAAGATCACCGGCAAGGCCGAGATGGCGAGCGTCTGGATCAGGCTTTCCAGCATGGCTTCAGTCGAGCCCGAACGGCGCCAGCGCACCGCGCCCGGCACGAACCACTTCGGGCGCCGAACCGGTCAGGTCGATGACCGTCGTCGGCTCGGTGCCGCAGGGGCCGCCGTCGAGGATCAATTCCAGCTGGTCTTCCAGCCTGTCCTGAATTTCCCAGCCCTCGGTGAGCGAAAACTCGTCGCCCGGCAACTGCAGCGTGGTCGTCAGCAGCGGCTCGCCCAGCTCCTCGAGCAAGGCCAGCGCCACCGGGTGATCGGGGATGCGCAGGCCGATGGTCTTGCGCTTGGGATGCATGACCCGGCGCGGCAACTCCTTGCTGCCTTCGAGAATGAAGGTGTAGCTGCCCGGCGTCGCCGCCTTGAGCAGACGGTACTGGGCGTTGTCGACACGGGCGTAGGTGGCGATTTCCGACAGGTCGCGCACCATCAGGGTCAGGTGGTGGCGATCGTCGATGCCGCGAATCTGGCGGATACGATCCAGCGCTTCCTTGTCGCCGAGGTGGCAACCGAGCGCATAGCAGGAATCGGTGGGCAATGCGACGATGGCGCCTTCGCGGATGAACTGCGCAGCCTGGACCAGCAGTCGCTGTTGCGGCGAATCGGGATGGATATTGACGATACGGGCCATGCTCAGACCACCAGACGCCAGACCGGTTTCAGGTCTTCAGGCAGTTGTGGCAACTTGCCGAGATCGACATAGCTTTCCTCCGGCCCGTGAAAATCCGAACCGCGCGAGGCATGGAATTCGTAGTGCCGCGCCAGACGGGCAAAATGCATGACATGGTCCGGCGAATGACTGCCGCAGGTCACCTCGATGCCGCGCCCGCCGGCATCCTTGAAGTCATCGAGAAAGCGGCGCATGTCGGCACCGGACATCTTGTAGCGGCCCGGATGCGCGACGACGGCGACACCGCCGGCGCCGTTGATCCATTTGACGGCGTTTTCCAGGGTGACCCACTGGTGATCGACGTAACCCGGCTTGCCCGGCGTCAGGTAATGCTGGAAGACTCCCGGCACGTCGCGGGCGATGCCGATCGACACCAGGTAGCGGGCAAAGTGGGCACGCGAAATCAGGCTCGGGTTGGTCACGAAGCACAGGGCGCCCTCGTAGACGCCCGGAATGCCGATGGCCGCGAGCGCGTTGCCCATGCGCTGGGCGCGTTCGACGCGCCCCTGACGCAGATCGTGCAAGCCATCGACCAGCTCCGGATTGGCCGCGTCGAAACCCAGTCCGACGATGTGGATCGGCGTGCCGCGCCATTCGATGGAGATTTCGACGCCGTTGACGAAACGCATGCCGACCTCCTCGGCGGTCGCCCTGGCCTCGGCCAGGCCGCCGATATCGTCATGGTCGGTCAGCGCCCACAGGTCGACGCCGTTGGCCGCCGCGCGTCGGGCAACCACCTCGGGTGGCAGCAAACCGTCGGAGACGATGGAATGGCAGTGAAAATCGAAATTGGCAGGCGTCACGGGCAAGCGTTTGAAAGCAAACGACGAGTTTATCACGAAGGCGGCACCGCCCGGCTTTCCTTGTGCGGCGCAGCATATTGATCAGACAGCCGCATCCCGTTATAGTGCCTCCCGTTCCGTGGGAGAGAGCAGTTCGATCTGCCGCCGAAGGCGCAATTTCACCCGAAAACGCTCAGGCAAAAGGACCACTGAATGAGGCCAGGCGACATGCGCATTGGCAGCGAGACGCGAAGACAAGCCGAAGACAGTGCAAGATGCACGGCGAGGCGCAGTCGACAAAGTATCGCTGGCAATGCGCATGTCGCCCCCTGAAACTCTGGAGAGTGGCGTTGACAGCGCCCACCGATGGGGCAAATCTCTCAGGTATCGAGGACAGAGGGGTGAAACGCAAGATTCGTTCTTTCGTTTCACCCCTTTTCCGTTTCTAGAACTGGCGTTAGGTAACGTCTGTAAAGGATTGATATGCTGAAGAAAACGGTTTTGAATGCAGCCCATCGCGCGATCAACGCCCGGATGGTCGATTTCGGTGGCTGGGACATGCCGGTCAACTACGGTTCGCAGATCGAGGAGCACCAGGCGGTGCGCAACGATTGCGGCATGTTCGACGTCTCGCACATGTGCCCGGTCGATGTCGTCGGCGCCGATTGCCGCCCCTTCCTCTCCCGCCTGGTGGCCAACGACGTGGCCAAGCTGACGGTCTCCGGCAAGGCACTGTACTCGGCGATGCTCAACGAGGCTGGCAGCGTCATCGACGACCTGATCATCTATTTCCTGACCGACACCCGCTTCCGCATCGTCGTCAATGCCGGCACCGCTGAAAAAGATCTGGCCTGGATGCAGGCCAGGGCGGCCGAATGGAAGATGGACGTGAGCATCACCCAGCGCCGCGACGGCGCCAACAATCTCGGCATCATCGCCGTGCAGGGCCCGAACGCCCGCGCCAAGGTGTGGTCGGTGCTGCCGCAAGCCAAGGCCGCGACCGAGGGCCTGAAGGCTTTCTTCGCCGCCGAGGTCGACCAGTATTTCATCGCCAGCACCGGCTACACCGGCGAGGACGGCTACGAGATCATGATGCCGGCCGCCGAGGCCGAAAGCCTGTGGAACCAGCTCAAGGACGCCGGCGTCGCCCCCTGCGGCCTCGGTGCCCGCGACACGCTGCGCCTGGAAGCCGGCATGAACCTGTACGGCCAGGACATGGATGAAACCGTGTCGCCGCTCGACGCCGGCCTGGCGTGGACCGTCGCCATGAAGGACGAGCGCACCTTCGTCGGCCGCCCCGCCCTCGCCGCCAACGGCCAGCAGAAGCAGTTCCTCGGCCTGATCCTGCTCGACAAGGGCGTGCTGCGCGGCCATCAGAAGGTCGTCACCGCCCAGGGCGAAGGCGAGATCACCTCCGGCTCCTTCTCGCCCACCCTGCAGCAATCCATCGCCCTGGCCCGCCTGCCGCTCGGCGTCGCCATCGGCGACGAAGTCCAGGTCGACATCCGCGGCAAGCTGCTCAAGGCCAAGGTCGTCAAACCCGTATTCGCCCGCAACGGCAAAGCCGTCATCTAATTCAACCCATTCAGGAGAAAACCATGTCCAAAGTCCTCGCCAACCTCAAGTACGCCGCCTCCCACGAATGGATGCTGCTCAACGCTGATGGCAGCGTCACCGTCGGCATCACCGACCATGCCCAGGAAGCCCTTGGCGACCTCGTCTTCGTCGAGCTGCCGGAAGTCGGCGCCCATTACGCCG
Source organism: uncultured Dechloromonas sp. (assembly GCF_945957265.1). Classification (GTDB taxonomy): domain Bacteria; phylum Pseudomonadota; class Gammaproteobacteria; order Burkholderiales; family Rhodocyclaceae; genus Azonexus. The sequence continues at coordinate 15,902 of NZ_CAMFKO010000055.1, forward strand.
CCGAAAAGGAAATCGCCGTCGTCGAATCGGTCAAGGCCGCTGCCGACGTGTACGCCCCGATCGCCGGCACCGTCACCGAAGTGAACCAGGCTGCCGCCGATGCGCCGGAATCGGTCAACCAGGACGCCTACGCCGCCTGGCTGTTCAAGATGACCCCGGACAACGCCGCCGATCTCGACAAGATGCTCGACGCCGCCCTCGGCGCGTGCGAGACCTTGTTCGCCGTGCAG
>NZ_CAMFKO010000056.1 GCF_945957265.1 uncultured Dechloromonas sp.
GCACCAAGTAAGCCGACCGCGCTTCACCGAAAAGCCCCGCGATGCGGGGCTTTTTTTCGCTTGGAACAAACATGTCACGACTTCCCCGGATTGCGGCCCGCCTGCTGATTCCGGCCGTGCTGGCCGTCGCCGGCACGGCGCTCGCCGCCGATGCCTCGCGTCCGCGTATCGGCCTCGTCCTGGGCGGCGGCGGGGCGCGCGGCGCCGCGCATATCGGCATCCTCGAAACCCTGCAGCAGCACCGCGTGCCCGTCGATTGCGTGGCCGGCACCAGCATGGGCGCCCTGGTCGCCGGGGCGTGGGCGGCCGGCATGTCGCCCGCCGCGATGCGCGAAAGCCTGGCTGCGGCGGACTGGAGCGACATGTTCATCGACAATCCGGACTACGCGGAGCTGAGCCATCGCAACAAGACGATGGCCCGGCGCTTCCTGGCGGGCTCGGAAAGCGGCGTGATGACCGATGGCGTCAAATACCAGACCGGCGTCGTCACCGGCCAGAAGATCAAGCTGTTCTTCAACCAGCTGGTGCGGGCCAACCAGGGCGAGCGCAATCTTGAGGACCTGCCGCTGCCGGTTTCCATCGTCGCCACCGACATCGGCACCGGCGAGCGCGTGGTTTTCCGCGATGGTCCGCTGACCCAGGCCATGCGGGCGAGCATGTCGGTGCCCGGGCTGCTGGCGCCGGTCGACCACCAGGGGCACAAGCTGGTCGATGGCGGCCTGGTCGACAACCTGCCGATCGCCGAGGTGCGCGAACGCTGCCAGGCGGACGTCGTGATCGCCGTGAACGTCGGCTCCCCCTTGCTCAAGGCCGAGGAGGTCGGCTCGCTGATCACCGTCTCGGCGCAGATGATCGCCATCCTGACCGAGCAGAACGTCAGCCGCTCGCTGGCCCTGCTGCGCGAGGGCGACATCGTCATCAAGCCCGATCTGAACGGCATCACGGCCGGCGACTTTGCGCGGCATGCCGAGGCGGCCGATCGCGGCAAGGCGGCCGGCGACGCACTGGGCGACCGGCTGGCCAAGCTGTCCCTGCCGCCCGACGCCTATGCCGCCTGGTGGCAGGGCATCGAGGTCAAGCGGCGCAGTTCGCCGCGCATCGACGAGATCAGGATCGTCGGGCTGAACAAGGTCAATCCGGCGGCGGTCGAGCGCCATCTGCACGTCGAGCCGGGGCAGACCATCAAGCCGGCCGAAATCAACCGCGACCTGCTGCGCATGTACGGCGACGGCTGGTACGAGAGCGTCGATTACACGGTACTCACGCAGCGCGACAAGAACATCCTGCGCGTCACCCCGGTGGAAAAGCGCTGGGGCCCCGATTACCTGCGCTTCGGCCTCAACCTGCAGGCCGACAACAGCCAGGGGACCTCGTTCGGGCTGCGCGCCGCCTATCACTCGACCTGGCTCAATCGCCTCGGCGGCGAACTGATCGTGACCGGCGACGTCGGCTCGACGAACCGCCTCGGCATCAACGTCTACCAGCCGCTCGATCCGGCCCAGCGCCTGTTCGTCGAGGCGACGGCCGGGGTCGAGCAGAGTCGCCTGAACATCTACCAGAACGATGCCCGCATCGCCCAGTACAAGGTCACCGAGAACGGCCATGGCGTCCATCTCGGCGCCAATGTCGGCGTGCTCGGGCCGGTGCGCCTGGGCTGGGTGCAGCGTCATCGCTATTACGATCTCGACATCGGCTCGCCTTCCCTGCCCAACGCCGGCGCCAGCTTCGGCGGCTGGAAGGCCAGCCTCGATTTCGACCAGTTCGACCGCATGCATTTCCCGACGCGCGGCTGGGCGGCCCAGCTCTCCTACTTCGATTCGCCGGAGGTCGGCTATTCGAAGGCCGAAGCCAACCTGCAGGGCGCCTTTGCGCTGGGCGGCACCGTCTTCAACGCCCGCTTCCGCTACACCGGATCGCCGCGCGGCGTCCTGCCGGTCTACGATGCCGGCTACCTCGGCGGCTTCCTGAACATGACCGCCTTCGCGCCCAACCAGGTGATCGGCGACGACATCCGCTACCTCGGCCTGCGTACCGAGCAGATCATCGGTCACCTGCCGCTCGGCCTGAGCGGCGACATGCGCCTCGGCTTCGCCCTCGAGGCGGCCAGGATCGGAATGCGCTACAGCGAATCGAAACGCGACGGCCTGGTCGATTCGGTTGCCATCTACCTCGGCGGGCAGACGCCGCTCGGCCCGGCCTATGTCGGCTTCGGCTACTCGACGAGCGGCGTATCCAACCTCTTCCTGTTCGTCGGAACGCCCTGAGGCCGCCGCCAATGGCATACTGGGCGACCAATCAACCGGGAGTGAGACCATGAAAGCACGTTTCCTGTCGTTGGCAATGGCTGCGCTGCTGTGGGTCGGGCTGGCAGTGGCCCAGGTCAACATCAATACCGCGACGGTTGAGGAGCTCGATGGCCTGAAAGGCATCGGCCCGACGAAGGCCAGGGCTATCGTCGATTACCGCAAGAAGAACGGCCCCTTCAAGTCGGTCGACGACTTGCAGAATGTCTCCGGTATCGGCCCTTCGACCTTGAAGGACCTGCGCCGCGAAGTGACGGTCAGCGGCGCTTCGCGTCCGGCAGCAAGCGCCTCCGAGGCGCCGAAGCCGGCAGCCGCGCCCCCGTCGGCCAAGCAGCTCCCTGGCAGCCCCGCCAGGCCGGCCGTTCCCGGCAAATCGACCACGGACAACAAGCCCGCGGCGCTTGCTGCGGAAAAGCCTGCGGCAAGCGCTTCTCCGGCCCGCCCCGCCGGCCCGGCCCGGCCGATGCTCGAAAGCCAGCCGGCTACCCCGGCCGCTCCTGCCGCCGCGCCTTCGCCGGCAAAGCCTGCGGCACCGGCCGTTCCGGGCGGGCCGGCGAAACCCGCCGTGCCGGCGGTCAAGCCGGCTGGTCCCGCGTCCATTCCGGCCCCGGCAGGCGGTTCGGCGGCCGCAGCGCCGGCACCTGCCGCGCCGGCAAGACCGGCGGGCCCTGCCAGGCCGGCCGTTCCGGCGGCGTCGTATTGATCGTGCGTTGCCCCGGGGGCGCCGCTTGAACGCCAGCCTGACCCTGTGCGCCACGACGCGCCTGGCCCAGACGCTGCGCGGCGAAGTGCCGGCCGGCCGGCGCGTGTGGCAGACGCGGCGGGCGTTGACGCTGGCCCAGTGGCTGGCCGGGCTGGCCGAGGAAGCCGGCTTGAGCGGTTTGGCCGACCTGCCGGCGGCGCTCGACCCCTTCGCCGAGCGCCTGCTCTGGGAGAAGGTGATCGCCGGCTCGCTGACCGACGCGGCGCCCCTGTTCGATATCCAGGGCATGGCGGCTTCGGCGGCGGAGGCGCAGGCGCTGTGCCGCGTCTGGAAACTCAAGCCGGGCGGCGCCCAGCTCTCCGACGAGGCGCGCCTGTTCGTCGGCTGGCAGGCCGAGTTCGAACGGCGTTGCCGGGCGGAGGGCTGGATCGACGCGGCCGGGCTGCATCGGCAACTGATCGGCCTGATCGAGGCCGGCCATTTCGCCTTGCCGGGGACGGTGCTGTTCGCCGGTTTCGACCGCTTCACGCCGCTCGAGCGCGACCTGATGGCCGCCCTGAACGCGCGCGGGGTGGGCGTCGGGCAGGAGCCCATGGCCTTCTGCGAGGAGCCCCGGCAAGCGGTGCACGCTTGCGCCGATCTCGACGCCGAATGCGCGCTGGTCGTGGCCTGGGCGCGGCAGCGCCTGGCCGACCATCCCGATGCCCGGCTCGGCATCGTCGCCCCCGACCTGGCCGGCGTGCGCGACCGCCTGGAATTCCTGCTCGACGACGTCCTGCATCCGGCGCTGATTCGCCCCGATGCCGCCGAGCATCCGCGCTGCTTCAATTTCTCGCTGGGGCGCGCGCTGGCCGACATCCCCGTGATCCGCGTTGCCCTCGACCTGCTGTCGCTGGGCGGCAGTCGCGCCAAGATCGAGCAGGGGCGGCTGTCGGCCCTGCTGCTGGCGGGCGGCTGGTCGGCGGCCGAGGCGGAGGCCGATGGCCGGGCGCAGCTGGATGCCGCCGTCCGTCGCGATTTGCCGTATTTCACCACGCTGCGCGCCATCCTGAGCCTGGCCGAACGCCTGTCGGCCAAGGCGCCGCCCCTGTGTCCGCAGAGCATGGCGGCGCTGTCGGCCTTTGTCGGGGCGAGCGAGGGGGCGTCGCGCAAACTGCCGCCCGGGCGCTGGGCCGGGGTCTTCCGCGCCGCGCTGGCAGCGGCCGGCTGGCCGGGCGATCGGCCCTTGTCCAGCCACGAGTACCAGGCCCGTCGCGCCTTCGGCGAAGTGCTCGACGGTTTCGGGCGTTTCGATGCCTTGCTCGGGCCGCTGGGCTTTGCCGAGGCGGTGCGCCGCCTCTCCCAGCTGTGCCGGCAGCGCCTGTTCCAGCCCGAAACGCGGGGCAAGCCGGCGATCCAGGTGCTGGGGGTGCTGGAGAGCGCCGGCCTGTCCTTCGATGCGCTATGGGTGATGGGCCTGAACGACGACCGCTGGCCGCCGTCGCCGCGTCCCAATCCACTGCTGCCGGCGGAGTTGCTGCGGGCGGCGGGAGCCAGCCACGCCAGCGCCGAGGTCGAGCTCGATTTTGCCCGCCGCGTCCATGCGCGGCTGTCGCAGGCGGCGCCGGATGTCGGCTATTCCTACGCGCTGGCCGACGGCAATCGCCTGCTGCGGCCCAGCCCCCTGCTGGCCGGGCTGCCGGTGCAAACGCCCTCGCCGGCCGGACTGGAGACCGTGGCCAGGCAGCTGGCCGCCACGGCGAGCGCCGCCGTCGACCAGCTGGACGACGCCGCCGCGCCGCCGGTCGCCGACGGCGAGAAGGTTTCGGGCGGCAGCTGGCTGTTGCGCGCGCAGGCGATCTGCCCGGCCTGGGCCTATTACCAGTACCGCCTCGGCGGCGAGGCCATGGAGGTGCCGGTCGAGGGCCTCGATCCGGCCGCCCGCGGCACGCTGGTGCATGGGGCGCTGGAAGCCTTCTGGCAAGCGGTGCGCACCTCGGCGGCGCTCGCCGTCTTGTCCGACGAGGCGTGCCGGCAGGTCATCGAAGCGGCGGTGGCGGACGCCATTCAGACATTCGAAACGGAGCGCCGCACGACGCTGCCGGCGCGCTTCCGGGCGCTGGAAGCGGCGCGGCTGCACAAGCTGCTCGAGGTCTGGCTGCAGGTCGAACGGCAGCGCGGCCAGGCCTTCGCGGTCATCGCCTGCGAGCAGGAGGCCGAGGTCGAGATCGACGGCATCAAGGTCAGGATGGTCGTCGATCGCATCGACTGCCTCGACGACGGGCGGCAGCTCATCATCGACTACAAGACCGGGGCCGCCATCGATACGAAGAACTGGGCCGGGCAGCGGATCACCGAGCCGCAGCTGCCGATCTACGCCGCCCTGGTCAACGACGAGGTGGCGGCCGTGGTCTTCGCCAAGGTGCTGCTCGACAAGCCGGCCTTCGCCGGCGTCGCCGACGAGAAGGACATCCTGCCCGGGGTGCAGGGCGTCGGCGAGGACAAGCAGAAAATATTCGATCCGGCTGAATTTCCCGACTGGGTCGCGGTCATTACCCACTGGCGGGAGCGGCTGCATGCCGTGGCCGGCGAAGTGAAGGCCGGGGTCGCCGGCGTCAGCTTTGCCGATGAAAAGGGGCTGCAGTATTGTGAAGTGCTGCCGCTGCTGCGTTTGCCGGAGCGTCGCCGTTTGCTGGCGGCGGCAGCCGGAATGATGGCCGGCGTCGATGCCGGCGAGCCTATCCATTGAACGGGAGAAAAGCATGCGTGAACTGAAATTGCTGGGCATCTGCGGCAGCCTGCGCCGCCAATCCACCAACGCCGGCCTGTTGCGGGCGGCGATGGCCGAGCTGCCGGCAGGCGTGAGCATGGAAATCGCCGACCTGTCGGCCGTGCCGCTGTACAACGCCGACCTGACCGAAAAGCCGGCCGCCGTCCAGGCGCTGCTGGCCGGCATGGCGGCCGCCGACGCGCTGGTCCTGGCCTGCCCCGAATACAACTACTCGATCGCGCCGGCCCTCAAGAACAGCCTCGACTGGGCGTCGCGCGAGCCGAACAATGCGCTGCTCGCCGGCAAGGCAGTGGCCATCATGGGCGCCGGCGGCGGCATGGGAACGTCGCGGGCGCAATACCACCTGCGCCAGGTCTGCGTCTTCCTCGACCTGCATCCGCTCAACAAGCCGGAAGTCTTCGCCAACGCCTTCGTCGGCGCCTTCGATGCCGATGGCAACCTTACCGATGCCAAGCTGATCCAGCAGGTTGCCGCCCAGATGCAGGCGCTGGCGAGCTGGACCAGGCGCCTCGCGGCCTGAGCGTAGCGACGGGAACCGTCAGGGAGAATCCATGAATATCCAGCCGTCCCGAACCGGCGAACGCGCCACGCTCCGGCTGAGCGGTCGATTCCAGTTCGATTCGCACCGCGATTTCCGGAGCGCCTACGACGTGCACCTCGCCGACCCCGGGGTGAAGGTCATCGTGCTCGATTTCGCCGGCGTGGACTACCTCGACAGTTCGGCGCTCGGCATGTTGCTGCTGCTGCGGGAAAAACTGGGCGCGGTTGGCAAGACGGTCGAACTCGCCCATGCCCGGGGCGTGGTCAAGCAGGTGCTGGACGTCGCCAACTTCGCCCGCCTGTTCCGGATTTCCTGAGCCGGTGCCGATGTCCCTGACCGATCGTCTGGCCGAGGACCGGCTGGCCCGCGAACGGGCGCTGGAGGTCGCTTCGTTCATCGTCGAGGCGCCGGCCGGCGCCGGCAAGACGGAGCTGCTCACCCAGCGCTACCTGCGTCTGCTGGCTGTGGTCGACCACCCGGAAGAGGTGCTGGCGCTGACCTTCACCAACAAGGCGGCGACCGAGATGCGCGACCGCATCCTGCGCAGCCTGGAAACGGCGGCGAGCGGGGTGCTGCCCGCCGAGCCGCACAAGCAGCTGACCTTCCGGCTGGCCGGCAGGGCGCTGGCGCGCGACGGCGAGCAGGGCTGGGGGCTGCTCGATCATCCGGGGCGCCTGCGCATCACCACCCTCGACGCGCTGTGCGCCAGCCTGGCGCGCCAGATGCCCTATCTCAGCCGCTTCGGCAGCCAGCCGGCGGTGAGCGAGGATGTCGCGGCCCATTACGCCACGGCGGCCCGGCGCACGCTGGAGATGGTCGAATCCGAAGGCAGCGACGCCGAGGTGGTGGCCGGCGCGCTGGCTTTCATGGACAACAACGCCGGGCGCCTGGAAAGCCTGCTCGTGGCGATGCTCGGCAAGCGCGACCAGTGGCTGGTGCATGCCTCGCGCATCGAAAGCGGCGAGCTGAAAGCCGAGGTCGAGGCCGGCTTCGCCGGGCTGATCGAACGCGATCTCCGCCTGGCCGGCGCGTTGCTGGACGGGCGCCTGCAGTCGCTGCTCATGCCGCTGGCCCGCTTCGCGGCAGCCAATGCGCCGGGGAGCTTCGCGGCGCTGCTCGACTGGAACGAGCCGCTGCGCGCCCGCATCGACGACCTGGCGCGCTGGCAGGCGCTGGCCGGGCTGCTGCTGACCGGCACCGGCACGCTGCGCAAGACGGTCGACAAGCGCTGCGGCTTTCCGGCCGACAAGCCGTTCGCCGAGCAGAAGAAGGCCATGCTCGAGGTGCTGGCCGACCTGCGCGCGAGCGTCGGCATCGAGGCGGCGCTGGGCGTCCTGGGCACGCTGCCGCAGCCGCGCCTGAGCGATGCCGAATGGGCCACGGTGGCATGTTTTTCGCGCCTGTTGCGCCTGGTCGCCGGGCAGCTGTGGCTGGCCTTCCAGGAAGCCGGCGAGGTCGACTTCATCGAAATCGCCGCCCGGGCCGGCCTGGCGCTGGGCGACGACGAGGCGCCGACCGACCTGGCGCAGGCGCTCGACTATCGCATCCGCCACCTGCTGGTCGACGAATTCCAGGACACCAGCCCGACCCAGGTCGATCTGCTGAAACAGCTGATGCGCGGTTGGATGCCCGACGACGGCCGCACGCTGTTCGTGGTCGGCGACCCGATGCAGTCGATCTACCGTTTCCGCAAGGCCGACGTCGGGCTGTTCCTGCGCGTCCGCGAGCACGGCATCGGCGACGTTCGCCTCGAGCATCTGCGCCTGTTCCGCAACAACCGCTCGTATCCGGGGATCGTCGACTGGGTCAATACGGCGTTTCCCGGCATATTTCCGGCCGAGGACTGGCCGGAGACCGGCGCCGTGCGCTATGCCGAGTCGGCCGCCACCCGGGAGGCCAGGGCCGACAGCGGCGTGTTCGTGCACCCGGTCATTGAGCGGGACGGGGACGATGGTGCCGGCGAGGAGGCGCGCCAGGTGCTGGCGCTGATCCGCGAGGCGCGGCGGGATGCGCCGGCGCAGCGCGTCGCCGTGCTGGTGCGGGCGCGCAGCCACCTCGACGCGCTGGTCGCGGAGATCCGGCGCAGCGCCCCCGACTTGCGTTTCCAGGCGGTGGATATCGAGGGGCTGGACGGGCGGCAGCACATCCAGGATCTGCTGACCCTGTTCCGGGCACTGCAGCACCGGGCCGACCGCGTGCATTGGCTGGCCCTGCTGCGGGCGCCGTGGTGCGGCCTGACGCTGGCCGATCTGCATGCGCTGGCCGCCGACGACAGGCAGCAAACGATCTGGCAGCTGATGCGGGACGATGCGCGCGTGCAGCGTCTCTCCGCCGACGGCCGCAGCCGCCTGCTGCATGTGCGCGCGGTGCTGGCCGGCGCTTTCGCCGCCCGCGACCGGCAGCATCCGCGACGCTGGCTGGAAGGCGTGTGGCTGATGCTGGGCGGCCCGCGCTGCCTGGAAGCGCCGGAAGCGCTCAACGACGTGGCCGCCTTCTTCGCCCTGGTCGATCGCCTGGTCGCCGCCCGCAGCCTCGATGCCGATACGCTGACCGGACATGCGGCCGAGCTGTTCGCGCCGGCCGATCCGCAGGGCGACGCGGTGCAGATGATGACCATCCACAAGTCGAAGGGCCTGGAATTCGACACGGTGATCCTGCCCGGCTTGCACCGGGATACGGGCGGCAACGACAGCAGCCTGCTGCTCTGGGACCTGTTCCCGGCCGCCGACGGCCGCGAGCATCTGCTGGTCGCCCCGATGCGCCAGAAAGGGGCCGGCAGCGACGAGCCGACCGCCTACGACTACCTGCGCCGCGTCGAAGCCGAACGCGCCGCGCACGAAACGGAACGCCTGCTCTATGTCGCCGCGACGCGGGCGATCCGCCGCCTGCACCTGGTCGGCGTCGCCAGGGCCGACGAGCGCAAGGACGACGGCCTGAAGCCGCCGGCCGCCGGCACCCTGCTCAAGCTGCTGTGGTCGGGCATCGCCCAGCCGGCATGCGTTGCCGCGCTGGCCGGGGATGTGCCGCAACGCGATAGCGGGCGCTTCGATCCGGCGACTTTCGTGCCGCCGCTGCTCCGTCTTCGCCAGGTCGGCATCCCGGAGGCGCTGCAGGCCCTTCCGGCCGACCGGCCGGGCGCCGACAATCCGCTCGCCCTCGACGCTGCCGATGACGCGCTGTCGCTGGAAAGCTCGGTCGGCACGCTGGTCCATCGCTGCCTGGAGATCATCGCGCAGCAGGGGGTGGCGGGCTGGTCGCCAGCGCGCGTGGCCGCCTCCGAACCGGCATATCGACGCTGGCTGGCGGAGCGGGGGCATCCTCCCGATGCCGCCGCTGTCGGCGCCACCGAAGCGGTGGCGGCGCTGGCCTGCACCCTCGACAGCGAGCCGGGCCGCTGGCTGCTCGCCGCTCATGCCGAGGGCGCCGCCGAGCAGGCATGGAGCAGCCTGCAGGACACGCAGGCCAGCCATCACGTGATCGACCGCTGTTTTGTCGCCGACGGCTGCCGCTGGATCATCGACTACAAGACGGCGCGCCTGCCCGAGTCGGAGCTGCGCCAGCGGGCGGCAAGCCACCGGCCGCAACTGGAGCGCTATGCCGCCCTGTTCGCCGGCGATCCGCTGCCGCTGCGGGCGGCGATCTTCTTTCCCATGCAGGGACTGCTGGTCGAACTGCCACTGGTAGTCAGTCACGCCGATTCGCGTTGATGCGGGGCGTGCCGAACATCGCGGACTCGGCGTGACGGACTACTGGGTGATCCCCTAGGGGAATAAGCCGCCACGCCGCCGAGTGACTCGTCATATAATTGCCGATTGTCATAATGTGTCCAGGGAATGCAACGGCTCCTCCTCGTCCTGCTGCTGACGTTCTTCCTTCCGTGCGGAGCCGGGGCCGAAGGGGGGCGTTCCGTCGAGTTGCGCATCGTCGTTGCCGACGATGCCGCGCCGCTGGCCTATCGGGACGAATCGGGGCAGCTGACCGGCTTCAGCGTCGAGATCGCCCGGGCCTTGTGCAGCGAGATGGGCGCCAGCTGCGTGTTCGATGTCGTGCCCCAGAGCGATGCGCTGCCGCGCTTGTTGCAAGGCAAGGCCGACATCGTCGCCACCGGCGTCTTCGAAACCCGGGAGCAGCGGGGCAAGCTGATCCTGGCCGACCCGTACTACCGCTCGTTCAGCCTGTGGCTCGGGCCGGCCGATGCCTCGCCGGGACGCCAGGGGGTGCGCGTCGTCGTGGTCGGCGGTTCGATCCAGGAGGACTATGCCCGCCGCCAGGGCTGGGATGTCAAGGCGGCGCGCAGCAGCGGCGAACTGACGCGCATGCTGGTCGCCGGCGAAGCGCAGGCGGCGCTGGTGCCGATGATCGCCGCGTTGCAGATGCAGAAGAGCCGTGCCTTCCGCGGTCTGGGCCTGGCGCCGATCGTGTTGCGCGCGCCCGAGTTGAGCGGCGATATCTCGTTCGGCATCTCGCCCTATCGGCCGCAGCTGAAAAACGACATCAACGCGGCGCTTGCGCGCATCAAGCGCAATGGGACGTATGATCGCATCAACTCCCGTTTTCTCCCTTTCCGGGTGAGTTGATGCCTTCGTCGATTTTCCATGCCTTTCCGGCGTACCGCCATGCCTGACCCCGCGGTCGCCCGCCGCGGCTTTCATGCCGGCCGGGCCTTCGGCCTGCTGGCGGCCATCTTCGTCGTTGCCTTCGGCCTGGCGGTGTTGCTGCTCGCCGAGGACCAGCAACGGGTGATCGAGGTTAACGGCCGCCTGCAGGAGCGGACTTTTCCCGAAATCATTCGCTACCAGCGCCTGGCGCGCAACCTGGAGCAGCTGCGCCAGGAGGGGGAGCGCATCTTCGCGGTGAGCTCGCACGCCTCGCGGCAGCAGTCGATGTTCGTGGTGACGCTGATCGCCAGCCATCCCAGCGTGCTGGAGCATCCGGCGGCGGCCGAGCTGGCGCGGGAGGCGGAGCAGTTTCTGGGCAAGGTGGTCGGCCAGTCGGCGCGGGACAACCAGCGGCCGGCGGCGCATTACGACGAATGGCGGCGCATAGCCGGGCGCCTGGGCGTCCAGGTCGACGACGTGTCGATCGAGGGCATCAACCTGGCCGGCAACGACCTGCAACAGGTGTCGGCGGTGATGAACCTGGCGCGCTACAAGCTGATGGCGGTGCTGCTCCTGGTCGGCCTGTTCCTCGCCGTACTCGCCGTGCTCGTCCGCCATCACCTGATCCATCCGCTGCAGCGCATCGATCACGCCCTGTCCGGCCTCAGCGCCGAAAAGCCGGCGCCGGTGTTCAATACCTCGCGCCTGCTCGAGATACAGGCGGTCGAGGAGGCCATCCGCGAGCACCATGACCTGCTCGTCCAGAACGAGGAAATCCGCCGGGGCCTGGAGTCGCTGGCCAACAAGGACGGCCTGACCGGCCTGATGAACCGGCGCCATTTCATGCACTCGGCCGAGATGGAGCTGCAGCGGTCCCAGCGCTATCGCCGGCCGGTCACCGTGGCGATGGCCGATCTCGATTTCTTCAAGAAGCTCAACGACACCTACGGCCATGCCGCCGGCGACAGCGTGTTGAAGGCGTTCGCCGAACGGGTCCGCGAGGCGCTGCGCCAGTCCGACCTCGTCTGTCGCTACGGGGGCGAGGAGTTCGCCTTCCTGTTTCCCGAGATTTCCACGGCGGAAACCGCGAAACTGGCCGAACGCCTGCGCGCCGCCTGTGCCGACAACGACGTGCCGCTGTCCGACGGGCGACGGGTCAAGGTCACCGTCAGCATCGGGCTGGCCGACGCCAGCGAATGCCCGATCGAGGTCGCCCTGCGCTACGCCGACGAAGCCTTGTACGAAGCCAAGCGCCAGGGGCGCAACCGGGTGGTGATCAGCGGCGCCGGGGTCGTCACAAATCCGATACAAGAAAATCCCTGAGCGGGTGGCGGCGGGCAGTAAAATCCCGGGCTGAAATTTTCAGGGATTTTCAATGCGTCGACCGTTGGCAGCGCTTTTCTCCTTCGCTCAACGCCTCGCTGCGGGGCAGGTCGTGCTCTCCATCGAGAGCGTGCTGCTGCTCGCCAGCCTTTTCTTCGCGCTGTTCTGCAACAGCCTGTTCCTGTCCGGCATGCTCGCCGGCTACGACCCGGCGCAAGCGTCCACCTGGCTGCTCGGCGCCTCGCTGCTGGTCGTGCTGGTGGCCCTGCATTTCGCATTGCTCGGCCTGGTCGCCACGCGGTGGACGACCAAGCCGCTGCTCGCCCTGCTGTTCGTGGCGACGGCCTTCGCCGTGCATTTCATGAGCCGCTACAAGGTCTATCTCGACACCGCCATGCTGCGCAACGTGATGGCGACCGACGTGCGCGAGGCGCGCGACCTGATGACCTGGTCGCTGCTCCCGCAACTGCTGCTCTATGCCGCCGTGCCGCTCTGGGTGCTCAGTCGCATCGGCCTGCAACGGCGCACTTTCCGGCGTGCCCTGGCGGTTCGCGCCGGGGCCTTGCTGCTGGCGCTGCTCGCCGCCGGAGGGGCGATCTTCGCCAACTTCCAGGATATCGCCTCGCTGATGCGCAACAACCGGGAACTGCGTTTCCTGGTCACGCCGGCCAACTATCTCTATTCGCTGAGCCAGGTGGCGCGCAGCCAGGCCAAGGAGGCCGACCGGCCGCGCGAGCCGGTCGGCGCCGACGCGACCCCGGGCGCGGCCTGGAGCGCCCGCGCCAAGCCGGTGGTCATGGTCATGGTGCTCGGCGAGACGGCGCGCGCCGCCAACTGGGGGCTGTCCGGCTACGCCCGGCAGACGACGCCGGAACTGGCCGCCGAGGCGGGCATCGTCAATTTCGCCGACGTCACCAGTTGCGGCACCGATACCGAAACCTCGCTGCCCTGCATCTTCTCGCCCTGGGGGCGTCGCGCCTACGACGAAACGCGCATCCGGCGCAGCGAATCGGTGCTCGACGTCGTCGCCCGGGCCGGTTTCCGCGTCGTGTGGGTGGATAACCAGTCGGGTTGCAAGGGCGTCTGCAACGGCGTCGAGTCGATTCGCCCCGACCCGGCCAAATCGCCGGCGGCCTGCGCCGGTGGCGAGTGCCAGGACGGCGCTCTGGTCGAGACGCTCAAACAACTGGTCAGCGAAACGCCGGGCAACCTGATGATCGTCCTGCACCAGATGGGCAACCACGGACCGGCCTACTTCAAGCGTTATCCCGATGCGTTCAAGCAGTTCACGCCGGCCTGCGAGGACCCCGACCTGCCCAAGTGCAGCAACGAGAGCATCGTCAATGCCTACGACAACGCCATCCGCTACACCGACCACGTGGTCGCCTCGCTGGTGCGCACCCTGCGCGGGCATGCCGGCCACGACTCGGCGCTGCTCTACGTCTCGGACCACGGCGAATCGCTTGGCGAGAAGGGACTCTTCCTGCACGGCGTGCCGTACAAGATCGCGCCGGACGTGCAGACCAAGGTGCCGATGGTGATGTGGTTCTCGGCGGGTTTCCCGGCGAGCTTCGGGCTCGACGACGGCTGTATCGGCAAGGTCGCCGCGACGCCGCTCAGCCACGATCACATCTTCCATACCCTGCTCGGGCTGCTCGATGTGAAGACCTCGGTCTACGCCCGGGAAATGGATTTCTCGGCCAAGTGCCGGAAGTGACTGTCCAGGGGCCTAAAGCAGCACGCAGGCCCAGATCACCGCGGCGTTGAGCAGCGACAGCAGCACCGCCGCGCTGCCCATGTCCTTGGCCCGCTTGGCCAGTTCGTGCTTTTCCGGCGAGGCCTTGTCGACCACCGCCTCGACTGCCGAATTCAGGATTTCGACGATCAGGATGACGATGATGCTGCCGACCAGCAGGGCGCGCTCTATCCCGGTGTGGCCGAAGTAGAAGGCGAGCGGAAAGGCGACGGCGGCGAGCAGCACTTCCTCGCGGAAGGCCGCTTCGTTCTTCCAGGCGGCTTGCAGGCCGTCCTTCGAGTAGCCGCACGCATTGATCAATCGGGTCAGGCCCCGCTTGCCCTTGAATTCGTCGATGGCGCTCTTGGCCGGTTCGTGGCTCATGCCGTTTTTTCCAGTAGCGGTTTGAGGAAGCGGCCAGTATGGCTGGTTTTGTGTTTCGCCACGATTTCAGGCGGGCCGGAAACCAGGATGCGGCCGCCGCCGCCGCCGCCCTCGGGGCCGAGGTCGACGATCCAGTCGGCGGTCTTGATCACATCGAGGTTGTGCTCGATGACGACGATGGTGTTGCCGTTGGCGGCCAGGCGCTGGAGCACGCTGAGGAGCATCTCGATGTCCTGGAAATGCAGGCCGGTGGTCGGTTCGTCGAGGATGTACAGGGTGCGGCCGGTGTCGCGCTTGGACAGTTCGAGCGCCAGCTTGACGCGCTGCGCCTCGCCGCCGGACAGCGTGGTCGCGCTCTGGCCGAGGGTGATGTAGCTGAGGCCGACATCGACCAGGGTCTGCAGCTTGCGGGCCACCACAGGCACCGGGTCGAAGAATTCGCGTGCCTGCTCGACGGTCATGCCGAGCACGTCGTGGATGGTCTTGCCCTTGTACTGGACTTCCAGCGTTTCGCGGTTGTAGCGCTTGCCGTGGCAGACGTCGCAGGGCACGTAGATGTCGGGCAGGAAGTGCATCTCGACCTTGATCATGCCGTCGCCCT
>NZ_CAMFKO010000057.1 GCF_945957265.1 uncultured Dechloromonas sp.
GACGGCATCCCGCTCGACAAGATTTCCGTGTCGATGACCATGAACGGCGCCGTGCTCCCCATCCTCGCCGGCTACATCGTCGCCGCCGAAGAGCAGGGTGTTTCCCAAGAGAAGCTGTCGGGCACCATCCAGAACGACATCCTCAAAGAGTTCATGGTGCGGAACACCTATATCTATCCGCCCAAGCCGTCGATGAAGATCATTGCCGACATCTTCGGCTATACGGCGCAGAACATGCCGAAATTCAACTCGATCTCGATCTCGGGTTACCACATCCAGGAAGCCGGCGCCAACCAGGCCATCGAACTCGCCTTCACGCTGGCCGACGGCATGGAATACGTGCGCACCGGCGTCGCCTCGGGCATGGACGTCGACACCTTTGCCGGCCGCCTGTCCTTCTTCTGGGCGGTGGGCATGAACTTCTACCTGGAAATCGCCAAGATGCGCGCCGCCCGTCTGCTGTGGCATCGCATCATGACCGGCTTCAACGCCAAGAGCCCGAAGTCGATGATGCTGCGCACGCACAGCCAGACTTCCGGCTGGTCGCTGACCGAGCAGGACCCGTACAACAACGTCGTGCGCACCACCATCGAAGCGATGGCGGCCGTGTTCGGCGGCACCCAGTCGCTGCACACCAACGCGCTCGACGAAGCCATCGCGCTGCCCACCGAGTTCTCGGCGCGCATCGCCCGCAACACGCAGCTGATCATCCAGGAAGAAACCCACATCACCAACGTCGTCGATCCGTGGGCCGGTTCCTACATGATGGAAAAGCTGACCCAGGACATGGCCGACAAGGCCTGGGGCATCATCCAGGAAATCGAGGCAATGGGTGGCATGACCAAGGCCGTCGAATCCGGCTGGGCCAAGATGCAGGTCGAAACCTGCGCCGCCGATAAGCAGGCGCGCATCGACTCGGGCAAGGACGTCATCGTCGGCGTCAACAAGTACAAGCTGGCCAAGGAAGACGCGATCGACATCCTCGATATCGACAACCACGCCGTGCGCGATGCGCAGGTCGCCCGCCTCAAGCAGATCCGTGCCACGCGCGACAGCGCCGCCGTCAATGCCGCGCTCGACGCGCTGACCAAGGCCGCCGAGAGCGGCGAAGGCAACCTGCTCGACCTGACCGTCAAGGCCATCCGCCTGCGCGCCACGGTCGGCGAAGTGTCGGATGCGCTGGAAAAGGTCTTCGGCCGTTTCCGCGCCAACAACCAGACCATTTCGGGTGTTTACGGAGGCGTCGTGCAAGGTCAGGAAAGCTGGGAGCAGATCAAGGCCGATGTCGCCCAATTCGCCGAAGAAGAAGGCCGTCGCCCGCGCATCATGATCGCCAAGCTCGGCCAGGACGGCCACGACCGCGGCGCCAAGGTGGTGGCCACGGCCTACGCCGACCTCGGCTTCGACATCGACATGGGCCCGCTCTTCCAGACCCCGGAAGAAGCCGCCCGCCAGGCCATCGAGAACGACGTGCACGCCATCGGCTGCTCGTCGCTGGCCGCCGGCCACAAGACGCTGGTGCCGCAGATCATCCAGTCGCTGAAGGCCCAGGGCGCCGACGACATCATCGTCTTCGCCGGCGGCGTGATTCCGGCGCAGGACTACGATGCCCTCTACGCGGCCGGTGCCAAGGCCATCTTCGGCCCGGGCACCCGCATCGAGGATTCGGCCAAGCGCGTGCTGGAAGAAATCCGCAAGGCCCGCGCCTAAGTCCGGATGAAACTGGACGAAGCGCCGGTGCGTGCCAATCTCCTGTCCGCTGCCGACCAGTCGCTGGTCGACGGCGTGCTGGCCGGTCAGCGTCGTTCGCTGGCCAAGGCCATTACGCTGATCGAATCGACCCGCGCCGATCACCAGCAGCGGGCGCAGCAGGTGCTGACCGCCTTGTTGCCGAAGACCGGCAACGCCATCCGCATCGGCATCTCCGGCGTGCCGGGGGCGGGCAAGTCCACCTTCATCGAGGCGCTCGGCGTCTGGCTGATCGAGCAGGGCAGGAAGCTGGCGGTGCTGGCCATCGATCCGTCGTCGTCGGTCACCGGCGGTTCCATCCTCGGCGACAAGACGCGGATGGAACTGCTGTCGCAACGCGAGGAAGCCTTCATCCGCCCCAGCCCGTCGGCCGGTTCGCTCGGCGGCGTCGCCGAGAAGACGCGCGAAGCCATGCTGCTGTGCGAGGCGTCGGGCTACGACGTGATCATCATCGAGACGGTCGGCGTCGGCCAGTCAGAAACGACGGTGGCCGGCATGGTCGACATGTTCTGCCTGCTGCAGCTGCCGAATGCCGGCGACGACCTCCAGGCGATCAAGAAAGGCATCGTCGAGATCGCCGACCTGGTGGTCATCAACAAGGCCGATATCGACAAGCAGGCGACCGCCGTGGTCCGTGCCCAGTGGCGCAATGCGCTGCACATGCTGCGTCCGGCCTCGCCCAACTGGTCGCCGCCGGTCATCGCGCTGTCCGCCCTGCACAAGGAAGGCATCGTCGATTTCTGGGAGCAGGTCGAGAAGTACCAGGCCGCGCTGAAGCCGACCGGCGAATTCGCCGCCAAGCGCCAGCACCAGTCGCTGTCGTGGATGTGGCAGCTGATCGACTCCGGCCTGCGCCAGCATTTCCGCCATCACCCCCGCGTGCAGGAAAACCTGCCCGCTTTCACCCGATCCGTCGAGGAGGGGCATACGACCCCGGCTGCCGCCGCGTATGCGCTGCTCGACTACCTGAAACACCAATAGTCGTAACTCAGAGGGAGTTTTTTATGCACGACATCATCCGCCAGCTGGAAAAAAAGCGTGAACTGGCCCGCCTCGGCGGTGGCCAGAAGCGTATCGACAGCCAGCACAAGAAGGGCAAGCTGACGGCCCGCGAACGCATCGAGCTGCTGCTCGATCCGGGTTCCTTCGAAGAATGGGACATGTTCAAGGAACACCGCTGCGTCGACTTCGGCATGGATCAGGCCGAAAAGACCCCGGGCGACGGCGTCGTGATCGGCTACGGCACCATCAACGGTCGTCTGGTCTTCGTCTTCTCGCAGGACTTCACGGTGTTCGGCGGCTCGCTGTCGGAAACCCATGCCGAGAAAATCTGCAAGGTCATGGACCAGGCGATGAAGGTCGGTGCCCCGGTGATCGGCCTCAACGACTCGGGCGGCGCCCGCATCCAGGAAGGCGTCGCCTCCCTGGGCGGCTACGCCGACGTGTTCCAGCGCAACGTGATGGCCTCCGGCGTCGTGCCGCAGATCTCCATGATCATGGGCCCCTGCGCCGGCGGCGCGGTGTATAGCCCGTCGATGACCGACTTCATCTTCATGGTCAAGGATTCGTCCTACATGTTCGTGACCGGTCCGGAAGTCGTGAAGACCGTGACCCACGAAGACGTGACTGCCGAGGAACTGGGCGGTGCCGTGACCCACACCAGCAAGTCCGGCGTCGCCGACCTGGCTTTCGAGAACGATGTCGAAGCGCTGTCCATGCTGCGCCGCTTCATGAACTTCGTGCCGGCCAACAACCGCGAAAAGCCGCCGGTCACCCCGACCAACGATCCGGCCGACCGCATGGACCACTCGCTGGACACCCTGGTTCCGGACAACGCCAACAAGCCGTACGACATGAAGGAACTGCTGATCAAGGTCGTCGACGACAGCGACTTCTTCGAACTGCAGCCCGACTACGCCAAGAACATCATCATCGGTTTCGGCCGCATCGACGGCCATCCGGTCGGCATCGTCGCCAACCAGCCGCTGGTCCTGGCCGGCTGCCTGGACATCAAGTCCTCGATCAAGGCCGCCCGCTTCGTCCGCTTCTGCGACGCCTTCAACATTCCGGTCGTCACCTTCGTCGACGTCCCGGGCTTCATGCCGGGCACCACGCAGGAATACGGCGGCATCATCAAGCACGGCGCCAAGCTGCTCTACGCCTACGCCGAATGCACCGTGCCCAAGGTCACCGTGATCACCCGCAAGGCCTACGGCGGCGCCTACGACGTGATGTCGTCCAAGCACCTGCGCGGTGACGTGAACCTGGCCTGGCCGTCTGCCGAAATCGCGGTCATGGGCCCCAAGGGCGCCGTGGAAATCATCTTCCGCGAAGAGAAGAACGATCCGGAAAAGCTCGCCCAGCGCGAAGCCGAGTACAAGGAAAAGTTCGCCAATCCGTTCGTGGCCGGTGCTCGCGGCTTCATCGACGACGTCATCATGCCGCACGCCACCCGCAAGCGCATCGCCCGTTCGCTGGCCATGCTGCGCGACAAGAAACTTGAAAACCCGTGGCGCAAGCACGGCAACATTCCTCTGTAAGCGTCAGGGAGAAAAAGGAATATGTTCACTAAAATTCTGATCGCAAACCGCGGCGAAATCGCCTGCCGCGTCATCAAAACCGCCCGCAAGATGGGCATCAAGACCGTCGCCGTCTATTCCGAAGCCGACAAGGACGCCCTGCACGTCGACCTGGCCGACGAAGCCGTCTGCATCGGCCCGGCCGCCTCGAAAGAGTCCTATCTGGTCATGGACAAGATCATCGCCGCCTGCAAGCAGACCGGTGCTCAGGCCGTCCATCCGGGTTACGGCTTCCTGTCCGAGAACGCCACCTTCTCGCGCCGCCTGGAAGAGGAAGGCATCAAGTTCATCGGTCCGAAGCACTACTCGGTCGCCAAGATGGGCGACAAGATCGAGTCCAAGAAGCTGGCCATCGAAGCCAAGGTCAACACCATCCCGGGCTACAACGACGCCATCGCCGGTCCTGACGAAGCGGTCGAGATCGCCAAGAAGATCGGCTACCCGGTCATGATCAAGGCTTCCGCCGGTGGCGGCGGCAAGGGTCTGCGCGTGGCCTACAACGACGCCGAGGCGCACGAGGGCTTCTCGTCCTGCGTCAACGAAGCCCGCAACTCCTTCGGCGACGACCGCGTCTTCATCGAGAAGTACGTGCTGGAACCGCGCCACATCGAAATCCAGGTGCTCGGCGATAGCCACGGCAACTACGTGTACCTGAACGAGCGCGACTGCTCGATCCAGCGTCGTCACCAGAAGGTCATCGAAGAGGCGCCGAGCCCCTTCGTCGATCCCGAGATGCGCAAGGCGATGGGCGAACAGGCCGTGGCCCTGGCCCGCGCGGTGAATTACGAATCGGCCGGTACGGTCGAGTTCGTGGTGTCCGGCGCAACCAAGGAGTTCTACTTCCTGGAAATGAACACCCGCCTGCAGGTCGAGCACCCGGTCACCGAACTGATCACCGGCCTCGACCTGGTCGAGCAGATGATCCGCGTCGCCTACGGCGAAAAGCTGCCGCTGACCCAGGCCGATGTGACGATCAACGGCTGGTCGATGGAGTGCCGGATCAACGCCGAAGACCCGTTCCGCGGCTTCCTGCCTTCCACCGGCCGCCTGGTGAAATTCCAGCCGCCGATGGAAACCAGCGACGCTACCGGCACGACCCGCGTCGATACCGGTGTTTACGACGGCGGCGAGATCTCGATGTTCTACGACTCGATGATCGCCAAGCTGATCGTGCATGCCAAGGATCGCAGCTCGGCGATTGCCCGCATGCGCGACGCCCTGAACGCCTTCGTCATCCGCGGCATTTCGTCGAACATCCCGTTCCAGGCCGCGCTGATGCAGCATCCAGTCTTCCATTCCGGCATCTTCGACACCGGCTTCATCCCCAGGCACTACCCGACGGGCTTCGATGCCTCGATGGTGCCGCACGACGATCCGGCGCTGCTGGTTTCCGTCGCGGCCTACGTTTATCGCGCCTATACCGACCGTTCCGCTTCGATTACCGGCCAGATGCAGGGCCACGAGCGCATCGTCGGCGACCAGTGGATGGTGGTCCGTCTCAATGGCGACAAGAAGGAAAACCACCCGGTCACGGCCCGACCGATCCCGGGCGGCTACCATGTCGAGTACGACGGCAAGTCCTACGAACTGCTGTCCGGCTGGAAGCTGGGCGAATCGCTGTTCAACGGCACCTGCAATGGCGTTCCGTTCACCCTGCAGGTCGAGCGGCACAAGACCAAGTACAGCCTGTTCCACTGGGGCAATCGCGCCGATTTCATGGTCATGAGCGGCCGCGCCGCCGAACTGCTCGCGCTGATGCCGGAAAAGCCGGCGCCGGACCTCTCCAAGTTCCTGCTTTCCCCGATGCCGGGCCTGCTCCGCGAGATCGCGGTCAAGGTCGGACAGGACGTCAAGGCGGGCGAGAAGCTGGCCGTCATCGAAGCCATGAAGATGGAAAACATCCTCAAGGCCGAACAGGACTGCAAGGTGAAGAAGATCTCCGCTGCCGTCGGCGAAAGCCTGTCGGTGGATCAGATCATCATCGAGTTCGAGTGATCCTGCGGGCCGCCGCCGGCGGCCAGCCGCTCACCCCGAAAGCCCGCCGTCCGGCGGGCTTTTTATTGCCAGTCGACCGCGTAGCGGACGAAGTCGATGCCGCGCTCGAGCACTTCGCTGGGGAGCAGGCGGCTTTGCGGCGTTCCGGCGGTGCTCTGGAAGCCGAGTACGCTATTCAGGCGTACGGCCGCGTTGGCGGGAACGAGCAAGGAGTACTGCTCGCCATCGTGCATCAGGAAGGCCGGTGTCAGCGCCTGGGTTCGCTCCTGGGCGCTCGTGCGGACGAGCCGGCCGGCTTCGACCGGTTCCGGATACCAGCTCAGCTCGGCGCTCAACGCCCCGCCGGACAGGGCCTGGAGCGAGTAAAGGACGCCCAGGCAGGGCTTCTCCGCGCGTACCGCGGCAACCAGGCAGGGGGCCAGGCGACGCCCGCCGTCGACGTCCCGGGCGCGAATTGCCTTGCCGTCCACCAGCGTCCATTTCTCGCTCGGCACATTCAGTTTCTTGACGGTGGTCGGCAGGGTCGATGCGCGATCGAAACCGAACATCGCCACGCGCTGGTGGGCCAGGCTGGCGCCGCCGGTTTCCAGCGAGGCGGTGGGGTTGAGGGATTCCCCGGTGAGGATGGAGAAGGCATTCTCGGCGCCGAATGCGAGCTCGATTTCGCCGATTTCCGTTGATGCTGTCCTGATCGTGCTTTCGAGGCTGGATTCAAGATCGCGGAGCAGCCGCATGCAGGCGCTCCCCGACAGCTCCCGTCCCAGCTTCAGCGATTCCGGGCTCTCGCCGGCCTGCAGCGCGGCCATGCGCTGTTCGATCTTGCGCTCGACCTTGCGTACTTCCATCCAGCGCGGCACCCCGGCCGGCAGGGCGGCCCCGAATATCGGCGCCAGGTCGACCGAATGCGCCTTCGGGTCGTCATCCGGGGTCAGCCGGAAAACCGTCAGCTCGCGCCACCGGCTGATGGCGCGGTTGGCGACGACGAGCTGGGCCGCAGACAGGCGGTAGGGGTCGATCAGGCGAAGCATGAAGGCCCAGGCCAGGTGGCCGGCGATGTTGGATTCGCCGAGGTGGCGAAAGTCGGGGTCAGGCAGCGCCTGGCGCAGCACGCCGCTGCTTTCGGCCTGGTCGAGCACCGCGAAGAGCAGGCGGTCGAGCAGCGGCGGGCACTGGCGCGCCGCCTGGAAATAGCAGTACTGCGCCATTCTGAATGCGCAGGCGGCGCGGTGCAGGGGAAGGCACTTGCCGTCCGGCGGAAAGTGCGGCGCCAGGCGCAGGTAGGCGATGCCGAGCGTGAGCCACAATTTCTGGGCCAGTTCGAATGCCCGTTCGTCTTCGGCGGCCATCGGCAGCGCTTTGCGGACAAAGCGCGGCTCGATGCTATCCTGTCCGGGTACGGCTGCCGAGCGCAGCAGGTTGAGCAGCTCGACGGCGAGGCCGGGCGCCAGCGTCGATGCCTCGACGGCATTGATCTGTTCGCCGATGACATTCAGTATGTGCGTTGGCTGGGCCCGGGGTTGAACGGCCAGCCAGGCTTTGGCGGAAGGCAGGTCATGAAAGGCCAGCTTGAGGTCGGAGCGGGGCTCGGGCAGCTTGAACCATGACATGGAGTATTCTCCGGGAAGCGGAAAAATGAGCGGGTTTGAACATTATGATCGCGAATTGCGCGATCTGGACAACGAGATTCGGCGCTACGCCGCGCTGTGCCATGTCGATCTGGGCAAGCGTCACGAGATCGAGGCTTGCCTGAAGCAGCATCACGACGACTGGGCTGCGGACAAGGCCCGGGAAAGCCTGCAAGGCCTCCTGGTCCTGCGCATCAAGCTGGAAACCGAAATGCTCGAGCTGGGGTTCTCGCCCCCGCCGCTGCTGCAAACGCCCGAGGTCAGCCCGCCGGCGGCAGTTTGATCGTCACGGCAAGGGTCGGGCAGGGGGCGACGCAGGCGCCGCAGCCGGTACATTTCTCGCCGTCGATTTCCGGTAGCGGGGAACCGCCCAGTCGGGGCGGGAAACGGATGGCGCGGGCGTCGCAGAAGTCGCCGCAGACGCGACATTCGACGCCCTGGCGGGGCAGGCAGTCCTCGCCGATGACGGCCTGGGCGGACCAGGCCGGCTGCCCGGCTGCCCGTTGCAGGGCCTTGGGCTGGCAGGCGGTGACGCAATCGCCGCAGAAGGTGCATTCGCCTTCGCGGAAATCGACGGTCGGGTAGCCGCCGTCGCCGGCAACCAGGATGTGCGTCGGGCAAGCCCTGACGCAGTCGTTGCAGCGCGTGCAGCGGTCGATGAAATCCCCCTCGGCCAAGGCCCAGGGCGGCCGCATTTCGGCCTTGGGGCGGGGCCGGCCGCGGAAAAAGGCCCGGCGGGACAGATCGACCACGCCCGTGGCCTCCTTACTTGCCGGCTTTCATCTTGTCGATGCCGCTGCGCAGCATCTGTTCGATCTCGGAGCCCGGCTCGACTTGCGGCAGCAGGGCTTCCCAGTAGGCGACGCCTTTCTTGCTGTCGCCCCGCTCCATGGCGGCTGCGCCGGCGAGGAACAGGCTGTGCGCGTGCTTGGGATCGAGCTTGAGCGCCTTGTCGACCAGCTCGGTCGGCTTGCCCTTGAGTCCCTTGCCTTGCGCCATGGCGATGGTTTCCGCGTAGGCGGCGAGCAGGTCGGGCTGCTCGTTGACCACCGCTTCGGCTTTGCCGAAGGCTTCGACGGCTTCGTCATAGCGGCCCATGGACTTGTACGAGCGGGCCAGCATCAGCCAGCCCTTCGGATCGTCCGGATTGGCCTGCAGGCGCTCGGCCAGCTTGGCGACCATGCCTTCGATCTGTTCCTGCGTCACCTGCGGCGGGGCTGCCGTTTTCTCGGGGTCGAGGGCGCCCGGGTTGCCGAGCACGGAATAGCCGGTCAGGCCCACGATGGGCAGCAGCAGGAGAAGGGCGATCGCGGTCTTGCGGCTGGCGGCGTACGAGGCGGGGGCGCTTTCATCGGCGGCGGGCTCGATCTCGTCGAGCAGGCGGCGCTGCAGTTCACGCCGGGCCTGTTCGAAATCGGCATCGGCCAGCGAGCCTTCGGCCTTCTCGCGTTCGAGTTCGGCAAGCTGGTCGCGGAAGATGGCGAGGTTGGCCGTCTTGCGGTCGGCCACGGCCTTGGGCGCGCGCAGACCGAACCACAGCGGCGGCAGGATGAAGGCGGCAACCACCACGACCAGCAGGGTGGCAAACAGGGCGAACTGGGTCATTTGTTATCGAGTTCCTTGAGCAGCGCTTCGGCGCGGCCGGCTTCATCGGCGGACAGCGGCTTGTCTTCGGCGGCGACGCGTTCGGCGCGGCGGCGCTGGTAGGCGATCAGGGCGGCCAGGCCGAAGATGAGCAGGGCAACCGGGCCGAGCCAGAGGAGCAGGGTGTTGCCCTGGACCGGCGGGCGGTAGAGGACGAAATCGCCGTAGCGGGCGACCATGAAGTCGATGATTTCCTTGTCGCTCTTGCCTTCCTTGATCATGCCGCGAATCTCGCGGCGCAGATCCTGGGCGAGCTCGGCATTCGAGTCGGCGATGTTCTGGTTCTGGCAGACCAGGCAACGCAGTTCCTCGGACAGCTTGGTCAGGCGCTTCTCGGCGACCGGGTCGGCCGCCAGGGCGGCTTCCGTCGCGCTCGAGGCCAGCGCGGGCGCGGCGTTCAGGCACAGGCCGAAGGCCAGGATGGCGGCCAGCTTGGCGAACAGGCGCTTCATTTGTTCAACTCGGCGAGCAGGGGCATGATCTTCTTGGCCAGCACTTCCGGCGAGATCGGGCCGGTATGCTTCATGCGGATGACGCCGGCCTTGTCGATGACATAGGTTTCCGGCACGCCATAGACGCCGTAATCGATGCCGACGCGGCCATCGAGGTCCATCACCGTCAGCGTGTACGGATTGCCGTGCTGCGACAGCCACTGGTTGGCGCGTTGCCAGGCCAGTTTCCTTTCCTCGTCGGCCGGCATCTTGCCCATGTCGAAACCGCCATCGCCGCGAACTTCCTTGTAGTTCAGTCCGATCAGCGGCACGTCGACCTTCTTCGAGAACTCGACGAGGATCGGATGCTCCTGGCGGCAGGATACGCACCACGACGCCCAGACGTTGAACAGCCAGACCTTGCCCTGCATGTCCTTGGGCGACAGCGTCTTTTCCGGCTCGGCCAGCTGGGCCAGCGTGAAGGCGGGGGCGGGCTTGCCGACCAGCGGCGACGGCACGTCGCGCGGGTTCAGGTTGAGTCCGACGGCGAGCAGGGCGACGAGGGCGGCAAAGCCGCCGAGTATCCAGTAGTAACGGTTCATGCTTGTTGGGTTCCGGCAGAAACAGGGGCTGCGGCGCGCGCCTTGACGCGGTAGCGACGGTCGAGCATGGCCATCAGGCCGCCGAGTGCCATCAGCACGCAGCCGCCCCAGATCCAGTCGACAAAGGGTTTGTAATAGACGCGGACGGCCCATTCGCCTTCCGGCTTGTCGCGGTCGATGGGCTCGCCGAGCGAGACATAGACGTCACGCAGGAAACCGGCGTCGATCGAGGCTTCGGTCATCGGCATGGCCGACGAGTGGTAGTTGCGCTTTTCCGGATTCATCTTGCGCACGAACCTGCCGTCCACCGCCAGATCGAACTCGCCTTGCGCGGCAACGTAGTTCGGGCCCTCGACCGCCTTCACGCCATTGAAGGTGAAGTGGTAGCCGGCGACGTCGACCGATTGGCCCGGGGCCAGCTTGATGTCCTTCTCGTCCTGGTAGCTGCCGACCATGGTGACGCCGACGACGAAGACGGCGATGCCGATGTGGGCCAGGTGCATGCCGATGAAGGTACGCGGCTGGCTCAGCGCGGTGGACAGGAAGCCGCGGCCGGCGCGGGTGTGCTGAACGCGTTCGAAGAAGTTGAGGGCGGCGGTGGCGACGATCCAGGCAGCCAGCAGCAGGCCGAGCGCGGTCATGGCAAACCACTGGCCATAGAGCAGCGGCAGCGCCACGGCGACGAGGCCGCCGACGACCAGGGCCCATTTGACGGCCTTGGCGATCTCGGGGACGGAGGCATCCTTCCAGCGGGCAAAGGGGCCGATGCCCATCAGGAACAGCACCGGGGTCATCACCGGCACGAAAACCGCGTTGAAATACGGCGGGCCGACCGAAATCTTGCCGACGCCGAGCGCGTCGATGAGCAGCGGGTACAGCGTGCCGAGCAGCACCGTGCCGCAGGCGACGACGAGCAGCACGTTGTTGGTGAGCAGCAGCGATTCCCGCGACACCAGCCCGAAACGCCCGCCCAGGCCGACTTTCGGCGCGCGGGCGGCGAACAGCGCGAGCGACGAGCCGATCACGGCGACCAGGAAGATCAGGATGAAGATGCCGCGCCGCGGGTCGGTGGCGAAGGCATGCACCGAGGTCAGCACCCCGGAGCGGACCAGGAAGGTGCCGAGCAGCGACAGCGAGAAGGCGGCGATGGCGAGCAGCACGGTCCAGTTCTTGAAGCTGCCGCGCTTTTCGGTGACGGCCAGCGAGTGGATCAGCGCCGTGCCGATCAGCCAGGGCATGAACGAGGCGTTTTCGACCGGGTCCCAGAACCACCAGCCGCCCCAGCCGAGCTCGTAATAGGCCCACCACGAACCCATGGCGATGCCGAGGGTCAGGAAGATCCAGGCGGCCATGGTCCACGGCCGCGACCAGCGCGCCCAGGCGGCGTCGAGCTTGCCGGAGAGCAGGGCGGCGATGGCGAAGGCGAAGGCCACCGAGAAGCCGACGTAGCCCATGTAGAGCAGCGGCGGGTGGATGACCAGGCCGGGGTCCTGGAGCAGCGGGTTGAGGTCGCGGCCTTCGGCGGCCGCCGGCAGCAGGCGCTCGAAAGGATTGGAGGTGACCAGGATGAAGAGCAGGAAGCCGAAGCCGACCAGGCCGAGCGTGCCGAGGACGCGGGCGACCATGGCTTCCGGCAGCTGGCGGGAGAGCATGGCGACCAGGAAGGCCCACCAGGTGAGCATCAGGATCCACAGCAGCAGCGAACCTTCGTGGCCGCCCCAGACGCCGGCGACGCGGTACTGGATGGGCAGCAGCGAATTGGAGTGCTGGGCGACGTAGACCACCGAGAAGTCGTTGGCGACGAAGGCCTGGGTCAGGCAGGCGAAGGAAAAGGTGACCAGCAGCGCCATCGCCGTGGCCGCCGGGCGGGCGACGGCGACCCAGGTCAGGCGGTTGGTGTGGGCGCCGATCAGCGGCAGGGTGCCGAGGATCAGGGCGACCAGCGCGGCGAGGATGAGGGCGAAATGGCCGAGTTCGGGGATCATGCTCAGTAGCTCGCTTTCGGCTGGCCGAGCGAAGACGGCGAGACGTGCTTGTTCGCTGCCTTCTGGGCGTCGTCGACCGCCTTGGCGGCTTCCGGCGGCATGTAGTTCTCGTCGTGCTTGGCGAGCACTTCGCTGGCGCTGAAGGTGCCGGCATCGGTCAACTTGCCCTGGGCGACGACGCCTTTGCCTTCCTTGAAGAGGTCCGGCAGGATGCCCTTGTAGTTGACCGTGATGTCCTTGGCGGTGTCGGTGACGACGAAGCGGATGGTCACGCCGTCGGCCTCGCGGGCCACGCTGCCCTCCTTGACCAGGCCGCCGATGCGGAATGCCTTGCCGACCGGCGCCTTGCCGCCGGCCACGTCGGTTGGCGAGATGTACAGGGCGATGTTGCTGTTCAGCGCGTTCAGGACCAGGGCGGCGATGATGCCGAGTATGGCCAGGGCGCCGCCGATCAGGGCGAGTTTCTTGTGACGGGATTTCATTCTGTGCTTCTGCTTTCTGCGCGGATCTGGCGCTTCAGACGGGACTTGGTGGCCTTTTGATTGC
>NZ_CAMFKO010000058.1 GCF_945957265.1 uncultured Dechloromonas sp.
ACCACGGGATCGCCTTGCCGGCCAGCGGGTAGAACGTGGCCGGGGAGGCGAAGCGGTAGAGATTGAAGCGATCTTTCATTCGAGGGCGATCTTCAGGGCGGCGGCCGAGGCCCAGGGGGCGAAGCCGAGTGAGGCAAAGGTCATGGCGGCGAGCAGGGAGAGGTGTCCTTCTCCCCCGAGCCCGGACACCGTCGCGTCAACCGCGCCAGCGCCGAATATTAACACCGGGATGTAGAGGGGCAGAACCAGCAGCGACAGCAGCACGCCGCCGCCGCGCAGGCCGAGGGTCAGCGCCGCGCCGATGGCGCCGATGCCGGACAGCGCCGGCGTGCCGAGCAGGATGGCGCCGGTGAGCACGACCAGGGCGTCGGTCGACAGGTCGAACTGGATGCCGAGCACGGGCGCGATCAGCGCCAGCGGCAGGCCGGAAACCAGCCAGTGAGCGATCACTTTCCCGGTAACGACCAGGCCGAGCGGATGCGGCGCCAGCGCCAGTTGTTCGAGCGTGCCGTCGCGATGGTCGTCGGCGAACAGGCGGGGCAGCGACAGCATGGTGGCGAGCAGGGCGGCGACCCACAGCACGCCGGGGGCGAGCTTGCGCAGCAGGTCGGGTTCCGGGCCGATGCCGAGCGGGAAGAGGCTGACCACGATGACGAAGAAGAACAGCGCGGAGACGATATCGGCCTGGCGGCGCATGGCCAGCTTGAGGTCGCGGCCGACGACGGCGAAGATGATTTTCAGCATGCCCTGTCAGCTCAGCTTGAGTTCGCGCACGGTGCCGGCCGGGATGGCGACCAGCTGGTGCGTGGTCATCACGGCCAGCCCGCCGCGTTGCAGGTGGGCGGAAATGATGCCGGCCAGCCAGTCGACGGCGGCCACGTCGAGGGCGACGAAGGGTTCGTCGAGCACCCACAGCGGGCGGCGCTCCTTGACCAGGCGGGCCAGCGCGACGCGGCGTTTCTGGCCTTGCGACAGGTATTTGCAGGCAAGATCCTCGCGCCCGGCGAGGCCGACCTGTTCCAGCGCGTCGAGGGCGTCGTCCTCGGACAGCGTCTCGTCCGCCAGGTGGGCCGAGGCGAGCAGGTTCTCGAGCGGGGTCAATTCTTCCTTGATGGCGTTCAGGTGGCCGAGGTAACACAGGTCGGCGCGGAATTCGTCGCCGCTGCTGCGGATGGACTTACCCTTCCAGCGGATTTCGCCGGCCTCGGGCGGCAGCAGGCCGATGATCATGCGCAGCAGGCTGGTCTTGCCGGCGCCGTTGCGGCCTTGCAGGTAAAGCAGTTCCCCGGCTTCCAGCTGGAAGCCGAGGCCTGCGAACAGGCGGCGCTCGCCGCGCACGCATTCCAGATTGTCAGCTTCAAGCATCAGGGGGAAAACCGAAAGAAATCAGGGGCAAATTATGAACGCGCAAGTTTAGCGGCAGATTGACGATCATCAAACAAAACAAGCAGCAAAAAACCGGGGCGCAGCGGCGGCCTATCGCCTTCTGGATTGAGCGGAAATCAGGACCTCGGCCTGGGTTTGCCGGATGCGTTCGTTGAGTTCCGCGGTGCAGGCGCAGAATTCCTGGCGCAGCGCGTCGCGCGCCGGGATGTCGCCGGCCTGGTGCCGGCCGATCAGCTGCGCCCCCATGGCATGGGCGCGGGCGTGGATCTCGGGGATCGTCCCGAAGGCTTCGATCGCTGCGTAGCGCTGGCTGCCGGTACTGTTGTACCAGCGTGCAAAGCGGCAGGTCGCATGCTCGGTGGCCGGCGGCGGGGTGCTTCCCGTGGTGTCGTCCAGATAGGCGTGCAGGGAGCGGGTCCAGCGCTTGTGGTCGACTTCGGCGATCAGCATGGGCAGGTCTTCGCGCGACCAGTTGAAGGCGGTGCCCAGGTTCCACAATTCATCGGGCTGGAACCTGGCGATCCAGCCCGGCAATTCCGCGGCGGGCATCGGGCGGGCGATGCCGAAGCCCTGGGCCATGTCGCAACCGAGCAGGAGGAGCACCAGGCCGTGCTCGACGGTCTCGACCCCTTCGGCGATGACGGAGCGGCGGAAGGCCTGGGTCAGGCCGATGACGCCTTCGACGATGGCCAGATCGTCCGGGTTGTCGAGCATGTCGCGGACGAAGGACTGGTCAATTTTCAGGATGTCGGCGGGCAGTCGCCGGAAATAGGTCAGCGAGGAGTAGCCGGTGCCGAAATCGTCGAGCGCGAAGCTGACGCCGAGGTCGCGGCATTCCGCAAACAGCGCGGCGGTGGTCCCGACATCGGCGAGGGCTGCCGTTTCGAGGATTTCGAGCTCGATCTGTTGCGGCTGGACAGCGGGGTAGCGGCCGAGCAATTCGCTCAGGCGCTGCGAGAAGCCCGGGTTTTGCAGGTGGTTGCCGGCGATGTTGATGCTGACCGAAACCCGGAGGCCCGATTCGCTGAGCCAGGCATCGAGCTGCCTCAGTGTTTCGTCGATCACCCAGTCGCCGATTTCGATGGCTGTTTCGGTGCCTTCGACGACGGGCAGGAAGCTGGCCGGCAGCAGCACGCCGCGTTCGGGGTGCTGCCAGCGGATCAGCGCTTCGGCCCCGACCACCGTTCCCTTGCGCATGTCCACCTTGGGCTGGAAGTAGATCCTGAACTCATTGCCGGCCAGGGCCTCGCGGATGCGGCCGATCTCCTCCCGGCGGATGCGGGCGCGGCGGTCGTTTTCCGGGTCGAACAGGTGATAGCGGTTGAGCCCGGCCTGCTTGGCGGCATACATCGCCTGGTCGGCGTGGCGCAGCAGGGTGTCGGAGTCGGCGCCGTCGTGCGGGTAGAGCGTCACGCCGATGCTGGCGGCAACGGAAACCTGGCGCTGCGAGACGCGGAAGGGCTGGGCCAGCGCGCTGATGATGCGGCCCATGGCGAGCTCGCACTCGTGCAGGTCGTCGAGGTTGGCGATGAGCAGCACGAACTCGTCGCCGCCCAGGCGGGCGACGGTATCCCCGGCCCGGACGCAGGTCTTCAGGCGCTGGGCGACGTCGATCAGCAGGTAGTCGCCGACCGAGTGGCCGAATTCGTCGTTGATCGGCTTGAAGTTGTCGAGATCGAGGTAGCAGACGGCCAGCATCTTGCCGCTGCGTTCGGTTTGCGCCATCGCCAGGCGCATGCGGTCGCCGAGCAGCATGCGGTTGGGCAACTGGGTCAGGGCGTCGAAATGGGCCAGGTGCTCGAGGCGCTGCTGGTGCTGCTTGATGACCGTGATGTCGGAGAAGATGGCGACATAGTGGGAGATCGAGCCGCCGCCGTCATGGACGGCCGAAATGGTCAGCTGTTCGACGAAGATCTCGCCGGATTTCTTGCGGTTCCAGATTTCTCCCTGCCAGTAGCCGTCCTGCTCGATGGTCTGCCACATCTGCTCGTAAAAGGCGGCATCGTGGTGCCCGGACTTGAGCAGCTCCGGTGTCTGCCCGATGGCTTCGGCCCGGCTGTAGCCGGTCAGTTCGGTGAAGGTGCTGTTGACCTCGACGATCCGGCCGGTCTGGTTGGTGATCATGATGCCTTCGTGGGCATTGTCGAACACGCTGGCGGCCAGGCGCTGCCTTTCCTCGGCGCGCAAACGTTCGCTGATGTCCTGGGAGACGCCGATCAGCACCGGTTTCCCGTCCCAGTAGCCCCGCATGACCCGGGTTTCGATCTGGATTTCGTTGCCGTTGACGCACAGGATCGGCAGCGGGCAGCTGGTCGTGCGGCCGGCCAGGATGTCGGCCATGCGCGCTTCGGCCTGCTCGCGCAGGTTGGCGGGGTGTACGGTCAGGATGGGCTTGCCCTTGAGCGCCTCCTGGTCGTAGCCGAGGGTTTCGGTCACCGCCCGGTTGTAATGCAGGATGATGCCGTCGCTGTCGAGGACGAAAATGAAATCGCTCAGCGCATCGAAGACGCCGCTGAGGTTTTGTTGCAGGCGCCGGGATTGGTCAAGGGCGTTCAGCCGCTGTACGGTCTGGCCGATGGAGCGGCCCAGGGTTTCCAGCGAATGCAGGGTGGCCGGGGAAATGCACGAGGTCAGTTTGCCCCCCAGCAGCAGGCAGGCGATGGGGCATTCCTCGATCAGGATGGGCAGCAGCACCAGGCAGCGCAGGCCGTCGTCGCGCAGGATGGCCGGGTCCAGCGGATGGCTGTCGGGCGGTTCGCCGGTGTCGGCCAGCGGCAGGCAGACCGGCTTGCCCTGGCCGGCCTGGCGGGCGAAAGGGCTGGTCGAGGGGAAGCTGAGCGTCCGACCGATGAGCTCGAGGGACAGGCCTTCGTGGGCCAGCAACTGGTAGCTGCCGTCCGGAGCGGGAAGATAGGCGCTGCCGACGCTCAGTTCGGGGAAGCGCAGCATGGCCTTGAGCAAGGAGGCCATGACTTTCTCGCGACTCGGCTCGGCGGCGAGGCGTTGCGCCAGGTCGTGCTCGATTTCCAGACGCAGGGCGGCGTTTTTCCGTTCGGCGATGTCGACGGCCGATGCGATCAGCACGGAACGGCCGAAGTAGCTGGCCGTATGGAGGCGCACCTCGATCGGGAAGATCTGGCCCCGGGCGTTGCGGGCCAGGGTTTCGAATACCTGCGGCAGGCCGGACAGGGCGGCGCTGATCCGGTCGTCGATGGCCGGCAGGTCGCACAGCCCGGGCAGGACCAGGAACTCGTGCGTCTGGCCGATCAGCTCGCCGCGCGGAAAGCCGAAGAGTTGCTCGGCGCTGCTGTTGGCATCGAGAAAGCGCCGGTCGTCCGCCTGGATGAACAGGGCCTCGCCGATGCTGTCGAAGATGCCGCGAAAGGTGTTCAGGCTGCTGCTGCGCTCCTCGGCATTGCGCAGATGTTCGACGATCAGCGCGGTCATGTGCGCGGCCTGGGCGATCAGGCCGAGGTAGGCCTCGGTGGGTTTCGCCGGCGAGCGGTAGTAGGCGGTGAAGGTGCCGAGCAGTTGCCCGTGCGAGCCGAGCACCGGTTCGGACCAGCAGGCCGAGAACGTGCCCGCCTTGGCGAGATCGCAGTGCCGGACCCAGTTCGGGTGCTCGAAGACGTTGTCGACGATGATACGCTGGCGCAGGGCCGCGGCGGCGCCGGACGAGCCGGAGTCGGGGGCGATGGCCAGCCCGTCGATGGCGCGGTGGTACGCCGCCGGCATGCTGGGTGCTGCGCCGATGCTCAGCGACCGGCCCTGGGGGTCGGCGAGCATGATCGAGCAGCGCCAGCCGGGAATCTCGGCCTCGAACGACAGCGCGATCAGCTCGAGCACCTTGTCCAGGCTGTCGCCGCCGATGAGCGCCGACAAGGCCGTGTTGCGCAGGTGCATCGCCTCGGCGGCGCGGCGGCGTTCGGAAATGTCCTGGGCAAACCCGACGGTGCCCAGCAGCGCGCCATCTTCGTCGACCACGGGGGCCTTGTAGGTCTCGTGCCAGACGGCGCTGCGGCGGAGCATGACGGGTTCGACGATCACCTTCTTTTGCCGCGACGCCATGATCGCGCGGTCGTCGGCGCGGTAATGCTCGGCCAGCGCCTGCGGCCAGAGGTCGAGGTCGTTCTTGCCGATCAGGCTGTCCGTCCGGTCGCATTCCGCGGCTTCGGCCAGGGCGCGATTGACGGTCAGGAAGCGCGACTCGGTATCCTTCAGCCAGACCGGGAAGGGGAAGTTGTCGAGCAGCGCGCGCTGGTAGCGCTCCTTGCGCGCGGTGTCCTCCAGCAGTTTCTCGCGGGCCTGCGCCATGGCCTGCCGCTCGCAGATGGCATGATCCAGCAGCTCGTGCTTGAGCGGGGTCATCAGCGCGTGTTCGGAAAGCAGGCCGACCAGGTTGCCGTCGCGGTCGACGACGGCCAGGTGGCGTATGCCGTGGTCGAGCATGCGCTGGGCCGCCTCGGCGAGCGGCCGGTCGAAGCCGATGCCGATGGTCGGGCTGGTCATCACGGCGCCCAGCAGCGAGGTGCCTTCGCCGCGCAGGAAGAGGCGGACGACGTCGTGCTCGGTGACGATGCCCAGCGGCCTGCGTCCATCGACGACGATGGCGCAGCTGCAGCGGACGGCCTCCATCGCGGTCAGCGCGTCGCCCAGCCCGGCATCCGGCGGCAGGCGCGGGAAGCTCGTCTCCATCAGCGTGTCGACGCTGTTCAGGTGCATGAAGAAATCGGGGCCGAGGTACTTGCGGAAGTCGGACTCGTTGACGGTGCCGACCGGCAGTCCGGCCTGGTCGGTGACGACGATGCGGCGTATGCCGAGGTGCGCGGCCTCCCGATAGGCCGCACGGAAATCGGTGTCGGCTGTAACACTGTGAACCGGGCTGCTCATCGTCTCCCGGGCCGGCTGCTCCGGCGAACCGCCGCGACGCATGGCGCGCAGCAGGTCGCTTTCGGTAACGATGCCGACGGCGACGCCGTTCTCGACGACGATGACGGAGGAGATGCCGCGCTCGAGCATCCGCGAGGCAGCCTCGCGCAGGCTGGTCTCCGGTGCAATGCGATCGCTGCGATCTTTAACCAGCTCGATGATTGTGGGCACGCGCTCCTCCTTCAGCAAATTTTAGAACGAGTACGTCTCATTTGTACTGATGCCGATCAATTATGGCGAAAGGCGTAACAGTTGCCGTGGAATCAATCTTTCCACTTTGGATGATCGTCTTTCAGTTGCATCGCGTCGGCGCGTTTTTGCGGAACGGCTTCCTCATTGGTAAATGCTTTGATTTTTATCAAGAAAGCCCGCTTCGTCCCGGCGTGGCACACGCCTTGCGTTGGCTGCTTACCACGCGCCAATACAAACGGGGGATTGCCAAGTGACAGAGACATTCTATGAAGTGCTGCGCCGCCAGGGGATTACCCGGCGCAGCTTCCTGAAATTCTGCAGCCTGACCGCGACCTCGCTCGGGTTGGGTTCCGCAGCCGCGCCGCGCATCGCCCATGCGCTCGAAACCAAGGCCCGCACGCCGGTCATCTGGCTGCACGGCCTGGAATGCACCTGCTGTTCCGAATCCTTCATCCGCTCGGCGCACCCGCTGACCAAGGATGTGGTCCTCTCCATGCTGTCGCTCGATTACGACGACACGCTGATGGCCGCCGCCGGCCACCAGGCCGAGGCGATCATCGAAGAGGTCAAGAAGAAGTACAAGGGCAACTACATCGTCGCCGTCGAGGGCAATCCGCCGCTCAACGAAGACGGCATGTTCTGCATCCACGGCGGCCGGCCCTTCGTCGAGGTGCTGAAGGAAACCTGCGCCGACGCCAAGGCCATCATCAGCTGGGGCGCCTGCGCCTCCTACGGCTGCGTGCAGGCCGCCAAGCCCAACCCGACGCGCGCCACGCCGGTGCACAAGGTTATTTCCGGCAAGCCGATCATCAACGTGCCGGGCTGCCCGCCGATCGCCGAGGTGATGACCGGCGTCGTCACCTACATGCTGACCTTCGACCGCATTCCCGAGCTGGATCGCCAGGGCCGCCCGAAGATGTTCTACGGCCAGCGCATCCACGACAAGTGCTACCGCCGCGGCCACTTCGACGCCGGCCAGTTCGCCGAGGCCTGGGACGACGAGGGTTCGCGCAAGGGCTACTGCCTGTACAAGATGGGCTGCAAGGGGCCGACTACCTACAACGCCTGCTCGTCGATGCGCTGGAACGGCGGCGTCAGCTGGCCGGTGCAATCGGGCCACGGCTGTATCGGCTGCTCGGAAGAGGGTTTCTGGGACAAGGGCAGCTTCTACGACCGGGTGACCTCGATCACGCCGTTCGGCGCCGAGTCCAACGCCGACTCCATCGGCAAGGCCGCCGCCGGCACCGTCGGCGCCGCGATTGCCGCCCACGCCGCGGTAACGGCGCTGGCCCGCGCCCGCCAGAAGGCCGGCGAGACTGAAGACAAGAAAGGGGAATAATTAGATGGCTGCCTACGAAACCCAGGGCTTCAAGCTCGACAACTCCGGCAAGCGCGTCGTCGTCGACCCGGTCTGCCGCATCGAGGGCCACCTGCGGGTGGAAGTGAACCTCGACGACAAGAACGTCATCC
Source organism: uncultured Dechloromonas sp. (assembly GCF_945957265.1). Lineage (GTDB taxonomy): Bacteria > Pseudomonadota > Gammaproteobacteria > Burkholderiales > Rhodocyclaceae > Azonexus. The sequence goes on from NZ_CAMFKO010000058.1 coordinate 7,978, forward strand.
GCAACGCAGTGTCCACCGGCACCATGTGGCGCGGTCTCGAAGTCATCCTCAAGGGCCGTGACCCGCGCGACGCCTGGGCCTTCACCGAGCGCATCTGCGGCGTGTGCACCGGCACCCATGCGCTGACCTCGGTGCGTTCGGTCGAGGACGCGCTGAACATCAAGATTCCGGAAAACGCCAACAGCATCCGCAACATCATGCAGCTGAACCTGCAGGTGCATGACCACCTGGTGCACTTCTACCACCTGCACGCGCTCGACTGGGTCGATGTCGTGTCGGCGCTGAAGGCCGATCCGAAGGCAACTTCGACGCTGGCGCAGAGCATCTCCAAGTGGCCGCTGTCGTCGCCGGGCTATTTCCGCGACATCCAGAACCGCCTGAAGAAATTCGTCGAATCCGGCCAGCTCGGTCCGTTCATGAACGGCTACTGGGGCAACCCGGCGTACAAGCTGCCGCCGGAAGCCAACCTGATGGCCGTCGCCCACTACCTGGAAGCGCTCGATTTCCAGAAGGAAATCGTCAAGGTGCACACCATCTTCGGCGGCAAGAACCCGCACCCGAACTGGCTGGTCGGCGGCGTGCCCTGCGCCATCAACCTCGAGGGCGTCGGCGCCGTCGGGGCGGTGAACATGGAGCGCCTGAACCTGGTCAAGAGCATCATTGACCGCTGCATCGAATTCACCGAGCAGGTCTACATTCCGGACCTGATCGCCATCGCCAAGTTCTACAAGGGCTGGCTGTACGGCGGCGGCCTGTCGTCGAAGAACGTCATGTCCTACGGCGACATCCCGGACAAGGCCAACGACTACTCGGCCAGCAACCTGATGCTGCCGCGCGGTGCCATCATCAACGGCGACCTGTCCAAGGTACATGAGGTCGATCTGCGCGACGTCGAGCAGGTGCAGGAATTCGTCGCCCACTCCTGGTACAAGTACCCGGACGAAACCAAGGGCCTGCACCCGTGGGACGGCGTCACCGAGCCGAGCTTCGTGCTCGGCCCCAACACCAAGGGCACCAAGACCAACATCAAGGAACTCGACGAAGGCGGCAAGTATTCGTGGATCAAGGCGCCGCGCTGGCGCGGCCATGCCATGGAAGTCGGCCCGCTGGCCCGCTACATCATCGGCTACGCCCAGAAGAACCCGGAGTTCAAGGAACCGGTCGATGCCCTGCTCAAGGAACTCGACGTGCCGGTCACCGCGCTGTTCTCGACCCTCGGCCGCACCGCCGCGCGCGGCCTGGAATGCGGCTGGGCCGCCAACAAGATGTCCTACTTCTTCGACAAGCTGATGGCCAACCTCAAGGCCGGCGACCTGAATACGGCGAACATCGAGAAGTGGGAGCCGAGCACCTGGCCGAAGGAAGCCAAGGGCGTCGGTTTCACCGAAGCGCCGCGCGGCGCGCTCGGCCACTGGATCAAGATCAAGGACACCAAGATCGACAACTACCAGTGCGTCGTGCCGACCACCTGGAACGGCGGCCCGCGCGACCACAAGGGCCAGATCGGCGCCTTCGAGGCCTCGCTGATGGACACCCCGGTGGCCAAGGCCGACGAACCGCTGGAAATCCTGCGCACGCTGCATTCCTTCGATCCCTGCCTGGCCTGCTCGACGCACGTGATGAGCCCGGACGGCCAGGAAATGACGTCGGTCAAGGTCCGCTGAGCGGTCCGGAAAGGAGGCAATCATGCTCTCTCAACAGGACATGCTGGAGGCCGAACGGCACGGCAAACAGGTCCGTTCGATCTATGTCTACGAAGCGCCGGTGCGGCTCTGGCACTGGATCAACGCCTTGTGCATGGTGGTTCTCGCGGTGACCGGCTACTTCATCGGCAAACCCTTGCCGACGGTGCCCGGCGAAGCCGCCGAGAACTTCCTGATGGGCTATATCCGCTTTGCCCATTTCGCGGCGGCCTACATCTTCGCCGTCGGCCTGCTCGGCCGCATCTACTGGGCCGTCGTCGGCAATCACCACGCCAAGCAGATCTTCAAGCTGCCGATCGCCAATCCGCACTGGTGGAGCGAGGTGTTCTTCGAGTTGCGCTGGTACATGTTCCTCGAGCGGACGCCGAAGAAATACGTCGGCCACAACCCGATGGCCCAGCTGATGATGTTCTTCTTCTTCACGGTGCTGGCGGTCGGCATGGTGTTCACCGGCTTCGCGCTGTACAGCGAAGGCGCCGGGCTCGGCCACTGGAGCGACGTGCTGTTCGGCTGGGTCATCCCGCTGCTCGGCGGCTCGATGCAGGTGCATAGCCTGCACCGGCTGGGCATGTGGATCATGATGACCTTCGTGCTGGTGCATGTCTATGCGGCCATCCGCGAAGACATCATGAGCCGTCAATCGCTGATCTCCACGATGATCAGCGGCTGGCGGATGTTCAAGGACTGATCGTCATGTCGGCCCGGATCGCCCGCCCGGTGCCCGTCGCGCAGCGCTGCTGCCGGCGCGGCTTCGCCGGCGGCCGGGCTTAAGGTTTACCTTGCGTTTGCCCCGGCTCGCACCCTCACGCGACCGGGGCGTTTTTTTCGGAAGATGACTATGAATTCCAAACGCATCCTGGTTCTCGGCATCGGCAACCTGCTGTGGGCCGACGAAGGCTTTGGCGTGCGCTGCGTCGAGGCGATCAATGCCGGCTGGACCTTTCCGTCGCAGGTGACGCTGATGGACGGCGGTACGCAGGGTCTCTACCTGCTGCCCTACGTCCAGGAAGCCGATTGCCTGCTGGTCTTCGACGCTGTCGACTACGGCGATGCGCCGGGGACGATGCGCGAAGTGGTGGGCGATCAGGTGCCGCGCTTCATGGGTGCCAAGAAGATGAGCCTGCACCAGACCGGTTTCCAGGAGGTGCTGATGGCCGCCGAGCTGACCGGCAAGCTGCCGCAGGAACTGGTGCTCATCGGCGTCCAGCCCGAGGAACTCGAGGACTACGGCGGCAGCCTGCGCGACGTGGTCAAGGCGCAGATGGCGCCGGCCCTCGTCAAGGCGCTCGCCTGGCTGGCGCGCTGGGATGCGCCGGGCAGCGTGCGCGATGCCGCGGCCGAGCCGATCACCGACGCGGCGCTGGCCATCGACGTGTACGAGGGCGAGCGCCCGCCGGCCGACCAGGCCTATCGCCTGGGCGACGCCCGTTTCCTGAACCTGGAAGCCGCCTGACATGTGCCTCGGCATTCCCGCGCAGGTCATCGAATCCGGCGAACATTTCGCGCGCTGTCGCAGCCGCAACGGCGAACTGCGGGTCGATCTCAGCCTGGTCGGCAGGCAGCCGCCGGGAACCTGGCTGCTCACCTTTCTCGATGCGGCGCGCGAGATCATCCCGGCCGAGCGGGCGGCGACCGTCGATGCGGCGCTCGACGCGCTGGCCGCAGCCCAGTCCGGCGCCACCGATTTTTCCGCCTTCTTCGCGGATCTCGACCGCGAGCCCCAACTCCCCGACTTTCTGAGGACACAACAATCATGAGCCTCCAACTCTCTCCCGGCCCGACCTCGCTCGACCGTCTGCAGTCGGCCATCGCCCGCATGCAGAGCAAGCACGACTTCCGCCGCCTCGAAGGCGACAGCCCCGAGTTTCCCGACGGCCTCGCGGCCGTGCTGGTCACCGACGACCCACAGCGCAACCTCGAGGTGCTCGACGCCTGCGTCATCCTGCCCGAGGCACTCAAGCCGCTGGGCGAGCAGATTTTCCGCCATGTCGCGGGACCCGATACGGCGCCGGCCCTGATGCAGAAATACGGCATCGCCCGCGCCCCGGCCGTCGTCTTCCTGCGCGACGGCGAATTTGTCGGTTCCCTGAACGGCATTCGCGACTGGAACGAATACCAGTCCGAAGTCGCCCGCCTGCTGAGCGGCCCGGCCCAGCCGAAGCCGATCGGCATTCCTGTTCGTGTTGCTGCGCCTGGAGGTTGCGTATGAATCCGTCGACGATGCGTCCTTTCCCGATTTCCGTTGTCGCCATGGGGCCCGGCTCCCAGGGCGAGGAAGCGCCGGACTACCTGCCCATGCCCAAGGGCATGGAAACCTTTCACCAGCCCCGCCTGCCGGACAACGCGTCGCCGGAGTCCGTCGACCAGGCGGCCCGCCTGCTCGGCGTCTTCCTCGAGGGCGCGGCGCAGGCCGGCATGGCCGGCGGCGCCAAGCTCGACCTGCTCGGGCTGGAGGCCGGGGTGCGCGATGTGATCAACCAGTCGATGGGCTTCGGCGAAGTCAGCGCCTTCACCACCGCCCCGGAACAGTGGCGCGTGCAGGAAACGGCATTCGCCGGCATCTGGCGCGTGCTCAAGATGGCCGACGACGGCGCGATGATGGCCGACCGCCTGGAAACCGGCGCCATTCCCGCGGTGCTCACCGATGCCATGCTGCGGGCGGCCGAAGCCACGCTGCCGGCGCCCGAGTATCCGGTCGGCTGCATGAACGCCCAGGCCCTGATCGAGGAAATCCGCATGCAGGCCGCCGCGTTCAAGCCGGGGCAGCCGGCGCACATCATCAACCTGACCCTGCTGCCGGTGTCCGACGCCGATCTCGACACCCTGTACGGCTGGCTGGGGCACCGCGAGGTGTCGCTGCTGTCGCGCGGCTACGGCAACTGCCGCATCACCAGCACGCGGCTGCGCAACGTCTGGTGGGTGCAGTACTTCAACAGCATGGACACGCTGATCCTGAACTCCATCGAAATCGTCGGCATGCCCGATGTGGCGCTGGCGGCGGACGAGGATTTCGGCGATTCGGTCGAGCGCCTGGGCGAATACCTCGACATGATGGTCGAGACCGTCTGAGCCGCTGCGCCGGGACGTACGCGCCGCAACGCGAAGCGGGCTTCGTGCCGCTGGCGCGGCGGCGCGTACTCGCGTTAGCATGGGCGTGCGCGTCCTTTCGCCAACCACCAAGCTGATCATTGACCATGCGATTCGAAGGTTCACATCTCGGCGTCAAGCCGGAAGACAAGCTGGAATGCGGCATCTGCTGGTGGGTCTACGACCCCGAGCACGGTGACGACGTACGCGGCATCCCACCCGGAGTGCCGTTCGCCGAACTGCCCGACGACTGGTGCTGCCCGGGCTGCGATGCGCCTAAGCATAAGTTCATGGTGACCGAATGAGCAGGGAGCAAGGCTCCAAGGCTTGCCTTGGAGTGCGACCGACCGCGAAC
>NZ_CAMFKO010000059.1 GCF_945957265.1 uncultured Dechloromonas sp.
CGTCAGATGTGTATAAGAGACAGGTGCAGGACTAGGGAAAGATCGCTGGTCGGCTTGGCATTGCCGTTCCAGTAACACAATTGGTAGTCCATCATCGCGCAGGAATAGTCGACGGGCAGATAGGCGGCGCGCGCAGCCGTTCCCTCCCACTCAGCATTGCCTGGCTGACGGAAAGAGCCTTTCAGGTCGACCGCTTCGAGAGCTGCCTGAAAGGCCTCGCGAAGCTGGTCCTGACGATATGCGAACTCAGCCATTGTCCCGAGGTGCCAAGTCATCCCAACGAATGGAGGCGCCGGCCTTGAGCTCCTTGCCGAGCTGGCGCCCGATCAATGCATCCAGGTCGTAGGGAAGAATCGCGCCCACCGGTGCCGGGCGCAGAACATCGATATCGCTGCGTGACAGGACATGCCCCTTGGCCAGGTCGCGGGCGCAATACAGCGAGCGCTGCTGGACGACCACGCTGTCCCGTTCGTTGCCTTCGACACGCTTGTTGCCACATCCCAGGGCGCGCTCGAGTTCGCGCGTGCGATCGACCATGTCGCGCCAGGTCACCGGATTCATTGCGAACTTGTGATCGGGTCCCTCGTGTGCATTGTCATCGGTAAAGTGTTTTTCGATGACCCGTCCACCGAGCGTCACAGCCCCCAATGTCGTGGCGAGACCGAAGGTATGGTCGGACAGGCCCAGGACAAGCTGCGGATACATGGCGCGATAGGTATCGAGCACCCGCAGATTCACATAGGCATAGTTTTCCAGGCTGGCCGTGTAGTTGGTATTGCACTGCATCAGGACCACCTGCGGATTGATGGACAGGATGGCATCGACGGCACGCTGGACGTCTGCGATGGATGCGGCGCCGGTCGCCAGCAGCACCGGCTTGCCCTTGCGCGCGATGAACTCGAGCATCTCGATCCAGGTGATGTCGCCGGAGCCAACCTTGTAGACATCCACGTAGGGATCGAGGTGATTGACGGACTCGAAGTCGTAAGGCGAGGAAAAATAGTCGATGCCGACCTTGTCGCATTCCTGTTTGAGAATCGGCGTCCAATCCATCGAAATGCTGTAGTCGGAATAGATTTCGAATACCGATTTCTTCCAGGTCGCCTGATGCGCCTGCTTGCCGCCGGACTGGAGATGCCGGAATCCCTTGTCGCTGACGATTTTCGCCGCCTGGAAGTTCTGGAATTTGGCAGCATCCGCACCGGCTTCCTTCGCGAGATGGATCAACTGGATTGCGCGATCCAGGCTTCCGTCATGATTGGCAGCGATATCGGCGATGAAGTAAGTCGGATGATCGTCACCGATAACGCGATTGCCGAACTGAATATCTTTGGCCATATGAGTTTTTTCCTTATCTTGGTTCCGTTGCTTTCCAGGCATCGATCGACGCAGCAACATCCGGCAAGCTGCCAATACTCAGCGCAGCCGCCAATTTTGAACTATCCAGCGCCATGTTGCGGGGGCGCAATGCAGCCAATGGCTTGTCCACCACTGAAATACTGAGCACATTGTTGGTCGGCAGGCCGTAGGCTTCCGCTACCTTGAGCGCAAACTGGTATTTCGACAGAGTTTCACCACCCCCGGCGTGATACAAGCCGGTGAGCCCTGCCTTGACGCATTGTGCGACTACCCCAGCGAACAGCGGTGTGGCAATCGGCGAATACATGACATCGTGAAACATGGTCAACGGGGTTCCCTCGCGCAGGGAACGGAGAACCCATTCCCCGAAGCTGACATCTCCGCCCGGCGGGCGCCAGCCAAATATGTTGGTGCGCAAGACGATGGCATCCGGATGCTGCAGCGCCAGCGACTCGGCAGCCAGCTTGGTTCGGGCATAGACATTGAGCGGGGCGACCGGATCGTTTTCGTTGTAGGGAGTTTGCTTCTGCCCATCAAAAACGGAATCGGTGGATATATGGACCAGGCGGCTTCCGCTCAGCTGGCAATATTCGACAATTTCCCCAAGCACATCGCAATTGACCCGTTGGGCCAATGCCGGATTTCGTTCGCAGGCATCGACGTTGGTCATCGCTGCCGCATGGACGATCAGATCAGGACGCACCTCGTTGAGTACGGACGCCAGTTCGCCTGACACGGACAAATCTCCGGTGCGCCAGTCGATAGCTGCGTGGCCAGGACGAGCACGGGAAAAACCAGTGCACGCATGCTCACCTTCGAATGCCGCAATCAGCGCCGTACCGAGCATCCCCGAAGCGCCCGTAATCAGGATCTTCATGCCGGAATCAGGTCTTGTTGCGCTTGAACACCGGCCGGTAGCTCTGGCCGCGCAGCAGATTCTGCAAAGGCACCCCCTGCTTGAGCTGCGCCACCTTGGCGAGGCCTTCTTCAAATACCGACAAGGTGAAATCGATGTCCGCTTCGGAATGGCTTGCACACAGGTAGCTCACGCCGAGGAAGAGCACGCCGCGTGAAATGACCTCCTGCTGGAAGAGCGAGAGGACATCGTTCGCCGAGGCATCCCCGCAGGGTTTGAAGAACAGGCCCGGCATGATCTTGGTGCCTGCCACGTAGGCGATGTCGTTGAGGCCCATGCGGGTAACCAGCGCGACCATGCCGTCGTAGAAGCGGTGGCCGAGCGCCCATGTATGCGTGAAGACATCCCGTTTCTGCAACTGATCGAGCGTGGCCAGCGCGGCAGCGAGCGACAAGGTTTCGCCGCCGAAGGTCAAGGACACGAATGCGCCCTCGTCCGCCAGCTGCATGATGTCGGAGCGACCGACCACAGCCGAAAGCGGCATGCCGTTGGCCAGTCCCTTCCCGAGCGCAGTCAGATCCGGCGTTACGCCGTAATGGCTCTGCGCGCCGCCGAGCGCTATGCGGAAGCCGGTAACCACCTCGTCGAAAATCAGGAGTACCCCATGGCTGTCAGCCAGCGCACGCACTTTCTCGAGATAGCCAGGCGCAGGTTCTTCCGTACGAACCGGCTCCATGATGACCGCCGCCACCTGACCGGAATACTGCTGTAGCAATACATCCAGGGCAGCGGCATCGTTGTAGGGGAAGGTCTTGATCAGCGACTGCACCGCCATCGGTACCCCCAGGTTGTTCTCGCTGGTACCGATATACCAGTCCTGCATGCCATGGTAGCCACACGACAGAATGAGGTCGCGACCGGTATAGGCACGCGCCAGACGCACAGCCGAGGAGGTGGCATCCGAACCATTCTTGACGAAGCGGACCATTTCGGCCGAGGGAACGATGTCTACCAGTCTCTCTGCCAGTTCGACTTCGAGCGGGGACGATTGCGAGAACACCATGCCCTTACGCAACTGACGCTCAACGGCAGCATCGACGACCGGATCGCAATAACCCAGCGTGACCGGCCCGAGGGCCAGCAGGTAATCGATGTAGCTGTTGCCATCGACGTCCCACAGGCGGCAGCCCTCGCCCCGCTCGATGAAGGCTGGCGCGGCGCCCTCGCAGTAATAGCGGTAGCTTTTGCTATAGGTTTGCGATGCCGAAGGGATGACTTTTTTGGCGCGGGCCAGCAGTTCGGTACTACGTGCAAAGTTGTCGTAAACGTTCATGTGATATTCCCCAGCTTGCGATCCTGTTCGAGACTCTTGGCCAGTCCGGCATTGCGGACGATGTCCTGATTGATATCCAGCAACTCCGGGCGCTCTTTCAGCAAGTTCAGGACATCCTGCATGCCGAAACCTTTCCCCGAAGGATAAAGCGAGGCATAGACCTGCCTGATGAATTCGAGATCGGCCGGTTCATCCAGCGTCCACCGATACGCCGAGAAATCTTCTTCCAGCGCGAGATTACCCAACCGGAAGGATTCCGGATGAGTATAAAGGTAGTAGGTTACGTGTTCCCGCTCGCTGAGCAGCGTGGCCTCATGCCATGCCCGCTCGAGCGCACGGAAGGAAAAAACCTCGGCATCCAGTCCATCCGGATAGGTCGGCGGATGGGTGTTTGCCGCATAGTCGTACTGGCCGTCATGAAAAAAACCGACGACCCTGTCGATTACCGCCGGATCATGCAGCGGGCAATCGCCGGTCAGACGAACCAGCACCTCATCACGTGCCACGGTTCGGGCACATTGGTAGTAACGATCCAGCACATTGGCGGAATCCCCCCGAAAACAGGAAATACCCAGTTTTTCGCAAAGCGCTACCAGTGCGTCATCTTCAGCCAGGGTCGTCGTTGCCACTACGATACGATCGATCGACTTTGCAGCGGCAACCCGTTCGAGCATCAACTCGAGCGCCCCCTTGTCGTCAATGATCGGCAGCAGCATCTTGCCTGGCAGTCTCGTCGAGCCCATACGGGCTTGCAGAATCGCAGTTGTCATAGTTTTGGCCACAGACTCGGGTTAATCACTCGTTCATCCGGCATTTTCAAAGCTTCGATGGCTTCCTTCATGCCTGCCGGGAAATCGGGCGACATGAGGAGGGAAAGATTCGCCAGCAGTTGATCGGTACGCTCGCAGCCGATCACCAGCAATGCCCTCGGCACCGCATGACGGACATACTGCATGGCGGCAAGTGTCTTCGCACAGGCATGCGATGCGCACAGACTTTCCCAGCGGCGCACGTCCTCTTCCGCAAAGCCCATGTGCGCCGGAAGTTTGTCAGCGTCCATGAGCAGCAAGCCTTGCAGATAAACACTACGCAATACGATGACCCGGCCGGAATCCAATGCCCGATCGAGCAGACCGGAGTCCAGCAGGCGCCGGTCCAACACATTGAACGGAGCCTGGATAACGCGCAATTCCGGTATCTGCAGTGCAGCGAGGAATTGCTCCGGAGTATAGATGGAGACTCCCAGAGTTTCTGCAAACCCCGCATCCAGGCAACGCTTCATGGCTTGCCCCAAGCCCTCATCCCAAAGATGGAGCGCATCCGCATTGTGCATCATGAGCGAAGCCAGGGGCCGGGCAATGCGCTGGCAACTGCTTCTGGCAGCATTCAGTATGGCAGTTGCATCCCGATGATCGACCCCGGGGCTTATCTTGCTGAAGATGTGGAAATTGTGCTCTGGATAGCGTTCAAGGTGCTCACCGATGATCTCTTCGCTCTCGCCATACGCTTGAGCGGTATCTATTGCCCGAACACCATGTTGCCAGGCCGCGAGCAGTATTTCATGAGCAGATTCGCGACTGGGTTGCCCAGCCTTGTTCGCCACGCCATAGTTCAGGCCGAGTTGAACCGCGCCGAGAACCATGGGGCCGAGCCCCCCGAGTTCGTGACACTGTACAAAAGACATCACGCCTTGCCCCCCTGCAGCGCCTGCTCGTAGGCTGCACTCAAAAGGAGCGAGTTCTGCCCCCAGTCTGCCTTGTCGAATACCAATTGCCGACCTAGCCGACCCATGCTTTGCCAGCGTTCCCTGGAATTCAGGGCAAGAAGGATCGCACCGGCAAACATGGCCGGGTCGCGGCAGTCTGCAAGCCAACCGGTCTCGTCCGGCAAAACCCAGTCCAGATTGCCGAATTCGTGGTGGACGATGACCGGCTTGCCGTTCGCCATCGCCTCCAGCAACGAAATTGAAGACCCGTCGCAAAATGAACTCGACACATAAACGTCAGCCGCGCCGTACATGACCGGGAGCTCATGCTCATCGACCCTCCCCGGCGCATGAATGTACTCCGGCAGCCCAAGCGAGGAAATCATGCTCATGATTTCCGGTCGCAGCGAACCGTCACCCACCAGCAGCAGGCGCGCCATCGGGGCCTTCTGCACGACGAGCGCGAAGGCCTCGATCAGCGATTGAATACCGTAGTTATCTTCCCAGGAACGAGTGGAGACAAAGACATCGTTGTTTTCCCACCCCAGGGATTTCCGCATGGCGCATGAGGCGGACCCAGGAAGATTTTTGAAGCGTGGCAAATCGAGCCCCCAGGGGAACGAGATGACAGAAGCCGACAGTTCCGGCAACCACGAAGCGATTGTTTTCCCTACCGCCTGGCAATCGACGAGAACTACGTTGGCCCGCTTTAGCGCGACCAACGCCTTTGCCTTGAGATCAGAGTTCAGATGGCATTCAAGCAAAATATCGCTTCCCCAGGAGACGACGACCAAGGGCAAATCGTCCGGGAGAATATCGATGAGCGATGCAGCAAACGGCACAGGCCCCGCATGAACCACATCCACCTGCTCGCGCTCCATCAACGCAGGCAGGCTCTCACCGGAAATACATAGCACAGGAACACCCATATCCATGCCCGGATTTGCGTGATTGTTTAGCTGTACCGCAATCGGACGATGCCCCTGAGCAATGATCGCCTGTAAAAAACGACGATCATGGACGCCGTACCGATCCTTGACATACAAAACTTTCATCGACAGCAAGACGTTTGCATCTTCCTTTGCCAGCCTGAACTCACATCACTCATCGCGCCCTGGGTATCCAGTTGATGCCGTGCGTGCTCAGATATTGCCGATTTTCTGCTGATTGGCTGCAATCCAGGCCTGCAACTCGGCAACGCTCATCCACTCCGGGTTGTTGTCGCTGGAGTATTCGAAGCCTTCAGGCACGCGCTTGCCATCCTTGATGCGCTCCGCCGTGGTATCCCAACTGTGAATCGCCGGGAGAATCTTGTAATGCTCCGGGTATTCGTAGGTGTAGTAGGAATCCTCGGGGCCGATCATCTGTTCGTGCAGCTTTTCACCCGGACGGATGCCAACGATCTCGATTTTGGCTTCGGGCGCAACCGCGGTCGCCAGATCGGTCACTTTCATCGACGGAATCTTCTTGACGTAGATTTCGCCACCGACCATGTCCTCGAAAGCGTGCCACACCAGTTCCACCCCTTGCTCGAGCGAAATCATGAAGCGCGTCATACGATCGTCGGTAACCGGCAATACACCCTTGTCACGAATCGACAGGAAGAAAGGAATAACTGAACCGCGGGAGCCCATCACATTGCCGTATCGAACGACAGCGAACCGGGTGTCGTGACCGCCTGCATAGGAATTGCCTGCGACGAACAATTTATCCGAGGCGAGTTTGGTCGCGCCATAGAGATTGACCGGGCTGCTCGCCTTGTCGGTGGACAGCGCAACGACCCGCTTGATGCCCTTGTCGATACAGGCATCGATCAGGTTCATCGCACCGTTGATATTGGTCTTGACGCACTCGAAGGGGTTGTATTCCGCAGTCGGCACGATCTTGGTCGCCGCCGCATGGACCACATAGTCGACGCCATCGAGAGCGCGATACAGACGCTCGCGGTCGCGCACGTCGCCGATGAAGAAACGTACCCGCGGATCACCCTGGAATTTCTTGGCCATTTCCCACTGCTTCATCTCATCGCGCGAATAGATGATCAGCCGCTTGGGGTTGTGTTTTGCCAAGGTCATCGGCACAAAGGTATTGCCAAAAGAACCGGTCCCGCCGGTAATCAAAAGCGACTTGCCTGCAAACATGGTCATATTTCCAAATCAGAAATGCGCAGATACGGGTTGGGCAAATACCAGCCCATTCCAATACAGCCCACTTCTGAAAAAACACTCTCTACGAGAACAACTTAATAAATCGACGACAGCGTCAGTCACGCGAACTTACATGACGACGGGCCAAGCGCCGAAAGGCATCACGGCGTATTGTAAACGCTCCCACATTGGAAAGTTCCCAAAATCCCAAATCTCCGACAAACCATGACCACCCGGAGGCCGATTACCCATACCCCGCCGGATTACTGATTTGCCAACGCCATACATCTGCACACATGGCATCAAGACCACGCTCGGCCCGCCACTCGAACAAGGCTGCAGCAAACGCGGGATCGGCATAGCACGATGCCACATCGCCGCCGCGGCGCGGCGCCAGGTCGTAGCGCACGGGTTTTCCACTCGCCCGTTCAAACGCCTTGACGACATCCAGGACGCTGTAACCCGTGCCCGTACCCAGATTCACTTCGAAGCACTGGGGGTCTTGCAATCGCTCCAGGGCCTTGAGGTGACCCAAGGCCAGATCAACCACATGGATATAGTCACGCACCCCGGTACCATCCGGCGTCGGGTAATCGCTGCCCCACACCTTGAGGCAATCCCGGCGACCAATGGCTACCTGGGCAACGAACGGCATCAGATTATTTGGAATACCCCGGGGGTCTTCGCCGATCAGGCCGCTTTCATGCGCTCCCACCGGATTGAAGTAGCGCAGGATGGCTATTTTCCAGCTTGAATCCGAACGATACAGATCACGCAGCATGTCCTCGATGACAAGCTTGGTACGCCCATAGGGATTGGTTGCCGACAGCGGATGATCTTCGGTCAGCGGCAGGAATTGCGGCTCACCGTAGACCGTTGCCGATGAACTGAAAACCAGGGTCTTGATCCCGCAGTTGCCCATGGCCTGCAGCAAGCGGTGCGTTCCAATGACATTGTTGTCATAGTATTCGAGCGGTTTGTCGACCGACTCGCCCACTGCCTTGAGGCCGGCAAAGTGTATGACCGCATTGCAACCGAAGCCCTGAATCGCCTCCTCCAGCGCGCCCTGATCGCGAATATCGCCTTTAACGACATTGAGCTTGCGACCGCTTATCTGCTCCACGCGCACCAAGGCTTCGGGATGGCTGTTGCTGAAATTGTCGAACACCACCAGGTCATGCCCGGCATTGAGCAGTTCGACACAAGTATGCGACCCGATGTAGCCGGCCCCGCCTGTAACAAGAATCATGGAATCCTCTCAGTCTTCCCTGGCACGCAAAAAGCTGGCAAACCTCGGCAATCCGGTGTTCGTCAATTCACGATAGCGATAGCTGACCCAAGCCCCGATGGGAGGCGGGTTACGGCGCAGTTCATCCGAAAACCCGGTGCCCAGCAGAAAGGTCTTGCCCTCAGGCGTCCGCACCAGCAGCGCGCCCAGACGGCCCACATGCCGCCCTTTTCCAGCACGATGCCCGACTACCTCGGCATCTGCGTCGAGCCAGGGCTTCAGCTTGAGCAGCGTATCGCTGCGCCCGGTTTCGTAGAGTGCGTCGGCGCGGTGCAAGATCAAACCTTCGCCCCCCGCGGCGACTACGGCCGCAAGCTGCTGGCGCAGGCCGGCATCATCGGCCACTCCAAATTGTTCGACCTGCTGCAGCCAGGAAACATTTGCCCGGCTAACCAGCAACCTGATCTGATCGACACGCTCGCGAAATGATCCGGGAGCCCAGGGCAGTTCGAAGATCATGTAACGCACCTGGCGCCATTCGGCATCGACAGGTGTTTCCTTGCGGACCGTGCCGGAAAGCTGCTCGAAGCTGCCACGCCCCATCCACAACTCGCCGTCCAGCGCCTGTTGCGGCAAACCTGCAACAAACCAGGCCGGGGCATGAATGGGCTTGCCGCTGCGAAAACGCAAGCTCTTCCCATCCCAAAGTGCCCGCACCCCATCGAGCTTTTCGCTCACCAGATACTGCGTCACATCGACCTGAGCGCGATAGACGCTCGCCAGCAAGATTTCCGGCGCCGTTCCGGCGGCGACAACCGGGGCGAGCAACGCCAGCCCCAGCATCAGCGCGCGCAGCAACCCCGACATCAGCCTTCGCCCGCCCAGCTTCGCCTTGCCCGACGAGCAATACCGAAAATTTCCTCAAGACGCGACCCGTCGTTTTGCGACAAGGTAGTGCGCAATTCATCCAATTGCGCCCGATAAGAATCCAGCTCACCGAGCAACGCCTCCCGATTGGCCAGACAGATATCCCGCCACATCTCCGGATGGCTGGCAGCGATCCGCGTGAAATCGCGGAACCCGGAGGCAGCGAAGGTGAAGAACAGATCAGCATCGTCGCGCACCGCCAGGTCATGGACCAATGCAAACGACAGCAGATGCGGCAAATGGCTGACGGCCGCGAAGACGCGATCATGCATTTCCGGCGTCAGCTCGTAGATGTCGGCACCGCACAGGGACCAGGCGCGCTTGACGCGGTCGAGACGGTCGTCGTTGTTTTCCGGCAGCGAGGTGACGACGACTTTCTTGCCCTGATAGAGATCCCAGCGCGCTGCCGCGGGACCGCTGTTCTCGGCGCCGGCGATGGGGTGGGCCGGCACGAACTTGCCGATATGCCCCTTGAAGGCAGCCCGCGCCGCTGCAACGACATCGCCCTTGGTCGAGCCGCCGTCGGTGACGATGGTGTTCGGACCGAGATAAGGTGCGATGCGCTCGAAGATCTCCGGCATCTGCGCCACCGGCGTCGCCACCAGGACGATGTCGGCATCGCCGATCTCATGCGCCGGGTTGATTCCCGCCCGATCGATGACGCCGAGTTCCTGCGCCTTGCGCAGGGTCGCCGGCGTTCGCCCGAAACCGACCACCTCCTCGACCGCCCCCGCCTCCTTGAGGCCAAGCGCGAACGAGCCGCCGATCAGGCCCGTCCCGAAGATGACGACCTTGCCGAACTCGGGCAATCCGGCTTCCATTTACAGCGCCTTTTCCAGGGCCTCGATGAAGCGCGCGTTCTCGCGCTCGGTCCCGATCGTCACGCGCAGCCATTCGGGCAGGCCATAACCGGCGATCGGACGGACGATGACGCCCTGCTGGAGCAGCTTCTGGTTAAGCGTTGCCGCATCGCCGGCGCGGAAGGTCACGAAATTGCCGCAGGACGAGATGTATTCCAGACTCAGGCGCTCCAGCGCGGCGACGATCTGCGCCATGCCGGTTCGATTCAACTCGTAGCTGGCCTTGAGGAATTCGTCGTCGTCCAGCGCCGCCAGCGCCCCGGCCAGCGCCAGGTTGTTGACGTTGAACGGCTGGCGCACCCGGTTCATCAGGTCGGCCACCTCCGCCGAGGCCAGCGCATAACCGACACGCAGGCCGGCCAGGCCGTAGATCTTGGAGAAGGTGCGGCAGATGACCAGGTTCGGGAAATCCTTGAGCCAGCCCGCCGTATCGACCCGCTCGGCAACCGGAATGTATTCGTTGTAGGCCTCGTCGAGCACGACCACGACATCCTTCGGCACGCTTTCGAGGAAGGCGCGCACCTCGGCGTAGGGCAGGAAATTGCCGGTCGGATTGTTCGGGTTGGCGATCCACACGATGCGCGTATCCGGCCGGATGGCGGCGCGCATGGCGGCGAGATCGTGGCCGTAGTTCTTCGCCGGCGTGGCGATCAGCTCGGCGCCGGTGGACAGCGTGGCCAGCGGATACACCGCGAAGGCATGTTGCGCGAACACCGCCGAGCGACCCGGCGCGAGGAAGACGCGGGCGATCAGATCGAGCACGTCGTTCGAACCGTTGCCGAGAACGACCTGGTTCTGGGCAACGCCGGCGCGTCCGGCCACCTTGGCGATCAGGTCGAACTGGTCGGGATAGCGCTCGACGCCGCTGATGGCCTTTTCAACCGCAGCGCGCGCCTTGGGGCTCATGCCCAGCGGGTTTTCGTTGGAGGCCAGCTTGACGATGCTGTCGACCGGAATGCCCATCTCGCGGGCCAGTTCGGTGATCGGCTTGCCCGGCTGATAGGGCGAGATGGCACGGACGTAGGACAGGGCTTGGTCGGCAAGGCTCATGACGCGACTCTCAATAGACGGCGACCGGGTAGGAGCCGAGTGTTTTCAGATAGGCTGCGGAAGCGGCCAGTTTTTCCAGGGCGGCCTTGATCGCCGGGTCGTCGCGATGCCCCTCGATATCGACGTAGAAAACGTATTCCCACAGGGCATTGCGTGCCGGACGCGACTCCAGCCGGCACATCGAGACGCCGGCCGACGACAGCGGCAGCAGCAATTCGTGCAGCGCCCCGGTCCGGTTCGGCGCCGACATGATCAGCGACGTCTTGTCG
>NZ_CAMFKO010000060.1 GCF_945957265.1 uncultured Dechloromonas sp.
GAATACCGGCCTGTCACGCCGGGGGTCGCGGGTTCGAGTCCCGTCCACTCCGCCAGTCACCATCAAGCCCGATAAGCCATGCTTTCGGGCTTTTTTGTTTTTCGTGCGCCCGTTTGGCGATATTCCGCCTTTTTCCGCGCCGACCTAGGGTAATGCCCAGTTCCTCGGGGCTCGCCCTTGCACCTAAGCTATGACCGAATAATACAAAAAACTAGGTCTGCTCTATGTCGGAGAACGGCTTTCCAAGATTTCAGGGGGGGTATTGCAACCTCGATTATTTGTTGCAAAACCTTGGTCGCAACGAGGAAACGGCGAAGCGTCTGGCCGGCCTGTTTCTGGAAAACTATCCCGGCCTGCTGGAGCGGATGATGCAGGCGCTCAGGGCGGGAGATCGTCCGGCCCTCAAGAATGCCCTGCACGATATCCGTAGCAGTTGCGTGCTGTTTTCCGGGCATCACTGCGTGGATATCGCGCGGCGCTTCGAGGAGTCCCTGCGCGAGCATGCAAGCCAGGCGGAGGCGATGCTCGCCAAGGACGACTGGGAGCTGATGGCGGAAACCTTGTGCAACTGCCTGAGTTGCATGGCTTCCGAGATGAAAGCGTATTTCGATGGCTCGCCGGCCTGAGCCCGGGCTTGCCTAGCAGAGAACGCCGGACTGCACGGCGAAGCGGGTCAGTCCGGTGACATCGTGAGCCCCGATTCGCTCCATCAAACGTCCACGGTGGAACTCCACGGTTTTCGGGCTGATGCCGAGATCGCGGGCGATTTCCTTGGTCGTCTTGCCCGATGCAACCAGGCGGAGAACTTCCCGTTGCCGTGACGTAAGCTGGCTTCCGCCATCGCGGGAGGCGTTGCCGCCGGGCGTTGCCGCGTAGTCGCGAATGCGCGGCGACAGGTATGTGTTGCCGATCAGCACGGTATTCAGGGCTTCGAGGAGTTCGCCGATGACGAAATCCTTGAGCAGGTAGCCATTGGCGCCGGCCGCCATTCCCTGTTCGATGATTTCCGGGCGGTCGATGCTGGAGAGGATCAGTATCCGCGTGCTGGCGTCAAACTGGCGGATGGTGCGCGTGACCTCGATTCCCGACGGCCCCGGCATTGCAATGTCGAGGAGGATTACGTCCGGGGAGAGTTCCCGAATGGCGGCAACGGCCTCGTGACCGTCGGCGCATTCCGCGATGAGTTCGTGATCGGGGAGTGTTTCGAAAAGGGCGCGGATACCGGCGCGAATCAACAGGTGGTCATCGGCGAGAATGATGCGAGATGCTTTCATGGTCGAGCTTTCGAGTGTTCGACATTGCTCATCATGCTTGATCTGATTCGGCTGGGGTTTGATAAAAATCGATAAACCGCGCTTTATCTCTGGTGTTCCTTCATCGCGCGTTGCGCTTCCCGCTTGGAGTCCTTTTCCAGTTCGGAGGCACGTTTGTCGTGTTGTTTTTTGCCCTTGGCCAATCCGATTTCCAGCTTGATCCTTCCGCGCAGAAAGTGCAAGTCGAGCGGCACCAGAGCGTAGCCGGCACGCTCCACCTTGCCGATCAGCTTGCTGATTTCGTTTCCGTGCAGGAGCAGCTTGCGGGTGCGCGTCGGGTCGTGCTTGTTGTGCGTCGACGCCGTGGTGAGCGGGCTGATGTGCATGCCGATCAGGAACAGTTCGCCGCCCTTGATGATGACGTAGGATTCCTTGATGTTCATCCGGCCGGCGCGAATGGCCTTGACTTCCCATCCTTCGAGAACCATGCCCGCCTCGTACTTGTCCTCGACGAAGTAATCGTGGAAGGCTTTTTTATTGACCGTAATGCTCATGCTGCCTGGCGATCCATTAAAATTGCGATTCTACAGGATACAGGAACGCTGCCACTGCATGGCTCTGGTTGAAAAGACAGTCTTGATCGAGCAATCGGCCGAACGCATGTTCGAACTGGTCGACCGTTGCGAGGATTACCCCGCGTTTCTTCCGTGGTGCAGTCATACCGAGGTCAAGTACCGGGATGCGGTGAAGACGGTGGCGACCTTGCACATCAATTACCATGCCGTGAAGTCGTCGTTTACGACCGAAAACGACAAGGAATACGCGCGCCAGATGAGCATTCGCCTGATCGACGGGCCGTTTCGGCGCCTCGAGGGGGCATGGCATTTCAAGGCGCTGGCCGAGAATGCCTGCAAGATCGAGTTCAAGTTGCACTACGAATTCTCGAGCAAGCTGTTCGAGAAGGTCATCGGCCCCGTATTCAGTCACATTGCCAATACCTTTGTCGACGCCTTCGTGCGGCGCGCAAGCCAAGTCTATGGAGCCGCCAATGGCTGAAATGCTCGATATTGAAGTTTGCTATGCCATGAGCAGCAAGCAGGAACTGGTTCGTGTCCGGGTTCCCGAGGGGGCGACCTTGCAGCATGGACTCGAGGCATCCGGATTGTTGGGCAAATACCCCGAAATCGATACCAAGAAGAACAAGTTCGGCATCTGGAACAAATTGTCGAAGCTCGATGCTGTGTTGCGGGACAAGGACCGGATCGAGGTCTATCGGCCCTTGATCGCCGATCCCAAGGAAGTCCGCAAGCAACGTGCGGCAGAGGGCAAGGTCATGAAAAAAGGCGCCGGTGATGCCGACGCCTCCGAGAGCTGATTTCGCCAGCGGTCATTTGCAGGTTTCGGCAATGACCCGCCGGGCGCGCTCAAGCTCCTGGTCGCGCTGCGATGTATCCATGAATTTGCGTTGGCCCTTGTCGTCCACCGTCACCATGGGTTGATTGTTCTCAAGGGCCGTCAGGTTTCGCTTTGCCCGTTCGCAGTTGTCTTTCTGGTCCGCTTCGGCGGCTTGCTCCTTGGCCAGCTTGTCGGCTTTTTCCTTGTTTTCCTGCTGGCGTTTCTTGAACTCCAGGTCTTTCTCGGCCGTGGTTTTCGGGCCTTCGGGGCTCTTCGCGCCGTCGGCGGTTTTTTCCGGGGCTTTCTCGCTGACGACGGACGGCTGCCGGGCGTCGATGGCGCGGCGGTTTTTTGCGTTCGAAGGCGGTGGGGTGTCGGAAACGACCGTTTGCCCGCTGCTGTCCTTCCACTGGTAGGTTTCGGCGTAAACCGCGTTGATTGCGACGATGGAGGTGGCCGCGGCAGCAGCAAATGCGATGATTGGTTTCGAGGTCATCTGGGTTTCCTTGGCTTTTCTGTATAATACGATTTTGTGACCTTGGATTAAAGGCCATGCGACTGCTGCAAAAAGCCCTCACCTTCGACGACGTACTGCTCGTCCCCGCACATTCTCAAGTCCTCCCGCGCGACGTCAGTCTTGCTACACAGCTGACCCGCAACATCACCCTGAACCTGCCGCTGCTCTCGGCCGCCATGGATACCGTGACGGAAGGGCGCCTTGCCATTGCGCTGGCTCAGGAGGGCGGGATCGGTATCATCCACAAGAACCTGACAGCCAAGGCCCAGGCCGCCGAAGTGGCCAAGGTCAAGCGTTTCGAATCGGGCATCCTGAAGGATCCGATTACCGTTTCGCCGCTGATGACGGTTCGCGACGTACTTGAGATCACCCGTCAATACCGGATTTCCGGCCTGCCGGTGATCGACAAGAGCGGCAAGGTGGTCGGTATCGTCACCAACCGCGACCTGCGCTTCGAAACCAACCTGGATCAGCCGGTCAAGTCGATCATGACGCCGAAAAAGCGCCTGGTCACCGTCCGGGAAGGCGCCAGTGTCGAGGACGCCAAGGAATTGATCCGTACCCACCGCCTGGAGCGCGTGCTGGTCGTGGATGACGAGTTCAACCTGCGTGGCCTGATCACCGTCAAGGATATCCTCAAGTCGACCGAGCACCCGCTGGCCAACAAGGATGCCTCCGGACGCCTGCGTGCCGGCGCTGCGGTCGGCGTCGGTGCCGGTACCGAGGAACGCGTCGAACTGCTGGCCGAAGCCGGCGTCGATGTCGTCGTGGTCGATACCGCCCACGGCCACTCGCAAGGCGTGCTGGACCGCGTCAAGTGGGTCAAGAAGAACTTCCCGCAGATCGAAGTGATCGGCGGCAACATCGCCACCGCCGATGCGGCGCGGGCGCTGGTCGACATGGGCGCCGACGGCGTCAAGGTCGGCATCGGTCCCGGCTCCATCTGCACCACGCGCATCGTCGCCGGTGTCGGCGTGCCGCAGATCACTGCCATCCAGAATGTTTCCGAATCGCTGAAGGGCACCGGCGTGCCGATGATCGCCGACGGCGGCATCCGCTACTCCGGCGACATCGCCAAGGCCATCGCGGCCGGCGCCAATACGGTCATGCTCGGCGGCCTGTTCGCCGGCACCGAAGAGGCCCCGGGCGAGGTCGAGCTGTTCCAGGGCCGCTCGTACAAGTCGTACCGCGGCATGGGTTCGCTCGGCGCGATGCAGGCCGGCTCCTCGGATCGCTACTTCCAGGAAGCCACCGCCAACGTCGACAAGTTCGTGCCGGAAGGCATCGAAGGCCGCGTTCCGTACAAGGGCTCGGTGCTCGCCGTGATCCACCAGCTGATGGGCGGCCTGCGCTCGTCGATGGGTTACCTCGGCAGCCCGACCATCGCCCATATGCATGAGAACGCCTGTTTCGTCGAGATCACCTCGGCCGGCATCCGCGAGTCGCACGTTCACGACGTGCAGATCACCAAGGAAGCCCCGAACTACCATCTCGACTGATAGCCAACGTCTTTCAAAGGGCGGCTCATGGAGCCGCCCTTTTCATTCAAGGCCCTGCAAATGTCCCACCAGAAAATCCTCATCCTCGATTTCGGTTCCCAGGTCACCCAGCTGATCGCCCGCCGCGTGCGCGAAGCCAAGGTCTTCTGCGAAATCCACCCGTACGACGTTTCCGACGACTTCATCCGCAACTACGGCGCCAAGGGCATCATCCTGTCCGGCGGCCCGAGCTCGGTGACTGAGGGCGATACGCCGCGGGCGCCGAACGTCGTCTTCGAGCTGGGCATTCCGGTGCTCGGCATCTGCTACGGCATGCAGACCATGGCCCAGCAACTGGGCGGCCAGGTGATGACCGCCGAAGCGGCCGGCAAGGCCCGTGAATTCGGCTACTCGGAAGTCCGCGCCCACGGCCATACGGCGCTGCTCAACGACATCGCCGACTTCTACAGCCCTGAAGGCCACGGCATGCTGAAGGTGTGGATGAGCCACGGCGATTCGGTCATGGAACTGCCGGCCGGCTTCGTCAAGATGGCGTCGACCGCGTCCTGCCCGATCGCCGCGATGGCCGACGAGAGCCGCAAGTTCTACGCTGTCCAGTTCCATCCGGAAGTCACCCACACCCAGCAGGGGCGGGCGATCCTTGAACGCTTCGTGCATGGTATCTGCGGCTGCGGCACCGACTGGGTCATGGGCGACTACATCGCCGAGGCCGTCGATGCGATCCAGCGCCAGGTCGGCGACGAGGAAGTCATCCTCGGCCTGTCCGGCGGCGTCGATTCGAGCGTTGCCGCGGCGCTGATCCACAAGGCGATCGGCGACCAGCTGACCTGCGTTTTCGTCGACCACGGCCTGCTGCGCCTGAACGAAGGCGACATGGTCATGGACATGTTCGCCCGCAACCTGGGCGTCAAGGTCATCCGCGTCGATGCCGTCGACGACTTCATGGGCAAGCTGGCCGGCGTTTCCGACCCCGAGCAGAAGCGCAAGATCATCGGCAAGGAGTTCGTCGAGGTCTTCCAGGCCGAATCGAAGAAGCTCTCGGCCGCCAAGTGGCTGGCCCAGGGCACGATCTACCCGGATGTGATCGAATCGGCCGGCAAGGGCAAGAAGGGCGCCCACACCATCAAGAGCCACCACAACGTCGGCGGTCTGCCGGAAGACATGCACCTCAAGCTGCTCGAACCGCTGCGCGAACTGTTCAAGGATGAAGTCCGCGAACTCGGCGTCGCGCTCGGCCTGCCGCGCGAGATGGTCTATCGCCACCCGTTCCCCGGCCCGGGCCTGGGTGTGCGCATCCTCGGCGAGGTCAAGCGCGAAGCCGCCAGCCTACTGCAGCGTGCCGACGCCATCTTCATCGACGAACTGCGCGCCACGCACGCCACCGAGCGCGATGTGGCGGCCGGTGCCTGTACCGCGGCCGATGTCGGCAAGAGCTGGTACGACCTGACCAGCCAAGCCTTCGCGGTCTTCCTGCCGGTCAAGAGCGTCGGCGTGATGGGCGACGGCCGTACCTACGAAAACGTCGTTGCCTTGCGCGCCGTGGTCACCAGCGACTTCATGACCGCCCACTGGGCGCATCTGCCGTACGAGCTGCTCGGCCGGGTGTCGAACCGGATCATCAACGAAGTGCGGGGGTTGAACCGGGTGGTCTACGACGTTTCCGGCAAGCCGCCGGCGACTATCGAGTGGGAGTAGGAATTAATTTTTCACCATATAAATCAATAGGTTAAACAAGTCTGCAAAGATAATTCACTGGCAACGCAGGCTTCGTAAGTTGTTGATTTAAATTGTTTTCTCATCTCAGACCCTAACGCTTCAGGCGTTGCCAGGCGACGAATTTGACGGTATCGCTAACGGTACGAATGGGTTCTTTGCGTTAGGCTGTTTGAGGGCAAGATTTAGCGGTCACAGAAATACCGTCTGTGACGGTATAAATTGATCCCTGAAGCTAGGTTTCATGCAGGTTCGCGGGCATCTGTATGCCTCTTGATTGGTGACGGCAATTGACCGTCTCGATCAGGAGAAAAATTAGATGCTCACAGACCTTGCCCTTCGAAACCTCAAGCCTCGCGTGACCCTTTACAAAGTTGCTGACCGCGATGGCATGTACGTGGCCATTCTGCCGACGGGCTCCATTTCCTTCAGGTACGACTACCGCATCAATGGCCGGCGCGAGACGCTGACCATTGGCCGCTATGGTTTTGGCGGCATCTCGCTCGCCGTGGCGCGGGAAAAGTTGTTGGATGCCAGGCAATTGGTGCGCGACGGTATTTCACCAGCCCTGCAGAAGCGGCGAGAGAAGGCCCGCGGCCCCGAAACCAAGACTTTCAGTGACCATGCGATCCAGTGGCTTTACGGGGCCACCATGGCTGATTCGACGCGGTCGATGCGTAAGAGCGTGTTGGACCGCGACATCCTGCCGACCTTCAGCAAGCGCCTTTTGAGAGAGGTTCATGTAGAGGATCTGCGCGCATTGTGCATGCGAGTGAAAGAGCGAGGGGCTCCAGCGACGGCGATTCATGTGCGTGACATCGTCAAGCAGATCTATGGTTACGCCAACCTGCACGGGGAGAAGGTGACCAATCCTGCCGACGAACTTGGCCCGGGATCCATCGCTACGTTCGTGCCCAAAGATCGGGTGCTATCTCAGGTGGAAATCCAGTTGATGCATCAGCAATTGGATCGTGTACCGACCTATCCTGCCATTCGGCTCGCGTTGCGTTTGATTCTGCTGACGCTGGTGCGCAAGAGCGAACTGATTGAGGCAACTTGGAACGAGGTTGATTTCGAGGCGGCTGTATGGACTATCCCGAAGGCTCGCATGAAGGGGAGGAGGGCGCACAATGTGTACCTGTCTTCTCAGGCGCTCGACATCATGATCGCACTGCGCACATGTGCCGCCGGATCAAGGTATGTATTGCCCTCACGATACGACGCGGATCGACGCATGTCGAAAGCCACGCTGAACCGCGTCACACAGCTAATCGCTGAACGGGCGAAAGAGGCGGGGTTGCCATTGGAGCCATTCACCGTCCATGATTTGAGGCGAACGGGTTCCACGTTGCTCAACGAAGCTGGTTTCAATGGTGACTGGATCGAAAAGTGCCTTGCGCACGAAAGCGGACGGTCTTCGCGGTCGGTCTACAACAAGGCAGAGTATGCTGAGCCGCGACGTCACATGCTCCAAGAGTGGGCGAATATGGTCGATGCATGGGCGGCCAGCGAAACGTACACGCCCATGCTGACCTGACATACATGGTGGCAGTTTTTGCTCGAAGATAAAGCCGCCCATTCGGGCGGCAATTTTCGGGTCATCATTGGTATGGGGAGGACTGCTGAATTATCGACTTACTTTAATTCATGTGTCCCGAGGGCTACATTGTTGTTAATTAACTGCCATTTAGGTGCCCAGGGGCTACAGTGACAACACTTGCCGATGTTGCCGAGATGCTCAGGAGTGCTCGCCGTGAAGCGCGGCTGAGTCAGGATGGACTCGCACAGCGGGCGGGGGTTTCACGCACAACAGTGACGCGCATGGAAACCTTGGCCAAGGGCGATATGAGCGTGTCGGTGCTGGTACGCCTGCTCGAAGCAGCTGGCTATGACTTGAAGCTGGCAAAGCTTGGGCATGTGCGCACACTCGAGGACATCTTGGCGGAGCAGCGCCAAGGTGATCTTCCATAAAGCTCGATATTCTGCTCGGTGCAAGGCCGTTACCAAGCCTCCAGGAATGTTGTTCCTCTAGAAATTTTTTTGGGGCCTCAGTGTCATGTAAGCCTGTTGTTGGAGACCCTGCTGTGTATATTCAGGTCATTTCCGCTTGCTCTTTGAAGAGGGTTGGAGGGAGAGTTAGTTTGCTGCATAATCGTTTTTGAGCAACGAGAATTGAATTAAATTGATTTGACGCAACCTTAATCTAGTGGATGCCGACTCCTTGCTTGCATCATCGTTTTTGAGCAAACGAAAGCTGTACTCCCTGGAGACGCTGCATGACCGGACTACCGACACAACTGATTGGTTCTGCCTGGCTGGCGCAGACCTACGGCGTGATGCTGCTGGGGAGACCGCCTGTGGTCAGCCAGATTGGGGGGCGGCGCGCGACCCAAGTCGACAACGGCTTCCGTTCGGAGGTCTATACGGAGGCCATGCGGCCAGCTGCGGAGTCGGTAGCGCACCTGCAGTTTCACCTTCGTCACGAGGTACCCCATCTGGAATTCCTCGCTCGCCTCTTTGAGCGAAGCGGTCCGGATTTCGTTCAAGCCTGGGTCATGGCCGAACCAACCGGGCAGTATGCCCGTCGGACTGCCTTCCTGTACGAGTGGCTGACTGGAGAAACGCTGGCGGTTCCGGAGCGACTGGGGGGTAATTACATCGATGTCATTGACGATGCCAAGTTGGTGGCGGCATCACCCGACCGGGTCGTCAAAGTGCAGCGCTGGCGGGTGAATGACAACTTACCGGGGACTCGGCATTTTTGCCCCATGGTGCTCAAGACTGATGCAGTGAATCGGGCTGCCAGTCTGGACGTGCCGCGTCTGTTCGGGGAACTGACTGCCGAGTTTGGCGAAGACCTGCTGATGCGGGCGGCAGTCTGGATGACGCTGCGAGAGAGCAAGGCAAGCTTTGCCATCGAAGGAGAAGCCGATCGGGCAGGGCGGGTGCAGCGTTTTGCGGATGTGATGGCGCGGCGTACCGGTCAAGGAGATTTACCGTTCAGCGATGCCGCGCTGGCCGAGTTGCAGCGGGAAATCCTGGGCGACCGGACAACGATTACCCATTTCGGGATGCGCCAGTCTCCCGTGTTCGTCGGCGAGACGGTGCGCTACCAGGAGGTCGTGCACTACGTGGCGCCACCGGCTGACGAGATCGCCGCGATGCTGGACGGGCTGCAGACGTTCCTCGAAAGAACGCAAGGTCAGTCGCCCACGATGCGTAGCGCAGTGGCGGCTTTCGGCTTTGTCTACATCCACCCGCTGGCTGACGGTAATGGCCGTGTGCATCGCTTCCTGGTCAACGACGTCTTGCGTCGTGATGGCGTGATCCCGGAACCTGTGATTCTGCCCGTATCCGCCGTCATCACGGACGACGCCGGTGAGCGGCGCGGCTATGACCGAGTGCTGGATGAGGTGTCCAAGCCCTTGATACAGGCCATGCGGGAGCAGATCGTGTTCGAGCCAGTGCGGACTACCTACCCGGATGGCGTGGTGTCGAATTTCGCCTTCCACGGTGCCGAACAGGCCAGGCCGCTG
>NZ_CAMFKO010000061.1 GCF_945957265.1 uncultured Dechloromonas sp.
GCATGGCGGCGATTTCCTCGGCGCTGGGCGGCGTGACGCGAAGGATCAGGCCGGCACCGGTGTAGGCCTCGGCCGCATCGCCGGCAATCGTGACGCCCTCATAACCGGCGTCCATGAAATGGCTTTCCAGGCCACCGTCGCGCTCAAGCGCGACCCTGGCCCCCAGGCCAAGAAATTTCTTGGCGATATCCGGCACTAGGGCCGCACGATGTTCTCCCGGCACGCGTTCGCGTGCCACACTTATTTTTATGGGCATTGTGGTCAGTCTTCTTCATTGATGTCCCGCCGGGGGACGGTTTCGGGGTCGGCTACGATTCCCCGGTAAATCTCGACGCGGTCGCCTGCTTTCAACGCGGCATCGAGTTTGACCAGCCGCCCGAAAACCCCGACTTTCTGGGCTCCCAGGTCGATATGGGGAAACTGTCTGAGGATTCCGGAACGTTCGATGGCTTCCTTGACCGTCGATTCATCCGGCACCTCGATGTTGAGCCAGATCTGCTGCCCCGGTTCGGAATAGGCAACACCGATTTGCATGACGTCTTACCTCCCTCAGTTGGCGGTCGGCAACGGCGTTCCCTTGCGGTCGCGGCCGTAGATGCGTGGTTTGAAATAGGTATCGATGATTGGCGTCAGCGAGTTCATCAGCAGCACCGCGAAGGCGATGCCTTCCGGGTAGCCGGCCCAGGTGCGGATCACCCAGGTCAGTACGCCGCAGCCGAAGCCGAAGATCAGCTGGCCGCGCGGCGCATTGGGCGAGGTGACGTAGTCGGTGGCGATGAAGAAGGCGCCGAGCATGGCGCCGCCGGACAGCACGTGCGCCCCCATGTCGAGGTAGCGCGCCGGATCGACCGCATGCAGGATCGCCGCCGGCAGCGCGATGCCGACCAGCATGGCCAGCGGGATGTGCCAGGTGATGATGCGCAGGAACATCATCGCCACGCCGCCGGCCGCGATCAGCCAGGCCGCCGTTTCGCCCAGGCTGCCCGGGCGGCTGCCAAGCCACGACAAGGCAGGCGCCTGCTGCAGCGATTCGAAGAGATTGATGCCGCGCGACAACTCGGTCTTGGCGAAGCCGAGCATCGTCGCGCTGGTCACCGCATCGAAGGCAGGCGGCACGCCGCGCAGCACGATGAGCAGCCCTTCGAGCGGGCCCGGGGCGCCGGCGCTGAACAGCGGCAGCGGCGCCACCCAGGCCGTCATCTGGACCGGGAAGGAGATGAGCAGCGCAACCCGCGCCACCATGGCCGGGTTGAACAGGTTCTGGCCGATGCCGCCGAAAGCCTGCTTGCCCAGCGTCGTCGCGAACAGGCCGCCGAAGACGCCGATCCACCAAGGCGCCCAGGGCGGCAGGGAAACCGCCAGCAGCCAGCCGGTGAGGATTGCCGAACCGTCGTGCAGCACGGGCATCGCGTTGCGGTTCATCAGGCGCAGGCAGAAGCCTTCGCCCAGCATCGCCGCGGCAACGGTGATCAGCCACAGGTAGAAGGCCGGCCAGCCGTAGAGCCAGAAGCCATACAGCGTGGCCGGAGCGAGCGCCAGCATGACCAGGGCCATGATGCGCCCCGGGCTGTTGCTGGTCGTGGTGTGCGGTGCGGCGACCGGTGTTCCATATGCGTGGCTCATGCTGAAGCTCCCTCGGTTTTCTCGGCGGCGACCGACGGCGCGGCGGCCGCCGCGGCCTTGGCGGCTTCCCGCTCGGCCTTGCGGCGGGCGGCGGCTTCGGCCTTCTCCCGGTTTTCCCGCTCGATGCGGGCCGTCTTCGCCTCGGCCAGGCGCTTGGTCGCCTCGGTGCGCAGCTTGGTGCGCTCGGCGGCGGTCAGCTCGCCCTTGGCGTGGCTGAAGTACTGGACCAGCGGAATGTGCGACGGGCAGACGTAGGCACAGCAGCCGCAGGAGATGCAGTCCTGCAGCGCATAGGCTTCGGCTCCTTCGAGATCGCCCGCCTTGATGCGGGCAGCCATTTCGAGCGGCAGCAGGCCCATCGGGCAGGCCTTGGTGCAGCTGCCGCAGCGGATGCAGGGGCCGGCTTCGGGCACGAAGGCTTCCACCGCGTCGAAGGCGAGGATGCCGGAGGCGCCCTTGACCAGCGGAATCCGGTCGTGGAGCAGCGGCGTGCCCATCATCGGGCCGCCGAGGATCAGACGCGACGGCGTTTCCTTGAGGCCGGTGAAGGCCAGCAGCTCGCTGATCATGGTGCCGAGCGGCGCGTAGATGTTGCCCGGCGTGGCGACGGTGCCGCCATTGACGGTGACGATGCGCTCGACCAGCGGCTGGCCGAGGCGGATGGCCTTATGCACGGCGGCGCAGGTCGATACGTTATGGACCAGCACGCCGACTTCGGCGGCGCGGGCGTCGGACGGCACTTCCTTGCCGGTCAGGGTCTGGATCAGCTGCTTGTCGGAGCCCATCGGGTAGCGCGCCGGCACCGGCCGGATCCTGACCTCGGGATAGGACTGGGCGGCCGCGCGCATGGCGGCGATGGCTTCCGGCTTGTTGTCCTCGATGCCGACCAGCGCTTCAGCCGCACCGATGGCGTGCATGACCAGCCGGGCACCATCGACCACCTGATGCGCGAAGTCGCGCATGATGCGGTCGTCGCTCGACAGGTAGGGTTCGCACTCGCCGCCATTGACGATCAACGTGCCGACCTTCAGGCGCTTGCCGAGGGCGAACTTGACGGCCGACGGGAAGGTTGCGCCGCCCAGGCCGACCACGCCGGCCTTGGCGGCCAGCTTGGCGATTTCCTCGGGCGCGGCGGCGAACGGATCGACCAGCACGCCGGCGTCGATCCAGCGGTCGAGGCCGTCCGAATCGATGGTGATCGCCTTGAACGGCAGGCCGGACGGATGCGGCGCGGTGACCTCGCCGATGGCGCTCACCGTACCGGAAACCGGCGCGTGGATGGGCGCCGAGATGTTGCCCTGCGCTTCGGCCACCAGCTGGCCCTTGAGCACCTTCTGGCCGACCAGCACGACGGGCCGCGCGGCGCCGCCGACGTGCTGGCTCAGCGGCATATAGACGCGCTCCGGCGTCGGCAGGATGCGGAGCGCCACGTCGGCCGCCGGCCGCTTGTGGTCTTCCGGATGCACGCCCCAGTTCGGGGCCTTCAGGAAACGGTCGAGAAATCCCATGATGAACTCCTCAGGCGTGGACCGCAGCCGCAGCCGACATCGGCTTGGGCCAGGTCCAGTGTTGCAGCGTGACCGGGATGGGGGCCATGCTCAGGGCTTCGGTCGGGCAGACATCGACGCAGGACGAGCAGCCGGTGCAGGCCTCGCGGATGACGTTGTGAATCTGCTTGGCGGCGCCGATGATGGCGTCGGTCGGGCACACCTTCATGCAGCGGCAGCAGCCGATGCAGATTTCCTCGGTGACCTCGGCGATGCGCGGGCCGGTATCGGCCACCGCCGACAGATCGACCTTGACCCCCAGCTTGGCAGCCAGCGCCTCGGCCGTCGCCTTGCCGCCCGGCGGGCACAGGGTGACCGGCGCTTCGCCCTTGGCCAGCGCGACAGCCGCCTGGGCGCAGCCGACGTAGCCGCACTGCCCGCACTGCGAGCCGGGCAGCATGGCCTGCAATTCGGCTTCGATCGGGTCGGCCTCGACGGCCAGGTAGCGCGAGGCGATGCCGAGCACGCTGCCGAGCGTCAGGCCCATCGCCGCGAGACTTCCAACCGACATCAACATGATCATTCTCCTTAAGCTTTGTTTAGCGTTCAGCTCGTGGGCATTCCCGAGAAGCCCATGAAGGCCATGGCCAGCATGCCGGCGACGACGAAGGCGATGGGGGGGCCGGCGAACAGGCGCGGCACCTCGGCCAGCGCGAGACGCTCGCGCAGACCGGCGAAAATGATCATGACCAGGCTGTAGCCGACCGACGAGGCGAAGGCGAACATGGTCGCGCTGAGGAATCTCATCTTGCCTTCGACCAAGAGCAGCGCGACGCCGAGCACCGCGCAGTTGGTGGTGATCAGCGGCAGGTAGATGCCGAGCATCTGGAACAGGCTGGGCGACACCTTCTTGATGGTCATTTCGGTGAATTGCACGGCGCTGGCGATGACCAGGATGAAGGTCACGGTGCGCAGGAAGCCGAGGCCGTAGGCATCGAGCAGCCAGGTCTGCACCGCCCAGTCGGCCATTGACGACACGGTGATCACGAAGGTGGTGGCCAGCCCCATGCCGGCCGCGGTATCGACCCGCGTGGTGACGCCCATGAACGAGCAGAGGCCGAGGAAGCGCGCCAGGATCACGTTGTTCACCAGGGCGGCACCGATCATCATCAGGGCAAATTCTTTCATCGTCGTTCCTATACAGAAGCGCAGGTTTCGTCGGCCCGGGCGCGGCGCACGAAGCGCGGCGCCAGTTCGCCGCGGGCAGCCAGGCGGCGGGCGTTGAGGCGGGCGGCGAGCAGGCCGAGGCCGAGGCCGGCTAGCATGCCGAGCAAGGTGGTCTCGTCCCGGCCATACAAGCCCTGGACGACGGAAGCAGTGACCAGGGCGAAAAGCAGCGGCAGGCCGTAGGCGGTCAGCGCGGCCTTGAGCAGCGCCCGTTCGCTGACCCCGACGACCAGGCGTTCGCCTTCGCGGAAGTCCTGTCCGTCCGGGTTGTCGAGCAGGAACCGGCGCGCCTGCAGGCGGCTGGTCACGGAGCCCATGCCGGCCGCCTCGCGCGTGCCGCAACTGGCGCTCGACGCGCAGTGGCCGCAGCTGGTGGTCTGTTCCGGTTCCAGCCAGACCTGGTCGCCGAGGACGCGCACGACGCGGGCGATGCCTTCGACCGACGATGTGGCCGCTGGCTGGATGACAGGGAGGGCGGTCATGGTCACGGACTCCGTCATCACAGCGCGTGCGCCCCGGCCATCTGGATTTCCTTGCCGGCGGCCAGGTCGAGCAGGCGCTTGCCGACGACGAGCAGGCCGGTGACGATGAAGCCGCCGGGCGGCAGGATCATCATCAGCACACCCATGTCGGCCGGCAACAGGCGCATCTCGATAACCTTGAAGCTCGGCCCGAGGAGCAGCGAGGCGTCGGCGAACAGGGTGCCGGAGCCGATGATTTCGCGCACCGCGCCGATCACGGTCAGCGCGATGGTGAAGCCCAGGCCCATGAACAGGCCGTCAAGAAAGGCCGGCGTCGGTGCCTGCTTGGCGGCAAAGGCTTCCAGCCGGGCAAGCGGCAGACAGTTGGAAACGATGAGCGGGATGAACAGGCCGAGCACCTTGTACAGTTCGTGCATCCAGGCGTTCATGCCGAGATCGACCACCGTCACCATGGCGGCGACGATCAGGATGTAGACCGGGATGCGCACCTCGGTGCTGATCCGGTTGCGGAAGACGGCGACCAGGTAGCTCGAAGCGGCCATCACCACCGCGGTGGCCAACCCCATGCCGAAGCCGTTGGTGGCGCTGGTCGTCATCGCCATGGTCGGGCACATGCCGAGCAGCATGCTGAACACGCCGTTGTTGTCCCACAGACCGTCCTTGACGATCGTCTTGTAGTCGCTGTCTGCCATGTCAGTCTGCCTTCGTCAGTTGGGATTGGTGTTCGGCGAAGAATTCCAGGCCGCCCCGGATCGCTGCCATCACGCCGCGCGGCGTGATCGTGGCGCCGGCGAACTGGTCGAAATCGCCGCCGTCCTTCTTCACCTTCCAGCGCTCGATGGGCGGGTTGCCCATAGCCAAGCCGGTGAAGCGCTCGATCCAGGGCCCCTTCTTGACCTCGATCTTGTCGCCCAGGCCCGGCGTTTCCTTGTGCGCCAGCACGCGCACGCCGAGCACCTTGCCGTCGGCGGCGATGCCCATCATCAGCTTGATTTCGCCGGCGTAGCCGGTGCCGAAGATTTCGAAGGCGACGCCGGTCACCTTGCCGCCCTTCCTGGCCCGGTAGATGGTTACCGGCTTGCCTTCGGCAGTTGTCAGCTCCAGGGTGTCGGTGACCGGGTTGTTGTCGTGCAGCTCGTCCGGCAGAACCTGGCCAAGCGAGTTCTGCTTGTCCTCCATGGCACGCGCGGCGATGTTGTCGAGGGTGATCTCGTCGGTGATCGCCAGCAGCAGCCCGAAGCCGAGGCAGAACAGGCCAAGGATGAGGCCGTGTCTGAACATTTTGGCTTGGCTGTCGATAGTCAGGGCTTGAGAGGGTGTCATGGTCGGCGTACTCGCTGTTTTGCCCCTCCACTGCATAAGGCGTGCCAATCGCTGCAATGCAGCATGAACCCCACGCCGATGCGGCTTTCCGTGCGCAATGCACAAAACCGGTGCATTTCAGCCCGCCCGGCGTGTCGCAAACACGACACGCCATTCGTCGCATTTCCTCCCAAAGCCCGTCGTATCGGCACATTGTGTGCAGTGCACAACGGCGGCACGGAACCTGCTAAGGAAGGACAAACCTGAATTGACGGAGACTCCCGATGCCTGTTGCCCAGCGTGCCCCGCAACCTGTCGATGCCGCAAGCCGCGCCGCGCTCCCCCCGGAAGCCTATCGCCAGGCCGTCGACCAGGCCGACCTCGCCGTGTCGATCACCGATGCCAGGGCCAACATCCTGTTCGCCAACGAGGCCTTCACCCGCGTCACCGGCTACGCGGCGGACGAGATCGTCG
Organism: uncultured Dechloromonas sp.; assembly: GCF_945957265.1. GTDB lineage: Bacteria > Pseudomonadota > Gammaproteobacteria > Burkholderiales > Rhodocyclaceae > Azonexus. The sequence continues at coordinate 6,596 of NZ_CAMFKO010000061.1, forward strand.
GCCAGAACGAGTCGGTGCTCTCCAACCACACCACCCCGCCCGAGCTCTACCAGGCGATGTGGCGCGAGCTGTCGGCGCAACGGCCGTGGTCCGGCAAGCTGCTCAACCGGCGCAAGGACGGCGCGCTCTACCTGGCCGAACTGAGCATTTCGCCGGTTGTCGACGCGGCGGGCAAGACCACGCATTTCCTCGGCATGCACCGCGACATCACCGAGCTGCACCGCCTGGAGCGCATGGTCCGCAACCAGAAGCACCTGATCGAATCGGTGGTCGATGCCGCGCCGATGGCCTTCGCCCTGCTCGACCCGACCGGCCGCGTCATTCTCGACAACCAGGAATACAAGAAGCTGGTCACCGACCTGCGTGCCAAGGAACCGGCGCACGCCCTGCTCGACACCCTGGTTCCCGGCTGGCCCGACCTGCTGGCCGGGGAACCTTCCCGCTGCGCCTTCGCCAGCCGCGAGGCGCGCATCGACCGCCATGCCAAGCGCCCGCGCTGGCTGTCGGTGACCTCGTCGGTCATCGACATGCACAGCGACTGCGTCGATAGCTACTTCTGCGCCGCCGGCCAACCCGGTCTGCTGCTGGTCATTTCCGACATCACCAGCTTGCGCGATGAGCAGGAAAAGGCCCGCGCTTCGGCCTTGCAGGCCGTGCTGGCCGAGGAGGAACGCACGGCGGCGATCCGCGAAGGCCTGTCGGCCGCCCTCTTCCGCCTCGAGGAGCCGATGAACATGATGGCCTCGGCCGTCGCCGTGCTCCAGCGGCGCGACCCGAACACCGCATCGATGCTGCAGATGGCCCTGGGCAGCAGCCGCGAACACATGGAAACCCTGCGCCAGGTGATCCCGCAAAGCCCGCAGGAGATCGTCGTCGGCGTCAATATCAACGAAATCCTGCGCGACGTGCTGGAGGTCAGTACGCCGCGCCTGCTCGCCGCCGGCATCGTCGTCGACTGGCAACCGGCGGCGACGCTGCCCTCCATCCTCGGCCGCCCGCTGCAGTTGCGCATGCTGTTCAAGGCGCTGCTCGACAACGCCATCGAGGCGATGAACGTCAAGGGCTGGAAACGCCGCGAGCTGAGCCTGGTCTCGGCCGTGGCGGACGACCGCATCGTCGTCTCCGTCCTCGATTCCGGCCCCGGCATCCCGCCCGAATGGCGGGTCAAGGCCTTCGAGCCCTTCTTCACGGCCAAGAACGGCAGCGGCAAGCACATCGGCACCGGCCTGTCGCGCGCCCAGCAGGTGGTCGCCGACCACGGCGGCATCATCGACCTCGACGAAAGCCCGAGCGGCGGCTGCGCGGCGATCGTCGAACTGCGCGTCGACGGCGACCCGATCTGAGCGATCACGAGAACGACATGCACGATCACATCCACATCGCCAACGCCAACGACGAATGCCCGCCGACCGGCGGCTACTGCCGGACGCACGAGCTGAACATCCTGCTCCTGGCGGCGCTCTACGCCGTCAGCCGGGTGCTCAGCCGCTCGCTCGACTTCAACGAAACCCTGCGCGACGTGCTGCGCGTGCTGCACGACGAAGCCGGCCTGGCGCGCGGCCTGATCAGCGTCGTCGATCCGGAAAGCGGCAAGCTCAGCATCCACTCCATCTACAGCCCGGACGGCCCGGTCCGGGACGACGCCCAGTACGGCCCGGGCGAAGGCATCATCGGCCTGGTGCTGGAACGGCCGCGCACCATCAAGCTGCCGCGCGTCGCCGACGAGCCCAACTTCCTGAACCGGACCCGCGTCTACGATCCGGAACTGCCCTTCATCGCCGTGCCGATCAAGGTCGGCGGCGACCTCAAGGGGGTCCTTGCCGTCCAGCCGGAAGGCCCGGAGGACGGCCTGCTCGAGGAGCGCGCCCAGTTCGTCGAGATGGTCGCCAACCTGATCGGCCAGAGCCTGCGCCTGTCGCAGGAAGTGGCGCAGGAAAAGTCGTCGCTGCTCGAGGAACGCGACCTGCTCCGGCGCACCGTGCGCCACCAGTTCGGCTTCGACAGCATGGTCGGCCGCTCGGCGGTGATGCGCCGGGTGTTCGACCAGGCGCGCATGGTCGCCAAGTGGAACACCACCGTGCTGATCCGCGGCGAAACCGGCACCGGCAAGGAACTGATCGCCAACGCCATCCACTACAACTCGCCGCGCGCCCGCGCCGCCATCGTCAAGCTGAACTGCGCCGCCCTGCCGGAAAACCTGCTCGAATCCGAGCTCTTCGGCCACGAGCGCGGCGCCTTCACCGGCGCCGTCGAAGCGCGCAAGGGCCGCTTCGAGCAGGCGCACGGCGGCACCCTGTTCCTCGACGAAATCGGCGAAGTGTCACCCGCCTTCCAGGCCAAGCTGCTGCGCGTGCTGCAGGAAGGCGAGTTCGAGCGGGTCGGCGGCAGCAAGACGGTCAAGGTCGATGTGCGCATCATCGCCGCCACGCACCGCGACCTGGAAACCGCCGTCGAGATGGGCGACTTCCGCGAGGACTTGTTCTACCGGCTGAACGTCATGCCGCTCTTCCTGCCGCCGCTGCGCGAGCGCATCGAGGACATCCCGGAAATCGCCCGCCACCTGCTGAGCAAGATCGGCAACGACCAGAAACGCAAGCTGACGCTGACCGACATGGCCAACCGCCGCCTGGCCAGCCACGACTGGCCGGGCAACGTGCGCGAGCTGGAAAACTGCCTGGAGCGGGCGGCCGTGCTGTCGGAGGATGGCGTGATCGACGTCGATCTGATCCGCTTCCCGAGTTCGCGCGAGCGGAGTACGCCGCGGCCGTTGCGGGCGATTGCGCCGGCCTCCAGCCCGGTTTCGGCGGCTGCGGCCGATCTCGACATCGACGATCCGAACCTGTCGGAGAAGGAACGGGTGATCGCGGCGCTTGAGCAGGCCGGGTGGGTGCAGGCCAAGGCGGCGCGGATTCTGGGGATGACGCCGAGGCAGATTGCCTATCGGATTCAGACGTTGAATATTGAGGTTAAGCAGTTCTGATTGGGTAGGTCGCCTTTTCGACCGTTGTTTTCCGCCCTTGCGGGGCGGGCATACTTTCTTTTGCTTCGCCAAAAGAA
>NZ_CAMFKO010000062.1 GCF_945957265.1 uncultured Dechloromonas sp.
GGGCACCAGCGATTTTGATGAAAGGCTTCGAGCGATCGAAGCCTTTTTTCATTTCGGCTTCCGCCGAACGACTGCGCGCATTGTCTCACAGCGCCCGCGAAAACCCCGAATGCAATCTCGGCACAAAAAATGTTTACAGCCCGCGAAAATCGTGTAAAATGCGCGCTCTTCGCATCTGTGCCCAGGTGGCGGAATTGGTAGACGCACTAGTTTCAGGTACTAGCGGGTAACTCCGTGGGGGTTCGAGTCCCTTCCTGGGCACCAGCGATTTTGATGAAAGGCTTCGAGCGATCGAAGCCTTTTTTCATTTCCGGGCACGGCTTTCCCATGCTCCAGCAGCGGCGGTAACAATTGCTAACACAAGCGTACACGGCACCGGTAATCGCCGACCGGGGCGGTGCGTTATTCGGCTTGTCCAAACGATCGAGCCGAATCATGAAGAAGACCGCCACCCTCTGCCTGGCCGCCGCCCTGGCCATGACCCTCAATACATCAGCCCAGGCCGACTGGGGGCGCCACCGCGGCGATTTCCGCCCGCCCATGCCGATGCATGAGCACCACCACCATCGCGGCGGCGGCTGGGTTGGCCCGGCCGCGGTACTCGCCATTGCCGGCATGGCCATCGGCGCGGCAGCCTACAACAATGCCTACGCCGCACCGGCGCCGGTCTATGCGGCCCCGGTTTACGCGCCTCCCGCCCCGGTTTATGTCGCTCCGCCGGCGCGTAGCGGCGTCTGGTACTACTGCGGCTCCTCCGACCAGTACTACCCCTACACCAACGCCTGCCCGGAAGGCTGGCAGGCCGTACCGGCCCGCTGAAAAAGAAAACGGGCCCGCCGGGCCCGTTGTGTCATGCGCAAGCAGCGTTCGCTTACTTGAACGGATGCTGCTTGAGGATGGTTTCGTCGCGCTCCGGACCGGTCGACACGATGGCGATCGGCACTTCGCACAGTTCCTCCAGGCGATTCAGGTAGGCCTGCGCATTGACCGGCAGGTCTTCCCAGCGCTTGACGCGGAAGGTGGTGCCTTCCCAGCCCGGCATCGTTTCGTAGATCGGCACGCAGCGCGCCACGTCGTCGGCGCCGATCGGCAGCAGATCGACGACCTTGTCGCCCAGCTGGTAGCCGGTGCAGATCTTGATCTCCTTCAGGCCGTCGAGCACGTCGAGCTTGGTGATGCACAGCCCGGTCAGGCCGTTGATGCGCGCCGAACGGCGCAGCAGGGCGGCATCGAACCAGCCGCAGCGACGCTTGCGCCCGGTCACCGTGCCGAATTCCTTGCCGACGCTGAACATCTGGTGGCCCGGCGTGCCTTCGGTGTCGATATCCAGTTCGCTGGGGAACGGGCCGCCGCCGACGCGGGTGCAGTAAGCCTTGGTGATGCCCAGCACGTAATGCAGCATGCCCGGGCCGATACCGGCGCCAGCAGCTGCCTGGCCCGCCACGCAGTTGGACGAGGTAACGAAGGGATAGGTGCCGTGGTCGATGTCGAGCAGCGTGCCCTGCGCGCCTTCGAACAGCATGTTCTGGCCGGCCTTGTTGGCGTCGTAGAGCGCGGCGGAGACATCGACGACCAGCGGCTTGATGTATTCCGCATCGGCCATGGCCTGGTCGTAGACCGTCTGGAAATCGACCGGATCGGCCTTGAAATACTGGGTCAGCACGAAATTGTGGTACTCGAGGACTTCCTTGAGCTTTTCGGCGAAACGCTCGGGATGGAACAGGTCATAGACGCGCAGGCCGCGGCGGGAAACCTTGTCCTCGTAGGTCGGGCCGATGCCCTTGCCGGTCGTGCCGATTTTCTTGTCGGCGCACTTGGCGCCTTCGCGCGCCTTGTCGATGGCCGAGTGGTACGGCAGGATGATCGGGCATCCCGGGCTGATCTTGAGGCGCGAACGGACGTCGATGCCGCCCTTTTCCAGCTCGGCGATTTCCGAGATCAGGTGATGGATGTCGAGCACGACGCCGTTACCGATATAGCAATCGACGCCATCACGCACGATGCCGGACGGCACCAGGTTCAGCTTGTAGACGTTCTCGCCGACAACCAGGGTATGGCCGGCATTGTGGCCGCCCTGAAAACGCACGACCCCGCTGGCGTGATCGGTCAGCCAGTCGACGATCTTGCCCTTACCCTCGTCGCCCCACTGGGTGCCCACCACGATGACATTCTTGGCCATTTTTCTAGTCCTCTTGTATTGCTTCAATAATCCAGTGTTCGCCGACCAGCGCCAGTTTGCGGTCGCAGAACGGCCCTTCGCAGGCGGTTTCGGCCGGCAGCAGTTCGACGACGATCTCGCCCTGGTCGCGCAGCGCGGCGATATGGGCGGCCAGCCGTCCATCCTGGCCGACATGCGGCGCCAGGATTGCGCCCGCGCTCTTGCCGGCCGGTACCAGGCGCGCCACTTCGCGCAGGTCCATCGAGAAACCGGTGGCCGGGCGAGCCCGTCCGAATGCCTTGCCGGCCCCGTCGTAACGGCCACCCGACGCGATCGCCGTCGGATAGCCGGTGCAGTAAGCCGCAAATATCACCCCATTGTGGTAGTGATAGCTGCGCAGGTCCGACAGGTCAAATGAAAGCGGCAAGGCCGGCGCCTGCGCCGCAATGTGACGCAGGCTATCCAATGCCGCACGGATGGCCGGCAAATCCGGCAGGGTCCGCGCCGCTTCGTCGAGCACCTCGACACCACCGTAGAGATGCGGCAAACGCTGCAGCGCCTCGCGGTAGGGCGACGGCACATCGACGCAGGCATCGGCCAGTCCCGGCACGTCCTTGGCCTGGAGCAGGCTGAGCAGGTTCCCCTCGGCCTCCTGCGGCAAGCCGGCCGCTTCGGCCAGCGCGCGGAAGATGCCGACATGCCCGAGGTCGATGCGGCTGAGCGGCAGCCTGATCTTGTCGAAGGCCTCGGCCATCAGGCGAACCACTTCCAGGTCGGCGGCGATGCCGGCGTAACCGTAGAGCTCGGCGCCGATCTGCAAGGGCTCGCGGCTGGCGGAAATGGTCGCCGGCAGCGTATGCAGCACGCTGCCGCAATAGCACAGGCGGGTGACCCCCTGGTGGTTGAGGAGATGCGCATCGATGCGCGCCGCCTGCGGCGTGATGTCGGCACGCACGCCCAGCGTCCTGCCGGACAACTGGTCGACCAGCTTGAAGGTGCGCAGTTTCAGATCCTGCCCGGCCCCGGTCAGCAGCGACTCGAGGTATTCCAGCGTGGGCGGCATGACCAGTTCGAAACCGCGGCCGCGGAAGTGGTCGAGCACCGTGCGGCGCAAACGCTCGATGCGGGCTGCCTCGGCGGGCAGCGCATCGGCAAGGTATTCGGGTAACAGCCAGTTCATGAGAAAAGCATCAGAAGGATCAGGCCGATCAGCATCGACGTCAGGCCGACGAAGCGGATCTGCCCATCCGAAAATTGAATGAGGCGGCGAAAGGTTTCACGCCAGGCCGCCGGCGCGATGAAAGGCATGGCGCCTTCGAGCACCAGCATCAGCGCGAAGGCGAGAAGCAGCGTCGAGGTCATTTGCCCTTGTCGTTTCCACGCCCGGTACTCTTCATGTACTTGAAGAATTCGGAACTCGGCTCGACGACCAGCACGTCGTTCTTGTTCCTGAAGCTGCCGCGATAGGCCTCAAGACTGCGGTAGAAGGCGTAGAACTCGGCATTCTGCCCAAAGGCCTGGGCATAGGTATTGGTTGCCTTGGCATCGCCCTCGCCCTTGATCTTCTGGGCATCGCGGTAGGCTTCGGCAACAATGATTTCGCGCTGGCGGTCGGCATCGGCGCGGATCTTCTCGGCCTCGGCGGAACCCTCGGAACGCAGCTCGTTGGCCACCCGCTTGCGCTCGGCTTCCATGCGGCGATAGACCGCTTCGCTGACTTCCGTCGGCAACTCGACGCGCTTCAGGCGGACATCGACGATCTGGACGCCGATCTTGCGCGCATCGGCATCGGCCTTCTCGCGCATGTTGTCCATGATCTTCTCGCGTTCGCCGGAGACGACGTCATGCACCGTGCGCTTGCCGAACTCCTCGCGCAAACCGGCATTGACGGTCTGGTTCAGGCGGGTCTTGGCGCGCGACTCGTCGCCGCCGACCGAGATGTAGTACAGCTTGGGATCGACGATGCGCCACTTGATGTAGGAATCGACCAGCACGTTTTTCTTCTCGGAGGTGATGAAACGCTCCGGTTCGGCGTTATCCAGCGTGATGATGCGCTTTTCGAAGTAACGCACGTTCTGGACCATCGGCACCTTGAAATAGAGGCCAGGCTCGGAAATCGCCCGCTTGACTTCGCCAAGCTGGAAAACCAGTGCGTACTGACGCTGGTCGACGGTGAACATCGACATGGCCAGAACCACCAGGACGGTCGCGACCAGCGCGCCCAACACATTCATGCGCGAGCTCATCAACGACCCTCCCGATCACGCGAACGCAACGAACCGTCGCGTGAAGTAGACGAATACGCACCGCCGCCCACCTTGGGGGCACTTTCCATCTGCGGCGGCGCGTCGGACGACAAGGGCGCCGACGGGCGGGCGGTCGACGGCGCCACCGAGGCTTCCGGCGCCGCCTGGGCGGCCGTTGCCGCGGCAGTGGCCTGCATCAGCTTGTCGAGCGGCAGGTAGAGCAGATTGCCCTGCCCCTTGGCATCGACCAGCACCTTGCTGGTATTGGCGAAAATCTGCTGCATGGTATCCAGGTACATGCGCTGGCGCGTCACTTCCGGCGCCTTGGCATACTCGGCCACCACCTGCTTGAAGCGCGATGCATCGCCCTCGGCCGTCGAGATCACGCGCTGCTTGTAACCGTCGGCCTCCTGCAACAGGCGGGCAGCCGTACCCTTGGCCTTGGGAATCACGTCGTTGGCGTAGGCCTGGCCTTCGTTCTTCTGGCGCTCGCGATCCTGGCCGGCCTTGACGGCGTCGTCGAAGGCAGCCTGCACCTGCTCGGGCGGCTGGGCGTTCTGCATCGTGACCTTGGAAATCAGGATGCCGCTCTGGTAACGGTCGAGAATGTCCTGCATCAGCTTGGCCGCCTGGGTGGCGATCTGCTCGCGGCCTTCGTACAGCACGAAGTCCATCTTGCTCTTGCCAACAATCTCGCGGACGGCGGTTTCGGCCGCGCCCATCACCGCTTCGTCGGTCGACCGGTTGTTGAACAGGTAATCGACCGGGTCCTTGAGCACGTACTGGACGGCGAACTGGATGTTCACGATGTTTTCGTCATCGGTGAGCATCAGGGCTTCCTTGAGCACCTTGTTGCGCTCGCTGCCGCGATAACCGATTTCGATGGTACGCACGCCAGTCAGGTTGACCAGTTCGTGCGACTGGATCGGATAGGGCAGACGCCAGCGCAGGCCCGGCTCGGTAGCCTCCTTGAAGCTGCCGAACTGAAGAACCAGGCCGCGTTGCGAGGCATCGACGATATAGAAGCCGGAGGCCAGCCAGACGATCGCCGCCAGACCCAGCAGCAGGCCGATGCCGCCACCGAGGAAGCGCGGGTTGAAATCGATCTGCGGCATGCGCGGGCCGTCGCCACCGCCATTCCCGCCCCCACCGCCGCCGCGCTTGTTGCCGAATATGCCGTTCAGCTTGCGGTTGAAATCGCGCCACAGATCTTCCAGATCGGGAGGTCCGTCATTGGGGCGACGCGGGCCGTTGCCACCGGGCTTGTCGCCGTCATCGCCACCACGATTGCCCCACTGCGGGTCATTGAGCGACATGAAAATACCTAGAGTCGGAATCATGAATAGTCGGGATTCAGTTAATGTATTCGTTGTGAGCTTCGCGTTCTGCTTCAGTCAATGCCTTTTGTCGGGCCTCGGCCTTGGCGCGCGCATATTCGGCCAACGACTCGCGCAGCAGATCGAGTCCCTCACCGGAGCGCGCACTGACACGAACGCGCGCGATATTACCATACTCGTCCCGATCGACTCCCGGCGAGGCATCGGTCAGGTCGATCTTGTTCCAGACGACGATTTGCCGCACATGCTCGGCACCGATCTCGGACAGCACCTTGTTCACTTCGTTCATCTGCTCGTCCCGCGCATGGCTCGCGCTATCGACCACATGCAACAGGACGTCGGCATCGGCCGCCGCCTCCAGGGTCGCATGAAATGCATCGACCAGCGAGTGAGGCAGGTCGCGGATGAAGCCAACCGTATCGGAGATCACGATATTGCCGGCACCGGCAATCCAGAGCTTGCGCGAGGTGGTGTCCAGCGTCGCGAACAACTGGTCGGCGGCATAGACCCCGGCATGGGTCAAGGCATTGAACAGCGTGGACTTTCCGGCATTGGTATAGCCAACCAGCGAGACGCTGAGGACATCGCCACGCATCCGCGCCTTGCGCTGCACGCCGCGTTGGCGGGTCAGTTTGGTCAGCCTGTCCTTCAGCAACTTGACACGATTGCCCAAAAGGCGACGGTCGGTTTCCAACTGCTTTTCACCCGGACCGCGCATGCCGATACCGCCGCGCTGCCGCTCGAGGTGGGTCCAGCCACGGACCAGGCGGGTAGACAGGTGCTCGAGCTGGGCCAGTTCGACCTGCAACTTGCCCTCGGCGCTGGAGGCGCGCAAGGCGAAGATGTCAAGAATCAGACTGGTGCGGTCGATGACGCGGCATTTCAGCGCCCGTTCGAGGTTACGCTGCTGGGCCGGCGACAGATCGTGATTGAAGATCACCAGGTCCGCATCTCCGGCAGCCAGCATGGCGCCGATTTCATCGACCTTGCCCTTGCCGGCATAGGTTTTCGGGTCTGGGCTCTGGCGTCGCCCGCGAACCTCGGCTGCCACGATGCCGCCCGCCGATTCGGCCAACAGGCGGACTTCTTCCAGTTGATCCTCGAGATCGGGCTGACCGAAGTCGAGTTGAACGATCACCGCACGTTCGCCGGCGGCGGGTCGTTCAATCATGGGCGTTTCCGGGAGAGAGAAGCGCAGCCCCGCCGGAACGGCGGGGTGCTGAAAAGAGGCAGATTATTCGGCCGCCTGTTCCTGCTGGAGGTTGACCGGACGGGCCGGCACCACCGTGGAAATGGCGTGCTTGTAGACCATCTGGGTAACCGTGTTCTTGAGCAGAACGACGTATTGGTCGAAGGACTCGACCTGGCCCTGCAGTTTGATGCCGTTCACCAGATAAATAGACACTGGTACATGCTCGCGACGAAGCGCGTTGAGGAAGGGGTCTTGTAAAAGTTGCCCTTTGTTGCTCATGGTGTGGACTCCATGGTGGTAGTTGTTATGAGGGTCCTAATGTACCCAAATTTGGGGGGTGATGCCAAAAAATTTGCAGATTATTTCTTGTCTTTGTCGGCAAACGGGTTCTTCGCCGCGACAAACTGGATGCGCAACGGCGTCCCCTGCAATTTGAAGGCTTCGCGGAAGGTGTGTTCGAGATAACGGCGATAGCTGTCGGTGATGTGGTCGACCGCATTGCCGTGCACGACGATGATCGGCGGATTGGAACCGCCCTGGTGGGCGTAGCGCGGCTTCGGCCGGAACATGTTGTGCTTGGCCGGCGCCTGCTTGGCGACGGCATCGATCAGCACGCGCGTCAGGCGCGGCGTGGACATCTTGGCCATGGCCGCCGAATAGGCTGCGTCCACCGACTTGAAGAGATTTCCCAGGCCGATGTTCTCGCGCGCCGAGACGAAGTGGAACTTGGCGAAATCGAGGAATTTCAGCTTGCGCTGCAAGATCTGGCGGGTCTGCTCGCGGGTGTAGGCATCCAGGCCGTCCCACTTGTTGACCGCGACGACCAGCGCCCGCCCCGACTGCACGATGAAATCGGCAATGTGGGCATCCTGGTCGGAAACGTCGGCCTGGGCATCGACCATCAGGATCACGACGTTGGCATCCTCGATGGATTTCAGCGTCTTGACCACCGAGAATTTCTCGATCGCCTCGAACACCTTGCCGCGCTTGCGCATGCCGGCGGTGTCGACGAGCACGTACTTGCTGCCGCCGCGCTCAAAGTCGATCTCGATCGAATCGCGGGTCGTACCCGGCGCATCGAAGGCGATGACGCGTTCCTCGCCGAGCAAGGTATTGATCAGCGTGGACTTGCCGACGTTGGGACGGCCGACAATGGCGACGCGCACCGCATCGGAATGCCATTCGTCGTCTTCCGGCTCGGGGAAGCTTTCCAGCGCCATTTCGACCAGGCCGCGCACGCCCTCGCCATGCGAGGCCGAAATGGCATTCGGTTCGCCCAGGCCCAGTTCGTGGAAATCGGCCTCGACCATGCCGGCATTCATGCCTTCGGCCTTGTTGACGGCAACGAAGACCGGGCGGTCGATGCGCCGCAGCTTGTTGGCGATTTCCTTGTCGTGCGGCGTCAGGCCGGTGCGACCGTCAACCACGAAGATGATGGCGTCGGCCTCGGCAATCGCCTGCTCGGTCTGGCGAGCCATTTCGTGCAGGATGCCATCCTTGACCAGCGGTTCGAAACCGCCGGTATCGACGACCAGATAAGGCTTCTTGCCCAGCTTGCCGTGACCGTAGTGACGATCGCGGGTCAACCCCGGCAGATCGGCGACGATGGCGTCGCGCGACTTGGTCAGGCGGTTGAAGAGCGTGGACTTGCCGACATTGGGACGGCCAACCAGGACGAGCGTAGGTTTCATTGCACCTCGAATGCGCGGACTTCGCCACCGGCTGTCTGAACCAGCACGGCAGAACCCAACGCTTGCAGCGGCGCGCGAACCGGCGTGCCATCGGTTGTCTGGCGGGCCGCGAAGCTACCGTCTTCACGCGACAGGAAATGCATGGTGCCCTCGCCGTCGGCGACTGTCACCAGGCCGCGACGAATGACCGGCGCCGACAGGCGACGGTTCTTCAGCTTGTCCTGCTTCCACAGGCTGCTGCCGGACAGGCGATCCAGACCGTAGACGATCCCCTTGTCATCGGTAATGAACAGATAGCGGCCATCCATGACCAGGCCGCTGACCGACGAAATATCGCGCGACCAGACCATGGCGCCACCCTGCCCCATGTCGAAACAGGCAACCCGTCCCTGGAAGGCGACGGCGCAGATCTGGCGGCCATCGACCACCGGGGTGGCCACCACGTCGGCAACGCGGTCGAGTTCCGTTGCGCCCTTGGGCGAGGCGACGGCGCCCTCCCAGACCGGC
>NZ_CAMFKO010000063.1 GCF_945957265.1 uncultured Dechloromonas sp.
GGCGACAATGTCGGCGATTGCGCCGGCATGGCGGCCGACCTGTTCGAGACCTATGCCGTGACCGTCGTCGCCACCATGGTGCTGGCGGCGCTGACCATCAAGCAGTTCGCCGGCCTCGGCGAAAACCTGGTGCTCTACCCGCTGGCCCTGGGCGCGGTGTCGATCATCGCCTCGATCGTCGGTTGCATGTTCGTCAAGGCGACCGAGGGCGGCAAGATCATGGCCGCCCTGTATCGCGGCCTGATCGTCGCCGGCGTGCTGGCGCTGGCGGCTTATTACCCGATCACCTCGTGGCTGATCGGTGCCGGCGATGCGGCGGCCAAGATCACCACGGCCTCGATGTTCGGCTGCTCGGTCGTCGGCCTGGTGCTGACCGCGGCGCTGGTCTGGATCACCGAGTACTACACCGGCACCGACTACGCCCCGGTCAAGCATGTCGCCGCGTCGTGCCAGACCGGCCATGCGACCAACATCATCGCCGGCATCGGCATCTCGATGAAGGCATGCGCCCTGCCGGTGCTCTCGGTCTGTGTCGCCATCTACGCTGCCTACGCGATGGGTGGCCTGTTCGGCATCGCCATCGCCGCGACTTCCATGCTGTCGATGGCCGGTATCGTCGTCGCCCTCGACGCCTACGGACCGATCACCGACAACGCCGGCGGCATCGCCGAAATGGCGGAGCTGCCGAAGGAGGTGCGCAACGTCACCGACCCGCTGGACGCGGTGGGCAACACCACCAAGGCGGTAACCAAGGGCTATGCCATCGGCTCGGCCGGCCTCGCCGCGCTGGTGCTCTTCGCCGACTACACGCATGGCCTGGAGGCGGCCGGCCTGACCGGCATCACCTTCGACCTGTCGAACCACATGGTGATCATCGGCCTCTTCATCGGCGGCCTGATTCCCTACCTGTTCGGCGCCATGGCCATGGAAGCGGTGGGCCGTTCGGCCGGCGCCGTGGTCATGGAAGTGCGCCGCCAGTTCAAGGAAATCCCGGGGATCATGGAAGGCACGGCCAAGCCGGACTATTCCCGAGCCGTCGACATGCTGACGGCCGCCGCGATCAAGGAAATGATGGTGCCGTCCATCCTGCCGGTCGCCGTGCCCATCGTCGTCGGGCTGGTGCTCGGCCCGCAGGCGCTGGGCGGCCTGCTGGTCGGCACCATCGTCACCGGCCTGTTCGTCGCCATTTCGATGACTACCGGCGGCGGCGCCTGGGACAACGCCAAGAAGTACATCGAGGACGGCCATTTCGGCGGCAAGGGGTCGGATGCGCACAAGGCGGCGGTGACCGGCGATACCGTCGGCGATCCGTACAAGGATACGGCCGGCCCGGCCGTCAATCCGCTGATCAAGATCATCAACCTGGTGGCCTTGCTGATCGTGCCGTTGATGGCCTGATTCCTTACGCCCCAAGGGAAGGCGGCTGCGGCCGCCTTTTTACATTTCTTTGGGTTGGTTGGGCAAAGCCACGCTAGAATCGCGAAAACTATATGGGAGTGGCATGAGCGAGGATACAAGCAGGGCCGCAGGGATTGGGGCGGCGGGATTGCGGGAGGACATACTGCATCATGATCCGCTGCTGGATTGCCTGGTCGAACTGACCCGTATCCACGGCCGTCCCAGTACGCGGGCGGCGCTGGTGTCGGGTCTGCCGCTCGAAAAAGGCGTTCTCTCGCCCTCGTTGTTCGCCCGTGCCGCTGGCCGTGCCGGGCTGTCGGCCAAGGTCAGCCGGCGCTCGCTGGAGCGCATCGACGAGGTGTTGCTGCCGGCCGTCCTGTTGCTGGCCAATGAAGAGGCCTGCGTGCTCCTGGGGTGGGACGAGACGGGCGGCAATGCCCGCCTGTTGTTCCCGGAGACCGGGCAGGGCACGGTGCAGATGACGCGCGAGGCCCTGGCGGCCCGCTATACCGGGATCGCCATCTTCGCCCGTCCGCATTTCCGTTTCGACAGCCGCACGCCGCAGGTCGGCGAGGTCAAGCTGCGCCACTGGTTCTGGGGAACCCTGAGCGAGCAGTGGCCGGTTTATCGGGACGTGCTCGGCGCGGCGCTGCTGATCAACCTGCTGGCGCTGGCCATGCCCTTGTTCACCATGAACGTCTATGACCGCGTGGTGCCCAACCGCGCGATGGAAACGCTCTGGGTCCTGGCGCTGGGCGTGATCCTGGTCATTGGCGTGGACATGACGCTGCGCCTGCTGCGTGGCTATTTCATCGACCTGGCCAGTGCGCGGATCGACATGCAGTTGTCGGCGCGCATCATGGAGCGCGTCCTCGGCGTGCGCATGGAGGCGCGACCGGCGGCGGTCGGGGCGTTCTCGTCCAACCTGCGTTCCTTCGAATCGGTGCGCGACTTCATCACCTCGGCCTCGGTAACGGCCTTCATCGACCTGCCGTTTGCCCTGCTGTTCGTGCTGGTCATCGCCTTGATCGCGTGGCCCCTGGTCCTGCCGGTATTGCTGGCGCTCGTCGTCGTCGTTGTCTACGCCTACGTGCTGCAGCACAAGATGCACGCGCTGTCGGAGACGACCTACCGGGCCTCCGCCCAGCGCAGCGCGACGCTCATCGAAAGCCTGACCGCGCTGGAGACGATCAAGACCCAGGGGGCCGAGGGCGTCATGCAGTCCAAGTGGGAGAAGTCGGTTTCCTTCGTGGCGCGGGTCAACAACCAGATGCGCTTCCTGTCGGCGGCGGCAACCAACGGCGCCATGGAAATCCAGCAGATCGTCAACGTGGTGGTGGTGATCGCCGGCGTCTACCTGATCGCCGACGGCAAGCTCAGCATGGGCGGCCTGATTGCCTGCACCATGCTGACCTCGCGCGCGGTGGCGCCGCTCGGGCAGATGGTCGGCCTGCTGATGCAGTACCACAATGCCAAGGTCGCGCTGGCCTCGCTGGAACAGATCATGAACAACCCGGTGGAGCGGCCGAGCGAAGCCAATTTCGTTCACCGGCCGGAGCTGCGCGGCGATATCGAGTTCCGCGACGTCCATTTCAGTTATCCGAACGCCCAGGTGGCCGCCCTGAAAGGCCTGAACTGCAAGATCAACGCCGGCGACAAGGTCGTCGTCATCGGGCGGGTCGGGTCGGGCAAGACCACCTTGCAGAAACTCTTGCTCGGGCTTTACCTGCCGACCGAGGGCGCGGTCAGCATCGACGGGGTCGACCTGCGGCAGCTCGATCCGGCCGACCTGCGGCGCAATGTCGGTTACGTGGCCCAGGACCTGACGCTGTTCTACGGCACGCTGCGTGAGAACATCGCCATCGGGGCGCCTTACGCCGACGATGCGTCCATCGTTGCCGCTGCCGAGGCGGGCGGTCTGACCGACTTCGTCAATCGTCACCCGGACGGCTTCGACATGATGATCGGCGAGCGGGGCGATTCCCTGTCCGGCGGCCAGCGCCAGGGTGTGGCCATCGCCCGCGCCTTCCTGATGGACCCGCCCATCCTGCTGCTCGACGAACCGACCAGCGCGATGGATTTCACCTCCGAGCAGCAGTTCAAGGAGCGGCTGCGCAAGATGGCCGCGCACAAGACCGTGCTGGTCGTCACCCATCGCAACAGCCTGCTCGACCTGGCGACCCGGGTCATCGTCGTCGATGACGGCAAGATCGTGGCCGACGGGCCGCGCGACCAGGTCATCCAGGCCCTGCAGAGCGGCCGCGTGGGGAGGGCAGCATGAGCCGCCTGAAGAAGTTCGGAGCCGCCCTGCACGGCTGGCTGGAAAACACGGCGCAGCGCGGGGCGCCGCATGTCGAGAAGGTGCTCGGCCGTCTGCCGAGCCGGGAGGAAATCGAGGTCGTCGACTTCGCCACCGACGCCGATCTCGCCATCCTGCGCCAGGAGCCGCTGCGGGCGCGTGTGCTGCTGCGCTCCATCGCCGTCGTCCTTGCCGTGTTCGTGCTGTGGGCGGCCGTTGCCCAGCTGGACGAGGTGACGCGCGGCGACGGCAAGGTCATCCCGTCGCGCCAGGTGCAGGTGCTGCAGAGCATCGACGGCGGCCTGGTATCGGAAATCCTGGTCCGGGAGGGCGATGTCGTCCAGCAGAACCAGTTGCTGATCAAGATCGACGAGACGCGCTTCGTGTCGTCGGTCAAGGAAAACCAGGCGCAATACCTCGGCCTGGTGGCCAAGGCGGCCCGCCTCAAGGCGATCGCCGACGGCAAGCCTTTCGCGCCGCCGCCGGAGGTGCTCAAGGTCGCGCCCGAGATCGTCGCCCAGGAGCGCCAGTACTACGAGGCGCGCACCGACGAAATGAATGCCTCGGTGTCCATCGCCCGGCAACAGCTTGCCCAGCGTCACCAGGAGCTGAACGAGGCCCAGGCCAAGCGTGCCCAGGCCAGCCAGGGCTACGAGCTGACATCGAAGGAACTGGCGGTGACCAAGCCCCTGATCAACTCCGGGGCGGTTTCGGAAGTCGAGGTCTTGCGTCTCGAGCGCGACGTGTCGCGCTATCGCGGCGAGCGCGACATGGCGTCGGCCCAGATCTCGCGGGTCCAGGCAGCGATCAACGAAGCGCAGCGAAAGATCGAGGAGGTCGAGCTGACCTTCCGCAACGATGCGAGCAAGGAGCTCTCCGAGACGACGGCCAAGCTCAACAGCCTGGCCGAAGGCAGCGTCGCCCTGTCCGATCGCGTCAAGCAATCGTCGATCCGTTCGCCGGTCAAGGGGACGGTCAAGCGCCTGCTGGTCAATACCGTGGGCGGCGTGGTGCAGCCGGGCAAGGACATGATCGAGATCGTGCCGCTGGAAGATACCCTGCTGCTCGAGGCGCGGGTGCTGCCGCGGGACATCGCCTTCCTGCGCCCGGGGCAGCCGGTGATGGTGAAATTCACGGCCTACGATTTCTCGATCTATGGCGGGCTGGAGGGAACGCTGGAGCATATCGGCGCCGACTCGGTGATGGACGAGAAGGGGAACGCCTTCTATACCGTTCGCGTGCGGACCAACAAGCCCGGTTTCGGCGATGCCAATCTGCCGATCATTCCCGGCATGGTCGCCGAGGTCGATATCCTCACCGGGAAGAAGAGTGTGCTGACCTACCTGCTGAAACCGGTGCTGCGCGCCAAGAACGTGGCGATGACGGAGCGCTGATGAACCATTGTTTTGTGGATCGCGATGCCTTGCCGTTGCCGACCTGGCTCGAGGCCTTTCCCCGGGCCCGGGTCATGCGGCGCGAGCAGCTGGGCTTGCTGCCTTCCGGCGAGCCGGTCGTGCTCTGGGTGCGTTTGCGCAGCGGCGAAACGCTCGACTCGGCGATGCCGCCGGCAGCGCTGGCGGCATGGCAACTGCTGGTCCTGCTGGCCGACGAGCCGGACGACGAGGTCGTGGCCGACGCGCTGGGCCGGGGGGCATCCGGCTGCTGCAACACCCATGCGGCGCCGGAGGTCCTGCAGCAGGTCGCGCTGGTGGTCGGCAACGGTGGCCTGTGGGTAGGCCAGTCCCTGCTCCGCCGGCTGGTCGGCGGAACGTCGCGCGCCCTGGCCGCGCGCAGCGAAAGGCCGCCGCGCGTCGATTGGTCGACCGTGCTCTCCGAGCGCGAAGTCCAGGTCGCCCGCCTCGTTGCCGGCGGCGCCAGCAACCGCGAGGTCGCCGACCAGCTGTCGATCACCGAACGGACGGTCAAGGCCCACCTGTCGGCCATCTTCGAAAAACTCGGCCTGCGGGACAGGCTGCAGCTTTCCCTGCGCATCAACGGCGTCCAGGTTTGAACGCCGGGCGTGGAATTTTTCACGCTTTTTTACATCAACTGTACTTTGGTTCAATAGGCGCAGGCCGCCCGGCTCCCTACACTCCGGTTATTGCTAATCAGTGTGTGGAGTTCGATCATGGCCCAAGCTCAATTCATCGCCAAGGTTTCCGTCCTGTCCGGTCAGGCTTACGCCAAGGATAGCGCCGGCAACATGCGCCGCCTCAAGGTGGGCGATGCCATTCGCGAGGGCGAAAGCGTGGTCGCCGGGCAGGGGGCGAATGTCGTCCTGGCCTTGGTCGACGGTCGCGAGATGAGCGTCCGGCCGGGCGAAACCGCCAGGATCGACGCCGAAGTCGCCGCCGCTGTCCCGCCGGATGCCGCCGACAGCGGCATCGCCAACAACAAGCAGGGCTTCCAGGCGATCACCCAGGCCCTCAAGTCGGGCTCCAACCTCGACGATCTGCTCGAAGACACCGCCGCCGGTGCCGGCCCGCAGGGCGGCAACGAAGGCCATACCTTCGTCGAACTACTGCGTATCGTCGAAACCGTCGATCCGCTGGCCTTCCAGTTTGGCACCAACCGTGGCGCTCCGCTCGATACCATCGAAGGCGCTCCGCTGGTTTCTGTCGCCGCCGCTGCCGCCATTCCCGGCACGCCGACGGTCAGCATTCCCGATGCCAACAACCCGGGGGCGGGCGATGGCGACAAGACGGTCGCCGAAACCAGCGGCCCGGTGCCCGGTACCTTCACCATCACGGCACCGGCCGGTTTGGGCAGCCTGAGCATCGGCGGCCAGACCTTTACGACGGCCCAGCTGGCCGATCCGGTCTATCTGGCCGCGCACCCGGTCAATACCGGTGAGGGCCTGCTCACGCTGCAGGGCTACGATCCGCTGACCGGCGTGGTCAGCTATACCTACGATCCTTCCGTGCAGAATCACAACGGCCCGGTGATCGACAATATCCCGGTCGTCGTCACCGACGTGCTGGGACGCAGCGTTCCGGACAGCCTCGACATCACCATCACCGACAGCGTCCCGGTCGCTGTCAACGACAGCATCAGCATTGCCGAGGATGCGGCGTCCAACATCGTGAGCGGCAACGTGCTGCTCGGCGCCGGAGCCGATACCGTCGGCGCCGACGTCAATCCGAACCCGGTTACCGCGGTGACGGTCGCCCTGGCGCACGGCAACCTAGTGCTGAACAGCGACGGAACCTACACCTACACCCTGAATAATGCCGATCCGGCAGTCAACGCCCTGCGCGCCGGCCAGACCCTGACCGACAGCTACACCTACACCCTGACCGACGGCGACGGCAGCACGACGACCGCCGTCCTGACCATCACGATCGATGGCAGCAACGATGCGCCGGTCGATGGCGACGAAACGAATACGGTCACCGAGGACACCACGCTGACCGTTGCCGCGGCCGGCGGCCTGCTGGCCAATACGGTCGATCCGGATGGCGGCACGCCGAGCGTCACCGGCTATACGATTGCCGGCATGCCGGGAACCCAGGCCGTGGACGTGCCGGTCACCATCGCCGGCGTCGGGACCATCACGATCAACGCGGACGGCGGCTACAGCTTCGTCCCCGACGCAAACTACGCCGGCGCGATCCCGGTCATCACCTACACGGTGAGCGACGGTAACGGCGGCACCGACATCTCGACGCTGACCCTGTCGATGACCCCGGTCAACGATCCGCCGGTTGCCACGCCGAGCACGGCTGCGGGCGATGAGGACACGCCGATCGCCGTCGTCCTCAGCGGCACCGACATCGACGGTACGGTCCAGGGCGTCACCGTGACCGGCCTGCCGCCGGTTACCCAGGGTACGCTCTACCTCCCCGACGGTGTCACGCCGGTCGTGGCTGGAACGCCGTTGACGCCGACCGATGCCGCCAATCTGATCTTCAAGCCGGCGCCGGACTTCAACGGTTCGGTCAACATTCCGTTTACCGTGACCGACAACAGCGGTGCCGTGTCCACGCCGGCGCAAGCCACGATCACGGTCAATCCGGTGGTCGACCCGGTCATTTCCATCAATGACGTCATCGTCAACGAAGCCGCCGGCATCATGACCTTCACGGTGACGCTGGATCAGGCGACCACCGCAACGGTCAACGTCAATTTCGCCACGACGCCGGGCACCGCCGTTTCGCCGGCCGACTTTGCCGCAGCCAGCGGCATGCTGACCTTCGCCCCGGGTGTCACGACACAGACCGTTACGGTCAATATCGCCAACGACAACCTGTACGAAGGCAGCGAAACCCTCAACGTCGTGCTCAGCACCCCGGTCAACGCCACCATCGGCGACGGCCTGGGCATCGGCACCATCAAGGACGACGGCACCGGCCCCGGCGGCAGCGACGACGACCGGCCGACCCTCTCGGTCAGCGATGTCACGGTCAACGAAGGCGATGGGCACGCCCAGTTCGTCGTCACGCTGTCCAATCCCAGTACGCAGGCGACGACCGTCGCGCTGGCCTTGAACAACGGTACGGCCACCCTCGGTAGCGACTACACCAATGCTCTGGAGGTGTCGACCGACGGCGGCGCCACCTGGACCGCGGCGACCAGCGCCACCTTTGCCCCGAACGCCACCAGCCTGCTGGTCCGTACGCCTTTGGTCGAAGACCTGACCAACGAACCGAACGAAGCCTTCACGCTGACCGCGACGACAACCGCCGGCGTGACGGCCAACCCGAATGCCACCGGTACGGCCACCATCATCGACAACGACGGCCCGCCGCAGGTCACGATCAACGATATGACGGTCAACGAAGGCGCCGGGACGATCACGTTCACGGTATCGCTGAGCAACCCCTCGGCGGGCACGGTGACGGTGAACTACGCGACGGCGGGCGACACGGCAGTCTCGCCGGCGGACTACGCGGCGGGGACGAACGGACTGAATGGCACGCTGACCT
>NZ_CAMFKO010000064.1 GCF_945957265.1 uncultured Dechloromonas sp.
TGCCGCATCGAACGGCCGGTTGCGGAAAGTCCTCCCTGCGTCCGCTGATGGCCGGTTGCAGCCTGATCGCAATATGGTCAACACGTTGCGATTAAGTGGTCAGGGCAACGCCATTTAGTAAGGGCGCACCGACTGATTCGCCACTCCGGCAAAGGCAGGTGTCCCATCGCTTGATTTGTCCGGGTTCCGGCATTCGCCGGAACCCGGACAAATCGCGGACCTAGGGTTTCGCCCCGTCCTTCGCCCCGTCGCGCCCGAAGGTCAGCGTGTAGAACACGTCCAGCGCATTGTCGCTGCCGGCCCGGCCGATGACGGCGATGCGGCGGCTGAGGTTGACGGTGAGCTTGACGATGCCTTCCGCCCGACCCAGCGTCTGCTCGTAGGAGAGCAGGGCGTTCGACGACAGGCGCTTGCCGACCGAGAAGATCTGCTGGCCGGTGCTCCCGGCCGTGTCCGCGCTGCCGCCTGCGATCCGGCTGGTCTGCTGGCGCCCGCCGCTGTCGCCCAGGTTGCCCTGGCGGACGCCGAGTTCGTCGAAGCCGAAGGTTTTCTTGATCTGCTGGACGACGTTGCCGGAGTCGTTGCCGAGCAGGCCGCTGGCGGCCGACAGCAGGGTGGTCGCGTCGCCGGCGCCCATCTGCTCCGGACCGTGGCCGAGCACCAGCCAGGCCAGCTTTTCGGCTTCCGGCCGTTCCGGGTCGGAGACCAGCTTGACGACCGGCTTCTGGGCCGTGCCGCTGATCTGGACGCCGGCCTCGACCGCCAGGCCCTTGCGGATGGCACGGACGTCAAGCCCCGGGTTGTCGAGCAGACCGTTGAAGCTGAGCACGCCGCGTTCGATGTCGAGCTTCTGCCCGTAGGCCTCGAAGCGGCCGCTGCGGGTGCGGATGGTGCCGCTGGCCCGCGGCAGGTCGCGCCCCCTGGCCGTGATGCGCACTTCGCCGCCGAGACGGCTGGACAGGCCGGCGCCGTTGAACAGGAAGACATTGCCGAGGTCGGCGGCGATATCGAGATCGAGCTTGGGGCGTAGCGCGGCGGCGGGCTTGTCGCTGCCCGGGCGCCTGACCACCACGTCGTCCGACAGGCGCGGCGTGCCGCCCTTGGCCAGTTGCCAGTAGCCGGCGTCGACCGCCAGCTTGCCCTGGGCGCCCAGCGTGCCGCGCTGCCAGCTCAGCCGGCCGCTGCCCGAGACGGCAACCCACTGGTCGGGCAGCTGGAAGGCGCCCAGCCTGTCCAGGCGCACATCGAGAAAGGCGCTCTCGCCGCCATCGTCGGCGCTGGCGCCCGGGCGCCGGTCGAGCCGCATCTCGCCGCTCACCTCGAGGCGCCCCGGGGTCTTGTCGAGTCCGGCCAGTTCGCTGCCGGCTTCGAGCCGGAGGGCGCGCGGCAGGGGCTGCAGCAGGCTGTCGAAACCCAGGCGCCTGATGTGCAGCAGGTTGTCGCGCAGGTCGATGTCGAGTTCGCCATGGGCCAGGTTCAGCCCCTGCGCCGCCAGGCGCAGCGCCAATTGTTCGCCGCGCAGCCGGCCGCCGAGCAGCGGCCGGTTGGGGGTGCCGGACAGTTGCAGTTCGCCGTTGAGCCGCCCTTCGCTTTGCCAGCCTTCGCCGATCAGTTCGCCGAGCCAGCCGAGGCTGCTCACGTCGGCCTGCAGCGAGCCTTGCCAGCGGCTGTCGCGGGCCGGCGACCAGGCTCCCTGCATGGCGCCGCCGAGGCGGCCGTCGATCTGCCCGATCCGGCTGCCCCGGGCGCTGAGCGAGGCGGCGAAAGTCTTGTCGTCGGCCGTCGCCTGCAGCGTCGCCTGCCAGTCGAGCGGGTCGCCGCCCAGGCGCAGCGGCCCGAGCTGCCACGCCGACGCCGACAGCAGCACGGGGGCCGGGGCGAGCAGCCGGACGTTGCGCGCCTTGTCGCTGCCGTCCAGGCGGGCTTCGTCGAGCCGGCCGCTCCAGGTCGAGTGGGCGCCGTTCCAGCCGCCGCTGGCAGCCAGGGTGAGGCGGTTCGGACCGGCGATGTCGGCCTGCGCCGTCAGGCGGTGCGCCTGGTTGCTGCCCTCTCCCCGCAGGCGCAGGTCGCGGGCCAGGAGGGGCTGCTCGGCGCTGTCGAGCGCCGCGATGCCGAGGTCGAGCGCCAGGGGCGATGCCGCTTCGCTGCCCAGCGTGGCGCTCAGCTTGAGTCCGTGCACCCGGCCGTGGCCGGGCCAGCCGAGTTTGTCGGCCTGGAGGTTGCCGCTGAGGACCGGCGCCTGCGGCGTGCCGGCCAGTTCCCAGTGGCCCTGCACGCCGCCTTCGAGGCCGAAGGGGGCGAGTTGCCGGGCATCGATGTCGAGCTTGAGCACGTCGCCGGCCTGCCCGTAGGCGCCGCGGGCGGTCAGCCGGTTGCTGCCGGCCGAAAGTTCGATGTCGGCTTGCGGAATGCGCGGCCAGGCGATGGCGAGTTGTCCCCGGCCGCCGACGGCCTGGCCGGCTATCCGGCTCTCCTGCAGGGTGAAGCCGGCGTCGACGACGGGTTGGGGGGCAAGGCGGCCGCTGGCTTGCAGCTGGGCATTGATCTGCGCCGCCGGCAGGTCGATGAAGCGGCTGGGGTCGAAGTGCCGCAGTTCGCCGCTGATCGAGAAGGCGCGCGGCGCGGCCAGGTTCAGTTCGCCCTGCGCTTCCAGGCGCGCCTCGCCGGCGGCGAGCCGGAGCCTGGAGACTTGCAGGCGCTGCCCGGCCAGGCCGGCTTCGGCGAGCAGGCTGAAGCGGTCGTCGCGCAAGTCGATGCGCAGGTTCTGCCGCTCGGCGGCGAGCGTCGCTGTCAGCGGGCCGGCCAGGCGGGTCGGGCGCAGGGTGGAAACCAGTTGTCGGGCATCGAGGCGCCGGGCCTGCAGCGCGAGCGACAGTTCGTCGCTGCGCCATTCGCCCCGGCCGTCGAGTTCGCCGCCGCCGGGCAGGGCGGCGTGCAGGTCGCCGAGCCGCAGGCGCATTTCCTGCCAGTTCAGGGTTCCGGCCAGGGTCGTCAGCGGCAGGCGCTGGCGGTCGACGGGGCCGGGGTTGCGGTTGGTCAGCCCGAAGCTGCCGAGAAAGCCCTGGTGCTGCGGTGCGATGTCGGCGACCACGCTGAGGTCGGCGCGGGGGGCGTCGGCCACCCAGCTGGCCGGGTCGATGTGCTCGAGCTGCAGGCGGGCGCGGGCAAACGGGGCAGCGGCAAAGGGCGTCAGCGAGACCTCGGCGTGGCCGGCTATGCCCTGGGTGGCGACGACGGCCAGTTCGATGCGTTCCAGTTCGCCGCCGGCGGTCGCGGCCAGGGCGAGCGGGCGCTGCTCGAGCTGGCCGCTGAGCTTGAGCGTGCCGGACAGCGGGAAGGGGGACTGACCGTCGAGCCGGGCCTGCGCCTCGACGGCGACATCGGCCAGGCGCACGGCCAGCTGCTCGATGCGGTGTTGGCGCCCGTCGCTGGCCAGGCGGGCGACGATGTCGGCGGCGAGCGTCTGGCCGTTGAGGCTCAGCTTGCCCAGCGCCAGCCGTTCGATGGCGATGGCGAGCGGCAGCGTCAGCCGGTCCGGCGGCAGCAGCGGGTCGTTGCTGGGGGGCTGCTGGATCTCGAGTGTGTCGGCCGCCAGTTCGGCGATGTGCAGTTGGCCGTGGAGCAAGGCGGAGGCGGACCAGTCGAGATGCAGTCCGGTGATGGCGATCTGCCGCTCGCCGTCCTGCCAGCGCAGCGTCGCGATGGCGAGGGGGCCGAGCAGGCGGCCCTGCGCGTCCGCGACCTGCAGGCGCCCGGCGCTGGCGTGCGTGGCGAGCCGGATGACGGTTTGCAGGCCGCTGTCGCTGCTCGTCAGCCAGACCGGGATGGCGAGCAGGAGGGCGATGGCGAGGAGGGCGATGCGGCGCAGCATGTCAGAACGGAATGGCTAGCGAGAAATGGAGCTGGAAGCCGCGGACGCGCTCGCCGTAGGCCAGGTCGAAGCCGATCGGGCCGGCCGGGCTGCGCCAGCGGGCGCCCAGGCCGTAGCCGACGGCCAGGCGGGCATCCTGCCGCGCATCGAAGGCGTCGCCGGCATCGACGAAAGCGGCGATGCCCCAGTCCTCGTCCAGCCAGTGCGTGACTTCGGCGCTGGCGATGGCCTGGTAGCGGCCGCCGACCGTCGCCGTGCCCTCCTTGATGCCCAGGCTCTGGTAGGCGTAGCCGCGTACCGAACTGGCGCCGCCGGTGCGGAACAGGTAGTCCTGCGGGATATGGCGGCGGGAGTCGGCCAGGGTGGTGCCGATTTCGCCGCGCAGGGTCAGGGTGTTGTGCTGCCCGAGCGGAATGTAGTGCTGGATGCGGCTATGCAGGCGGATGAAGTTCTGGTCCGACAGCGCGGCCCGGGTGCCGCCGCCGATCTGCGCCTGGAGGACGGTGCCCCGGCGCGGATCGAGCAGGTTGTCGACGCGCCGCCAGGTCCACATCGCGTTGGGCACCAGCGCCCGGCTGGTCTCCGGCTGGGCGCCGTCGGGTTCGCGCAGTTCGTGCTGCCAGTTCAGCGACAGGCGCTGCTCGACGCTGCCGCGTTGCTGCACGGTCTGCGCCCCGAAGGCGTAGCGCTCGGTCTTCAGGCCGGCGATGTCGGTGGTTTCGGCCATCGCGCCCAGGCTGTTGCGGCGGAAGCGCTCGTCCGGCGGCAGGAAGACGTCGGCGTAGACCGTCTGCTTCTTCTGCTCCAGGCGCAGGCCGCTGTCCAGCTCCCAGGCGTGGCCGAGCAGGTCGGACGAGTGGGTGTTGAATTCGACGCGGGCGCCGGTGTTCGAGCTGGCGCCGGCCCCGAAGGACACCCGGTGCGGCGCCCGCTCGCGGACGCGGACGACGACGGGAATGGTCGCCGTGCCGTCGGCGTCGATCTCGGCGGCCTCGCGATCGAGCGTCGTCTGCACGGAAGCGAAATAGGGCGTCGCCTGCAGGGTGCTCTGCAAGGCGTTCAGGCGGTCCTCGCGATAGGGCTGGCCGGCTTCCACGACCCGGTTGTAGCGCGCGACCAGCGACGGCTCGTAGCGCTGCAGGCCCTCGACGCGCAGGGCGCCGAAGCGGTAGCGCGGCCCGGCATCGTAATGGGCGCTCAGGCGGGCGCTGTGCGTTTCGACATCGATCGTCGCCTCGCTGTCGACCAGTCGGGCATCGGCGTGCTCGACGGCGAGCAGGCGGGCGAGCACCTGCTGCTTGGCATCGTTCCAGTCCTCCTGCCGGAACGGCTGGCCGACCGGCAGGCGCCAGTCGCGCTGCAGTTCCTCCCGGGTCGTCGTCGCGAGCGGGCCGTCGAGGCTCAGGGCGACGGCCTTGACCACGGTGCGCGGGCCGGGGTCGAGGCTCAGCTGCAGCCCGTCGTCGCTGTCCTTGAATTCGAAGCTCGGCGCGAAATAGCCTTCGGTGGCCAGGATCTCGCTGAGCGTACCCTGCAGGCGCTGCGGGTTGCCGGCTTCCTCCGGCAGGTAGGGCGCGAGCAGTTCGCCGATGTCGTCCGGCGCCTGCAGGCTCAGTTCGCCGGCCGCCAGGGGCGCGGCGACGGCGAACAGCAGGGCTGACAGGAGGAGAGGGCTCGGGCGGGCAAACACAGCGTCATTTTACGCGTTGCCGGCCGGTTGGCGGGGCGGCATGAAAAAGGTGGCGGGATGGCGGCGCAGGCGGCGCCACAAAGCCTTGAGCAGCGGGCCGTGGTGGATGAACTGGACGCCCCGGGCGCGCAGGGCCGTGCGCAGGGCGAGCAGGAAGCTGACCGCGAGGTTGGTGAAGCCGATGGCGGCGACGCCCAGCGCGGCCCAGACGACCGCCCTGAGCGGCAGGTCGAACTGGAAGCCGACCAGGGCGTAGCCCAGGTTGGCCGACGAGAAGGCGATATGGCGAATGTCCAGCGGCAGGCCGAGGATGGTGCCGATGACGCCGGTCGAACCGAGCATGCAGCCGAACAGGAAGTTGCCCATGATCCCGCCCAGGCGGTCCTGGATGTAGGCGCCGATGCGCCCGGCGCGCGCCGGGCCGAAGATGGCCTTCAGCCAGCCGAGGCGGCCGATGCGCGGGCCGATGCCGGCGTAGGCCGCGCGGTTGTCGAAATAGCCGGTGATCAGCCCGGAGAGGAAGAGGTAGCAGCCGGCGATCGCCGCATGCGGCAGCGCCCAGGACAGCAGGTCGAGGCTGTCGAGCAGGTGGGCGCCTTTCCCGGCGTCGATGGCCGGGGCGCCGTTCAGGTAGCCCAGGCCGGCGCCGACGGCAATGGCGACGGGCAGGGCGACCATCACGTTGCCGCCGATGGCCGCCAGCTGGCTGCGACAGACGGCGGCGATGACGTCGACCAGGTGCTCGAGGTCGGCGCTGCGATTCAGGCGCAGGTCGCCGAGCAGGCCGGCCAGCGTCTGGGCGGTCATCGCCGGCTGCTTGGTGGCCACCGTCATGCCGAGCAGGTAGATGGCGACGAAGCCCAGGCCGTAGATCATGCTGTTCAGGAAGGCTTCGCCGAACAGGGGAAGGTGCAGCGCCGCGCCCTTGATCTTGAGCAGGGCCATGACGCCGATGAGGACGCCGGCGCCGCCGGCCGAGCGCCACATGTGGCGATAGTCGCTGGCCGAGTCGCAGATGTAGTGCTCGCCGGAGCGGGCCGCGTTTTCGGTGACGCGCACGGCGAGCAGGCTGGAGAGCTGGCTGAGGTAGAAGCGCAGGCTGTTGCGGCGGTTTTCGGCAATGAAGGCGGCGTGGGCGAACTGGCCCCAGGCATGAATCGCCCCGGTGTGCGTCTCGGCGCGCTGGCCGGCGCCGAGGATGGCGACCAGTTCGCGCAGGCGTTCGATACTCTGTTCGCTGCGCGTCAGAACATACGACAGATGAAGGCTGGTGCCGACAGTGAGCGCACGCTTGCGTATCTTTTGCAGCGTGGCGGCGCATTGGTCGGCGATGACCAGCAGCTGCCGGCCGTCGTCGGCCTGTTGCGCGCTGTCGTTCAGGGCGTTGCGGAAGGTGGTGACGAAATCGAGGGCTTCCGCCGACAGCGCGACGAAGCGCGGCGTGTCGTCGTCGAAGTTGGTCGAGGCGCGCATCAGCTCGCTTTCCACGCCCAGGCCGCTGACCCGGTGGGCGAGGAGCAGCACGGCGTCGAGCATCTGCTCCTGGATGCCGCGCCAGTCGATGTTGCGCAGCGCCATGTCCGGGGTCATCAGCTCCCAGAAGCGTTGCGACAGTTCGGGCGGGATTTCCTGCAGCCAGCGCCAGTCGCCGGCATGCGGGAAGACGACGTGCAGGCAATCCTTCAGGCGGCGCTCGTCGGGGACTTCCGGCAACAGGCGGTTGCCGATGATGCGCCCCCACTCGGAAAAGAAGCCGGTGCCGGGCAGGATGCCGCTGTCGGTGAAAAAGGTGACCAGGCGGCGGGTCGCCAGGAAATGCACGACATGGCCGCAAAATGCCTCGCGCAGCGCGGCGTCGGCCTCGATGCGGTCGAGCATGGCGCGGTAGCGCTCGACGTAGGCGTCGTCGCGCCGGTTCGCCGGACGCAGCACGGCGACCAGGCGGCGGATCAGCTCCAGCGTATCGGCTTCCGGGTTGCGGAAACGGTCGAGCGCTTTGCCCAGCTGGTCGGAGTAGGGGGCCGGCTTGCCGAGAAGCCAGCGGAACAGGGCCCGGATTGTTGTCATCGTTTTTTCATGATCCCCAAGATGGCGCGCAATTGCCCGAACGCCTTATGTTACCGGATACGGCGTGGTCGAAATGATTCGGTTTGTGTGTGACAAGTGGTTGAAAGGTGACGATTCGTAATAGAATTGGGCAGCTTCAAATTACAAATACCTACGCAAAACTTTTCCTGGGACTGTCGACTATGAACATTGTCAAGAAATCGCTGGTTCTGGCCCTGCTGGCCGGTATCGGTTTCTCCGCTGTTGCGCAAGAGCGCG
>NZ_CAMFKO010000065.1 GCF_945957265.1 uncultured Dechloromonas sp.
GCCGCCTTCCATGTTGCGCTTGTCGGCGACGAAACCGTCGACCGACTTGCCGCTGCTCTTCCACTGCACCAGATCCAAGGCGCCGGCGGTCACGTACTTGGTCTTTTCCTTGCCCTTCGGCATGCCCTTGGCGTCTTCGTGGCAAGCCGACCAGCAGCCCGCCTGATCGGCCAGCGGCACCTTGTCGTTCGGGAACATGATGGTGGCCTTGACCTCGTTCTCCTTGTCGGAATGGTCGAAACCGCCGGTCGGCGCCTTGAAGGTCAGGCGCACGTAGAGGTTGCTCGCATCGTAGGCCGCCTGCATGGTGACCGGGTAGGTCAGCGTCTTCGGGGCGCCCTTCGGCTCCATTTCCTTGCTGCCCAGGCGCTTGGTATCGAGACTGAGCTTGCCGTCCTCGACGTGGCAACCGGCACAGGCTTCACCCTTTTTCAGGCCGCTGGCGCCGCTGTGTTCGCCCTTGCCCTGCACCCACTCGATCGGCGCGGCACCCGGATGGAAAACGTGGATCGTGCTCTTGCCGACCTTGGCCCAGTCCGGCGCGGCCATCGCCGCTTGCGAACCCAGGGCCATGAAGGCGCCGGCGACAGCCAGGGAAACGAAATGCTTGTTCATCGTGGTCATCTCCACAAAAGTGATACGAATTCGGCTAAATCAAAACAGCTTCGTTTTACGCTGCTTCATATGCTACGGGGGCTTGCGCCCCCGTAGCTTTGCCTCAAATCAAACAATCGACAGTCGATCAGTAGATGTCGTGCTGGGTGTTGTAGACGTTGAACTTGCCGGTCGGCGTGATCATCTTCGGATCGGTGATAACCTTCTTGACCTTCAGCGTTGCATCGTCATACACAACCACGGCGGACTGGTCGGTCTTGCCGCCCCACAGGGAGATCCAGACTTCCTTGCCGTCAGCCGAGTATTCCGGATGGACGGCGCGCTTGACGGCCTTGGTCGGCGGCAGGCCGGAATCCTTGGCGACGTTCAGCACAGCCTTCGGCTTGGACAGGTCGGCCATGTCCCAAACGGAGACGGACTCGGCCAGATCCTTGTCCGGGTTCTGCGGCGAATCGGCCCAGAAATGCTTGGACTTCGGATGGGTCTTGACGAACAGGTTGCCCGGGACGTGCTTCATTTCCTGGACGACCTTCCAGTTGTATTCCTTGAACTTGGCGAACTTCTTGTCGTCGGACGGCGTCGAGATCAGGGTCACGACATCGGCGCCCAGGTGACCCGTCGCCCAGACCGGACCGAACTTCGGATGCACGAAGTTGGCGCCGCGACCCGGGTGCGGAATCTTGGCGACATCGACCAGGGCAGCCAGCTTGCCGGTCTTGGTGTCGACCGCGGCGATCTTGTTGGAGGCGTTGGCGGCCACCAGGAAGTAACGCTTGGAGGCATCCCAGCCGCCGTCGTGCAGGAACTTGGCGGAACCGACGGTGGTCGTCTTGAGGTTTTCGATGTCGGAGTAATCGACCAGCAGGATCTGGCCGGTTTCCTTGATGTTGACCACCCATTCCGGC
Source organism: uncultured Dechloromonas sp. (assembly GCF_945957265.1). Classification (GTDB taxonomy): domain Bacteria; phylum Pseudomonadota; class Gammaproteobacteria; order Burkholderiales; family Rhodocyclaceae; genus Azonexus. The sequence continues at coordinate 1,521 of NZ_CAMFKO010000065.1, forward strand.
TTGATGAACGAAGCGACGATGGAGGCAACGCGCGGTTCCGGATGGTATTCGCCATCGACGGTCATGCCGCGGGTGGAAACGACCTTGCGCGGTTTCAGGGTGTCGCCGTCCATGATCACGTACTGGGGCGGCCAGTAGGAGCCGGCAATGGCGTACTTGTCTTCGAAGCCCTTGAACTTGGAGGTATCGACCGAGCGGGCGTCGAAGCCGATCTTGACTTCAGCCACGACAGCCGGCTTTTCCATCCACAGGTCGATCAGGCTCAGGCGGCCGTCGCGGCCGATGACGTACACGTAGCGGCCGGAAGCGGACAGGCGGGAAATGTGAACAGCGTAGCCGGTCTTGACGATGGATCGGATTTCCTTGGTGTCGCCGTCGATCAGGGCAACTTCACCGGTATCGCGCAGGGTGACCGAGAACATGTTGTTCAGGTTGAAGGTGTTCATCTGCTTCTTCGGACGCTGGTCGACCGGGACGATGACCTTCCAGGAATCCATCGTGTCCTTGAAGCTGTACTCGGGCGGGACATCCGGGGTGTTCTGGATGTACTTCGACATCAGGCTGATTTCTTCCTTGGTCAGGATGTCGTCGAAGTTCACCATGCCGCCATCGGTACCGTAGCCGATGATCTTTTCCAGGCGCTGCTGGCCGAGCTTGAGCGTGCCGCCTTCGGTGACGTTGCCATCCTTGTCCTTCTTGGACCAGTGCGGCTCGAGGTTCTTGCCGGTGGCGCCCTTGCGGAGCACGCCGTGGCAGCCGGCGCAACGTTCAAAGTAAATCTTCTTGGCCTGCTCCTTCTCGGCCGCCGTCATTGCCGGAGCAGCCTTGGCGGTCTCCTGGGCGAAGGCGGAACCCATGGCGGCAGCCATGGCGGTCAGTGCAAGCATCCCCACTACAGATTTTTTCATCTTTCCTCTCCTAGAACGAAAACGGGTCGCGTCCTTGTTCCCCTAACGCGATGACCGGTAGGTTGCGCTCGAGCGCTTCCTGCATCCTTGATACTCATCAATCTTTTTTTCATAAGAAATTCTTTGTATTCAATGAAGAATAGTCACTACGAACTAACTAATTACACCTTTTGAACTATATTTTCCGAATTCCTTGATCCACGCTATTGGCAGGGGCGAACTACCGCATTAGGATGCCCGCCCAAAGGAAGAGATAACCATGAATAATTCGTCGCAACTGCAAGGCGGGAAAGTCTGGCTGGTGGGTGCCGGACCGGGCGATCCCGATCTCCTGACCATCAAGGCCGCCCGCGTCATCGCGCAGGCCGACGCCATCGTCTATGACCATCTGGTCGGCAACGGCATCATGGATTTGGCCCGTTCCGACGCCCGCGTCATCTACGCCGGCAAGGAATCCTCCAAGCACACCATGCCGCAAGGCGACATCAACCAGCTGCTGGTCACCCTCGCCCGCGAAGGCCTCTCGGTCGTCCGCCTCAAGGGTGGCGACCCCTTCATTTTCGGGCGGGGCGGCGAAGAGCTGGAAACCCTGGTCGCCTCCGGCATTCCCTTCGAGGTCGTCCCCGGCGTCACCGCGGCGGCCGGTTGCGCCGCCTACTCCGGCTTTCCGCTGACGCATCGCGACCACGCCCAGGCCGTGACCTTCGTCACCGGCCACCTCAAGGACGGGACGGTCAATCTCGACTGGCCGGCCCTGGCCCGCCCCAACCAGACGGTGGTTTTCTACATGGGCATCGGCGCCGCCGAGGAAATCTGCAGGCAGATGATCAATCACGGCCTGCCTTCGATGACCTCGGCAGCCGTCATCCGCAACGGAACGCAGGCCGACCAGCGCACCGTGCTGGGCACGCTGGGCACCCTGCCGCACCGCATCGCCGAATCGGGCATCAAGCCGCCGGCCCTGATCGTCATCGGCAGCGTTGTCGGGCTGCACGAAAAACTCAGCTGGTTCGAGAAGCCATGAAATACCTCTGGCTGCTGCTCGCCTTGTTTTCCCTTTCGGCGCAGGCCTATACGCCGGATGAATTGCGCGGCGACTGCCAGGCGGCCGAGGAGCTGTTCGCCAAGCAGAAGAACAGCGACCCCCTGCAGTCGATACGCAGCGCCCGCTGCATCGCCTACGTCGCCGGCTTTGCCGACGGCTACGCGGTCAGCGACTACCTGGCCGGGCAGGTCGGCATGAAGCTCAATGCCTTCTGCCTGCCCAACGACCCCGACCTGTCGATGCGCCTGGTGCGCGCCGTGGTCATCCACGTCGAACGCGTCCCGCCGCTGACCACCATGAGCACCGCGACACTGGTCGCCGGCGCGCTGGCCAAAGCCTTCCCTTGCGCGGAAGCGCTTGAATCGAAGAAGTGATTCAGGGATAATCCGGCCTCCACTCGCCCCGGTGGCGGAATCGGTAGACGCAGCGGATTCAAAATCCGCCGCCGAAAGGTGTGCCAGTTCGAGTCTGGCCCGGGGCACCAGTCAGGCAAATCGGCTTTCCACACGGAAGGCCGTTTTTGTTTTGGCGCTTTGTTTTTGCCTCCCGATCGGACACTGCCATGTCGTTGACCGTCGACGACTTCGACTTTCCTCTCCCTCCCGAACTGATCGCCCAGCACCCGGCGGCCGAGCGCACCGGCAGCCGCCTGCTGCACGTGAACGGCATGACGCATGTCGACCGGCGCTTCGCCGACCTGCCGGCTTTGCTCAAGGCCGGCGACCTGCTGGTGTTCAACGACACCCGCGTCATCAAGGCGCGCTTCTTTGGCGTCAAGGACAGCGGCGGGCGCGTGGAAATCATGCTCGAGCGCATCCTCGATGCGACGCATGCGATCTGCCAGGTTCGCGCCAGCAAGGCCCCCAAGCCGGGCAGCAGGATGATCCTGGCCGATGCCTTCAGCGTCACCATGACCGGGCGGACCGGGGCCGACGACGACTTTTTCGCGCTCGAGCTGGACGACGGCGGCGATTTCTGGGAGCTCGCCGAGCAATACGGCAAGCTCCCGCTGCCGCCGTACATCGAGCACCCTGCCGAAGGCGCCGACGAGACGCGCTACCAGACGGTCTATGCCCGCGAACCGGGCGCCGTGGCCGCCCCCACCGCCGGGCTGCATTTCGACGAAGGCATGCTCGACGCGCTGCGCGTCCAGGGCGTGCAGACCGCCTTCCTGACCCTGCACGTCGGCGCCGGCACCTACCGCCCGATGCGCGTGGACAAGATCGCCGACCACCGGATGCACAGCGAGCGCTTCGAGATCCCGGCGGCGACCGCCGAGGCCGTCGCCGCAACCCGCGCCGCCGGCGGCCGGGTCATCGCTGTCGGCACGACCAGCCTGCGCGCCCTCGAGTCGGCCGGCAAGGAAGACGGCACGGTGCGCGTCGGCGGCGCGGAAACCGACATCTTCATCACGCCGGGCTACCGCTTCAAGGTCGTCGACCGGCTGATCACCAATTTCCACCTGCCGAAATCGACGCTGATGATGCTGGTCTCGGCCTTCGCCGGCTACGACGCGATCCGCGCCGCCTACGCCCATGCGGTCGCCGAGCGTTACCGCTTCTTCAGCTACGGCGACGCCATGCTGCTCGAACCCGCCGCAGACGCCGGCTAGCGATAGCTGGCGAAAACCGAGGCCCGCCCGTCGCGGCGCACCAGCAGCACCTCGTACGGGTCGCGCCGGCCGCCATAGACGGAACCGTCCATGCCCGGCGAACCGACCGGCATGCCGGGCACGGCCAGGCCGATGGCGGCGGGCCGCTCGGCCAGCAAACGCCGGACATCGGCTGCCGGAACGTGCCCCTCGAGCACATAGCCGTCGACCAGCGCCGTATGGCACGAGGCATAGGCATCGGGCAGGCCGAGCCGGCGGCGCGCCGCATCGGCCCCGGTGTTGAAGACGCGCACCGCGAAGCCTTCGGCCTCGAGATGCTTGACCCAGTCGCCGCAGCAACCGCAATTCGGGTCTTTCCAGACATCGACCCGCGTCCCGGCACTGGCCGCCAACGCCGGAACGGCGAAGCCCGCGAGCAGCGACAGCAACAGGCGGCGCCGCATTGGTTCATGTGCATTCATGGCAGTTCCTTTCGGTGGCGATCAGGGAGCGACAGCCCGTCCCTGCAGGGGTTTGCGACCGGGCCATTCGACATGGATCAGCAATTTGGCGCCGCGCGGCAGGCTGCCCGCGCCCTCGAGCCGGTTCGGCCCCGCCGGCATTAGGCTCACCTCGCTCTTGGCGGCCCCGTCGAGCAGGGTCAGCTTGCCGGTGGCGCCCGCGGTATCGACGGGCTTGCCGTGGTTGCTGGCATGCACGACGATCCTTCCGTCCTGGGCGACGATCTCGAACTGCGCGGCGCCCGCCTCGGCGATGACGCCGCCGAATTGCGGCTTGCCGTGCTCGGTATGGGCCGAGGCCGGTGCGGCGGACAGTTGCAGCAGGCAGCTGGCGACAACAACGATGAGTTTCTTCATGGTTTTTCTCCTGGAAAGTGTTTAGAAATTTTCTTCGCCGGCCCCGCGCACCAGCCTCTCGGCGGCATTGCGGCCGAAGAGCCAGAACAGGGCGGGCGTGACGAAGGTATCGAGCAGGGTCGAGCTGACCAGCCCGGAAAAGATCACCACGGCCACCGGATGCAGGATCTCGGTGCCCGGCTGCTCGGCCTCGAAGAGCAGCGGCGCCAGCGCGAAGGCGGCGACCAGCGCGGTCATCAGCACCGGCGTCAGGCGCTCCAGCGAGCCGCGCAGGATCATCGGCACGTCGAAGGCCTCGCCCTCGAAGCGCATCAGGTTGAGGTAATGGCTGATCTTCAGGATGCCGTTGCGGGTGGCGATGCCGGCCAGCGTAATGAAGCCGATCAGCGCGGCGACCGACAGGGGCTGGCCGGACAGCCACAGGCCGATGACGCTGCCGACCAGCGCCAGCGGCACGTTGGCCATGATCAGCGCGGCCAGCAGCACCGAGCGATAGCGGCTGTAGAGCACCAT
>NZ_CAMFKO010000066.1 GCF_945957265.1 uncultured Dechloromonas sp.
GGCCGGCATCGTGCTTGCCGAGGACCAGGAAGCGCGTCGTGTTGTTCGGCTCGTCCTCGATGTTCTCGACCAGCTTGGGCAACGCGTAGCGCTCCGCCGCCGCCTCGCCGGCAATGGCCGCGACACCGGACTCCTCGGCGGCCTTCTGGGCGGCCTGGGCATTGCTGCCCACGGAAATGCGCTGGGCGTGGGGCAGCATGCGGTTCAGCCACTCGTGGCACTGGGCCAGCGACTGGGCATGCGAATAGACCTTGGTGATCTTGCTGAAATCGGTTTCGCGGGTCAGGAGGTTCTGGTGGATGCGCAGCACCACCTCGCCGCAAATCTTCAGCGAAGACTGCAGCAACAGGTCCATGGTCCGCCCGACCGCGCCCTCGGTCGAGTTCTCGACCGGCACGACGGCGTAGTGGGCATGCCCGGACTCGACCTCGCGGAAGACGTCGTCGATCGAGCTTTGCGGCAGCAGACGGCCGGCGTGGCCGAAGTGCTTGGTGGCCGCCGACTCGGAGAAGGTGCCGAGCGGCCCCAGGAAGGCGATGCCGAGCGGCTGTTCGAGCGACAGGCAGGCCGACATGACTTCGCGAAAGAAGAAGGTGATGTTCTCGTTGAGCAGCGGCCCGGCATTGGTTTCCTGCAGGCGACGCAGCACCTGCGCCTCGCGCTCGGGACGATAGATGAAGCCGGCTTCGCCGAACTCCGCCTTGATCTCGCCCACCTTCTGGGCACAGCGCGCCCGGTCGTTGAGGAGCTTGAGCAGGTCGCCGTCGATACGGTCGATGTCGGCGCGCACGCCGGCAAGCGCCGTCTGGAGATCGTTCTGGGGTTGATCGCTCATGCCCTTACCCGTTGCGTTTGGCAAAATCGTTCATGAATCCGACCAGCGCCTGTACCCCGGCCAGCGGCACGGCGTTGTAGATCGAGGCGCGCATGCCGCCCACCGACTTGTGCCCCTTCAGCGAAGCCAGGCCGGCTGCCTTGGATTCGGCCAGGAAGACGGCATCGAGTTCGGCATTGGCGAGCACGAAAGGCACGTTCATGGCCGAGCGGCAATCCGGATCGACCGGATTGGTGTAGAAGCCGCCGGACTGGTCGATGCATTCGTACAGGATGCGTGCTTTCTCGTCGTTGATCGCCGCCATGCCCTCCAGCCCGCCTTGCCGCTTCAACCACTGGAAGACCAGGCCGGCGATGTAGATCGCGTAAGTCGGCGGCGTGTTGAGCATCGAGCCGTTCTCGGCCATCACGGCGTAATCCATCACCGTCGGGATGGACAAGGGCGCCATGCCGAGCAGGTCGCGATGCACGATGACCAGGGTCAGTCCGGAGGGACCGATGTTCTTCTGCGCGCCGGCGTAGATCAGGCCGAATTTCTCGACATTGACCGGCCGCGACAGGATGTGCGACGACATGTCGACCACCAGCGGCACGCCGGTATCGGCGATGCGGTGGGCGGGAATCTCGATGCCGTGGATGGTTTCGTTGGTGCAGACGTGCAGGTAGGCGGCGAACGGGTCGAGCTGGATTTCGTTGGCGAACGGCAGGCGGGTGAAGTTGCTGGCCTCGGTGGTCGCCGCACAGCGCGCCTTGCCGATGCGCTGCGCCTCCTTCAGGGCCTTCTTCGACCACGAACCGGTGACGATGTAGTCGGCTGAACGGCCGGCCAGCAGGTTCATCGGAATCTGCGCGAACTGCTGCGTCGCGCCGCCCTGCAGGAAGAGCACCCGGTACTGCTCGGGGATGCCCATCAGTTCGCGCAGGTCGGCTTCGGCCTGGTCGAGGATGGACATGAATTCCTTGCCGCGATGGCTCATTTCCATCACGCTGCAACCGGCGCCATGCCAGTCGAGCAACTCTTCCTGCGCCTGTCGGAGGACTTCTTCAGGAAGCGCAGCCGGGCCGGCGCTGAAATTCCAGATACGGCTCATCAGGCCTCTCCACCTTCGTTGTTGTCGGCAGGCTGCTCGCCCGGCGTCGCATCGACGGAGTCGGTGGCGGCGACAACGCCGTCCGCTTCCGCCTCGGCTTCCACCTCGGCCACTGATTCGGCAACCTTTTCCAGACCTGCCAGTTTCTCGCCTTCGTCCAGCGAAATCAAGGTCACGCCCTGCGTCGCCCGGCCCATGCCGCGAATTTCGGAGACACGGGTGCGGATCAGGACGCCGCCGGTGGTGATCAGCATCACCTCGTCGTTGTCATCGACCAGCTTGGCGCCGATGACCATGCCGTTGCGCTCGGAATCGGCAATCGCCTTGACGCCCTGCGTGCCGCGGCCGGAATGGCGGAAGTCGGCAAGCACGGTGCGCTTGCCGAAGCCGTTCTCGGTGGCGACCAGCACGGTCTGCTGATCGCTCTCGGCGACCAGCAGGGAGATCACCGTCTGTCCCGGCTGCAGCTTCATGCCGCGCACGCCGCGGGCGCCACGGCCCATCGGACGGACGTCTTCCTCGTCGAACCAGACCGCCTTGCCGGCGTCGGAAACGAGCACGATGTCGCTCTGGCCGGTCGTCAGTTCGACGCCGATCAGGTAGTCGTCGTCGAGCAGGTCGACGGCGATGATGCCGGCCTTGCGCGGGTTAGAGAAGTCGGACAGCGGCGTCTTCTTGACCGTGCCGTCGCGGGTGGCCATGAAGATGAACTTGTCGTCGGCGAATTCCTTGACCGGCAGCACGGCGTTGATGCGCTCGCCCTCTTCCAGCGGGAAGAGATTGACGATCGGCTTGCCGCGGCTGTTGCGGCTGCCCTGCGGCGCCTCGTACACCTTCAGCCAGTAGCAGCGGCCGCGGTTCGAGAAGCACAGGATGTAGTCGTGCGTATTGGCCACGAACAGGTGATCGACGAAATCCTCGTCCTTGATCGCCGCCGCCTGCTTGCCGCGCCCGCCGCGTTTCTGGGCGCGGTAGTCGGCCAGCGGCTGGGCCTTGACGTAGCCGCCGTGCGACAGGGTCACCACCATGTCCTGCGGCGTGATCAGGTCTTCGATGCCGAGTTCCTGGGTGTGCAGGACGATCTCGGACTTGCGCTCGTCGCCGTACTGCTCGTTGATTTCATTCAACTCGGTGACGATGATCGCCGTGATGCGCTCGGGCTTGGCCAGGATGTCGAGCAGGTCGACGATCTTGTCCATGATTTCCTTGTACTCGCCGACGATCTTGTCCTGCTCCAGGCCGGTCAGGCGCTGCAGGCGAAGTTCCAGGATCGCCTGCGCCTGGGCGTCGGAGAGGCGGTAACCCTGCGCCGACAAGCCGAATTCCGGCAGCAGCCCCTCCGGACGCGAGGCGTCGGAAGCGGCGCGCGCCAGCATGTCCTCGACCACCGGGCTGCGCCAGTCGCGCGCCATCAGGCTGCGCTTGGCGTCCGGCGGCGTCGGTGCCGCCTTGATCAGGGCGATGATTTCATCGACGTTGGACAGCGCGACAGCCAGGCCTTCCAGGATGTGGCCGCGCTCGCGCGCCTTGCGCAGTTCGAACACCGTGCGCCGGGTCACCACCTCGCGGCGGTGCGACAGGAAGCATTCCAGCGCCATCTTGAGGTTCAGCAGGCGCGGCTGGCCGTCGACCAGCGCCACCATGTTCATGCCGAAGGTGTCCTGCAACTGGGTCTGCTTGTACAGGTTGTTGAGGATGACCTCGCCGACTTCGCCGCGCTTCAGCTCGATGACGATGCGCATGCCCGACTTGTCGGACTCGTCGCGGATGTCGGAGATGCCTTCGATCTTCTTCTCGTTGACCAGCTCGGCGATCTTCTCGATCAGCGACTTCTTGTTCACCTGGTAGGGAATCTCGTCGACGATCAGCGCCTGGCGGTCGCCCCGGCCGATATCCTCGAAGTGGGTGCGAGCCCGCATCACGACACGGCCGCGACCGGTCTTGTAGCCCTCGCGCACGCCCATCACGCCATAGATCAGGCCGGCCGTCGGGAAGTCCGGCGCCGGGATCAGCTCGATCAGGTCGTCGATGGTGATCGCCGGATTTTCCAGCAAGGCCAGGCAGCCGCGCACCACTTCGCGCAGGTTGTGCGGCGGAACGTTGGTCGCCATGCCGACCGCGATACCGGCCGAGCCGTTGATCAGCAGGTTCGGAATGCGCGTCGGCAAAACCGACGGCTCCAGCTCCTTGCCATCGTAGTTCGGCTCGAAATCGACCGTTTCCTTGTCGATATCGGCGGTCAGGTCGGAGGAAATGCGCTCCAGGCGGCATTCGGTGTAACGCATCGCCGCCGCGTTGTCGCCGTCGATGGAACCGAAGTTGCCCTGGCCGTCGACCAGCGTGTAGCGCAGCGAAAAATCCTGCGCCATGCGGACCAGCGTGTCGTAAATGGCCGAGTCGCCGTGCGGGTGATACTTACCCATGACCTCGCCGACGACGCGGGCGCACTTGACGAAGGGGCGGTTCCACACGTTGTTCGTCTCGTGCATCGCGTAGAGCACCCGGCGATGCACCGGCTTCAGGCCGTCGCGCGCATCCGGCAGCGCCCGGCCGACGATCACGCTCATCGCGTAATCGAGATAGGAACGCCGCATCTCGTCTTCGAGGCTGATCGGCAATGTTTCTTTGGCGAATTGGTCCATGTCTCACATCCGCACCGCCTGAGCGGCACTTTGTTGGTTGAATCGAGCGTAATTTGCTATTTTAACACGCCCCCACCACCGCACAGACGCCGTTTTTCATGACAACAACACCCGAAAAGATCGACCTGCTGATCGAGCCCCGTTGGATTGCCACCGTCGATTCGGACAACACCCTGAGCAACCATGCCGTCGCCGTTCACCAGGACAGGATTGTGGCCGTCCTGCCGAGCCGCGAAGCCCGCACCCGCTACGCGCCGGTATCGCACGTCAAGCTCGACGACCACATCCTGATCCCCGGCCTGATCAACCTGCACACCCACGCCGCGATGACGCTGATGCGCGGCATCGCCGACGACCTGCCACTGATGGAATGGCTGCAGAAACACATCTGGCCCGCCGAGGGAGCCCACCTCTCCCAGCAGTTCGTCTACGACGGAACCCGCCTGGCCTGCGCCGAAATGCTGAAAGGCGGCACCACCTGCTTTAACGACATGTATTTCTACCCCGATGCCGCCGCCAGCGCCGCCGCGGAATTCGGCATGCGCGCGACGCTGGGCATCACCGCGCTGGAGTTCCCAACGCCCTACGCCAGCGACGCCGCCGACTACATCAACAAGGGGCTGGCCATCCGCCAGGACTGGCTGGGCAACCCGCTAATCAACTTCTGCCTCGCCCCGCACGCGCCATACACCGTCTCGGATGCCAGCTTCGAACGCATCCTGACACTCTCCGAACAACTCAACCTGCCGATCCACTGCCACATCCACGAGACCGCGCAGGAAATCGACGACAGCCTGCGCCAGCACGGCCTGCGCCCGCTGCAGCGCCTGCACAGGCTCGGCCTGCTCGGCCCGGGCCTGATCGGCGTACACGCCGTCCACCTCAACGACGACGACCTTGAACTGCTGGCCACGACCAGCAGCAACGTCGCCCACTGCCCCACTTCCAACCTGAAACTGGCCAGCGGATTCGCCCCCGTGGCAAAAATGCGACAAATGGGCATCAATGTCGGTCTCGGCACCGACGGCGCCGCCAGCAACAACCGCCTCGACATGCTCGGTGAAATGCGCCTCGCCGCGCTGCTCGCCAAAGGCGTCAGCGGCAGCGCCCAGGCCTTGCCGGCGCGCGAAGTCCTGCGCATGGCCACGCTCGGCGCCGCCCAGGCCCTCGGCATGGCCGACCGGATCGGCTCGATCACGCCGGGAAAACAGGCCGACCTTTGTGCCATCGAGCTCGGCTCCCTGGAAACCCGCCCCTGCTTCGATCCGCTATCGCACGTCGTCCATGTCGCCGGGCGGGAGCACGTTACGCACGTATGGGTGGCCGGAAAGTGTTGCGTAGACAACAAAACTTTACGGAAAACCAAGCAAAATGACTTGGAATCTGCGTTGGCGCTATGGCAGAATAGTTTGGAATTCCGCCAACAACCGTGATTTGGTTGCTGTACGGGTTAAAGATTTCCGAAATTTTCTTCAACGAGGGAAAACAATGATCAAAAACATCGCCAAGAAGTCTCTGGTTCTGGCCCTGCTGGCCGGTATCGGTTTCTCCGCTGTTGCGCAAGAGCGCG
>NZ_CAMFKO010000067.1 GCF_945957265.1 uncultured Dechloromonas sp.
GGCGCGCAGCAGGGGCCGGTACCAGAAAGGCAATTCGCGCCGGATACGCGCCCACGCCGCAGCGGCGGCCGCCTGCTGGCGGGCGCGCATCGCCGCCGCGTCGACCCCGGCCAGGGCCGGCAGCTGTTCGAGCAGGCGTTCGGGCTGCTCATGCCAGCGCGGGCTGCGCAGGTAGGTTTCGTAATGGCCGCGATGCCCGTAGCGATCGAGGAAGGCGGCGAAAGCCCGGGCAAACCCGGGGTCGTCGAGCGGCGGCCGGCCGGGCGCCACCGCTTCAGCCAGGCGGGCCAGTTCGAGCAGGGCGTACCCCTGCTGCGCCGTCACGCTCGGCTCGCCGCCGGCGAGCAGCGCCGAGCCGATGGCCGCGCTCTCGCCGGGAAAGGCGCGTTCCAGCGTATCGAGCAGCAGGCTCAAGCTGCTGCCGCCCGAGCCTTGCAGGAAGAACATGCCGACGAACTCGCGGGCCGGCCGGAGCAGGCGAAAGAGGAGCGCCGCGATGTCGGCGCTGTTTTCCGGCAACGAGGCGTCGCGCAGCTCGCGGGCAATGGCCAGCGCCCGCTCCACTTCGGCATCGCCGCGCCGCCCCATGGCCGGGGCCCGGCGCAGGTAGCGCAGGGTGTTGCCGAGGCGGGCCAGGCGTTCGCGCCAGGTCGGCGGCGCCGTCGCGATGACCGGCTGGTGGCCGCCCATCAGGGCGTTGATGCGCTCGGGCGGCAGGCCGATGGCGTCCCAGGCCTCCCACTGCATGACCGAGGCTTCGAGGTAGAGCCGGCCGTCGAACAGTCCGGCGCGCTGCACGCCGGGGAGCAGCGCGTAGCCGGCCAGCTTCCAGCCCTGTTCGAGCAGGTCGTTGCAGCCGCGGCGCGAGAAATTCCAGTCCATCGCCTGCATCGGCTCGGGCATCACCTCGCAGGTATTGCCGCGCGTCCAGAGTGCCGGCTGGCCAGCCAGGGCCGGATAGGTGTAGTGCGGCCGGCGGGTCACCGGGCGTGCCTGGGTCAGCCAGAATTGGCCGCCGTCCCACACCCATTCGAAATCGTAGAAGGGTTCGACGAAATCGAAGGCCAGCGCCGCATCGCGCAGCAAGGCCGCCAGCGATTCGGCCTGCGCCTCGTCGAGCACCCGGGCCGCCGCCCGTTCCGCCGGCACCGGCTGGCGTTGCGTGCCGCCGCCCGGCGCGGCAAGCGACATGCTCGCCTTGCTGCCCGGCCGGCATGCGACCAGGCGCCAGACGTCGGTCGCATCTTCCGCCAACACATATTCGTCGCCCGCCGCTTCGCCGCCGACCAGCGCCTCGCCCAGCCCCCAGTGGGCATGGACGACGATGCGGTCGTCGCGCCCGCTGAGCGGATCGCAGGTGAAGGCGATGCCCGAGGCCTCGGCAGCGAGCAGCGGCATGACCACCACCGCCATCGCCGGCTCGCCGGCTATGCCCAGGCGCTGCCGGTAAGCCGCCGCCGTCGGCGTGTCGAGCGACGCCCACACCTCGGCGACCGCCCCGGCCAGCGCCTCCACGCCGCTCACGTTCAGGCAGGAGCGGTAGATGCCGGCGAAGGAGGCCGCGGCGGCATCCTCGCCGACTGCCGACGAACGCACGGCGAGCGGCGTCCGCAGCCAGCCGCGGACCGCCAGCTCGGCCGCCAGCAGGCGCTGCAGATCCGCCGGCACGCCGGCGCCGCGCTGGCCGCTCCACGCCGCGGGCAGCACGAAGAAATCGGGTACCGGCAGGCCGTAGCGCCGCAGTTGCCCGAGCTGCCGGCCCTTGCCGCCGACCACCCCGGGCGAGGCGGCTTCCGCTTCGGCAGCCGAAACCATCGAGTATGCGTCGCTCATCGCCTCACCCCCAGGCCGTCGCAGACCAGATCCAGCATGCCGGCGAACTCGGCGGCCAGCGACAGCCGTTCGTCGCCCAGGCAGCGCAGCATGGTGGCCAGGTGGGCGAACTGGAAGTGCATGGCCAGCAAGTCCGTCGGCAGGTCGGCCCGGAACTCGCCCGTCGCCTGGCCCTGGGCGATCAGCGCGGCGAAGATCCGGTCCATGCCGCTGCGTTCGCGTCCCTCCGTCGTCAGGCGATGATCGCCCAGGCGATAACGCACGTAGGGCAGCAGGAAGGTCCGCCGGCTCTCGCACCACGCCGCCTGCAACTCGAGAAAGCGCGCCAGCCGCTCCCGTCCCGGCGCCACCCGCGCCAGTTCAGGCTGGATGGCCGGCCAGGCCTCACCCAGCTCGCGGTGGAAAACATGGCGCAGCAAGGCTTCCTTGACCGGGAAATGCCGGTACAGCGTGACCTTGGAAACATCGGCCGCCGCCGCAATGCGCTCCATGGTCACTGACTCGAAGCCCTCGGCCTCGAACAAGCTCCACGCCGTATCGGCCAGATGATCGAGTTGCTGCAAGCGCTTGCGTTCGCGACGACCGGCTTCGGCCGGAAGATCGACGTTGGTGTTTACCGATTCGGGCATGCTGACGACTCCTTTCCTGGACATCGGGCGCGGCGATGCTCGCATCGCCATAATTTCATAACGACGTTAATTATTGAACGTCGTTCACTATTTTGCAAGCATGGGCGAAGCCCTGAACAGAGCCGGGAAAAGCAAGTAAAATCGAGCGTTTCGAATCAAGATCGAGTGCGTCCGATGACGACCAGCAAGAAACCGAGCTTTCAAGAAATCATCCTGCGTCTGCAGCAATACTGGAGCGACAAGGGCTGCGCCCTGCTCCAGCCGTACGACATGGAAGTCGGCGCCGGCACCAGCCACACCGCCACCTTCCTGCGCGCCATCGGCCCCGAGCCGTGGAAAGCCGCCTACGTGCAGCCGTCGCGCCGCCCCAAGGACGGCCGCTACGGCGAGAACCCGAACCGCATGCAGCACTACTACCAGTTCCAGGTGGTCCTGAAGCCGGCGCCGGACAACATCCTCGAGCTTTACCTCGGTTCGCTCGAAGCCCTCGGTTTCGACCTCAAGAAAAACGACGTGCGTTTCGTCGAGGACGACTGGGAAAACCCGACGCTGGGCGCCTGGGGCCTGGGCTGGGAAGTGTGGATGAACGGCATGGAAGTGACCCAGTTCACCTACTTCCAGCAGGTCGGCGGCATCGACTGCAAGCCGATCACCGGCGAAATCACCTACGGCATCGAGCGCCTGGCCATGTACCTGCAGGGCGTCGAGAACGTCTATGACCTCGTCTGGACCGAGGGCCTGACCTACGGCGACGTCTATCACCAGAACGAAGTCGAGCAGTCGACCTACAACTTCGAGCATTCCGACGTGGACTTCCTGTTCCACGCCTTCGGCGCGCACGAAAAGCAGGCGCAGCACCTGATGGGCGCCCAACTGGCGCTGCCCGCCTACGAACAGGTGCTCAAGGCCGCCCACACTTTCAACCTGCTCGACGCCCGCGGTGCCATCTCGGTGACCGAGCGCGCCGCCTACATCGGCCGCATCCGCAACCTGGCCCGCGCCGTGGCGCAAGCCTATCTCGACAGCCGCGCCCGCCTCGGCTTCCCGATGGCCCCCAAGGAATGGGCTGCCGAAGTCCTCGCCCAGATCGAAAAGAAAGTTGCCTGATATGTCGTCCAAGAATCTGCTCGTAGAACTGTTCGTCGAGGAACTGCCGCCCAAGGCGCTGAAGAAGCTGGGCGAAGCCTTTGCCGCCGCGCTGGCCAACTCCTTGAAGAACGCTGGCCTGGCGCCGGCCGACACCGTCGTCACCGCCTACGCCTCGCCGCGCCGCCTGGCCGCCCATGTCACCAGCGTCGCCGCCGTCGCCGCCGACAAGCCGGTGGTCCAGAAGCTGATGCCGGCCGCCGTCGGCCTCGATGCCGCGGGCAACGCCACCCCGGCCCTGCTCAAGAAGCTGACCGCCCTGGGCGCCGACGCTTCCGCCGTCGCCGCCCTGCGCCGCGAGAACGACGGCAAGGCCGACATCCTGTTCTACGACAGCATGGCCAAGGGCGCCACGCTGGCCGAAGGCCTGCAGAAGGCCGTCGAGGCCGCCCTCGCCGCGCTGCCCATCCCCAAGGTCATGACCTACCAGCTGACCGACGGCTGGAGTAGCGTCAATTTCGTCCGCCCGGCGCATGCGCTGGTCGCCCTGCACGGCACCGACGTGGTGCCGGTCTCGGTGCTCGGCCTGGATTCCGGCCGCGCCACCAAGGGCC
>NZ_CAMFKO010000068.1 GCF_945957265.1 uncultured Dechloromonas sp.
GAAGATGCAGGTGTTCTGGCCCTGGTCTTCCTTCAGGATGTCGGCCTGCACCGTGCCGCGCACGGTCTTCAGCGTCCATTCGCGGATCTTCTCGGCTTCGTCCTCGGTCGGATCGCGGCCGTTGTCGGCCTTGAACTTGGCCATCTGCTGGTCGATGGCGGTGTTGAAGAAGCAGGCCAGGATGATCGGCGCCGGGCCGTTGATGGTCATCGACACCGAGGTGGTCGGATTGACCAGGTCGAAGCCATCGTAGAGCACCTTCATGTCGTCGAGCGTGGCGATCGACACGCCGGAGTTGCCGATCTTGCCGTAGATGTCCGGGCGCTCGTCCGGGTCGCAGCCGTACAGGGTCACCGAGTCGAAGGCGGTGGACAGGCGGTGCGCCGGCATGCCTTCGGACACCTTCTTGAAGCGGCGGTTGGTGCGGAAGGCGTCGCCCTCGCCGGCGAACATCCGGGTCGGGTCCTCGCCTTCGCGCTTGAAGGCGAACACGCCGGCGGTGTAGGGGAAGGAGCCGGGCACGTTTTCCTTCATCAGGAAGCGCAGGATCTCGCCTTCGTCGGTGTATTTCGGCAGGATCACCTTGCGGATCTTGGTGCCGGACAGCGACTGGCTGGTCAGCTGGGTGCGGATTTCCTTGTCGCGGATCTTGACCACGTATTCGTCGCCGGAATAGGCCTCCAGCGTCTGCGGCCACATGTCGAGCAGCTTCTTCGCCTTGGCGTCCTGCTGGCCGTCCTTGAAGGAGACCATCTCGTCGAAGTCGGCGACATTCTTGTCGCAGCCGGCAAAGATGCCCTTGGCGATGCGCAGCGACTGGCGCTCGCGGGCGATGGCCACCTGCTCCTCGGTGTGGGCGTGGTAGCCGCGCACGCTGTCGGCGATCTCGGCCAGGTAGCGCACACGCTGGGCCGGCACGATGGCGCGCTGGCTCGACGACTGCTTGACGGTAACCAGCGGCAGCTTGCCCTGGCCGAGCTTGAGGCCCTTTTCGGTAAGCGCCGGAACCAGCGCCTGGTAGAGGGCGGTGACGCCGTCGTCGTTGAAGCGGGCGGCCTGGGTGCCGTAGACCGGCATGTCGTCGGTCGGCGTGGTGAAGGCCTCGCGGTTGCGCTGGTACTGCTTGCGCACGTCGCGCAGCGCATCCTCGGCGCCCTTGCGGTCGAACTTGTTGATCGCCACGAAATCGGCGAAGTCGAGCATGTCGATCTTCTCCAGCTGCGACGCGGCGCCGAACTCCGGCGTCATCACGTACAGCGACAGATCGACGAAAGGCACGATGGCGGCATTGCCCTGGCCGATGCCGGAGGTCTCGACGACGACCAGGTCGAAGCCGGCCAGCTTGCAGGCGGCGATGACCTCGGGCAGCGCGGTGGAAATTTCGCTGCCGGTATCGCGGGTGGCCAGCGAGCGCATGAAGATGTTCGGATGCTCGATGGCGTTCATGCGGATGCGGTCGCCGAGCAGCGCGCCGCCGGTGCGCTTGCGCGACGGGTCGATGGAGACGATGCCGATCTTCACGCTGTCGCCCTGGTCGAGGCGGAAGCGGCGCACCAGCTCGTCGGTCAGCGACGACTTGCCGGCGCCGCCGGTGCCGGTGATGCCGAGGACCGGCGTTTCCAGCGCGGCGGCGGCCTTGAGGAGCGGCTCCTTGAGGGCCGGCGCCTCGCCGTTTTCAAGCAGCGTGATGATCCGCGACAGCAGGCGCTTGTCGCCCGCCTGCAGGCCGGCCAGCGCCTGCTCGGCGCTCGGCACGCCCTGGTCGGCGACGTCGTAGTCGGCATGCTGGACGACTTCGTTGATCATGCCCTGCAGGCCCATGTGCACGCCGTCTTCCGGGGCATAGATGCGGGTCACGCCGTAGCCGTGCAGTTCCTTGATTTCCGACGGCACGATGACGCCGCCGCCGCCGCCGAAGACCTTGATGTGCTCGCCGCCGTTGGCCTTGAGCAGGTCGATCATGTACTTGAAGAACTCGACGTGGCCGCCCTGGTAGGAGGTGATGCAGATGCCCTGGACGTCTTCCTGCAGCGCGGCATTGACGATTTCCTGCACCGAGCGGTTGTGGCCGAGGTGGATGACTTCGGAGCCGGTCGATTGCAGGATGCGGCGCATGATGTTGATCGACGCATCGTGGCCGTCGAACAGCGAGGCGGCGGTCACGAAGCGCACCTTGTTCTTCGGCTTGTACGGGGACAACTTCTTGGCTACGGACAAATCGGTCATGACGCCTGCCTCATCGAATAAGTAGGAAAGGCGCTCATGGTAGGCCGCTTTGACCGCACTGCCATTGTGGCGAATGACGACAATCGTGCAAATTCCGCCAAGGTGATACAGTAACGTAACCCGCCACCCGACGAGCCCGAAAATGGTGCACCGCACGATCAACCATCCCACCGGAAGAACGCAAGCCACTGTTGCAATGGGATTTGTTACGGGAATGCTGGCCGGCATGCAACACCGCGGGCTCGATCCATCACCGGTGCTCGACGCGCTGGAGATTGATATTGCAGACACGGCCAGGCGCATCCCCATCGACCGCTATGCCGCGCTGTACAACCGGCTGAACCGGCAACTGGACGACGAGGCCTTCAGTCTTTTCGCCCAGCCGATGCGCGTCGGCAGCTTCGAATTCCTGTGCCGCGGCTGCCTGAGCGCGCCCACGCTGGCCGACGCCCTGGCCCGCGCCAGCCGCTTCCTGCACATCGTGCTGCCCGACCTGGCGGTCGGCGTCCGCCGCTCGCACGGCCATGCCGAACTGGTCATCGCCGAAACCCGGCGCCTCTCCGACAACCCCGAAGACCCGGGCCGCATCTTCGCCTTCGAATGGCTGCTCCGCCTGCTGCACGGCCTCGCCTGCTGGCTGGCCGGGCGCGGCATCGGCCTCGACAACGTGATCTTTCCCTACCGCAAGCCGGCCCACTTCGGCGACTACGCGCTGATCTTCACCGAGGACTCGCGCTTCGCGCCGACCGTGCCGGGCGGCATGGGCACGCTGGTCGCCAGCTTCAACGCCAACCTGCTCGACCTCCCCATCCGCCGCGACGAAGCGGCGCTGCTCAGCTTCCTCGACGGCGCCCCGGGCAAGATCACCATGCTCTACCGGCGCGACCGGGAAATGGTCATCCGCGTCCGCGACCTGCTGCGCGCCGCGCTGCCCGACACCCTGAGCCTCGACGACATCGCCGACCGCCTGCACCTGTCGCCGCGCACCGTCCACCGCCGCCTGGAAGAGGAAGGCTCCAGCTTCCGCGGCATCAAGGACGCCCTGCGCCGCGACATGGCGCTGGCCCGCCTGACCAAGAGCAAGGACTCCATCGCCAAGGTCGCCGCCGACCTCGGCTACGCCGACACCTCGGCCTTCTACCGCGCCTTCGTCGAATGGACCGGCATGGCGCCGGTGCACTACCGGCGCCAATGGGTGGGAAAATACGCCGAACCGAATCGAGGAAACTGATGAAGCCGAAACCCCGACTGAAATCCCTGCTCGCCGCGCTGGCCCTGCTCGCCAGCGCCACCGCCGGCAGCGCCGGCCTGCTCGAAAAGGAAATCCATTTTTCCGAAGCCGACATCCAGGCGCAGCTCGACAAAAGCGGCGGCATGCAGAAAAGCTACGGCAAGGGCATGGTCGTCGTCGCCCTGATCGAGCCGCCGAAAATCCATCTCGGCGCACCGGAAGGCAAGGCCAGCGTCGCCGCGCGACTGAATGTTTCGCTGCTCGGCAACCCGCCGGTACCGGTCGACGTGCTCGGCACCTCCGGCCTGCGCTACGACGACAACGCCAAGGC
>NZ_CAMFKO010000069.1 GCF_945957265.1 uncultured Dechloromonas sp.
GCCCCCGGTGCGCTTCAAGCCATGCACCAGCGTCGCGATGCGGATCGCCCCGGTGGCCCCCAGCGGGTGGCCGAGCGCGATCGCCCCGCCCAACGGGTTGATCTTCGCCGGGTTCAGCCCCAGTTCCTGGGTCACCGCCAATGCCTGCGCGGCGAAGGCTTCGTTCAACTCGATCCAGTCCAGGTCGTCCTGCTTGATCCCGGTCTGCGCCAGCACCTTGGGAATCGCCGCAATCGGCCCGATGCCCATGATCTCCGGCGCCACGCCGCCCACCGCGTAGCCGGCGAAGCGGGCCAGCGGGGTCAGGTTGTGCTGCTTGAGGATCTTTTCCGAGACGAGCATCACGGCACCGGCGCCGTCCGACATCTGCGAGGAGTTGCCGGCGGTGACCGAGCCCCGGGCGTGGAACACCGGCTTGAGCTTGCCCAGCGTCGCCAGCGAGGCGTCGGCACGCGGGCCTTCGTCGGTGTCGACGGTGCGCTCGCGCTGTTTGACCTGGCCGCTATTGAGGTCGGGCAGGCTTTCGCGGATGGTGTGCGGCGTCGTCTCGGCCTTGAAGTGGCCGGCGGCGATGGCGGCGCAGGCTTTCTGGTTGGAGGCGACGGCGAATTCGTCCTGCGCCTCGCGGCTGATCTTCCACTGCTGCGCGACTTTCTCGGCGGTCAGGCCCATGCCGTAGGCGATGCCGATGTTTTCTTGCTGGGAGAAGACGAGCGGGTTGATGGCGATCTTGTTGCCCATGATCTGCGGCATCGCACTCATCGATTCGGTGCCGGCGGCGATCATCACGTCGGCCTGGCCGAGACGGATGAGGTTGGCGGCGTCCGACACGGCTTGCACGCCGGAGGAGCAGAAGCGGTTGATGGTGATGCCCGGCACGGTGATCGGCAGCCCGGCGAGCAGCGCGCCGATGCGGGCGACGTTCATGCCCTGCTCGGCTTCCGGCATGGCGCAGCCGACGATGACGTCGCCGATCAGCGCCGGATCGACGTCCGGTACCTGGGCGACGACGGATTTGATGACGGCGGCCAGCATGTCGTCCGGACGGACGTTCCGGAACATGCCGTTGCGCTTGGCGACCGGCAGGCGGGTGGCGGCGACGATGTAGGCGTCTTGGATTTGTTTCATGGCGGTTAGTCCTTAGTTGTTAGTTAGTAGTTACGAGCAGTCATCAGTTGTCAGCGGTTTTTGCCAACAACCAACGACCAGCAACTAGCAACTAGTTCCTCAACGGTTTGCCGGTGTCCAGCATGTGCTGGATGCGGGCCTGGGTTTCGGGGGTCTTCAGGAGGTCGACGAACAGGCGGCGCTCGACGGTGAGCAGCCATTCTTCGTCGACCAGGCTGCCGGTTTCGATCTCGCCGCCGCACAGGGCGGTGGCGGCAGCCTTGGCGACCTTGTAGTCGTGGGCGGAGATCATGCCGCCTTCCTTCATGTTGATGAGCATCATCTCGAAGGTGGCGATGCCGGTCTTGCCGGCGACCGGGATGCCACGCGCTTTCTGCGGCGGGGCGTAGCCGGTGTCGGCCATGGCCCGGGCTTCCTTGATGGCGACGTAGAGGAGTTCGTTGGCGTTGAAGAGGATGGTGTCGGTGGGCTGGGCGAAGCCCATGTCGATGACTTCCTGCGCGCTCTTGGCGACCTTGGCCATGGCGATGGTCATGAACACCGGTTGCAGGTAGTTGAACACTTCCTTCGGGGTGGCCGAGCGGGCAGCCCAGTCGGCGGCGCGGATGGCGAATTCCTTGCAGCCGCCGCCGGCCGGGATCAGGCCGACACCGGCTTCGACCAGGCCGACGTAGCTTTCCAGGGCCATGACGCGCTTGCCGGCGTGCATGACGAATTCGCAGCCGCCGCCGAGGGCCATGCCTTGTACGGCGGTGACGACCGGGACCTGGGCGTATTTGAGGGTCTGCGAGGCGCGCTGGAATTTTTCGACGGTGGCTTCGAGGATGTCGAACTGGTTGGCGGCGATGGCGGCGCCGACTTGTTGCAGGTTGGCGCCGACGGCGAACGGGGCTTCGTGCCAGACGACGACGCCGTCGAGGCTGCCTTCGGCCTGGCGGACGGCGGCGATGACGCCGTCGAGGACTTCGTTGCCGATGGTGTGCATCTTGGATTTGATGGACAGGATGCCGATGCCGCTATCGACGGCGGGCAGCTTCCACAGGCGGACACCGTCGTTTTCATAGAGGGTTTCGCCGGATTGGTCCGGGGTGGCGGCGGCTTCGCCGAGTACGCGTTCGGGGAAGAGCTGGCGCTGGTAGACCGGCAGCGTGGAGCGCGGGATGTAGGCGTTCTTGCTGGCGGAGTAGGAGCCGGCGGCGGTGTGTACGCCAGTGCGCCCGGTTTCCAAGGCCCAGGCGGGCAGCGGCACGGCGCTCATGGCTTTGCCGGCGGCGATGTCGGCGGCGATGGCTTGGGCGGTGTCGGCCCAGCCGGCGGCTTGCCAGGTTTCGAAGGGGCCTTGCGTCCAGCCGAAGCCCCAGCGCATGGCGAGGTCGAGGTCGCGGGCGTTGTCGGCGACGTTTTCCAGCTGAACGGCGGCGTAGTGGAAGATGTCGCGGAAGATGGCCCACAGGAATTGGGCTTGCGGGTGGCTCGAGGCGCGCAGGGCGGCGAATTTTTCGGCCGGGTGCTTGATCTTGAGCAGGGCGGCGACGTCGTCGGCGATGGCGCCGGCGGAGGTGCGGTAGTCTTGCTGGTCGAGATCGAGGACCTGGATTTCCTTGCCTTGTTTCTTGAAGATGCCGCCGCGGGTCTTTTGACCGAGGGCGCCCTTTTCGATCAGGGCCTGGAGCCAGGCGGGAACGGTGAAGTGGCTGTGCCAGGGGTCGCCCGGGAGGGTGTCTTGCATGGTCTTGACGACGTGGGCCAGGGTGTCGAGGCCGACGACGTCCGCGGTGCGGTAGGTGGCGCTTTTCGGGCGGCCGATCTTGGGGCCGGTCAGGGCGTCGACGGTGTCGAAGCCGAGGCCGAAGGCCTGGGTGTGGTGCATGACGGCGAGGATGGAGAAGACGCCGATGCGGTTGGCCACGAAGTTGGGGGTGTCGAGCGCCCGGATGACGCCTTTGCCGAGGCGCGAGGTGAGCCAGGTTTCGAGGGCGTCGAGGGTGCCGCCGTCGGTGCTTTGGGTGCCGATGATTTCAACCAGGTGCATGTAGCGCGGCGGGTTGAAGAAGTGGATGCCGCAGAAGCGTGGGCGGATGCTTTCCGGCAGGCCTTGGGCCAGGGCGTTCATGGAGAGGCCCGAGGTGTTGGAGGCGACGATGGCGTGCGGCGCAATGTGCGGGGCGATCTTGGCGTAGAGATCGTTCTTCCAGTCCATGCGTTCGGCGATGGCTTCGATGATGAGGTCGCAGTCGGCCAGTTGCGCCAGGTGTTCGTCGTAGTTGGCGGCGTCGATGTATTGCAGTTTGGCCTTGCTGGCCAACGGCGCCGGGTCGAGCTTCTTCAGCCCGTCCAGCGCTTTCTTCACCACCCCGTTCTTGTCTCCTTCCTTCGCCGGCAGGTCGAACAACACCACCGGCACATCGGCATTCGCCAGATGCGCCGCTATCTGCGCACCCATCACGCCAGCGCCCAGTACGGCAGCTTTCTTCACGATCAGCTTGTTCAAGCG
>NZ_CAMFKO010000070.1 GCF_945957265.1 uncultured Dechloromonas sp.
GTGGGCGCGTATCCGGCGCGAATTGCCTTTCTGGTACCGGCCCCTGCTGCGCGCCACCAACACCGGCATGACCGCCATCGTCGGCCCGGACGGCACGGTGCATGCCGCACTGCCGCCCTTCACCACCGGCGTGCTGAAAGGCAGCGTCCACGCCTACGGCGGCTCGACGCCCTACGGCCGCACGGGCGACTGGCCGGCCATCGCGCTCATCGGCCTGATGCTGCTGGCCGGGCTGTTCCGCAAGCGCTGATCCTTCGTCGCCGCTTCGGCTGGCACGCTCCATGCAAGAAAAGGCCTATCGAAGCCTCGCAGGAGAACGCATCATGGACGGCGGACTGACCGAAATCTTCCTCGGCGTCACGGTTGGCGCCTTTTCACCCCTCGCCCTGATCGCCAGCTGGGAAATGCTGCGCCGCACCAAAACGAGTCATACGGATTAGGCGCTGCACCGCGACGGGTCTCCCGGCGCTCCCGGGCCTCAGTCGGCCTTCAGCCGATCCGCGAAGACCTGGCGCAACTTGACCGCCTTGGGCGCAACCACGGCCATGCAGTAGCCCTGGTAGGGATTGCGGCGAAAATACTGGTGGTGGTATTCCTCGGCCTCGAAGAAAGTCGTGGCCGGCGTCACCTCGGTGACGATGGGACTGTGCCACACCCCCTCGGCGTTCAGGCGGGCGATCATGGCTTCGGCCGCCGCTTTTTGCGCCTCGTCATGATAAAAAACGGCCGAGCGGTACTGGCTGCCGACATCGTGCCCCTGGCGGTTCAGCGTGGTCGGGTCGTGAATGGTGAAAAAGGCGGTGAGCAGCGTTGCGTAGTCGATGATCGCCGGGTCGAAGGCGATGTGCACCACCTCGGCATGACCGGAATCGCCCCGGCACACCGCCTCGTAGCTCGGCTGGGGATCGTGGCCGCCCATATAGCCGGGCAGCACGGAGATCACGCCCTCCAGTTGCTCGAAGGCGGCCTCGAGGCACCAGAAACAGCCGCCGGCCAGGGTCGCCGGGGAAAGTCGGGATGGGGACATGCGGATGCTCGGGGCAGTGGCGATACGGCTCGGACCCCGCATCCGGCAGCGAGTTCCCCGCCCTTCGCTCAGGCAGCGCGCACGCGCTGCGCGGCCTGCTCCAGACGCTGGCGCTCGGCCAGCACCTTGCCCGCATAGCGTCGCCCGGCGTCGCCGAGGGCACCGCCGAATTGCTGCAGGCCTTCCTCCAGCCCGCCCTGCCGACGAATGGATTCCTTCAGCACCCGCGCCCCAACCTGGACATTGGTCACCGGATCGAGGAAGGAGGCGCTTTCTTCCGGCAGCTTGTCCTGGTGGAAGCGCGGCATCACCTGCATCAGGCCCTGGGCGCCGACCACGCTCTGCGAGAAGGGGTTGAACCCCGACTCGACGCCGATGACGGCGATGATCAGCAATGGGTCGATATGCAGTTCGCGGCCGACGTTCTGCGCCGTCGCGAAAATGGGCTGCACCGCCTCGGTGGATACCTTGTAGCGACGGGTCACGTAGTCCATCGCGCCGCGCAGGCGCGGAGCCAGCACCTCGACGACGGCATCTTCCTCGGCCTCGACCGCTTCGGCCTCGTCGACAAGCGCTTCGGCCGGCCACAGTTTCTGAACGAGCGGCACGTCGGGGCCGATGAAGCCGCTCTGGATGCCGATCACCCCGGCGATGAAAACCATGCCGGCAGCCATCAGCAATTTCTGGAAAGCCTCCAGCATCAACGCGGAAACGCGCTGCAGGGAAGGCGAAGTAAGGGTCGTAGCGTTCATGCGACCTCCTTGACTGTTGCCACTGCGAAAAACGACTCCGCAGCGAACGGTTACAGGGGGGCACGACATCGGCGGGAAGCGAAGGGAGGGAGGCTTTCCCGAAAGCGGCACCAGGAGAAGACAGGCGCCGCGCAGCCGATGTTGCACCGCAACATGAATCCAGTTTATTGATTTGCTTGATCTAGGTCAACCAAACACCGCCAACGGAACGGATCGCATGTTGCGTCGCGACAACACTACAAGCGGCTTACCGTCCCGTGCCAGCCATTCACTTCGACCTCGTCGCCGTCTTCGAACATCGCCAGGATGCCCGGCAGATTGACCACCGCCGGCAGCCCGAATTCGCGCGCGACGATGGCGCCGTGCGACAGGTAGCCGCCGGTTTCGACGACCAGTCCGCCGGCCTTGAGGAACAGGGGCGTCCAGCCCGGATCGGTCGACGGCGCGACAAGAATCTCGCCGGGCTGCAAGGCCAGCCCTTCGGACGGATGGCGCAGGCGGCGGATCTTGCCGCGCGCCACGCCGGTGCCGGTGGCGACGCCGCTGAACACCCGCCCATCGCCCGCCTTCGCCGGCCTGGCACCCGTCGCCTGCGACACCGGGACCGCTTGCCCGGCCGGCGCCAGGGCCAGCCATTCGCGCGGCTCGGTCGCCTGCCAGCGGACGAACAGAGCCATCCGCTCCGCCACGCGGGCGCGCAGCCCGGCGAGCGGCAGGCAGCCGAGGACATGACGCTCGATCTCGCCGGGCATCAGATGGAAGACATCGTCGGGCCGGTCGAGCGCCCCGTCGCCGGCCAGCCGCTCGCCGATCAGCAGCCACAGACGCCGGCTGGCGGAAAGCAGGGCAATGATCGCGCTGCGCGCCGCCTCGCGCCGGTTGCTGTCGCGATTGGCGGCCTTGACCTGGGCGCGCAGCAGGGGCCGGTACCAGAAAGGCAATTCGCGCCGGATACGCGCCCAC
>NZ_CAMFKO010000071.1 GCF_945957265.1 uncultured Dechloromonas sp.
GTCGGCTCGACCATGATCGTGCCGGCCACCGGGAAGGACACCGTCGGCGCATGGAAACCGTAGTCCATCAGGCGCTTGGCGATGTCGATCTCGGCGATGCCGGTGGCGGCCTTGATCGGGCGGATGTCGAGAATGCACTCGTGCGCCACGCGGCCGTTCTTGCCGACGTAGAGCACCGGGTAGTGGGCGTTCAGCTGCTGGGCAACGTAGTTGGCATTCAGGATGGCGACTTGCGTGGCCTTCTTGACGCCTTCGCCGCCGAGCATGGCCAGGTACATCCAGGAAATGGTCAGGATCGACGCCGAGCCGAACGGGGCGGCAGACACCGCACCCTGGCCTGCATTGACGCGGTTGGCGTCGCCCGTCGGCTGGACGGCGTGGTCGGCCATGAACGGCGCCAGATGGGCCTTGAGGCCGATCGGACCCATGCCCGGTCCGCCGCCGCCGTGCGGGATGGCGAAGGTCTTGTGCAGGTTCATGTGGCTGACGTCGGCGCCGATGAAGCCGGGCGAGGTCAGGCCGACCTGGGCGTTGAGGTTGGCGCCGTCCATGTACACCTGGCCGCCGTTGGCATGGACGATGGCGCAGATCTCGCGGACCGCTTCCTCGAACACGCCGTGGGTCGACGGGTAGGTGATCATCAGGCAGGCCAGGTCGTCCTTGTGCTCTTCGGCCTTGGCCTTGAGGTCGGCGACGTCCACGTTGCCGTTGTCGTCGCAATCGACGACGACGACCTTCATGTTGGCCATCTGGGCGGTGGCCGGGTTGGTGCCGTGCGCCGACTTGGGGATCAGGCAGACGTTGCGGTGTTCCTCGCCGCGGCTGGCATGGTAGCGGTCGATGGCGACCAGGCCGGCGTATTCGCCCTGGGCGCCGGAGTTCGGCTGCATGCAGATGGCGTCGAAGCCGGTGACCATCTTCAGCCATTCGGTCAGGCTGGCAATCATTTCCAGGTAGCCGGTGGCCTGGTCGCGCGGGGCGAACGGGTGCAGGCCGCCGAATTCCGGCCAGGTGACCGGGATCATCTCGCTGGTCGCGTTCAGCTTCATGGTGCAGGAGCCGAGCGAGATCATCGAGTGGTCGAGCGCCAGGTCCTTGTTCTGCAGCGACTTCAGGTAGCGCAGCATCTCGTGTTCGGTGTGGTGCGTGTTGAACACCGGGTGCTGCAGCACGGCGTCGCTGCGGATCAGCGCATCGGGCAGGGCCGGGTCGGCGGCGGCCACCTGGGCGTCGATGAGATCGATGTCCAGCGTGACCTGGGCGATCAGCTTGAACAGCGTGGCCACGTCGTCGCGAGTGGTCGTTTCGTCGAAGGAGATGCCGAGCACGCCGGCCGAGACGCGGCGCAGGTTGTAGCCGGCACCCAGGGCAGCCAGGTAGACGGTTTCGGCGCGGGCGCCGAGGTCGAAATGCACGGTGTCGTAGAACTGGCGGGTCAGCAGGTTGACGCCGGCGCGCTTCAGGCCCTCGGCCAGGATGGCCGTCAGGCGGTGGATGCGGCCGGCGATCAGGCGCAGGCCCTCGGAGCCGTGATAGACGGCATACATGCCGGCCATGTTGGCGAGCAACACCTGCGAGGTACAGATGTTGGAGTTGGCCTTCTCGCGGCGGATGTGCTGTTCGCGCGTCTGCAGCGTCATGCGGTAGGCGGTGTTGCCGCGGGCATCCTTGGAGACGCCGATGATGCGGCCCGGCATCGAGCGGACAAAGGCTTCGCGGGTGGCGAAGAAGGCGGCGTGCGGGCCGCCGAAGCCCATCGGGATGCCGAAACGCTGGCTGGAACCGAGGGCGATGTCGGCGCCCATGGCGCCCGGCGACTTGAGCAGGACCAGCGCCATCAGGTCGGTGGCGACGGCGACGGTGGCGCCCTTGGCCTTCAGGCCGGCAATGGCGTCGGTCAGGTCGCGCACTTCGCCGTTGTCGTTGGGGTACTGGAGCAGGGCGCCGAAGAATTCGCCGTCCTTGTAGTCATCCAGCTTGCCGATGACCAGCTCGAAGCCGAAGTAGCCGGCACGGGTCTTGACCACGTCGATGGTCTGCGGGAAGCAGGCGGCATCGACCAGGAAGCGGTTCGATTTCGACTTGGAGACGCGGCGCGCCATGGTCATCGCCTCGGCGGCGGCGGTCGCTTCGTCGAGCAGCGAGGCGTTGGCGATTTCCAGGCCGGTCAGGTCGACCACCATCTGCTGGAAGTTCATCAGCGCTTCCAGGCGGCCCTGGGCGATTTCGGCCTGGTAGGGCGTGTAGGCGGTGTACCAGCCCGGGTTTTCCATGACGTTGCGCAGGATGACCTTGGGCGTCAAGGTGTCGTAATAGCCCATGCCGATGCAGGATTTGTTGACGACGTTCTTGCTGGCGATGGCCTTGAGGTCGGCCAGCGCCTCGTGTTCGCGACGCGACGGCGGCAGGGGCAGGTCGGCCGGCAGGCGAATGGCGGCGGGAACGGTCTGGGCTATCAGCTGGTCCAGGCTGTCGGCGCCGATGGCGGCCAGCATGGCGGTCATTTCGGCGGCGCAGGGGCCGATGTGGCGACCGATGAACTCGTCGTGCTGTTCCAGTGCGGAGAGCGGTTGATTGAGCGGCATGGGCTGTCCTTGCTTAGGCGGCGTCGGCAACGGCCTGGTAAGCGG